>NZ_OZ243102.1:0-652500 GCF_965212185.1 Ekhidna sp. | reverse complement strand
ATTTATAATATCTGGGTGAAATATCCCAGAGGGTATTTGATGAAGTACATGTTTCTTACCATCGAATTCCAAAGTGTGTCCTGCATTAGGACCCCCTTGAAATCTCGCTACAACATCATACTTTGGTGCAAGGAAGTCCACGGCCTTACCCTTGCCTTCATCTCCCCATTGAAGGCCTAAGAGTACATCTACTTTTGACATCTATCTGATTTTTTGGAGTGCTTCTTCTTCTGATTCTGCAATATTAAAGATTGCTTGAAGTTTTGTCATTATAAGAAGCTTGTTAACATGATCTGATGGCTTAATAATATATAGTTCACCATTCTTATTTCGGAATTTTGTAAGAAGTGTGATAAGAACACCAATTCCGCTACTATTTATATACCGTACTTCTGAGATATTCAATAAACAATGGGTAACCCCATTGGATAATGCGTCATTGGCTAATTCTACAACTTCAGGACCATTGTTTTCTCCTATAAGATCACCAGAAAAATGGAGCTTGAGTACTTTGTCTTGTATTTCTTTTGTGTATTTCATTAAAAGATTTCTTTAGGAGGCTATTTTGTTTTCACAGTTTTCTTTCTCGCAAGCAGCATATAATATTAACGAGTGATGCATTACTTTGAATTCTAATAGTTGACCAACGGTAGTTTGGATGTTCTGAATGCGCGGATCACAAAACTCATGAACCTTATTGCAATCTGTACAGATTAGATGATCATGTTGACGGAACCCATAGGCTTTCTCAAATTGTGCCAAGTTTTTACCAAATTGATGCTTGGTAACTAAGTCACAATCAACCAATAAATCCAGAGTATTATATACTGTTGCTCGACTTACTCTATAATTTTTGTCTTTCATGCTAACATAGAGCGATTCAACGTCGAAATGACCCTCACGCAGGTATATCTCTTCCAAGATAGCAAACCTTTCAGGTGTCTTTCTCAAATTCTTGTTTTCAAGATGAGCTTGAAAGATTTTTTTCACCTCATCCATGATGTTCTTTCCCTGCATATTGCAAATATACTTATGGAATTGGATCAGTTGCTCCTACTGACCTTAACGACTCCATTCACTTTTTCTAATTTTTTAGATAGTATATCTAAATGCGAAGTGTCTTCTACATATAAGCGAATAATTCCTTCAAAGATTCCCCCTTCAGTATTAATAGAGAGGGATCTCATATTTACTTTGAGCTCCTCAGAAATAATATTAGACACATCACTTACCAAGCCCATTCTATCTGTACCAATTATTGATAAGGTTGCCTCAAAAGAGTGCTTGCGTGATGAAGCCCATTTAGCTTTAATAATTCGATAACCATAATTTGAAAGTAACTCAGCTGCATTTGGGCAGGTTGTCCTATGAATTTTAATTCCATCATTCACAGTTACAAATCCAAATACATCATCTCCGGCTATGGGATTACAGCATTTTGCAAATTTATAATCTATGATATCTAGATCCTCTCCTAGTAAAAGTAAATCACTATCTGTTTTTCTAACCCTGCTTAATTTCTCTTCAACATCTTTTGCGCCTCTGACAGTTGGTTTTTTTACATCATTCTTACTTGACTTTCTGAATGATTTAATCAATGAGTGGTCGATCTTTCCTGTTCCGACGAGATACAAAAGGTCGGAAGCACTCTTTACATTGAAATAGTTTGCTATTTCTTCAAGAACTGATTGCCTGTAATCAATTTTGAGTTGTTTCAATTTCCTTTTTACTATTTCACGACCCTCATCTATAAAAACTTTCCGTTCTTCTTTAAGTGCATCTTTGATTTTAGATTTGGCCTTTGAGCTTACTACATACTGAAGCCAGCTCTCATTGGGTTTTTGTTTGCTTGAAGTGAGAATTTCAACCTGATCTCCGTTTTTAAGTTCGAAATTTAGAGGAACCAATTTCTGATTGACTTTAGCTCCTAGACAGTGCTCTCCAATCTCCGTGTGAATATCAAAAGCAAAGTCTAAAGCAGTAGCACCTTGAGGGAGCGTTCTCAAATCTCCTTTAGGAGTAAATACAAAAACTTCGTCACTGTATAAATTAGATCTGAAATCATCTACAAATTCTATCGCATTTCCATCATTCTGCTCCAGAATCTCACGAACCTTTGCAATCCACATCTCAAGGCCAGTTTCATCCGTTGACCTACCGTCCTTATATTTCCAGTGAGCGGCATACCCTTTTTCGGCTATTTCATCCATCCGGGTTGTTCGAATTTGAACTTCGACCCATTTTCCGGTATCACTCATTACTGTAGTATGCAAAGACTCATAACCATTAGCCTTTGGTATACTAATCCAATCTCTTAATCTATCCGGATTAGGTTGATAATAATCAGTGACAAGTGAATATACCTGCCAGCAATAAGCTTTTTCATCTTTATAGGATACATCAAGTATTATCCGAACTGCAAACAAATCATACACTTCTTCGAAGGGCACACTCTGCTTTTTCATTTTATTCCAGATGGAATGAATCGATTTCGGTCTTCCTTTTATTTCATATTCGATTTGCAAGGAGTTTAACTTATCCTTTATCGGTCTTATGAAATTCCTTATGAATTTATTTCGAGTTTCTTTCGTCTCATTGATCTTGCCAGCTATCTCATCATAAACTTCAGGTTCACTATACTTAAGATACAAGTCTTCTAACTCAGACTTGAATGCATACAGTCCTAAACGATGTGCAAGTGGTGCATATAGATATATGGTTTCATTAGCAATCTTAAGCTGCTTATTCCTCGGCATGCTTTCTAATGTTCGCATGTTATGTAACCTATCGGCGAGCTTTATTAGAATCACCCTTACATCATCAGATAGTGTAAGTAGCATTTTTCTGAAGTTTTCTGCTTGCTGCGAACTACCATGGTCAAATACTCCAGATATTTTGGTTAGACCATCTATGATTATTGCTACTTTTTTACCAAAAAGTCTTTCTATATCATCTAATTCATAATCGGTATCTTCAACAACATCATGCAGGAGAGCTGCCACAATTGATGTTGTTCCTAATCCTATTTCGGCCACACAAATCTCAGCAACTTCCAATGGATGAAATATATAAGGTTCTCCAGACCTTCTTCTCATTCCACTATGAGCTTCCATAGAAGTACTGAATGCCTTTTTTATAATTTTAGCATCCCCATCTTTCAGAATTGGTTTGGCTTTTCTGAGTAGACGTCTATAACGTCTAATTATCTCTTTTTTTTCTGATTCTAAATCTTCCTCTACTACCATAATAATTTTACAAAATTAATCTCTTGTTGAATCAAAAATATTACCTACTTTTGCCATCCAATTTTCGAAGCAAGAAAAAGTTCGAGCATTGAAAATTGCGGATGTGGCGAAATTGGTAGACGCACTAGACTTAGGATCTAGCGCCGCGAGGCATGGGGGTTCGAGTCCCTCCATCCGCACATTAAAACAACCCTCTTTCCGAGACCTCCCGATAGCTATCAGGACAGGGTCGTGTAAGAGGGTTTTTATTTTATAAATACCAAACAATAGTACGTTGAAAATAACTTTTGACAAAAACGAAAAAACACAAGGTGTTATTAAAATTAGCGTAAACCGAGCTGATTTTCAACCAGGTGTAGATCAAAAAATTAAAGAGTATAGCAAGACAGCTAACATCAAGGGATTTAGACAGGGAAAAGTACCTCAAGGTATGATCCGAAAGATGTATGGAAATGCCCTTATCGTTGAAGAGATCAACAAACTCGTTTCTGAAAAACTAAATACCTACCTGCGAGAAAGCGATACTCAGTTTCTAGGTGAACCGCTACCAGTTCAGAAGGATGAAGAATTTGATTGGGAGAATCAAGAGTCATTTGAGTTTGAGTATGAGATTGGTTTTGCGGAACCATTCGATTTAAAAGTGGATAAGAAAGTGAAGTTAGATAAGCACTTCATCAAAGTAGATGAAAAGGTTATCGATGAAACAATTGAAAATCTACAACGCCAATTTGGAGAGATGGAGAACCCGAACATCACGTCTGATAAGGATACAGTATATGGTGCAATTAAGTCGAAAGATGGATCAGTTGATCAAGAAATAAATATTGATTTAAGAGATGTAGAAAAGGGTACTCTAAAAAAACTTACCGGAATTAAGGTAGGAACAGAAGTTGAAATTGATCCCAAGAAGAGCTTTAAACATGATAATGTTATTAAGAATCAGCTTAGGATCGATGACGAAGAATTTAAAAAATTAAAAAAACTAACATTTACTGTCCAGGGTATTAATCACCATAAACTTGCGCCGATAAATCAAGATCTTTTTGACAAAACATTTGGCAAGGGTACCATTAAGGATGAAGCTGGATTCAGAGATCGGGTTAAAGAAATTGTTTCACAGAATTATAAAGGAGAGGAAGAAAAATTCTTTGATCATCAGGTGAGAGAGAAGCTTACTGAAGCTGCAAAAATCAATTTGCCTGATGAATTTTTGAAGAAGTGGCTGATCCGAACCAATGATAATATCACTCCTGAGTTAATGGAGCTTGAGTATACGTCTTATGCAAAAGAGCTAAAATGGTCCTTGATCAGAAATTTGATTGTGAAAAACCAAGATATAAAAGTTGAACATGAGGATGTTATCAATGAGGCTAAAGAATTGATTAAACAACAATTTGCAGGATCCGGAATGGGTGATCAGATGAATGATCAACTTGATACTTTCGCCAATAATTACCTTCAAGGTGAGAATGGGGAAAACTATATGAAGGTTTTTAATCAGGTTCAATCTCAAAAGGTTTTAGATTACATTAAAGATGAAGTGACAGTAAAGGAAAAAACTGTTTCATTGGATGAATTCAGAAAGCTGTGATTTTGAACCAAATCATATCATTTTAAGTTTTGAAGGAGTCCTGTAGACAGGACTTTTTTATTTTTACATCCATTATTTTAACTTATAGAAATGATTAATACTGAGGAATTCAGAAAATATGCTGTAAAAGGCCAAAATATTAGTGGGACTGCTGTTGATGATTATGTTCAGCATGTTGAAAACATGACTAGAGCTGTAATTGAAGAGCGGCCTACAAACTTTCGCGAAATCGATGTTTTTTCCCGACTCATTATGGATAGGATAATATTCTTGGGTATGCAGGTGGAAGAGAACATCGCAAACATTATAACCGCGCAATTGCTCTTTCTAGAATCCGTTGATTCAAAAAAAGACATTCTTCTTTATGTAAATAGTCCAGGTGGTTCGGTATATGCCGGACTTGGTATGTATGACACTATGCAGTATGTAAGTCCAGATGTTGCTACTATTTGCACAGGAATGGCAGCTTCTATGGGTGCAGTATTGTTGTCTGGTGGAGCAGCGGGGAAGAGGTCAGCACTGCCGCATGCACGGATAATGATTCACCAACCAAGTGGTGGAATGCAGGGTCAATCTAGAGATATGGAAATTACCTTAAAGCAAATGCAGGAATTAAGGAAAGATCTTTATAACATTTTAGCTAAGCATTCTGGTAAATCATACAAAGACATTGAAAAAGATTCTGATCGCGATTACTGGATGAGAGCGGCAGAAGCAAAAGAATATGGCCTTATTGATGAGGTTTTAGAGAAAAAATAAAATCATGGCTCAGGTAACTTGTAGTTTTTGCGGAAGAAACAAAAAAGATGTTGATCTGATGATATCGGGTATACATGCTCACATTTGTGATAAATGTATCGCTCAAGCACAACAGATATTGAATGAGGAGTTGAAAACTACATCTGAGAATGAGAGCCCTAATTTCAAGCTCATCAAGCCTGTAGATATGAAATCTCACCTTGATGAGTTTGTAATTGGACAAGATGAGGCTAAAAAATACATTTCAGTTGCTGTTTACAATCACTATAAGCGATTAATGCAAACTAAGGAAAATGATGATGTAGTGATTGAGAAATCCAACATTATTATGGTCGGTCAAACCGGAACGGGTAAAACTTACCTTGCCAGGACTCTTGCTAAGATTCTTCAAGTTCCTTTTTGTATAGCAGACGCAACTGTTTTGACTGAAGCTGGCTATGTAGGTGAAGATGTTGAAAGCATTTTGACTCGTTTACTTCAATCTGCAAACTATGATGTAGAAGCTGCAGAACGTGGTATTGTTTACATAGATGAAATTGATAAGATCGCACGGAAATCTGATAATCCTTCAATTACAAGAGATGTAAGCGGCGAGGGTGTCCAGCAGGCATTACTCAAATTGCTTGAGGGGACAACAGTGAATGTGCCACCACAAGGAGGAAGAAAGCATCCTGATCAGAAAATGATCAATGTCAATACAGAAAATATCTTATTCATCTGTGGTGGAGCTTTTGATGGCATTGAACGACATATTGCTAATCGATTAAATACCCGACCTATTGGATTTGCTAATGATAATGAATTCAAATCTGGTGCAATTGACAAGGATAATTTGCTTCAATATATAACTGCTCAGGATATCAAGAGCTTTGGGCTGATTCCAGAATTAATTGGCCGTTTGCCTGTTTTAACACACTTAGATCCATTAAATACAGATGCTTTAAAGCAAATTCTAACCGAACCAAAAAATGCATTGGTAAAACAGTATACCAAGCTTTTTGAAATGGAGGAGGTGAAGCTTGAGCTAACCGAAGATGCTCTGGAATACATCGTGGAAAAAGCGATGGAGTTTAAGCTAGGGGCTCGAGGTTTAAGATCTATTTGTGAAGCAATTGTGACTGATGCGATGTTTGAGTTGCCATCCAATAAAGAAATCAAGGATATTTTAATCGACAGGGATTATGCCGCTGAAAAATTTGAAAAGTCTAAATTTAATAAGCTAAGGGCAGCTTAGCTACTCTTCTCCCCATTCCACTATTTCTTGAGCAACTACTCTAGCAAAGGGTTGAGTTCCGATTTTATCTTTTAGATGCTGATACTCATTAAGCATTGTAGCGCTATAGTTATGATCATTGAGAAGTTTATATAACTCGTCAGAGATTTCTTTGATATCACCTGACTCAATGTTTTTCACAACCTCTGTATTTAGAATACTATTTATACAAGTTACTCTGTTGTTTGACCGAGTAAATAGTGATTTCTTAAAAACATTGACTAACGGGCAATTTACCATTGCGGCCAAAACATTTGAGAATTGATCGGTTGGAATCACTACATTAGAGTTTCTGATTTTCAATATTGTCTCTTCAAGTCCATCAGATGTATCAATACATTCAAACTTGAACCTCTCATTTATTCTTGAAAGATCATCTTTAAGATGAATGTGCCATTTATTGAGTTTTGTTGCAATTATTGAAATAGTTGCTATCGCTGATTCTTCCGTAGATCTGCTATCTGATTTTCTAATGAAATCTGTAAGTAAGCTTCCATTCCCGTACTCATGATTTAGTTGAGGTAAATCAAAATATACTCTTTCCAACACAAGATTAGAATAGTTGAGATTTGACTTAGTTTCCAAAGCAGACTGATAAAAGAAAATGATTTTCGTGCCTGACTTTCGAGCTTTCTTAATGATCTTACTGGATTTTCTTGTACCAATGACAATTAAAAAATCTGGACAGAAAGATTTTAACTCTCGAATTGCTAAGTCAAATTTTAAGTGAACTACCTCACTCCTGACATCAAACCTCTCTATCTCTGCTATCAGTAATTTTGATAGCTCATCGGTAATTTTTCCTTCAATGGAAATCAGGTACTTCACTTATAGGTTGAATTGACTTATAAATTCAATAGTAATCAATCAGTCTTTAGCAACCCGATGGAATGTTGAACCTTTAGAGGTCTTGACTTCAATGAGAAAAACACCTTTATCAATATTAGGAGTGTTCGCTTTGATGGACAATGCATCAACTTTTTCAAAATCTATTGCCTCAATAAACTTACCTCCTACTGTGTACAAATTGATTTCATTTATTTCTGAATCCGATTTAATGAAAAAAGATCTTGAGAATGGATTGGGATACATGGTTAATGATAGCCTTGAAGCTGCGTCTAAACCTAATGGAAGATCCTGGACGACTAAATTATCAATAGCCCATCCCCATCCAGTGAGAAATCGATCCACATGTAGTCTAAATCTAAGTAGGACCTCATCTCCCGGATTAAACGTTGTAAGTAAACTCATTTTATGCTTTTTATATAATGTAGCATCTCCCACAGATAATGAGTTGCCTTCATCTGAATCCGTATTACTATTGAACCTATTTTCCCAAACAGAGAATCGTCTACTATCGTATCCATCTTCCAAAGCTTCCCATGTGAGGCCCTCATCAGAAGATCCTTCAACCACCACATAATCGAAAAAATCTTCCGTTCCGAATACTGAGCCGCCTGCACCTGGCTCAACTAAGACAACTTCATCAAATTGAATGTCTCCATCACCTTCTCTTACAATTATAGGTTTTAGTAGGGTTGTTATGAAATCTGACTCAAATCCCTCCCCTGTACCATTTGCATAGGGATGATCTGAATGGAGTGCTTTTGATGTGAATCCAGATTCTAATGATATATTAAAATCTCCACTTATAACTGTCGATTCAGAGTCGAAATCTTCGGTAAACACTTCTTCAGCTCCCGCTATTGAATTCACTGTTACGTTATAAAACTCTGATTCAGATGGTAAGAAAGCGAAATTCTTTTGAGATGAGGAATCTCTTGCACCTATTCGATAGAAAAATGTGGAAATATCTTTAGTTGAATCGCCCGCCAACACATAACTATATAAATTTTGAAAAGTATTATCTAAAGCAAGTCTTACTGTGTCTCCAGGTGAAAGAACAAAATCCACAAATACGGAATCCAGGCCAATATTATCAGACGCATCAACTTCAATAGTTACATCTTCATTGGATAAAACACTTTCAATCTCATCGTGAATTAATGTTGGTTTTACTGTATCTACTCCTACATAGAAACTTAGTGGAATATCTTCAGAGCCTAAAAAAGTTTCTTTTTCAATCGCATCTTCAATATTAAAAAAATAATTGACACGTACTGCTTCTTTTATAGTATCAGTTATATAGCTGAATCTATTGTTACCATTATCAGTCATTACAATTTTGCTGAATTCTCCATCATTGAAAGCAATATTTATAAAAACGGAATCTGCAACAACGTTTGAGTCGCTTACAATTGCAATTTCAAAGTTGACAGGTAGATTCAAATTTTCAGAATCTATTATTTCATCATGGTCAATTCTTGATCTCAACCAGCCTAATTGTGCTAATAATCTAGTGGTAACTGGTCCAATGTTGTGATTTGCCTCTGCAGTTCCAATAGCAGGTGTCATGAGTGAGTTTATCGTATTATCAAATGTAGATTGATCCAAATGCGAAATACTAGAGCCCCCATCAAAGACTGACGGAGCATATAATTCTGCATCAATTCCAGCATTGACATTGCTCACTATGTTGCTTGTGAAAAATAAATCACCACCTGTTAACTGATTGGCTAGAGGAACTGAAGGGTTTGCAAATAAATCGTCATCAATTAGTAGCTGTCCATTTCCATTTCTCATGTACCAATCAAACTCAAAAGGAAAGCCACTTAAACCAATAGAGCCTTGATTGCTTTCAACGTCTGTAGCAGTAAAAAAACCAAGACCGTGACCAATTTCATGCAAGACAACAGAAACTAAATCAAACTCACCTGAAGGTGGTTGCGCATCTGTTCCAAAATACCAAGATATGTTACGGTTAAATTGTGCAACGATTTCAAATTCATCTGGATTATTCAATTCTTCTCCAGACAGTTTTTCAGCTAATGCAACCGGATACCAAGAATTAGGATGTTGGGCACCATTAAAATCTCTGAATAATAAGCCAGGACCTGCAGAGCCTAAAACTCCTTGATCTAATACCGCCCAATTTGCTTGAATCTTGATTGGGATCTCTGAAATTATTAAAGTTTCCCAAATATCAACTGCATATTGAAATGCAGTTTTTGCCTCAGCCGTAAACCCAATGTATTCGACTTCAATTGTTGATGATTGTTTGGTATTGCTTCTGGCGCTTTGATTCAAATTAGGAATAAAGACATTTTCATCTCTTTCGTAATAATGACAAATAATAAGTTCCTGAATTTTATCTTTATCCAGCTTTAAGCTTTCTTGTGCATGAAGATCGCTCGAAAAGAAACTGAAAATAATTCCAATGAAAAATATACTTCTCCTAATAGTCATAATACTGTGTAGTTGTAAGGCAACCAAAACTGAAAATACATTTGAACTAATACTCAACAAAAGTACATGCATTCCATCATGTGGTACCTATAATATTAGCCTGAATAAGGATAACAACTCTATATCGTTTACCACTGATAATGATTCGACTATTTTTAGCGAAAAGTTAAATGAGGACGAGGTTGAACAACTAACCGTACTAGCAATGAAATATGAAAAGGGTGTGAAAAAAAATCAAATAATCACTAAGGATTATAACACTTATCGTATTGCAATGAATGGAGAAAAATCTCTAAATGATACCTTTAAAACGATATATCCACCAGAACAAGAACTACTTATTTATTTCAATGAATTAATAAGTAAATACACTAATTAGCACTTTTTTATAACAAAGAATTTCGAATCCCTTACTTTCCAAAAAAGTCTACAAAGTTTCTCGGAGTTTCATAAAGTCTTAATCTGTAAAGAGAAGATTGAGGTTCTATTTCAAGAATCTTAGGTTCTAAAATTTTCCAAAATTCGATGATTAAATTTTCACAGCTTCCCATTTTTCCTTTCATGAAAGGGACATCCAGGTTGATGTTCTTATGATCCACTTGATCAATAATTTCAGTTTTAATTAAAAAACTGAGCTTTTTCAGATCAATGACAAAGCCAGTTTCTGAATTGATTGGTCCTTTTACCGATGTTATCAATTCGAAGTTATGCCCATGCCAATTTTTATTCGCACATGGTCCAAAAATTTCGAAGTTTTTCTCCTCCGACCAATTTGGATTGTACAGCTTATGGGCTGCATTAAAATGTTCTTTTCGGTTGACTATTGGCATAAACAAAAACAACAGAAGAGTTTCCCCTTCTGTTGCATTTCACGTGCGAAATAAATTTTAATCTCTCTTGATGAAATCTGTTTGAAAAGTGTAATCATCCACGCTTTTAATAAGCAATAAATATCGGCCGTCATTTAAGCCAGATATGTCAATGGATGTAACATTATCATCTATTTCTAAGACTTTCTTACCATCAAGACTTAATATCTCTACGGAACGGTAATTCTCTATTCCCTTAATATTAATAATATCACTTGATACCGTAGGATAAACAAAGAAATTATCAATATCATTTAATCCTGTTACTTCATAGAAGAAGACGTCAGATCGAATGGTGCACTTGGTGCTGTATAATTCGATATAGTACTCTCCCTCATTTGTAATTCCAGTTAGGACAAAAGAAGTTTCTCCATCTATAGGTTCTCCATTGAAAAACCATTGATAAAAATTGGCAAAAGTTGATGAACGAAGTGAGTTATCTTCGACAATGATTTCAGGCTTACCAATGTCTGCAGAAATTACTTCCACCATCTTGGTAAACATACTTTCTTCACCATCATCTGCGACAACTTTTAAGATTACTTCATAGGTGCCATTTTCAACGAACTCATACTCAGGATTCTGGTTTATTAGTACAACAGTTTCTTCTAAATCAACTATTGTCCATTCCCAAGAAACAGGGCTTCCGTCACTTATATCTACAAACCTGGTAATTCCACCTGAACATGCACTCTCTGCAACAAAATCAGCAGCTAAAACATTTCCACATTCATCAAGAATCCATCCATCACTGGAATTACTTGCCGTACTGTTTGCATCCAATACAAATTTTGTATTTCCCTCTACAGAAACATCTGTAACTGTCATATTTTCAAAACAGAATTTGTTCGCATTTTGAGAAACAATTAGTGCCCCTGAACCTTCTGAAGATATCGCATTTGCGTTACCATCATCCTCTTGATCAGAAAGTAGGTCTTCAATTGTAAGAGTAATACTTTCATTTAATATCAGATTACTTCCTCTATTCAATGTGAAGTTTTTAACAGACAAATCCTGATCTAAGATAATATCACCAGATATAGTAATTGATTTGATTGTCTTAATTGAAGAAACTGTAACCGATCCATTTGACTCAACCATCATATCACTAATCTCAAGATTCGGAGCGTTAATAGTAGACGCCACATTTGAGCTGATAATTACATTATCTGCAGATAATTTCACTTCTTCAGGCAATGTAATGGTTGAAACATCATTGAATGTAACTGTACTAATCTTAAGGGAATCCGTAAATAAACTTCCAATGATGAATTCATCTACATTAACTTGTAAATCTTTAAGATAGAGATCTCCGGAAAGAATATTAAGGGCTTTACAGTGAATGCTTTCAGAGATATTGGTAAAGTTATTTTTATCAATTGTGAGATCAATTTCATCAATGCTATTTGGCTCTAGATCAACGTAAGATATAAAGTCGCCTGATAGTCTTATCGAACCATTTATAAACTTAAAATCATTGTTTTTGGAGATTAAACTACCCGTTAGTGCTATCTCAAATCCGTTAAGATCTACCATTCCAGTTGCATCCTCGCTAATTGTTAATGAATGGGCAGTTAAGTTTCCATCCAATATATAATTGTTATCTGCATCAGCAATTATTAACTGATCGAACTGACTTATTTCACCTGAAGCAACAGATTCACCTGCCTGATTTTTCCATACTTGCGCATTATTGTCTTCAGTCAGCCATAAAGTGGATCCAAGATCTTTTGGATCTCCAACAGAAATAAACATGGAAAAAACCTGGCTATCCTCATTATCTAAAGTGTTTTTATGGCTCAAGACCAATTCATAAGCTCCAGTCTCTCCTGCTACAAATTCTATAACCTCTACATTATCTCTGAAATTATCTCCCTTAGAAACAATTTTTGAATCTGGTTGAATGATCCATGGTAGATGCTCTGTTGTTGAAGGAGATGTTACCTTGATGTCAAGATCATTTATTAAAGCCAAGTCTGTTGGATCAAGTACACCACTTAAAGGATTTCCAGGTACATCTGTCCAAACAATGGTAGCCTTTACTTTCTGACCTTCGGTGGCATTAAAAAAGTAGTTCTTGATTTCTTCATTTGAAAGTTCGTCTTGAACAAAAAATTGACTTTCATTATCTAAATATTTTAGGACATTAGCCGCTGCAGCAACATCAAGCAATCCCCATCCATATTGATAGTCTGGTCCATCTTGACTTCCTGCTTCTCTTGCTGTATGAATTGCAAGTGCTTTCAAACTTGACGCAAGCATAAATTCGCCGTTGTATCGGTGATAAAGTTCTTGTATCAGGGCTAATGAACCTGTAACATTAGGTGCTGACATAGATGTACCACTTGATGTTCCATAAGAAGTGCTTGATCCTGAATTAGCAGAAAATAGATTAACACCCATTCCTACCAAATCAGGTTTTATTCTTCCATCATCTGTAGGGCCCCAACTTGAAAATGAGGACATCTGAATATTTGCTGGAGAAAAGTCGCCATCATTGATTGAACTAACAGCCCCAACAGTTAAAATATTTTTAGCGCATTTGTCTGGTGAAATTATATCAAAAGGACCGTCTCCTGGCGCGCCAGTACCTGAACCTACATCTCCTCTGTGATTACCAGCAGAATGAACTGAAAGATAGTATGGGTTAGAGTGAATTACGTTATCCCATGCTCTACTTCCTGAAGTATATAAGCCGAATCTATAATCTTCAACATCACTGATTTCTGGATCACCATTCCAAACCCAACCGCCGTTTGAAAAAGTCCAACCTAAGGTTGCACCATAAGAGTGGTTTGATAAAATCAATCCTTTTTCAGCCTCTTCAACAACTTCACCTAAATCTGCATTAAAATCATAATTGTGGCTTGTTGCAAGAGGTGCCATACCTTTTGCTGATACATTAACACCTGTGGCTAAAATGGTTCCAGTCACGTGGGTTGCGTGATTGCTAATGCTTGTAGAATTATCTTTATGTGATGTTCGTCCGACAAATTCGACATGATCTGATTGAACTTGACCACCGTCCCAAACACCAACAACTATCCCTTCTCCGGTTAATTCAAGGCCAGTGTGTCCTTTTTGTTGTAGATGAACTGCACCTGTTGTTTTAGCAGCTCCGTCATTATAGGTGGTGTAATAAACTGGATTGTCGCTATCATCTAAATATTGTAAATAAAGCGCATCCTCTCCTGAACCTATTTGCATAGGATAACCTAATGATTGAGCTCGTTCGAGTGATTTTGATCTTCTTTCTAAATACTCATCAAGTGATTCATTCCCAAATGAATTCTGTGCCATTGTGCCATAGCTTCCAATGATTAAAGCAATAATCATTGACAACTTTAGCGTTCTTCTCATAATATTGTTCATTTTCCCTCTTCTCAGTTTAAATAGAAAAAGCCGATACATTATCCGTATCGGCTTTTTAACATTAAAATTGAATTTATTGTTTCTCTAGAGTAAATCCATAATCTCCAAATCCATTGGAGTCTCCATCTACTCTTACGGCATACTCCTCAAATGAAGTAGAAACCACTGTAAGAGTTGTAAATGCTGCAACTACAGGATCACCAGTTACGAATTCAATAATCTCAGGACATGGTACAAATCTAATAGTGGTACCATCTGGAACGAACGTATCGAATCCAGCTGAGTTATTAAGAGTGAAAGTGAAACCGTTAGTATCAGATGCATCCACTGACATTTCTATCTGATAGCTCTCACCGAAGAAATCAGAGAATCCAAATGGTGCGTTTGGAGGTCCTGTGAATGCCTCAATGACATTATAGGTACCAACAAATCCATCTGTATCAAATGGACAATCGTTATCAACAATTTCAACAACAGTCATTCTCCCTGAAGCTTCCTCAGAACCAATAGAAATGTCCGAACTTGAAGTTCCAGTCATTGTAATTGTAAATGTTTGAGGGCTTTCAGAAGCTAGCACATCATCAATCGGCGTTACGCTAATTGATCCACCGTATTCACCTGCAGGGATAACAATATCTGCATTAGATGAAATGGTATAATTCTCACCAGCCACTGCTCCAGTCTCTTCAATTGTAATATTAACAGTAATGTCAGACGTGCGTGCAACACCTATTAACTCAACTGAAACCGGAACTGCTCCGCCTTCTTCCGGTACATTAAATGCACTAGAAGTAAAGGCAACAGTTGTAGGAAATGTATTCCCGTTCTCTTCATAAGAAATCTCATCTTTGAAGTCTGAATTACAGCTTGTCATAAAGAACACTGCCGTAATCACGAACAATAATTTATATATCTTCATATTCCTTTAAAGTTTATGTAATCAAATATTTTGATTAAATCATTCTCATTCTTTGGGTTTAACTTTTCTGATTTCAAAAAGTCTCCCAGACCATCTACAGAATCAAAATCCGAAATAAAATCCTTCTTTTTACTTGAAACTGTCATTAAAGATTGATAGTCAGATGTCCAGAAATAACTTACCTCTGTTACAAATTTCTGTTGATTGGTATCTGTGTTTCCTGAATAGCTGGTAGCATTGGATCGATCTTCCACCTTAAGTTGAAGATCTCTTTTTTTCAAAAGTTTCACATTATCTCTACCAAGCACTTCATAGAAAACATAGTCACCGTTTTCAACCAAAATTCTAAAGGTTTTATATCCTACTTCATCGGATGATAATTGTATCTCTTTGAGATACTTATTTAATAAAGTAGATTCCTTTCCATCAACTTCAACGATGGATTGATTTTTATAAAAATCCAGATTGATTTTTTCGAAAGATCTCTCTTCACCATTCTTGAAAATCACCTTGCCTTTGGCAGGTTCTTCTAACAAAAAAGGAGTGCCCTTAAATGCAGCATATTCTTTCCTATTAAACAAATCCGGATTGAGTATATCATTATACGGATTAGTGATAGGATTAACATTCTGAGCAAGAGTACTAGCAGAAACAATCAAAAGACTTAGAAAAATCAAATTCTTCATGAGATTGATTAGTTATATAACATCACCATAATTAAATGGTGATGTTATATTTTGTTATTTAATATCCAGGATTTTGTGTCATGTTTTGATTTACATCCAGCTCCTGTTGAGGGATTGGATATATTCTCAATGGACTATCCGCAGCTAAGAAGCAAGGAGCATTCAATTCATCTCCAGTTCCTCCAGCGCCACATGCAATTCTGGTTACAGCATCACCCCATCTGAAAATATCAAGAGCTCTGTGTCCTTCAAATGCAAGCTCTACTCTTCTTTCCTGCTTAATAGCAGCTAAAGTAGCTGTACCTGCACTTGGAAGACCAGCACGTGTTCTAACTGCATCAAGATCAGCAAGAGCACCAGCAGCATCAGGTGATGCCTTAAGTAATCTAGCTTCAGCTCGAATTAGATACATTTCTGCTAAACGGAAGACCTTGTTATTAGTTAAACCAGGGTTACCTTCTTGGGAAAGATACTTACCTACCCAGTTGAAACCATCCTGATTATAATAATCAACTGCAGCTCTTCTATCACCAGCTTCATAAACATTTATAAGGTCATTAGATACTCTAATATCGCCGTACCCCTGTGGGTTAAATATTTGACCCAGGTTATCTGATCCAAGTGTTTCATTAGCTAATCTTCTGATTGTGAAAATTTCTTCACTTGTTCCATGAGTACCCCAGAATGTTGCCAAATCAGTACCATCAAATAGCGTATATCCAGCACCAATCACTGCAGATGCAGATGCTTCAGCATTCGCATAATCCTCCATGTAAAGGTATACTCTTGCTAGAAGTGCATCACATGCATCATCAGTAGCTCTGTAAGGACCATTATCCTCAGTAATTAGGTTTTTTGCTTCAATCAAATCAGCAATAACCTGAGCATAAACCTCACCTACCGTGTTTCTAGCAGGCTCAGATATAGAAGGCTCTAACATTACAGGTACTCCTGGGTTACCAGCGCCTTCACCGTATGGCAAAGCAAACGTTTTAACCAAATCGAAATGAGTTATAGCTCTTAAGAATAATGCTTCACCCGCAATCTGATCTTTATCGGTTTGTGTTCCTTCTGCAGCGTCAATATTCTGTAGAATATTGTTCACTCGAAGGATCAACGAATAAGCATCACCCCAGAAAGCTAACTGTGTAGCATTTGCTCGGTACTCATACCTAAAATCATTAAGAAATCTATTCGAGTTGTTAATGGAAATGTAAACATTGTCTGCTCGCACTTCATTGATCACAACCTGATCTCTTCCGTAATAATTTACATCCTGAAGCTCATCATAAGCTCCAATTAGCCCAGTAAACAACCCATCTAAATCACCTAAGGATTCAGAAACTGAAAGGGATTGTGCTGGCTGTAGTTCAAGCTTATCCTCACATGAAAACATGATAAGGAAAGCAAACAAAGTTGATAATATTTTAATATTCTTCATGTTGTATTTCATTTTAGAATGTAACCTCTAAACCAACTGTAATTGTCTTACCAACTGGATATCTGAAGAACTCTGATCCAGTTTCATCCATTTCCGGATCAAATCCAGAATAGTTAGTAAACGTCAGCAAGTTTTGACCTTGCAGCCATACTCTAGCACTTTGAGCTCCTACATTAGATAAGATTTCAGAAGGCAGACTGTAAGACACTTGAACATTTCTTAGACGGACAAATGATCCATCTTCAAGATATCTAGTTGATCTACTATTTGCTGCATTATTACCACCAACAATTGGCTGAGGACGTTTTGCAATATCACCTGGCTGTTGCCAGAAATCTTGACCAGCACTTGTCAGGTGATTCCATCCATATCTCTGACCATCAGACTCGATGAATCTTCTTGAGCTGTTGTATACTTCATTTCCTAGTGAGAAGTAGAAGAAAGCGCTTAAAGAGATATTCTTATAAGAAACAACATTGTTCAAACCTCCAACTGCAGTTGGCTGAGCATTTCCAAGTTTAAATCTATCAGCTTCAGCATAGTTACCTGTAAGGTCACCTTCTTCAGTATACCAAAGAGGAGTACCGTCTGCTGGATTAACACCAGCCCATCTTTCAATGAACCATGTTCTGATTGGGAATCCTTCAGAATATACCTGGCTGCCATTGATGATGTCTTCACCATCGTTAAGCTCAAGAATTTCGTTTCTATTGAAGGCAACATTGAAATCAGTAGCCCATGAGAAGTCTCCGTTTCTAACATTAACAGTCGAAAGTACTACTTCAATACCCTCATTTCTGATTTTACCCAAGTTTTGAGTAGCAGTAGCAAAACCACTAGTTCTAGAAACTGGTACATCTAAAAGGAGCTCTCTCGCTTCTCTTCTATATACATCTACTGATCCTGAAATTCTGTCATCAAGAATACCCCAATCTAAACCTATGTTTAGGTTATCGGTTGTTTCCCAAGTCAATGCTGGATTAGCTATTTGTGTCGGAGAACTACCAGGAACATTGTTGTACGCAGTATTGAAACCATACAATCCTAAAGATGCAAAGTTGCCAATATCAGCGTTACCTGATGTACCATAACTAACTCTAAGTTTAGCATTCGATAGAACAGAAACTCCAGACAAGAAGTCCTCTTCTATTAGTCTCCAAGAACCACCTACTGAGAAGAAGTTCGCCCATCTTTGGTCCGCACCGAATCTTGAAGATCCATCTCTACGTCCAGCAAATGAAATATAATACTTATTCTGGTAGTTGTAGTTTACTTGACCCAAGAATGAAACAAACGCGTATGCAGTCAATGATCCATCCGCAATTAATGGAGTAGCTGTAGACTGTAAAGTCTTCAACTTACCAGAAGCAAGACCTGTACCTGAAGACCTGAATTCTTCAAAGTCAGCATCCTGAACTTCAAATACTGCCAATGCATCTAAGTTATGATCACTGCCAAACGTCCAGTTACCTGTTGCTTTCGTCTGAGAAGTAAATACCAGGTTCTGGTTAAATGCTTCATCAACCTGGCCCTGAGTATCAAAACCATCATTGGTCGTCAAATCAAAGTATCTTGACTCTCTAGAATTCAAAAGGTCAATTGCGACAGTTTGAGATAGTCTGATATTATCTTTTACGTTAATTCCTAACTCTGCTTTTCCAATTGCTCTAAGGTTGTTGTTAACTACAGGATTTAATGGTACCTCATATAGGTAATTAGTTCCAGTAAATATTGCCCATTCAGGCTCCAATCCTGTATACAATTCTCCAGTATTAGGATTAATTGGATTTTGTAAAGGAGTATTTACGAACGCTCCTAAAAGAGGAGATGAGAATCTGTTACCTGCAGTTGCATTTAGCTGATCCGTATATGAAATATTCATATTGACAGTCAAATCAACCACATCGTTAAAGATTTGATCCATGTTAGCTCTAACTGAGTATCTGTCAAATGAAGACTCAATCAAAGTTCCATCCTGCTTGTAATATCCTCCAGAAAGGAAATATCTAGTACTTTCATTACCCCCTTGAGCTTGAATCTCATAGTTACGAGTAACACCATCTCTAAAAGAAGCATCTCTCCAATTGAATGTACTATCCGGATTTAGCGGTCTATCAGCATCAATTTGAGCCTCAGTTCTTCCACCATTTCTTAGGACAACTCTTTCGTATTTGGTTACTTGATCTCCATCCATCATATCCATGTTACCAAAGTTTGGTCTGGTAACACCTACTGATGCACGTGCAGTAATTGTAGACTTACCTGATTTACCTCTTTTAGTATTGATCAAGATAACTCCGTTAGCACCACGAGAACCGTAAAGTGAAGTTGCAGCAGCATCCTTCAAAACAGTAATGTTAGCTATATCATTAGGGTTAATGTTAGCCAATGCATCATTTGTCTCAGTAAGCTGAGTGAAATCTCCATTTTCGATGATAATACCATCAATTACGTAAAGCGGGCCTCTACCAGCTGTAATTGAACCTGTACCACGAACTCTGATATCAACAGCAGCACCTGGCTGACCTGAACCAGCAGTAGTATATACACCTGGGCTTCTACCCTGTATAATCTGGTTAACATCAGTTAATGGAACATTGTTAATATTTTCCTCACCTACAATATCAACAGCTGCCACGTTTTTACGCTCAGATGTAGTACCGTAACCTGTCACAACAACTTCTTGAAGTTCTGTTGCTCCACCAAGAGTCACGTCAATTGTAGATCTTGCCCCTACCTGGATTTCTTGTGTTTCAAATCCAACATAAGAGAAGATAAGAGTAGCGCCATCATCTACTGACAAACGGTAGTTTCCATCCAAATCAGTAGTAACACCAGTTGTTGTGCCTTTAATCACAACATTCACACCTGGTAAAGCTTCACCTGTATCATCGGTGACCTTACCAGAAACCGTCCTTTGCGCTATTGCACTAAATGCAACAACAGTTAAGAACGCAAAACTTAGTAGTAAAATCCTCTTCATACTAACTAGTTAATCGTTAAACATTAATTATTTGAAACCCGCAATATATGCTTTTTTAAGATTATTTAACAAATTAAAAATCAGCGTTTTCAATTGCTAAATGGACAAAATGTTGGGAAAAAATGAAATTTGAATAAAAAATTTGAATAATGTAAAATCACCAAATTTTCCTCTACATCTTAATGTTATTCTTCAACAAAATTTTGCTTTCAATTTTGAAAATAATCCAATTATTATGCAACACTCTAGCGTTTCGTCCGTAGGACACTAAATTCTATCCTTCGGTTGGATTTTTTCCCTATTTCGGTTGCATTTGAATCTATCGGATTAGAGTCAGCATAGCCTTTGTAGGTCAACATTTCACTGTCTACACCTTTTTTAATAAGTTCATTGTATACTGTTTTTGCTCTCAACTCCGATAAAGTTTGATTATAGGATTTTCCGCCACTATTATCAGTGTGTCCAGAAATTTCAACTTTTATTTTAGGATTTTCCATTAACAGCTGATAAGCATTATCTAATTCTGAAAGAGATTTATCATTTAGCTTATAAGAATCTACCTCAAAGTAGATATTCTTTAAAATGATCTTTTCACCTTCTCCAACTCGCGTAAGTTTGATATCTATAGTATCTGGTTTGCGAATATTGTTACTCTCAGTTGTGAACTGAAAATCTGAATAGAGGTATCCTTTTTTCTTCACATAGGCCGCCAATTCCAAACCTACCGGTAAAACCATGTAATATTCCCCCGATAAAGAGTCAGATTTACCATTATACAAAGTAAGATTGTCCGAAAGTGAGACTACCTGGATGACCGCCTTCAATGGATCATTTGTTTTTGCATCAGTTATTCTACCTACGATATAAGATGTTGGATTTACTTTTAACTGCTTAGGGAGTGTAGTTTTAACGATTTTACTATCAAGAATCTCATAATTCTTTTGCTCCTCCTTTGCAAAGTAGGCGGACGTTCCATCAGAAGTAATCACAATGGAAACTTCATCCTTGTGTGTATTAATTGGATACCCCAGATTTTTGGGTTGAGTCCAAGATGAATCTTTTCTTATTGTTTCGTAAAGGTCATATCCTCCCATTCCTGGATATCCATTTGCAGAGAAATATAAATTTTTGCCATTTGAATGAATGAATGGGGTTGTTTCATCTTTCCTTGTATTTATTCCTTTACCAAGGTTTATGGGTTTGGACCATCGGCCGTTTTCATTTTCAGTCACCCACAGGTCTCGCCCTCCATATCCTCCTCTCCTATTTGAAGAAAAATACAAAGTGTTTCCATCAGCAGATAAAGAGGGTTGGGACTCCCAGTACATACTATTTACAGGTTTTCCAAGATTCTTTGGGTAAGACCATTGGTCCCCCACTTTTTTAGCAATGTATAAATCGCAACTTCCTAGCGAATTTCTTCCGTCACAAGAGGTAAATATCATTGTGCGGCCGTCTGCTGACACAGCACATGCCCCTTCATTTAATGGAGAATTGATCCTTGATGAAACGGATTGAGCAGGTTGCCATTTACCTGCTTTTTTCACACTAACGACTATGTCTTCATCGCCTCTTACATCATCTCTTTTGGTATAAAAAATAGATGCATCATCTATCGTAACAGATGGTAAGTATTGAAGCTTAAAGCGATTCACTTCCTTGGGCAAAATCTCAATTTGTACAGTATCACTAAATCTTGCTAGCTCATTTGTTGCAAAATCAATGCTCCTTATCAAGAGATCAATTTCATAGCTTGCAGCTCTTTCAGGCACCTTATTTAAAAATAAAGTTAGATACTTACTAGACTTTTCATATTCGCCTCGATCAAATGCGAGTAATGCCAATTTTTCCAATACAGAGGCAATAGGGTCAGGAGCCGTCTCTGCATAAGATTGAAATTTAGAATAAACTGAGTCTTCATTGCCTATAGCATTATAAAGGCTACCCATCCTTATAAACGCTTCAAAAAAGGTAGGATCTTCATTGACTGATTCTTCAAGCAAATCAATGGCAGAATAGAAATCCCTTGCTCTATACTCCTTGTCAGCTTTTTCGTAAAGTTTTCTGGCTTTCTTACTATCAGTTGAAAGATTTTGAGAGGCTAGAGGTAAAAATAAAACCACCAACAAAAAACAAGCAGCTACCCTTCTTAGGGTATGTCCATGTATTTGTGTGTTTGTAGAGAAATTTTCCATTTAGGGTTTTCCTTCACGAAATCAACGATCAAAGGTGTCATTTCTTTTTCTTTTGACCATTCCGGTTGGAGGAATAATTGAGAATTGGTATTCATTTGATTTCCATGCTCAATTGCCCATTTAAAATCACTCTTGTTATAAGCTATGACTTTCAGCTCATGCGAACTTTTGTAGAAATCTTTAAGAGGTGATTTAAATTTTTTGGGTGAGAAACAGATCCAATCCCAATTCCCCGTCAAAGGATAAGCTCCAGACGTTTCAATGTTGGTCTGCAAGCCTTCCTTTTTCAAAGATTCAGTAAGGAGTGACAAATCATACATTAAAGGTTCTCCACCCGTCACTACCACAACATTAGCTCCCGAATCTTTCGCTCGTTTTGTAATTTCTTCTATAGAAAACCAATCGAATTGTGATGCATCCCAGGAGTCTTTTACATCGCACCAAACACATCCTACATCACATCCGCCAAGCCTTATGAAGTAAGCTGGGGTTCCCGAATAGAAGCCCTCACCTTGAATTGTGTAAAATGACTCCATCACCGGAAGGTATTCCGGGTCAGTGATTGAGCTCATAGGCTTTTAAGGTATTTAGTAATAACGACGCAATAGTCATTGGTCCGACTCCACCAGGAACTGGAGTTATAAAACTTGAAATTGGAGCAACTTCATCATAAACCACATCTCCAGATAATTTAAATCCAGACTTCTTGGTATTATCCTCAACACGAGTCGTTCCAACATCTATAACTACAGCTCCCTCTTTTACCATGTCTTTAGTGATTAATCCAGGTTTACCCACGGCCACAATCAAGATATCTGCCTCTTTGGTGTGGCTCTTGAGATCTTGGGTGAGTTTATGGCAAACAGTAACCGTAGCTCCTCCATCTTGCAACATCATTAAACTAAGTGGTGCACCAGCAATTCTTGAAGCTCCGACGATCACGCAATGTTTCCCTTCAGTTGGAATATCATATCTATTAATAAGCTCCATAACCCCATATGGAGTAGCGGGTAATAGTAGCTGATGATGTGACATGATACTACCAAAATTTTGGTTAGTAAATCCATCAACATCTTTTCGAGGAGCAATTCTTTCAGTTATATGCTCAACAGAAATGTGATCAGGAAGAGGGATTTGTACAATGAAACCATCAATATCATCATCTTCATTGAGTTGTTGAATGTGTTTAATAAGTTTCTCTTCAGAAATCGTATTTGCAAAATGCATCAATGTAAAATCGAATCCTACCGCCTTGCATGCATTTATCTTTCCATTCACATATGTATGACTTGCTCCATCATCACCAACAATTATTATCGCCAAATGTGGTGCACGCATACCATCAGCTTTAAGCTGATCGACTTTTTGAGCGATTTCATTTTTAATGTCTTTAGAGACTTTTCTTCCGTCGATGATTATAGGTGATGACATTTTAATCCAATTTAAGTACGGCCATAAATGCTTCCTGAGGAATTTCTACATTCCCAACCTGACGCATTCGTTTTTTACCTTTCTTTTGTTTTTCTAAAAGTTTTCTTTTCCGCGAGATATCACCACCGTAGCATTTTGCCAATACATTTTTACGCATGGCTTTTACTGTTTCCCTTGCAATAATCTTTGTTCCAATGGCTGCCTGAACAGCAATTTCAAACATTTGTCGCGGAATTAGTTCCTTCAACTTTTCGCAAAGCCTTTTACCCCATTCATAAGCTTTGTCTCTATGTACAATGGCTGACAAAGCATCCACTTTGTCACCATTGAGCATAATGTCCAATTTGACCATATGAGATTGACGGTAGCCAATCAATTCATAATCAAGAGAAGCATAGCCACGAGAAATGGTTTTCAGCTTATCAAAGAAATCAAATACTATTTCAGCTAGTGGAATCTCGAAAGTAAGTTCAACACGATCTGAAGTTAAATAAACCTGATTTTTGATCTCCCCTCTTTTGTCAATACAAAGTGCGATAATTGGTCCAATGTATTCTGACTTGGTAATTATCTGAGCACGAATAAAAGGTTCTTCAATATGATCGATCATATTTGGCTCGGGAAGCTCTGAAGGTGCACTTACTTTCAATATCTCTCCATCACTTTCAATCGCATGAAATTGAACCGATGGAACCGTGGTGATTACCGTCATGTCAAACTCACGCTCCAGTCTTTCCTGAACAATCTCCATGTGAAGCATTCCCAAAAATCCGCACCTAAAACCAAATCCCAATGCTGCGGAAGTTTCAGGCTCCCAAATTAATGATGCATCATTTAATTGAAGCTTCTCCATTGAAGCTCTCAACTCTTCAAACTCACTAGTGTCGACAGGATAAATCCCTGCGAAAACCATTGGCTTTACATCCTCAAAACCTTTAACCTGGCGTTGTGTTGGACGCTCAACATGAGTGATCGTATCACCTACCTTCACTTCTTTGGCAACCTTTATTCCTGAGATTAGATAACCTACATTTCCAGCAGCTATGGATTTCTTAGGTTCGTGTTGAAGCCTTAATACTCCAATTTCATCGGCTTCATACGTTTTTCCTGTATTGACAAACTTTACTTTGTCACCTTTATTCAATGACCCATTGAATACTCTGAAGAATACTTCTATTCCTCTATAAGGATTGAATACAGAATCAAAGATCATGGCCTGAAGTGGCTCATCAGGATCACCTTGCGGTGCTGGCACTTTGCTTACGATTGACTCTAATATATCTGTAATGCCGATACCCTCTTTAGCACTGGCATGTATAATATCTTCTTTGGCGCAACCGATTAAATCAATAATCTGATCTGATACCTCTTCAGGCATTGCTCCTGGTAGGTCTATTTTATTAAGCACCGGAATGATTTCGAGATCATGCTCTAGTGCTAAATAAAGATTTGAAATTGTTTGCGCTTCTATTCCCTGTGCTGCATCTACAATGAGCAGCGCACCTTCGCATGCAGCAATGGATCTAGAAACTTCATAAGAAAAATCTACATGTCCTGGTGTATCGATCAGGTTTAATATGTATTTCTCACCATTCAATTCATAGTCCATTTGAATGGCATGACTTTTTATGGTTATTCCTCGCTCACGTTCCAAGTCCATGTTGTCTAGCAACTGAGCTTGCATGTCACGCTCATTTACTGTGTGGGTGAACTCCAAAAGCCGATCAGCCAAGGTGCTTTTTCCATGATCGATGTGGGCAATAATGCAGAAGTTTCGAATGTTCTTCATATCCATTTTTAGTGAATTGGGATCATCACATTTCGCCCAACCCTTTGAAAATTAGGCGCAAAGGTAACAAGCCACTCACCACCTTCAAAGGAGCGGCAATGTATTTGCTTAAATTAATTACTGCTTGTTTTTTGAGTCCAGCAAAATGGTGACAGGACCATCATTTATCAAAGACACTTTCATGTCGGCACCAAACTCACCGGTCATAACTTCCTTTTCTATCAGACTTTGTAATTCAGCAACAAATTTTTCATAGAGTGGGATCGCTATTTCAGGTTTTGCAGCCTGAATATAACTGGGACGGTTTCCTTTTTTTGTGCTGGCATGAAGTGTGAACTGACTCACCGCTAAAACCTCTCCATTCACCTCTAGAAGGCTCTTATTCATTACTCCATCATCATCTGGAAAGATTCGCATGTTCACTATTTTGCGACAAAGCCAATCAATATCTTCAATATTATCAGCATCCTCTATGCCAAGAAGTATCATTAATCCAGTTCCAATTTTAGATTTTACTTGTTTGTCAATTGTAACTGATGCTTCAGAAACGCGCTGAATAACTACTCTCATGATGAATAAGCGATATCTATCATTTGACCAGGTTTATACCTATTGAATCCAGGCTCATTTTTATGTGCCACTTCTATCATCGCTTTTGCTACTTCTACATCTCTGATTGCTCCTACTCTTTTTTTGGAACCTATTGTAAAGAATGAAGCGATGGCGCTAATAACTTTAGCGATCTCTTCAAAAATTCGAATCTCATTCCGATCACCTAAAAGAAGAGATGGCTGAAATATTTTTAAAGCCTTCAAATCAAGCTCTTGAAGTTCGTCTTCAAGTTTTCCTTTGGCCATATTGTAAAATAGCGGAGAAGAGCTATTTGCTCCTATCGATGACACCACAAGCAATTGCTGGAAATCTTTTTGGTTTTTTGCTATATCGGCAAAAGCAAGTGGATAATCCACATCAACTTTTAAAAATGCTTCTTTCGAACCTGCTTTACTTCGTGTTGTTCCAAGGGCACAATAAAAATCATGTCCATTCATTTTGGAGCTATATTTTTCAAGCTCATCAAAGTTCTTAACTCGAACTTCTACCAGTTTGGGATCTTTGGTCTCAAATGGAGATCTGGTAATAATGACTACTGAGTCATACCGATTATCCTGAAGAGCGAATCTTACCAGTTGCCTGCCCACAAGTCCTGTCGCTCCAATAATTACTGCTTTTCTTTCTGGCATTCCTGAATATTTGATTCAAGTAATACAAGAAAGTTAATCAGCTTGTTCCCATTGTTCCTCTTCCCATTGATGAAACCGCTTAATATCTCGATTAAGTTTCTTTATTATCAGCAAAACAACAGATGCATCGTCAGTAAAACCTATAGCTGGTATAAAATCGGGGATCAAATCAGTTGGAGTAATGAAGTAAACCAAGCCAAAAACAATAAGAACAATTGATGAGACTGGGAAAGCACGGTATTCACCAGATAAATGTGACCTGAACATGCGCATTAGTATTTCCAACTTCTCTTTGAATTCCTGCAATTCAGGTGAATTTTTAGCTAGTCTCTTCAATTTATTACCCGCTTTAGACAAAGTGGATTTCATAGCCTCTTTATCAGTGGCTGTTTTTTTTGCTTTTTCCCATATTTTCTCAGTTTTTTCCATGTTTTAAAAAACGTCTTGAATCTCTTCTTTGATATATTTTATGGCTTGTTTAGATGTATCTTCCTCTCCTGCCGTATTTTCAAGAATTGCTCTGGCCAAATCAAAACCTTTGGCTTTTGCTTCGAGACTATTTGCAGAAGAATTGATGACAGATATGGTTTGCTCTACTGCTGTGTTTACATAGGTCCATGCACTGTCTGACATATATACCTGTTGAGAAAGGTTATGATTAAATTCATTTCTTATTTCATGAATTAAAATTTGCTGAAATTCTTCCGCTGTATAATCAGAACTGCTTAGTCGAGAGACCAGATTTGCAGGTGTTATTCTTTCAAGAAGCAATACTATTCTTTCATAGGCCTGCAATCGAATGGGCACTACGATCTCCTGATTTTTTTGTCGAACACTAAAGGCAATCTCATCAAGCTGTTTTTGCAAAAAAGATCGAACAAGAAGGTACGCCAGATAAAGTACCAGGCCAGCTGGAATTGTAATTTTAAGAAGATCGTAAACCATTTCCATTGATTGGATTGTTTAGTGTGAAAAATGTATTGTCAAGATAAGCTAATTTCAGGGTCATCTCCCTTCATCCTCTCCAAGAGAGGGAGATATTGTTGCTTATCTTGATGCAATGATAAACGTCAAAAATAATACTTTTACACGGAGGCAATAAGTAAATCTTAAAGTGATGAAACCACCTGTGGAAATAACGGAGAAAGCGCTGGAAGAGGTCAAGGATATCTTGAAAAATAAAGGTATACCTGAGGGATATGGATTGCGAATTGCTACTAAAGGCATGGGCTGTGGGGTTGGATTCAAATTAGGATTTGATAAAAAGAAAGAAACGGATGATGAGTATGATATTGAAGGTGTACAAGTACTCATTCGAAAAAGTGAAATGATGTTTCTTGTTGGAAAGAAAATTGAGTTTTACGATGAATCTGATGGAAGAGGATTTGTGTTTGTCTAATTCCAACTAAGAATTTCAGATAGTATGTCATGAATTCTTATAAGAATTCATATCAACCTTCCAGTTCCACTGTCGCTTTATGACATAAACCTTTTATCGGAGGATTGTATTTGCTGATTCGAACCTGTACTTGATTGACTTCTGAGAAATTTTCCTTTAATGCTTTGATCATTTTACCTGCCAGATGTTCTAGAAGATTAGCATCAATGCTCATTACATTTTGAACAATTTCGTATACTTTTTCATAGTTGACAGTGCCCTCAAGTTTATCATCAGAAGCAGCTTCCGAAAAATCAACGTCAAGCGTCACATCAACGCTGTATTTATTCCCAATTACTCGCTCTTCTTCATAGTAACCGTGACGGGCGTAGAATTCCATTCCCTCTAGTGAAACTTTCCCCATCCTTTAGCTATCTGTGTCTAATTCGTCAAAGAATGAAACGGTCTTGGAAACTTTTGGGCCTTTTTTCTCCTCTCTTGATTCTTCTTTAGGCTCAACTTTTGTTGGTTCTGCCTTAGCTTCAGACTCAGATTCTACCTTTTTCTCTTCTTCTTTTATTTCAGGCGCTTCTTCCTTTTTAGGTTGCTCCGGCTCTTTAAACGAAGATTCAATTGTTTCAGTCTCTGCTTCAACTTGAGGCGTAGTGCGTTGAATTATGCGTTCTCTAAGCTCATCAGTTTTAGGCGGTTCATTTTTTGCTTCATGAATTTCTTCCTTCGGTTTTGTTTCCGGAGTTTCTGCTTTTGGTGCCTCAATATCTATGGGTGGAGCTTCAAGTTTTTTGCTTTCTGCCTGAACTTCTGTTTTTTCTGACTTGATTCGCTCTTCGCTTTCTCGAGCAAGTTTTTTCACTCGCTTCACATAGTCGTCAAACTTGAATTCTTTATTAGCTCCGGTATTTTTCTCGACTTTTTCAATTAGAGTAACCGAAAGATTTTTTAGCTCTTGCAGTGCGTTTTGGCGATGATTTTCAATGTCTCTGTGATTCTGCTCAATACTTTTCACAGCATCCTGAAGTTCTTCAATGATTTGACGGGCTTCCATTTCTGCCTGCTCTATCATCGCACGAGCTTTATTCTTTGACTCGCTGAGCAGCGCTTCAGCATTCATTTTGGTTTCCTTCATGTGAAGCTCCGCAGCTTTATTCGCTTGCTCTATCACATTGGCCCCTGTATCTTCAGCTGTTTTCAATGTTTTATAAAGCGAACTTTCTACCTCACGAAGCTTTTCAACTTCTTTCTCAGCCTGCTTTAATTTGAGGGTCAGTTCCTTATTTTCTTCGAGCATACGCTCCCACTCGTTCGAAAGTGACTGTAGAAAAGCATTGACTTCATCCTTATCGTACCCCCTCAGCTTCTTTTCAAAATCTTTCTGACGAATTTCCAGCGGTGTTATCTTCATTCTGCAAATTTAATTTCCCAAACCGAGATCGAGCGATCATCGCTACAAGTTACTAACAAGTCGCGATAATTCATCCAAAGCAACTTATTAACGCTATTTCCATGACCTGCGTGCCTATGTTTATCCAAAACTTTCAATAACTTAAAATTATGAGCATCCCATAATTTAATTGCCTTGTCCATGCTAGCGGTTACAAAATATCTACCGTCTGACCTAAAAATTACATCATTGATTGTGTAAAGATGGGCTGCTATTGATTCACGTAAAGTATACTCAGCTTGAGTATCCCACACCTTAAAATGCGCATCCCTTCCAGCAGATATCAGGTACTTGCCTGACGGGTGAAATTTGGATGCAAAAACTGAATTTTTATGACCTCTCAATTCAAATTGAACATCTAATGATTCTTCCTCTACAATTCGAATAACATTATCACTGCACGCAATCGCTATATCCTTATCGTATCTATCGATATTACGAATACGATCTTTCGCAAGTTTTTTACGACCTAAAATCTCCAGGTCCTTAGAAAGGATTAGGACCTCACCATTGGAAAGACCAGCCCAAATATTATTATTAAAAATCTCGATGGTGAATATTTGATGTTCTCCGAGATTAATGGATTTCACTTCCTTTTTAGCCTTGAGATCGATTTTATGAACCCCTTGGTTGTTTTGTCCAACATACAGGAATCCCTCCTTTTCATCAAAAGTAAGCGCATAAATGGAGCATGGAATCTTGACAATAACCTCACCTTCATCCGGAGATTTTAAATCCCACATCACCACCATACCGTCACCACCTGCGGAAATGAAACGAGAATCATCAAGAGCGTGAAGTGTGTAAATACTATCGGTGTGTCCTAAAAATGTATGGAGTTTTTTTACTTCGATCTTGCTCATTTGGTATACAAAATTATTACAATTGCTCTATGCCTTTGCTATTGAACAAGCAGATTGATGATCAATCTGCCTATGCAGTCTGGAATATTCAGGAAACCTTTTTGGAACTTCCATATTTATCTCCAGAACCATTTCCTGCGGAATTGCATCCTGTTAGGCAAGCAGAGTGGATAATTGGAAGAATGCTGGTCAAAAGTCTTTGTGAAAAATTCAACATAGAGTATAAAGGCATTAGTAAACAAGACAAGGGCAAACCCTATCTTAATGACAATAGAGCTAACATCTCTATTTCACATTCGTTCCCTATAGCTGCTGCAATGATTCATCTTGAAAAACCATGTGGAATAGACATGGAACGGCCAAGAGACAAGCATGAATATGTAAAACATAAATTTCTACATGAGTCTGAGGTACAATTCAAGGATGATCTCAATAAGCTTTGTACTATCTGGTGTGCAAAAGAGGTCATTTATAAGATTTTTGGCAGAAAGTTTTTGAGCTTAAAAGATGAGATCAAGCTGACTTTTGAATCCGATAGCATAATAATCGGTGAGATACTTAAACCTGGACATGAAAGCAATCATACCATTCATTATGAATGGATAAAAGAGTACTTATTGGCTTTTGGTACCTAAAGAGACCTGAAACCAGCTAACGAAGCTGATTTCAGGAATGATTTAAGGATTATTATATTTTTTACTTATTCGTCCTTAAGGACATTAACAGGATTAGTTTTTGCAGCCTGCAACGACTTAATACCGACAGTGAATGCGCCAATGACGAATGTAGAAACACCAGCAATAATGAATATCATCGGGCTCAATGATGTTCTAAATTCAAATCCCTCTAGCCAAGAATTACCAAAATAATATCCAAATGGAGTTGCCACAATGAAAGCAAAAATCATTAGAACTGAATAGTCTTTGGAAAGTAGAACAACCAACTGTCGGATATTCGCACCATGCACTTTTCGAACCCCTATTTCTTTTGACCTTTGCTCTGCCGTAAATGCAGACAAACCAAATAATCCAAGGCAAGAAATGAAAATGGAAATTCCAGCAAAAATCTTGACAAGTGTACTTACCGTCATTTCACTTTCATAGCTTTCAGCATATACCTGATCGACAAACTCATAATCTAAATCTTGATCCGGATCTAGTTCGCTATTCACATCAGCGATTGCTTTTAATGCATTATTTGGATCTCCCTGAAATCTAACCAAAGCGATATTGGTACGTGAGGGAATGATACAAGAAATGATAAGTGGAGCAATTGGTTCATGGAGATTTCTCATATGAAAGTTCTTAACCACTCCAACTATCTTTCCATCGATTCCCCAGAATGATAAATCCTTGTTGATAGGATCGTCAAATCCCATAAGCTCAGCAAGTACTTCATTAATAATAAAATTGGTAGAGTCGGTGAGTTGTTCATTAAAATCTCGTCCACTTTTAATCTCCATGCCCATTGTCTTGATAAAATGCTCATCTGTAAGCATAATATTAATCTCATACCCTTCTTCGCTCATTCCCTCCCATCGTACCGAGCTCGTAGATCTGCCGTAAGAAATCGGATTTCCGCTGGAGGCGGTCATTGCTTTAACTTCCGGAATTTTTTTAATTTCTGTTCTATACGTGTTTAATCGATCCCCGAAATTATCACCCATCTGCACAGCTATAAGATTATCCTTATCCAACCCCAGGTTCTTGTTAAGAACAAATTCCAACTGGGTGTATATCACTGCGGTTCCCACAATTAGAAGTGTAGATATTGCAAACTGAAATACTACAAGGCCTTTCCGAAAATAGGCAGCACCTGATGATTGCTTTATAGAACCTTTTAGCGATCTAATGATATTGAATGTAGGAAGCAAAACAGCTGGATATAAACCAGACAGAAATCCGACTCCAAAAGTGATTCCAAGTAAAAAGTACCAAGTAGTCGGCAGTCCAAAATTGATAGTCAACTGTCTGTCGACCAGCTGGTTGAAAGATGGTAAAAGCAACCAAACTAAAAGTGCTGATAATATAACAGCAATAGTAGAGAGTAGAATTGATTCAATAAAAAACTGTGTGCTAATAGAGGATTTGTGTGCTCCCATTACCTTCCGTAATCCAATTTCTTTGGATCTCCTCCCTGATCTCGCAGTAGCCAGATTCATAAAATTGATGCATGCGATAAGTAAAATGAAAATCGCTACTATGGTCATGATCTGAACGTATTCAATTCTACCACCGTCAACTACGCCATTCTCAAAATTTGAATAGAGGTAATTATCCTGGAATTTTTGAGTGATTAAATATTCTTCTCCAGAATTGCTCTGACCTGCCGCATGAGTTATGATTTCGTCATACATCCTTTCTTCCACAACGGGTAGATCTGCCTCATCTCGAAGAGTATAATATATTCTAAAACTACCATTACCCCAATCATCGACCCAATCGTTTTGGTTAAAGTAGTATTGTGCTGGTAGCAACCAGTCAAACTGTAAGCTGGAGTTAGTGCCGATATCTTCAAATACACCAGTAACGATTGCTTCACGCCCATCATCAATTACTATCGGTGTTCCAATAACCTCCTCTTTCCAATTAGATCCAAATATCTTCTCAGCTATTGATCTTGAAATGACAATCGAACCTAAATCAGTCAATGCAGTTTGTTTATCACCTTCCAGCAGCTCAAATGAGAATAGGGTAAGAAAATTTGGGGTTGCAAAAAACCCCTCTTCTTCAAAGCTTTCCTCCCCATTTACAAATTCCATATCCATCAACCAACTCAGCTGTGCTACTTTCTCCACTTCTGGATATTCTTCTCGGAACAGATCAGCCGCGGGTTTAGGTATGGACCAAGTAGTATTGACCATCCCTCCTGATTGCTTCATATTTCTAAATACCTGATAGATTCTATCACCATTTTCATGGAATTTATCTACCTGAATTTCATCATTTACCCACATTAGGATTAGCATGCTAGAAACCAGCCCTACTACTAGTCCAAGTAAGTTTAGTGCAGTGAAACCCTTATATCTCAAGGCATTCCGAAGTGCGATTTTCAAATAATTTTTAATCATAGCAGTATTAATTAGTCCGTTTTTTATTTCGAAGTTTCTGATGATTCCTGGCCTAAAGAGCAATAAGACATCTAATAGATACCTCCATTTTGCCTTGAATTGATTCTGCGAAGCACGTGCAGCATAAAGTTCTGATAAATCACCCTCTACATCTTCAATGAGCTGAGGATTACAAAACCATTTTAAAAATTGAGTAGGCCATTTTGGAGGCGATATTTGGATATGATCTCTCATCCAAATTTAAAATCAAACGCTACTGAAGGAATGGAGTCCCACAATTGCTTTCTTGTCTCCATCACCTGTTCCAATACTTTCTTACCAAGAGGTGTCACCTTGAAATAGCGCTTTCTCTTTCCGCCACGCACTGCGGTAGCTTCCCCGAACTCTGAATCGAGGTAACCCTTTTTTTCAAGTCTGTTAAGTGCAGTACGCATCGCTCCAACACTTACTTTTCGCTCTAGACGATTTTCAATTTCTTCTTTGATGGAAATGCCATAGGCGTTTTCATACAGTACAGCGACGGTTAGCATTACCACTTCTTCAAATTCTCCTATCGAATACTTATTCATAGATTTTATATTTAAATCCTAAAAGTAATCAAAATATATAAGTCTTAAATGTAATCTTAATACTCCCTGAAAGAGCAAAGGTTACATTGGAGGTAGAATTCCAGTGTCTAGATTATTTGTTTAAGCGTTCCTGAATGGACTCACTTTTTAATTCTCGCAAAGCATCAGCAGCAATCCATCTTGCCGCTTTTGAGTCTTGAAGCTTTATACGTTCTGCCGCTTCTATAGCCTGTAAATTAAGATTTGGATTTCGTTTACCGATTTGACGAAGTGCCCAATTCACCGCTTTTTTCACAAAATTTCTATCATCCCAGGATTCTCTTTCTATGATCGGAAAAAATTGGACAATCTTTTCATCTGGTTGCTTAGCACCTTTTAATGTAAGACCTACCATCGTTGCAAACGCCATCCTCTTTTCAAACTCTGGCTCGCGCTTGCTCCATTCATCAATTTTTCTGAAAGCAAATGGTGTTCCTGGTAAGATCTTCATCCCAATTCCATCTACTAAATCCCATGAATAGCAGTCAGATGTCCATTTTTCAGCAATCGATTCTGAAAATTCCTTTGGAATTGCTGTCAGGATAGCCAAATGCTTGCATTCATGAATTGGTTGCTCCCATAGTTCATTGGATAATGATTGATTTTTACCTAATCCTTTGGCGTAAGGCTTAAGAACAGCATTTTTAATCCCAAGAGCTTTGCCTCCTTTGATCCCAAAATATTCCATCTGAGAAACGTATTCTGGATCGGAAAGAGCTTGTAGATCACTCAGGATTTCTTTAATGGTTTTCACCCAACCAATTTAATTTGAATGGTTACAAACTAAAGTATTGATCATCCATTTTCTGGAGAATCAGCTTGATTTCATCGGCTTTGTGGTAGTCACCCAATTTTTCAAAAGACACAATGAGGTTACGAAGTGCTCGAAGGATAATATCAAGATTGGAACATGGGTTATAGAAGATGTCTTGCTTATTTAATTGCAAACTTTCCAGGTAATTATCAATGTCCTCTCGGGTGAATATTAAGCCTCTATTGAAAACATTGATATAAAAAGACTCTTCTCCTACCTGGTAGGTAAGAATGAAAAGATTAGGAAGGTTAACTCCATAAACTGGAAGATTCATTTTTTGAGCCAACATAAGATAAATTGAACACAGGGAAATTGGATTCCCCTTTTTTGTTTCCAATACTGCATTTATCATAGAATTTGCAGGAGAATGGAAATTTTTGGTATTGGCTCGGAATTTAAACGTGTTGAAAAAAACTTCATTAAATACCCTAATCCTATCATATGGATTCATTTCATCTTCCATATGCCTCCACAATTCGTGGTATAATTGCTCAACTGATTCGTTTAATTCTTCCAACTCTATGTCCGGATAGAGGTAAGTCGCTACTATCCACAGACCTTCCAACAAATCATTGGCTCCACTTTCTTTCCAATCAATGAATCGCTCTTTTAGTAATTCAAACTGAAGCTCATGAACCAAATCTTCAATTTTGCCCTGAATGATTGGATTGAATGTACTTTCCCATTCCTGCTCTAATAGCGGAATTATACTCGTTCCAATTGACATTATTTTTTCCTCTACATGAGAGACTACCTCGTGATCTTCATCGTCTAATAGGACAACAAGAGCTTTTATTTCAGATTCTTTGAGCACCTATATAAAGGTATTAAGTTTGAATGACACCTACATTCATACGTTCCTCAATCGGTGCATGATTGGCCATTTCTATTCCTTTTGATATCACATCTCTGGTTTGAATAGGATCAATGATTCCATCAACCCACAACCGAGAGGCTGCATAATACGGGCTGAGTTTTTCTCGGTAAGAATCTTCAATTTTCTTTAATTGAGCCTTTTTTTCTTCCTCAGTGAGTTCTTTCCCTTTTGCTTTGGCTGAGGCTATTTCAATTTGAAGCAAGGTTTTAGCAGCAGACCCGCCACTCATTACGGCAATTTCTGCTGTTGGCCAAGCGTATATCAATCTTGGGTCATAGGCTTTTCCGCACATCGCATAGTTTCCAGCACCGTACGAGCTTCCCATCACTATACTAAACTTTGGTACTACCGAGTTGGAGACCGCATTCACCATCTTCGCTCCGTCTTTAATGATTCCTCCATGTTCTGATCGGGATCCAACCATGAATCCGTTTACATCATGTAGGAAAACCAATGGGATTTTTCTTTGATTGCAGTTCATGATGAATCGAGCTGATTTATCCGCTGAGTCAGAGTAGATGACTCCACCCATTTGCATTTCTCCCTTCTTCGTTTTCACGACTTTGCGCTGATTTGCTACAATGCCGACACTCCATCCATCGATACGCCCGTAACCACAAACTATTGACTTGCCGTACAGTTCTTTGTATTGCTCAAATTCAGAATCATCTACCAAACATTTAATGACGTCAACGGCATCATACTGAATGCCTCTGTTGGCAGGAAACTCTCCATAGATATCATTCAATTTCTTTTTAGGTGGTTTGCTTTTAGACCTATTGAATCCAGCTTTATCGGATTCCCCCACTTTATCAAAAATCTTTTTTATGGCATCTAAGGCTGCTTTGTCATCCTTAAATTTATTGTCTGTAACACCAGAGATTTCACAGTGAGTTGTGGCGCCACCTAAGGTTTCGTTATCAACATCCTCACCAACAGCCGATTTTACCAAATAACTTCCGGCGAGAAAAACAGATCCCGTTCCATCCACAATTAAGGCTTCATCAGCCATGATTGGTAAATATGCCCCTCCTGCAACACAGCTTCCCATAATAGCAGCTATTTGGATAATGCCTTTAGAAGACATTACTGCATTATTTCTAAACTGCCGTCCGAAGTGTTCTTTATCTGGAAATATCTCATCCTGCATCGGCAGAAATACCCCTGCACTATCTACGAGATAGATAATTGGAAGATTATTTTCTATGGATATTTCTTGAGCTCTAAGATTTTTCTTAGCGGTCATTGGGAACCATGCTCCAGCCTTGACAGTGGCATCATTGGCTACAATCATGCATTGTCTCCCAGACACTTTTCCAATTCCCGTGACTACACCAGCAGAGGGACACCCACCTACTTCTTTGTACATGCCATCAGCTGCAAATGCACCAACTTCAAGGAAAGTATTGGGGTCGTCTAACAGATAATCAACACGTTCTCGCGCCGTGAGTTTACCTTTCTTATGATGAGATTCTATCTTTTTCTCACCTCCGCCAAGCATTACTTTTTTTAAGCGTTCGTTAAGCTTATATACCAACTGTTTGTTGGCATCTTCATTTTTGTTGAATTGAATGTCCATGAATTTTCCGCTACTTTCCTTCTTGTGAAACTCCTTTTAGCTTCTTGCTTTTTCTTCCTAATGGAGCCATGAAGTCTTTTGGATAATTGTTGAAATGAATAATTAATTCATCCATGTCAACCAAGAGCTTGTTAAGATTATTGTACACTGAATCATTATTGAGAAGTTTCCCAACAGTCCCTTCATCTGATTGCACTGCCAGTAACAATTTATTGACATGATCCAGTGATTCGTTTATTTTGACCAATGTTTCTGCTAAAGGAACCTGATTTAAAGAATCAATCAGATTTTTAGAACTCACAAGTAAACCCTCTAATTCATCTGATCGCATTTTCAAACTATTCATCAATGAATCGGTAGAGGCAACTACGCGCTCAATTTTCAAATTATTCGCTTTTGCAGTAAGTGAACCGATTGAATATTTCAATGTATCTACGGTTCCTTTAATGTCTGTTTCATTTAATTGGTCTAATAATGCATTTAGTTTTGTGATTGTAGTATTTAGGTTATCTGCAACTGGCTCGAATTGTGACATTAATCCACCATCCATATCTGATGTCAGCGTATCTCCGGGCTGCATAGGATTCTCAGATGTTCCTACATTCAATACAATCGCCTTACCACCAAAAAGTCCATCGTTAGCCAGGGTTGCAGAAGCATCTTCACTTAAAATTAATCCCTCATCAATATCAATAGAAACGACAATGTACCCTTTATTTTGAACCAGTTTAAATCCACTAACTCTTCCGATTGGCAATCCATTAAAATAAACCGGATTGGAGACATTCAATCCGGAAACGTTGGTATATGTAGCATAATATCGATTGGATGGTGAAAACAAATCTGAGCCTCTTAGAAAATTGAAGCCATAGTATAGGAGCGCTCCTGCTACAATAGTGATTACACCAATCTTAAATTCTTTTGACACTGTTTCTATTTTTTAATTCTGAGCATCAAATGCCTCTTTGTATTCTTTGATTGCTCGATAAATTCCGGATGCTATATAAGACTGTACGTCCGGGTTATTTAGTTCCTTTTCTTCGTCGGGATTGGAAAGGTAGCCAATTTCCACTAACACACTTGGCATTGCCGTACTCCATAATACCTGCAAACTTGACTGCTTCACCCCGTAGCTTCTACGTCCAGCCCTTTTGGTTAGTTGATTATCAATCAAACTAGCTAGCAACAAACTATTATCTTGATAGGCCGACTGTGTTAAGTTGAATAAGATATAAGATTCTTCTGATTGAGGATCGAAATCATAGTTTTTCTCATAGTCTTCCTCAAGAAGAATTACAGAGTTTTCACGCTTTGCAACTTCAAGAGCCCTTTCAGTATTTTGAGCTCCCATCACATAAACCTCTGATCCCTTGATCGAGAGCTTGCGAGTTAATGGTGTCTTTTTTGGTAAGGAGTTTGCATGAATCGATACAAAAAGATCAGCATTATGCTCATTGGCAATTTGAGATCGCTTTCTCAACTCAATAAAAGTATCCGTGTTTCGAGTAAATATGACCTCAACATCAGGTACATATTTTTTCACGTATTCCCCAACCTTCAGGGCAACTTCAAGGGCAACATCTTTTTCCTTAGTGTAGGAGCCAAGTGTCCCTGGGTCTTTACCCCCGTGCCCAGCGTCAATCACAATCTTTGTGACAGCAAAATTCTTTTCACCTGCAGGTTGCAATGATGATAACAGAAAAAAACATGTCAATCCTATGGGTAGTACCAGGTTTCTCACGCCCTATATTGTCTAAAATGAAATACTTTTACGCAAAAGTTAGAAAATCAGGCAAAAACAGCAGTTTTCAAATGAATCTATTCTCAAAAAACTTGCCAATTGTGCCATCAAGTAAACATCTCAAAGATAATTTGGTCATTGTTCATTTTCAAAAAAGCGCGAAGGATTGAGGTGTTTAATTGTACTTTTCTGTTTAATTCAAATTTTGAATGTCTCCGGTCAGGAAGTTGATTCACTCTACAATGATACTCCTGATAGCCTAATTCGAACTGATAGCTCAACAAATGAAGTCATTCAATCAACGGATTCAAGCCTTCGTAAGCCAGCATCAAGGCAAAGTGATATTGAAACAACAATCAACTACAATGCTAAAGATTCGCTGTTTTTTAATATAAAAACAAGAGAGCTCTTTTTATATGGAGAGACTCATATTGATTATGGTGAAATCTCGTTGGATGCAGAACGCACCGATGTAAACTGGGATAAAAGGACACTAAAGGCGAGATATATCACTGACTCGACAGGAAAAAAAATTGGCAAGCCAGTATTTAGTGAGCGTCAAGATACTTATGTAACAGATAATATCATATATAACTTCAAGTCGGAGCGTGCGCTGATAAAAGGTGTAATCACCGAGCAGCAGGGTGGGTTCATGCATGGTGAGGATGTGAAAAAAAATGCTGAAGACGAACTTTTTATAAAAGGTGCCGAATACACTACGTGTAATCTGGAAGACCCCCATTTCTCAATCAGATCATCAAAACTCAAAGTGATTCCGAATAATAAAGTTGTTTCTGGCCCCTTTAATATGCGATTTAGGGATGTGCCCACTCCATTATTTTTCCCTTTTGGGATGTTTCCACAACCTAAAGAAAAAGCTTCCGGAATCATTATACCTTCTTATGGAGAGGAGCGGCGCAGAGGATTTTTTTTAAGAGATGGAGGCTACTATTTTGCTATCAGTGATTATGTAGATCTAAGATTAACAGGTGATATCTATTCTAAAGGAGGTAATGCGATAAATGCTACTTCCAATTATTACAAGAGGTACTCTTTTAAGGGTACATTCAATTTTTCATATAATAAATCCGTATCTGATGATCTGGAAAATCCTTTAGAAACAAATGACTATTGGGTAAGGTGGAATCATACCCCTGAATCCAGAGGTAACTCATCCATTTCTGCTTCAGTATCAGCTGGTACCTCCTCCTACAATAACAACAACAACCTTGTCAATCAAGATTTTACCCGAAGTATAAACTCACAGTTTACATCCAATGTGAGCTACCGAAAGACATTTACAGGTACGCCATTTAACATGTCGAGCAACCTTAGGCATAATCAAAACATTCAGACTGGAGTTGTTAATCTTACGCTACCGGATTTCACCTTGAATATGAATCGGATATATCCATTCAAGAATGCTGTCAGCTCTAGTAACTCACCACTAGCTAAACTGAATTTTAGTCACAACTTTGTTGCGAAAAATGAGCTTTCAAACGATCGAGTCAGGGATCCATTTAATTTCAATGTAATAAACCGTGATCCAAGATCAGATTCTGTTATCGCCTTTAATCAAGACAATTTCTCAGAAATTTTAAGGAGATCACAATTTGGCGGAAAACATTCCATCCCCATTTCAACTTCGATGAGTATTCTCAAATACTTCACGCTAAATCCGACATTTAATTATCAGGAATTATGGTATACAAAGGAACTTCAATATGAGTATCTCCCGGGTGAAAACGGGGTTCGAGTAGACACGGTCACTGGATTTAGTAGAGCCGGAAGCTGGATCTCAGGTGCTTCGCTGAACACACGTATTTATGGAACAAAATTTTTTACTGGAGGTAAAATTCAAGCGATCAGACATGTAATGACTCCAAGTCTATCCTTCAACTACAATCCTGATTTCTCGGATACCAAATATGGCGTATATAGTGATGTTCAAATAGATGAAGAAGGAAATACACAACGAGTCAGTAAATATCAAGGATTTGCGTACGGTTCACCTCAAGGGAGAGAGAGCAAAACACTTGGATTTGCACTCTCGAATAATTTAGAAATGAAAGTAGCGAGCAAGAAGGATACTATAACAGGTTCAAAAAAGGTCAAGTTATTTGAGAACTTAGGTTTGAGTTCAGGATACAACCTGGCTGCTGACTCTTTCAAGCTTAGTGATATTAGTGTGAATGCAAGAACCAGTCTCCTAGATGGTCTTATCTCAATCAACTTTACCGGTGGAATTGATCCGTACGAATATCTTTTAATTTCAGAAAGTATCAATACCCAAGGTGAAAGAGTTGTTCAACAAAGAAAGCTTGACAGATTTACATGGAATAATGGAAACGGAATTGGTCGACTTTCCAGGATGACTACAGCAATTGGGTTAAATTTTTCTGGGAAAAAATCTAATAATAGTGGCACTAAAGATTCTCAAGCACCACTGGGCGGCTCTGGTATAATTCCTCCGGATGAGCAGGTTGGGTTTGATGGATTTACGGAATACGAACGTCAACAAGTCGAGCATATTCAAAACAACCCAGAAATGTACGTGGACTTCAATGTCCCTTGGAGCCTGCGCATGCAGTATTCAATTAATAGAAATAAGGTAGGGTTTGCAGAAGCATCTATCAGGCAAAGTTTCCAATTTAATGGCACACTAGGCTTAACTGATAAAACACAAATCACTTTTAACTCAGGTTATGATTTTGAAGCTAAGGACTTTACAACAACCAGAATAGGTGTTTCAAGAGATCTTCATTGCTGGACCATGAATTTTGATTGGGTCCCTTTTGGAAGATATCAATCATATTTTCTTTCCATCCGTGTGAAGTCATCAGTGCTTCAAGATCTCAAACTTGATAAGCGAAGAAGCTTTTTCGATTTCTTCGAATAATCGAAAAATGTAGAAATACAGGCATAAAGTCAGTAAATTAATTGTCCATTTATCAATTAAACCCTAATTGCTATGATTCAACACATTGATTTTACGCCAAAAGTCACAAAAAAAGGAGGCCTATTTAAGTCAGCACAAATAGAAAGTTTTGCTGAAATAATGAAAGAAATGAACGAATGGATAAATTCCTCCACTAATGAAATAATGAATATTGAAACGGTAGTATTGCCCAACATTCATGACTCTGACGAAGAGGGAAGTGAAGATACGATGTTAGGAACCGGACGGGAAAGTTCTTCTCACTGGTATCAAATTATACGGGTATGGTATAAAGCATAGCAACCCAGACCCACTCAATAAAAATATGGTTGTAATGCCTTTGCAACCACTTTAGCCCTTAAATCCCTTATGGTTTAAGGGCTTCTTTTTTACAATTAAATCGACTTTTTCGAAGCTAATCTTACCCGTTTAAAATCATTTTTTTTAACGAACAAATCATGCTTATGAAAAAGTTTTTCTTTTCATTGATTGTGTGCCTTTTTGCAGTGGCTCAGGTCCATGCTCAAAGGACGGTATCCGGAAAGGTCACTGATGATACAGGTGAGGCCCTACCCGGAGTGAATGTAGTGATTAAAGGCACTACTAATGGAACTACTACCGACTTAGATGGTAATTACAGACTACAGGTACAAGATAATACTACCCTAGTCTTCTCATTCGTCGGTTTCGAAACCCAGGAGATAAATATTGGTGGTAGAACAACTATTGATGTTACGATGGGCGGTGTAACCGAACTTCAGGAGGTTGTAGTAACGGGATATGGAGTTCAACGCAAATCCGATTTAACTGGTGCAATTGCTCAGGTATCTGGCGAAGAGCTTGAGGATTTCCCAGTTCCTGGTGTAGATCAGGCATTGCAAGGTAGAGTAGCCGGAGTAAACGTTATCAGTAGTAACGGACAACCTGGTGGTGGAGTGACTGTTAGAATTAGAGGAGCATCTTCTATAAACTCTAACAATCAGCCTCTATATGTAATCGATGGTATGCCAGTTGAGAGTTTTGATACTCAATCTACTAACCAGGGAACTTTTGGTGGTTTTGGTGGACAAACCGGAAACTCTTTAAATCAAATCAATTTTAATGATGTAGCATCAATAGAGGTTCTTAAAGATGCATCTGCGACCGCAATTTATGGATCACGTGCAGCTAATGGGGTTGTTTTGATAACCACAAAGCGAGGTAAACCAGGTCAAGCCAAAGTAAGCGCTACGTATTCGAGTGGATTTACTGAAGTTTTTGATCTTCCTGAACTTCTAAATGCGGAAGAATACGAATTACTTCATCGGGAATCAATAGTGAATGCTGGTGGTACACCTGATGATACTTTCTATGGAACTGATAATACTGATTGGCTTGGTGCAATATTTAGACAAGCACGGATTAGTCAATTTAATGTATCAGCATCAGGAGGAAGTAATGACATGAGTTACTTTACTTCCATTCAGTATGACGATCAGGAAGGCACCTTGGTGGGAACGAATTTCGAACGAGTAACAGCTAGACTAAATCTTGATGCGAATATTTCTGATAAAGTTAAAATCGGCTCTAGTTTGACTTTTGGTAATACCAAAGACAACATCCAGTCAAATGATAACTTTATCATTGGCCCATATTTCAGTGCATTAAGAACACGACCAGATCTTCCAATTTATAATGATGATGGAACTTTTGCTCCAACGAATCAATTTGACAATGCTGTCGCTGCTACAACGTATGAGAATACTTTCAAAAGCAACAGATTCCTGGGGTCTTTCTTTGCACAATATGAAGTAATAGACAACCTAATTTTAAAAGGAACGATCTCAGTCGATAGGGTTGGAACAAATCGTGATTTATATTGGCCAAGCACAACTCTTGGAGGTACTATTTTTGGTAATGTATGGATAGAGAGAGGTTTTGATGAGCAGACTACTTTCAATAATACATATACAGCCAATTATCAGTTTGATATCAACGATGATCATCGATTTAATGTGCTAGCTGGTGCAGAATGGCAACTGGTAAAACAGGATCAATTCTCTACATCAGCAACTGGATTACCCAATGATATTCTTAAGACGCTGAACTCAGCTTCAACTCCTATTAATACTGATGGACTTAAGACTCAGTGGGGCTTACAGTCATACTTTGGTAGAGTGAACTATGGGTTTAATGACAGATATCTGGCAACTCTTACTGTAAGAACCGATGGAAGTTCTCGATTTGGTCAAGACAACCAATTTGGATTCTTCCCTTCGGTTGCATTGGGATGGAATGTGATGAATGAATCATTCTTCTCTGTAGATGCAATCAATAATTTGAAACTTCGTACCAGTTGGGGAATTACTGGTAACCATAGAGTTGGAAATTTTGCATCCAGAGGATTGTTCCAGGGAGGATTCTCTTATGGAGGTGTGGGTGGTACTGCACCGACACAAATTGCAAATCCGTTACTTAAATGGGAAGAAACAGCTCAACTTGATTTTGGTATCGATTTCGGATTATTCCAGTCAAGAATTACTGGATCCATTGATTACTACGTCAAGAAATCTACTGATATCCTATTATTAGCTCCACTTCCAAGGTCTTCTGGTTTCAACAATGTAAACCAGAACATTGGTGAAGTAGAGAATAAAGGATTTGAAATCGAACTTGGAGGAGATGTGATTTACAATGATAATTTCCAATGGAATATTACAGGTAATCTTGCATTTAACAGAAACAAAGTAGTATCTCTAGTAGATGGTAATGATATCCAGGCTGCTGGATTTAATCAAAGTATCGTGAGAGAGGGAGAGCCAATAGGTGCATTCTACGGTTGGCAGGTTGAGGGTATCTTCCAAACTCAGGAGGAGATCGATAATCTGAATGCAGGATCATCAACAGGATTTTATCAGACAGCAGGTACTTCTCCTGGTGACCTAAGATTTCAGGATACCAATGGAGATGGAGTAATTACTGCAGATGATAGGGTAATCACAGGGTCTGCTCAACCAGACTTTATTGGCGGAGTAACAAGTACTACAACTTTTAAAGGATTGAGCCTGACTGCATTCTTCCAATTCTCACAAGGCAATGACATTATAAATCTTGCACATGGTGACTTATGGAGAATGCATAATGCGGATAATTCTGCAAAAGTTCTCTTAGATAGATGGACTCCCTCTAACACAGATGGCAAATTCCCTCGTGTGGTACAAGGAGACCCTAATGACAATGATAGAAACTCAAGCTTCTTTGTAGAAGATGGTTCATATGTGAGGCTCAAAACTTTGAGACTTTCTTATAATCTACCTCAGTCTATTCTATCTGATATGTTCCTATCAAACGTAACATTCTTTGCTCAAGGAACTAATCTATTGACAATTACTGATTACTCCGGAGTTGATCCTGAAGTAAACACTTTCGGTCAAAATAATAGTACTGCTCTAGGTGTGGATAACAATACATACCCTGGTGGCAAGACTTATACGTTTGGTGTAAAAGTTGGATTTTAAATCATAAGAATCATGAAAAATATTTTAATAAAAATTCTTTCAATGTTTGTTGCGATTGGTCTACTGACCTCTTGTGACTTATATGATAACTTGGAAGCAGAGCCGCAACAAAGCTTATCTGATGCTACTGCAATTACCAATGAAACTGATGCTGAAGCTGCCCTTGTTGGGACTTATGCTGCATTAAATCAGGATGGTTATTATGGTAGAATGCAAGTGATTTGGGGACCTACTCAGTTTATCTATTTAGGTTCTACCACGTCAACAACCAGAGCTTCTACATTTGACGCTGAATTAAACAATGTTAATCCAGCAGATAATACCTTGCTAGGGACATGGGATGATATCTATGAGCTTGCAAATAGAGCATCCAATGTAATCGTATCTGTGGAACAAATTGAAGGTGCCTCCTTCGGCGTTGCAGCGAGAAAAAATGAGATCATTGCTGAAGCCAGATTCTTAAGAGCTCTTGCTCACTTTGATGCTCTAAGATTCTATGGTAGATTCTGGGATCTTACAAGTGATCAGGGAATCCCATTAAGACTGGTACCTGGAAACACAAGTAATAAAGATCTACCAAGATCAACTGTAGCAGAAACTTACGCTTCGATTATAGAAGATCTGGACTTTGCAATCGCAAATGGGCCTGCTTTTTCATCTAGTTTCAGAGCTTCTGCAGATGCTGCCAGAGCTTTAAAGGCTAGGGTTGCTCTTTATTCTGAAGATTTTGCTACAGCCATTTCATTAGTGGATGAGGTTGTTCCAAACTTTACTCTAGAGGCCAACTATGCAGATATTTTCACAAATAGACTTAGTTCTTCTGAGTTGATTTTTGGAATGTTCGCTAATGCTACTGTAGAACAGTCAGGCCATGCATTCTTCTTCTTAAGCCAGGCAAGTGGTGGTAGACAAGATTATGGCCCTACTGCTGCATTCTTGAGTCTAGTTAATGGAGATCCGAGAGAGGCTGCAATTGTTAATGCGACTGTTCCGGAGGTAGTAAAATATCCGAACATTAGCACGCAAGATGATCCAACATATATAATCAGATTAGCAGAGCTGCACCTTATCAAAGCAGAAGCTTTGGCAAGACAGTCAGCCACTAATCTACCTCAGGCAATTGCTGAGTTGGCAATTGTTCAGAATAGAGCTGGGGTTGCAAATTCAACTGCGACTACCGTTAATGGATTTTTGGATGATCTTCAAAATGAAAAAGTGATTGAGCTTTCTTTTGAAGGAAGTCATTCATGGTTTGATGCTATCCGATTGGGCAATGCAAGAACATTAAAGTCTACCATTGCTACAGATGATCGGTTATTACTTCCTATTCCACAGAGTGAAATAGATACAAATGCATCATTAGGACAGAATCCTAGTTACTAATTAATATCAATCATCTTATTAAAAAGGGGCAATTATTGCCCCTTTTTTTAACCTTTTGAATGAATGAAATCAATTACTTATCTGCTATTTTTTTTCGTGAATTTTTATGCTCTTGGGCAAACAATTCAATTCCACCCAGGAGAAACTACTATTTGCTATGCTTCTGACATTGTTGAGAATACAAGTGTCCCAAACCAACTGTCAAAAGGAAGAATCAATGCCGAACCAACAGTTGAAATTAATGTTGTGTACAATGGCTTCACAGATGAAGCAAAAAAAGCCTTTCAATATGCTGTTGATATATGGGCTAGAACTATAACTAGTGAAGTTCCCATTCGGATTACTGCTAATTGGTCTCAACTTGGTTCTGGTGTCTTGGGATCAGCGAGCTCCACAAACACTATCAGCAATTTTAAAAATGCTCCAATATCAGATGTGAGGTACCCTATAGCGCTCGCAGAAAAACTTGCACGAAAACAACTTAATCTTACTACGCAATCAGAAATAACATCAAATTTTAATAGTGAAATTGATTGGTACTTTGGTACAGATGCAAACCCACCTTCTGATCAATATGATATGGTTTCTGTGGTTCTTCATGAAATCGGTCATGGATTAGGATTTTCTTCCTCATTTGGTGCAAATGCTCAGGTAGCCGTCTGGGGACTGAGTAATTCCGGACAAACTAATACACCTATTATATATGACCTGTATTTACAAGATGCACTTGGGAATCAAATCATTGATGAATCCGTCTATCCTAATAATTCAGCAGAGTTGTTAGTAGCAGTTAGCAATAACAATGTTGTCTATGGAAGTTCTCTTGCAAAAGATATTAACACTCAATTCCCATCAATTTATGCTCCTAATCCATGGAACGGTGGATCCAGTATTTCACATCTGGATGAATCAGTCTTTCCAGCTGGTAGTTCAAATTCTTTGATGAGTCCTCAGTTTGGTTTAGGTGAAGCCATACATCTTCCTGGTGTAATAACTGAAGCAATATTTGCAGAACTTGGATGGGTACATACATTTCTTTCACATGAAGAGATTCTATTCGCTGAAGAAGAAAATATGCCGGTAACATTTATCCTTGAAATCGCAAGTGACTCGTCCGTATTTTCTGAAAACATTGAATTAATAATATCAGAAGACAATTTCTCCTCGTCCTCTTCATTTAGTCTTAGTCAAACAGCTCAATCAGGACATTACGAAACCTCTATACCTTACGCTGATCTTTCAGATATCACTAGCTATTACTTTAAGTATACAAGCCCCGAAGGAAGGTTTTACTACTCCCCACGAGATAGTAGTTCGAACGCCTATACACTTATCAAAGAAGTTGATGACGAGCAACCCTTCATTACTCATCTTCAAGAGGGGTTCATTTCTAGTGAAGCATTTGGAATAGCATTTAATGTATTAGATAATTTTGGTTTGGATAGTGTTTATCTGGCTTTAAAAACTTCAAATGATGGTCAGATAACATTTCATGGAATTGAATTAAATGATGATACCGAAGATTATGAATTTTTATCCACACGAACAGATTTTGATCTAAATAATGGAGATACTCTCTTCTATCAAATTTATGCTGTAGATAAGTCGATAAATAAGAATACATCTATTTATCCAAGGGAAGGATTTATTATTAGGCCAGCGTTAGATCTGGGAACAGCGTTGGAATACTACGCTTTGAGCTTCGATTCTGAACATGTTTCAGATTCGATTATGTCCAATAATTTCATCCTAGAAACTCCCGAAAACTTCACAACGAAAAACATTAATTCTATACATCCTTATGAAAATGGATCAAAAGGATTTGCATCAATTATATTAAAGCATCCAATAATCTTAACTGCCCAAAGTATACTAAGTCTTGATGAAATCGTACTTCTTGAACCTTCAGAAGGACTTCTTGATAGTGACTATCTTACCATTGAGGGTTCGGTAGATGCTGGTGAAAATTGGATCCAAATAGACGAAAAAGTCAACGCTGAAAAGTTTGAAGGCTGGACAACCAAATTTAATTCAGAATTATCCACTTCTGGATCTTCAGCAGTTGGCGATCCTTCACTTTATAGAACCCGTGAAATTTCGCTTATTTCTCCTGAACTACCCTTTAGAATAAATGATGAGCTAGTAATTAGAATTTCTATGGTTACTAATGAAGAAATAAACGGTTGGGGAATCAATATTGATAACATTATCGCTGGAAAAACCCCAATAACAGGAATCATCAATGACAAACATCTGAATGTATATCCTAACCCTACACATGGTCATATTTATTTAAGCCATCATTCAGAGATAGCTTCCATTTCCATTAAGGATTTAACAGGCAAAATGATCAAAAGGTATCATCCGATACAAATTGAGACCATTGATCTAAGTGAGCTGAATCCTGGTGCGTATCTTGCGATAATCGAACAAAAGGATTCGAATAAAGCAACTGTCATAAAAATTATTAAAAAATGAAAGGGTCATTTTTGTCCTTCATTATATGCTGCACCCTCTCAGCTTTAGCTCAGGGAAAAAAAGGATTTGTAACAACTAATCAATCCACCGAAAACATAGAAGAGGGATTTACAATAAGAACATTTGATACCAGATATGAAGGGGTCGTTGGTCATCCATATTTATTTGAGTCCTTTTTAGATATAATTGTTACTACACATTCTGGAGATCAGGTTTCATTCAATGGAAATTTGAATATCTATGAGAAAGCAATTGTGATGAATAATTCATACAAAATGCTTCCGCTTGAAAGAGTCAAGAATATTGAAGGTGAGGGGAAGATATTTAAAATTTTAAAAGAAAATGATCAATTTTTAATCGTAAGAAATCTTCATCAAGGAGAAGATTTTTCACTTCTAAAATCCTACAATAAAATCTTTAAGGAAGCGCAATATTCAGGAGCATATTCTGCGGGAAAAACCAGAGATCAGTTTAAAGACAACCATCAACTTTTGATTCTAAGGGATAATGCAATGGTTCCTTTCAGATTTAACTACTCTTCTATTGCAGAATTATATGGTGTTCCAAAAAAAACAGTCCGGCAAAAGATCCGAGATAGTTACTTAAATATTCAAATTGAAGAACAATACAGTGCGATACTCCAGCTATTTGAATAAAATTATCATTCTTGTTGTTGTAGCAGTTCTGTCCTTATGTTGTACTAATTCGGCATACATCATTAGTATAAGCGATGGATTATTGTCCAGTCAAATTAAAACTTTGATTCTGAATTCGCCACCAAATAATCAACTTCAAGTGATTGATAAAAAAGGCAATAAATACAAACTATCTGCTGATTATGAACATTTGCATAACCTTCTCGAAAAACATACCTCCGACTCATCAATAATACTCGAAAGACTAGATTATCCTTCCTACATGATTATCAATTCACGAAATGATACAAAAACCCTTATTCAATCAGATTCTGAAATTTATCATCAAATTCAGCACCTCCTAAAAAGTATAGATTTCGAATCTAAATAGTGTATTCACTATTGAAATATTTTTTGGGGCTTGTATCCAGAAAATATTTAAAGTCTTTTATTAAATGTGACTGATCGTAATATCCACACTGATAGGTTAATTCTGTTAAGCTTTGATTAGGGTTTGATACATAGGAATTTATAAAACAGTTTATTTTTTCAATTTTACAAAACTCCTTCGGAGTAAGTCCGATTTCTCTATTGAAATGCTGTTCAAGTTTAGATTTGCTAACATTTAGCGTGTTATAAATTTCTTTCACTGAGACTGTGCCGCATGAATTTTTGATTCTGTCGATGGAATCTATAATTGTAAAGTTGTAGTCGAATAAATCCGTTTTAGCATAAAAAAACTCCCGTATAGCATCACTCGCATCATAAATGTCTGCATCTAAAAACCTGTGCTGTATTGAAGCCATTTTAAATGCAAAAATTCCATTTGAAATCTCTTCCAAATTTTCTGATATCTTCTTTGCATAGATAGGGTTCAGTTTGATCATAAGACAGCTAGTACCTTTATCTATAGTCAACTCTGCACCTCTTCTTCTCGGCTTCATGAAAACACTTTCATTTGCTTCAATGGTAAGAGATCTTACACTTCCCAATGATTTGAATTGAAGGTTCCCATTCAAAGCGAAAAATACTTCGGCTTTATTATTGGGAACTAAAACATAATCCTGATTTATTTCAACTTCATTTATCAGCTGAATTTCATCAACGATAGCTAATTCTTCTTGTAGTCCTAATTCTTGAGTGTACATTTTGGTGATATTTGTTTCATCCAAAACGTATTCACACAGCCCTATACTTACTGATTTTCAGTCACATATGTTAAGAATCGTGATTCTTTATATAAAAAATCATGCTTTTTTACAATCACAAATAAATTGCTTAGGGAAGCTACTATTTGGATTGTTTTGCTGCTCTGAATTGAGTTGGAGACATCCCGGTTACACCTTTAAAGGCATTATAAAACGAAACCTTATTGGAAAATCCGGAATCCTCAGCGATTGCTTCAATTGTGTAGTGGTCAAACTTCCCTCCTGTTAATAACTCTTTTGAGTGCTCAATTCGAAATGAATTTATAAACTTGTTGAAGTTACTATTCCCGAATTTGTTGATTGCGCGTGATAGTTGTCTTTCATTACACGATAATTCTTTAGCTAAATCAGAAAGTTTTAAGTTTTTATTTAGGAAATATTTTTCTGTATTTAATAGGACTATGGTTCTATTAAATATTTCTTTTAATTCCTCCTCCTCTCTTTCTATATCTTCTGGCTGAGACTGATTCGGTCTAAATCTGGTATACCAAATCAAGGCTATTCCCAACAAAGTCAGGCCAATTGCAATCATAATCCAATTCACTTTGAGTCTCAGCTATAAAACAAGTGATAAAGCTAACAACCCCCATTGTCGGGAAAAATCTTCTTTTTTACAGTTAGTTAGTTTCAACCTTTTTTACAATTATCCACTACGCCTCTATTCTATCCTTGTATTCCTCTTCATACTTAACAGAGGGGTACCGTGTTGTAATTCGGCCCCTCTTTTTTATTAATAGTCAATTAGTTTTATAGAATTATTCCAAGAATACCATTAAATAATTCAGAGTTATTTAAAACTTCAGAACCGCAAATATTTTTTTTACGTTAAAAAATGTAGATTTGATAAACAATCAGCTAAACTGTCAACCATGGAAAAGAAAAGAGACAACTGGCTCAATTTCAAGAATATCATCCACTATGCTTTCGACGATATGTGGACAAGCATGTGGAGATTCCTACTGAAAAGGCAAAATAGATTTAATAGACATCATGCTCATCATGAGAATGATTGATAAGAATAAATAAGAATTATCTAAGAAGCTGGCAATTGCCAGCTTTTTTTGTTTTGAATAATTTCACCCTCACGCAACCATTAGCTAAATAGCTGCATCTACCCCATGAAGGTCAAAACCATGCTGCGCATTAATAAGTCACTAACCGAAGAAGAACTACTCGAAGGTTGTCGAAAAGGCAAAGCTTCGGCGCAGCGTGGCATGTATGACCGACTTGCTCCCAAAATGTTGGGGGTTTGCTTCAGATACATAAAAGACCGTGAAGAAGCGGAACATGTCATGATCGGAGGAATTGTGAAAGTATTTGAAAAATTGGATCAGTTTAAAAGCGAAGGAAGTTTTGAAGGGTGGGTTCGAAGAATTATCGTCAATGATTGCCTGATGTATATTCGTAAAAATCGAAATATGTCATTGCAAACAGACATAGAAACCGCTTCTGATAGTCCAAATCTTAGTGTAATGGAAGATTCACTGAGACAGGAAGACTTGTTAAAACTGATAAACGAACTGCCTGTAGGTTACAGGACCGTTTTTAACCTCTATGCAATAGAAGGTTATAGTCATGCTGAGATTGCGAAGCAGTTGGATATAAGTGAAAACACTTCGAAATCACAGTTGAGCAGAGCCAGAAAATGGTTGCAAGCAAAGCTTGCAGAAATTGAAAATGAACTAGAAAATAAAATTACCAATGGATCAACAAAACATTGATCGGTTATTTAGGGAGAAGCTAGACCAAATGGAAGTCACACCTTCCAGCAAGTCCTGGTCTCAAGTCGAAAAACAAATTCGACCTAAGAAAACACCTGTGTTGTATTGGGTGGCAGCTTCTATTTCACTTCTTATAATGTCTTGGTTTGTTTGGTCGGATCGTCCATCCCAAACTGAAACATTTAATCCTATTGCCTCAGAGGTGAATCATCCTCTACCTTCCCGAACACCGGAGTTCATCGTTCCAGTAGTAAAAGCAGAGGACAAAAAGCCAGTGATTAAAAAATCTCCTGAACCAAGAAAAGAATCAACGATTCAGCCACAATTTGCAGAAAACAGTGAAAAAGCGACTAATGAGGACAAATTGGAAGAACTTCCAATTCTGGAAGTAGAATCAAAAACCATGGTTGCAACAGAAGATGTTGAGAAGCCTGAGATCTTAGAAAATGTAAAGGAATCTATTAATAAACCAGAATTCAGAACAGTAAAGATCACTTATATAGCATCTTCCAATAACAATAGTGTTCAAGCAAATACTGAAAAAACAGACTCTACCGGAGTACTTAAAAAGTTTATTGCATTTGCTGAGAAGATAGATCCGGGAGATGTATTGGCTGACATTAAAACAGCTAAAGACAATTTGCTTAACGGTGGATTGAAGAATAAAAAGGACAGAAACTCATTATAAATCGGACGGACATGAAAAATAAATTGAACATAAAGACTAAGATGAAATCATTTATAACCGCATTGATGATAGCTCTTATATTCCCAGCGATGGCATTTGCGGAAACAGATCCAAAACAGGATACTGTGATCATTGAACTAAATAATAACAGCAAAATAGTCATAATCACAAAAAGCAGAGCAGATCTTGCGTCACTTGAAAATTATGATGTAAATCAAATGATCAAGGATCTCAACGCTCAACTGTCAGATAGTGTGGAGTATTTGGAGATCAGTGATGGTAAAGCATATGTCAATGATGATGATGAGGTAGAAATGAAAGATTGGAAAATCAATGATGATGAAGTCAGAATAAAACTAGGAGGCGTGGAAGTAGATGTTGACCCGGATGAAATAGACGATTGGGATGAGAATGACTGGGAAGATCGTAAAAAAGTAACTTATGAAGCTGAAAGAGTTGACAGAACCTCACACCACTTCAACATCGACATTGGACTAAACAATTGGCTAGATGATGGAAATTTTCCAGATATGAATAACGCTCCATATTCAATTAAACCATTCGGTTCGTGGTATGTTGGGTTAAATAGCACAAATAGAACCTGGGTAGGAGGACCAGTATTCCTGGAATGGGGCCTTGGGATCAGCTGGTACAATTGGAAATTACAGGATACTGATTTCATTATTGAAGAAGGATCTGAGAGAATTGAATTCAACCAAGCACCGGCTTCAGTCAATGGACAAAAAAGTAAACTAACAGCATCCTATATCAATGCAACTGTCGTTCCTATGTTTGATTTTTCCAGAGGAAGAAGAAAAATTACCAGCATTGAATCAGGCGGTGTTAAAATCAAGAAATATTCAAGAAAAGGATTCCGGTTTGGTCTTGGCGGATACGCCGGATATCGAATTGGTAGTCACACCAAATATAAATTTAAGGAGAACGGTAGTACTGAAAAAGATAAAGAAACCGACAACTTCTTTCTGGAAAATTTCAGATATGGTCTACGAGCTCAGGTCGGATGGAAAGGCGTGGAACTCTTTGCAAATTACGATCTAAATGAAGTTTTCTCTACTAATAGAGGCCCGCTTAATGCAAACAATCAAAGCGCAAACCTGAATGCGATAAGCTTTGGGATAACTTTATAGGATAAAATCATTAAGAAACAGCAAGCACTACTCATTTGAGTGGTGCTTTTTTCATGCCTGCTTATGCAGCCATTCTCTATCCGATTTTGTAAGCCGCATATCTCTAACAATCTTATCTTCAGACGGTCTCAAAAATGAAAATTGAATTAAAGTTGACAAGTAAGCAATGACAAAAATGAATGAAGGTTGAATCCACATTGCAAATGAGGCAATCATTCCAATTATCGTTAGAAGCAAATATTTGCTAACATTCTTCTTTCTAAATTCCTTTAGCTTTTCTTGAACATCCATCCCCTCCTCTGAATCATATTGCACTTTGCTTCCTTTCCATACATACCAGGACAAATAACCAATGACCCATAGCAGCTGAAGGGTTATAATAAAAATCCAACTTTTGGGATTCGCCTGAACATTGTCAATCTCCGAGTTCCATTGAAGGAAAAGCAATGCGAAAGGCACCAATGTGACTGCTATTAGCCCATGGTAAACTTGATATATCTGATGATGATAGTCTTTCCAGATAAAGCCCTCTTTCTTCATTATACAAATGAATGCAATTATTCATTTATAACCATTTTTAAATTTTTACCGTATATTACTATGATATCATTTTAATATCACTTTTTGAATTAACATTTTAAGTTCATTAGCCTTTGAATTCATTTAATCTTTAAATCCATAGAACCATGCAATCACAAGAAAAAACTTATATGCCTATCTCTGGCTATTTAGGCCTTTTTACCAATGTAGTAATTTTAGCCACCGCCATTTCATTGCTGGCATTAACCAAAAATCCTATTTGGGCTCTTCTATTTTTAGCTTGGATAATTATGATCCCCGGGTTCTTTTACGTTAATCCAAATGGCTCAAGAGTCTTGGTCTTATTTGGTAAGTACATTGGTACTGTGAAAGACAATGGATTCTATTGGGTAAATCCTTTCTACGCCAAAAAAAGAATAAGTCTAAGAGCCCGAAATTTTGATAGTGAGCGAATTAAAGTCAATGACAGCATTGGTAACCCAATTATGATTTCTGTCATTCTTGTTTGGCGTGTCAAAGACACATTTTCAGCTGCTTTTGAGGTGGATGATTATGAAAACTTTGTAAGAGTACAAACAGATGCTGCTGTGAGGAAACTTGCCGGAACATATCCATATGACAACTTTGATGATGAACAAGCGGAAGTAACACTGAGATCCGGTATCAAAGAGGTCAACGAAGATCTGGAAAAAGAGCTAGATGAGAGGCTTGCTATTGCAGGTATAGAGATTCTGGAAGCACGAATTGGTTACCTGGCATACGCGCAGGAAATTGCCAGCGCTATGTTACGTAGACAACAGGCCACTGCTATTGTGGCTGCACGTCATAAAATAGTAGAAGGTGCAGTGAGTATGGTGGAAATGGCGCTTGAACAATTGAAGGAAAAAGATGTGATTGACTTGGATGAAGAAAGAAAGGCTGCCATGGTAAGTAATCTTATGGTGGTTCTTTGTGCGGATAAAGATGTCTCACCTGTAGTTAATTCTGGAACATTAAATCACTAATTATGAATAGTCATAAATTCTTAAAGCAGAAAGCTTTCGAAAAAGTAGAACGTTTTGAAAAAAGACTGCAAGAATCAATAAGTCAAGGTTGGAAGGTAAATAGTTTTGCTTCCGATCAAGGGTCTTTAATTGTACTGTTAGATCGTGAGCGATAATTGATCAGCAATGAAAGGAAAGATTCTATTCAAGGAAGAGCAGAGTTTTGTTGGAACATGGATGTTCTATTTAGTAATAGCCATCACCTCACTTTCAATGATTGGCACTGCTATTACCATTTTATTGAACAAAACATCTGAAGAAGGAATTATCGGACTCATCATAGCGGGGCTAGTAACCGCGGGACTATTGATGCTTTTCATTTATTCAAAACTCTATGTAAGTATCGATGATAAAGCCATCTATTATAGATACCCTCCCTTTGTTAATAAAGAAAAAAAGCTAACCAAAATAGATGTTAGCGAGGTATTTGTTCGAAAATACAATCCAATTTGGGAATATGGTGGCTGGGGATACCGTGTCAGACCTGGAAAAGGAAAAGCTATGAACGTAGCAGGCAATCAGGGTTTACAACTAATACTTGCTGATGGTAAAAAAATATTATTAGGTACACAGAAACCAGGTGCAATAAGTCATGCGATAAAGAAGTTGAAAGAAAACTGGAAGATGGATGGCTAAGAAAAAACCGTTTGCATTAAGACTCAATGAGGATACAATGAAGGCACTTGAAAAGTGGGCTGCAGATGAATTTCGTTCCACAAATGGTCAGATTGAATGGATTATTCACAAGGCCTTGAAAGATAACGGAAGATTAAAGAAATGAGCCATAGGAGGTAGTTGATCTCCAAGGCTCATTTTTAAGTTACTGCCCAACAAAAAACATGGCATTAACCATCAATAGTTTCCCATTCTGCCAAAAAGACCTGAACATAGGATTATCAACAATATGTACAATCTGACCCCTTCCTTTATTTTCTACTCCAAATACCAGGGACTCAGCCATGTCCTCCTGTGCGTATTGACCAGCAAAGCCGCTCATTAAATCATCCTTATCAACGATTACTCCCACATTGTTTCCATCAAGATAAGCGACTCTATTTGATCCCGTTTTTAGCGTGTAATAGGTGCCCCCATATCCAAACGCCAAAGGATGTGTCTGATCTAACTTGACCTCATAAATGGCACCAGGTGCAAAGCCTTTTATAAATTCTCTTTCCCTTTCTTCATAAGGCACCAAACGTGCTGCCATCGTTCTTTCATCCTTCTTCTCTTTGGCTTCATTTTTATCTTTATCATCAGCATAAGCAGATAATGAAGAGTAATCGGTATCCTTAAGTTTATTCAGTGCTCCTTCCACAGCTATTAATTTCCCACCGGCTGAAACCCATTCCATTATTTTTTTCATTTCTCCTTCACCAAAATCACTATACCATCCACTTTGCATTATCAGGACATTATAGTTGGAAAGGTCTACTCTGTTAAAGTAATCAGTACCCAAAATCGTAACAGGATATTCTAATTCCTGTTCCATGAAATGCCACATGGCACCAAATGCTAGTGAAGACGTTCCTTCATAGCCTAACATTGCGATTTTTGGTTTATTTAAAAATCGGATATCTGATGACCCAATATCAGGGCCACTATCCATAAATCCTGTTTGAATCACATCAAGTTTTCTTTGAAACTGATTTGCCAGCTTTATGATTGACCTTTCAAATTCTTTGCGATTCTTGTTGTCACGTCTTGCGATAACAAGACTTCCTCTTTCAAACGATGTGCCTTTGTAATTCATCGGCCTTTCAGTAAATCTCACCTTGATATTTTCCTTTAAGAGTGCTGCAAGAAATCGAGCATCATCCATGCTATTCCATTTACTTATAAATGCATATGCTTTCTCTGGTGGCTTAACAATTTGAAATTTATCTTTTTCAATTTCTGTAACAGAAATACTTTGATCAGATGCATATGCCTTAATTCCATAAGCATAAGGAACTCCCCATGCCGTAATATCATACGTCACTGAATCTACCAGTTTTGTTTTAGGCTCAAAAAGGATATGTGCTAGAGTTGCCTTTGGCTGATTTGTGCTGATCACCAAATCCTCAGAATCAATGGAGAAATCAGTATTTTTTCCTGAGCTATAGTCAAAACCTTTTAGTTTTCCTGAGGCCGTCCCATATGTTATCCCATGGTCATCCAACCAGGATTTTAATCCATTGAATTTATCATCATTACCATCATATTTAAGCACGAAAGTTTTGTATTTTAAGCTTGAGTTATCACCAAAAAACTTATTGAAATTATTAAGTAAACGGTCTGCATTTTCAACTGCCACTTCGATAGTAGATAGTCCTGTTGTATAATGATGATCGATTCTATCTTTTAAAGTAAGTGTATCTCCTTCTTGCTTGATAATACCTAGACCAGCCCTACCATGACCAGCTTGCTCATAAGTCATCCCTATCGCTCCATTATAAGTGGGATATGTATCCCCATAACTTGGATATAAAAGATCAAAACGTTGCTTAGTAAAGTAAAACCAGTTGTTTTGATCAAAGTACTTGGCATGATTCCTTCCGATCTCTGTTTGAAAATCACGCTGAAAAGAAGTAATAAGTTCATGATATGGTTGTGCTGCTGGTGCAAAATAGTATGGTGAATTAATTCCTTGCTCATGAAAATCAACATGAATTTGAGGAAGCCATTTATTGTAAACTTTCATTCGGCTTTTTGTTTCTATTTGTGTCAACCAAGCCCAATCCCTATTTAAATCGAATAAGTAATGATTTGGCCTTCCACCGGGCCATGTTTCATTATGCTCCATAGCGTTAGGATCTGGGTTGAGTTGCTGACTCCCATATTGCCAGAAAAAATTTACATATCGATCTCTTCCATCTGGATTTATACATGGATCAATAATGATAATGACTTTATCCAGCCATTCACTTTTATCAGATCCATCTCTTATGAGCTCATAGATTGTCGCCATTGAAGCTTCCGTTGAGGATGACTCATTACCATGAACATTATAACTGAGCCAAATAATCGGAATATTCGTTGTGGGCGTGCCGGATTCAATGCCTGCCCGAATAAGGTTGTCTTTTCTAATAATTTCAAGATTATCAAGATTCTCTTCGGACGAGACATATGCAAGCAAGAGCGGTCTTCCTTCATAGGTGCTTCCATATCGTTGAAGGGTTACTTTATCAGAATTTTCGGATATATGAGTGTAATAATCGACCACTTGATGGTGGCGAGTAAATTTTTCACCCAATTCATATCCATGAAAATCTGCTGGACTCAGAATTTGAGCCATAGACAGCAGAGGAATAAAAAGCAATAAAGTCGTTAGTATCTTCATCTAGATTAATAATTTGTAGCAAATTAAGCTGATAACAATCATGACGAAACAAAAAAGTGTTGGACGGTCATTTCGTTTGAGGTTATCAAAAGATTATATTTGAATAACTCGCTATTTTCAATAATGCGCAAAATCAACCTCCTATTAATTGTCTGGCTTTTATCAATTCCGTTGTTTGGACAATTATCTAAAATTGATAGTTTACGTGATCAAATAGCTGGTGCCAAACATGACACAACTAAGGTTACTTTATTAATTGATTTGGCATACGAACTCAATGATTCCTCCAGTTTAGGTGTTGCAAAAGAAGCTTATGAAATAGGGAAGAGATGTGAGGACCATCCTAAATATAAAGGGAGATCAGAGGCAGTTTATGGCTTATTTCTTTCTAGTTATGATCTTGATTCTGGGATTTTTTTAATGAATCAGGGTGCCAAAAGATATCTTGATAATGACCTCACAAGCAGAGCAGCAAATGCACTTTATATCAAAGGAATTATTCAAGAAATAAATGAGCTTACGGATTCCGCTATAGTGACGTATAATAAAACTGCAGAAATCAGTGAACAAAACAATCATTATAAAGAATTGGGGGATGCTACATATGCCTTAGCTAATATTTACAATACACGTGGAAGAAATATCATGGCTTTAGAGGAAGCATTAAGAGCAAAAGATGCTTTTGAAAAAGGGGGCTTTCCTCAACAGGTGGGCCAAACGCTTAATCAAATTGGAATTATTTACGACCAAAAGGGCCTGTATTCCGAAGCATTGGATAATTACCTTCAAGCACGAGAAATTGCAATTCAAACAGATGATGTTGATGGAGAAATATTGATCAACAACAACATGGGTGTTATTTATGATAACATGAATGATACTGAAAAAGCCATGCAATACTATGGTGATGCGCTTGAAAAGGCGAGGATAAATGGCATAGAGGATAGTGAAGCTACCCTATTAAATAATCTATCTTACATTCATCTAAAGAATGGGGATACGTCTCAGGCCATTACCCTGCTTCAAAGGTCTTTAAATATAGATCTATCTGAAATATATCCATGCTTCGAAAGTTATCCTCTTGAGGGACTTGGATTTATCTATATTTTTAAAGACAAGTTAGATTCTGCTGAATTCCTGTTAAAAAAATCACTGGATCGTGGTGTAAAATGCCAAGATGTAAGCGTCCTTACTTCTGTTCACAAGGATTTAGGGATTCTTTATTCTAAACTTGGTAGAAATGATGAAGCCAGAAATAATCTTGAGAAATCACTTGAGATCAGTAGATCATCTAATCTCATTCAAGAATCAAAAGAGACCTTATTCGAATTATATAAATTTTATAAAAAAAATAAAAATACCCCTGAAGCAATCTCATACCTGGAGCAATATCAACAATTAGTAGATTCTATTTATGATGCTAAAAATGTAGAGAAGGCAACACAGCTTGCAGCTGAATATGACTTCAGAAAACAGGTGGCTGAAATGGAGCATGAGAGATCTCAATCTGAAGAAAAATTAGCTCAAGAAATAGAAGCTAAAAAAAGTGAGAATAGACTCATACTTCTTACTTCCATTCTATTTTTTCTGCTTGCCATCTCCCTGGCTAGATTATACTTTGCTATTCAAAAGCGAAATAAAAAATTAAGGTGGTTAAACGATGAAAAAAACAAACTTATGGGTGTTGTGGCACATGATCTTAGAAACCCTCTTAATATGATCCTGGGGCTCATGCCATTATTCAAAATGCACCTAGAGAATAATGAGGATGAGAACCTTAAAAAATATGTGGAGCTAATGGAAGTGTCATCAGAGCGGATGAGAACAATGATCGATCGCGTACTAGATATTAGTGCTATTGAGAACATGAAAGTCAACCTAAAGCTTGAAAAGACTAACCTGGCCACACTTACATATGAATCAATTCATAATTTTGATATTATAGCAGCTCAAAAACAGATTAAGATCGTTGACAATATTGATAAATCAAAGGAACTATTATCTGTCGTAGATCCTAATTATTTAGTTCAGGTTATTGACAATTTACTATCCAACGCAATCAAATTTTCTGAACGTGGAAAGCAAATAGATGTGTCAGTCAATTCAGAAAATGGTGTACACGAGATATTGGTTACAGATCAAGGTCCTGGAATAAGCAAAGAGGAACAGGAGAATCTTTTTAAAGCTTTTACTACCCTGAGTTCAAAACCTACGGAGCAAGAACGTTCTTCCGGATTGGGATTATCCATTGCTTTTAAATTCATAAAGGCAATGGGAGGTGATATTACATGTGATAGCAGTCCCGGTAAAGGAACCACGTTTAAGCTGATATTTGAAACGGCTTAACCTATCTCAACCTTGATACGATCTGTAAGAGGTTTTCCTACGCAGGTGAGTACATATCCTTCATCAAGCTCATCCTGTGACAATCCCTCAGCTTCATCGATGCTAATTTGTCCTTCGACGCATTTTCCCCGACATGCTGTACATAGTCCACTCTGACATGAGTATGGCATATCAAGATCATTGTCTAAGGCTGTTTCAAGAATGGATGCATTCTTTTTTACAGTGATGCTATATTCTTCACCATCCAATAGAATTGCGACTTCACTTTCGGATGACCCTTGATCTATAATGGTTGATGGAGATGTCTTTCCAGCTTCAAAACTTTCCATTCTAATATTGCCTGCCTTAACACCTTTCTTATTAAGACCTTCAGACACAACATCCATCATTGGTTGTGGTCCGCATATATAATATTCTGTTTTGTTGCTAACATTTATTGCTTCGCAAATCTCTCCAATCAAAGCAGGAGTAGGCCTCCCTTGATAGTCAGCATCTCCCTCCTCTAAAATATGGATCACTCTAAATCGCTCTGGATACTTCTCAGTTAATTCAGCAATTAAGTCTTTAAAAATCACAAATTCTTTACGTCGATTCCCATAAACTAACGTGGTTTTACTATTAGGCTCTTTGAGAAGAATAGATCTTATAATGGACATTAATGGTGTAATTCCACTTCCTCCACCAAAAAACACCGCGTCTCGTTTGTTGTTCGTTTCATAAGTTGTCGTGAACATCCCCATTGGTTCCATTATCTGTATTTGGTCACCCGCTTTCGCATGATCATTTAAATCATTGGACATTGCTCCACCGTCTACGCGCTTTACAGTTACCGCAGGATTTTCATCTTCGAATGGTGTGGTGCACAAAGAGTATGCTCTTCGTATTTTTTTACCATTTACCTCTTTAATCAGAGTGATGAACTGACCTGGCTCATATTCAAAAGACTCTGGTTTCTCAAAAACAAGATTTACGGCATCTTTAGCTACATGAACAACCTCTTTGATTGTCAACACCTGATACCTATCGTCTTTTTGTTTTTTCTTTTTCTTGAATAATCCGAATGCCATGTTATCAATTTTAAGGGCGCAAAGATAGCTCGCCATTTTAGCCAAGCCAAGAAAACTTGATTTATAGACCAGCTTCTGCAAGTAAACATGATGAGGTACTTTTGTGTTCGTTTTTACAATACCAAACTGAATGAATTTTAACCCACTAGAGGGGATTTCCCCAATCGACGGTAGATATAGATCAAAAGTATCCGTGCTTTCAGATTATTTTTCTGAAAAAGCCTTAATCCAATATCGAGTAAAAGTTGAAGTACTCTACTTCATTGCCCTTTTTGAAAGTGGTATTCCTCAATTAGGTAACTACAACAAGTCCCATAATGAAGACTTAAAAAAGATTTATGAGGTATTTACGTTAGAAGATGCCGAATCCATCAAGGAAATAGAGAAGACAACCAACCATGATGTAAAAGCAGTTGAGTATTTTTTGAAGCAAAAATTTGATCAGCTAGGGCTGTCTGAATTTAAAGAATTTATTCATTTCGGTCTCACTTCTCAAGATATCAACAATACCTCCATCCCACTTTCTCTCAAGGAGGCATTAAACGAGGTATATCGACCTAAACTTGCTGCTTTTATAGATTCTCTTGAGGATAAAGCTATGAAGTGGGGTCACATTCCAATGCTAGCCAAAACTCATGGGCAACCAGCATCACCAACAAGGTTAGGGAAAGAAATCATGGTGTTTGTATCAAGATTGAAAGAACAGCTGGCATTGCTTGATCAGATTCCTTTTGCAGCAAAATTTGGTGGTGCTACTGGAAACTTCAACGCTCATAATGTTGCGTACCCGGATTATGACTGGCATTTATTTGGAGACAAGTTTGTCAAGGAGAAGTTAGGGTTAAAAAGAAGTCACCCAACCACTCAAATAGAACATTACGACCATTTAGCAGCCCTGTTTGATGCATTAAAGCGAATAAACACTATTTTGATTGACTTCTCTCGTGACGTTTGGCAATACATTTCCATGAATTACTTCACTCAGACTATTGCAAAGGATGAGGTTGGTTCTTCGGCTATGCCTCATAAAGTAAATCCAATTGATTTTGAAAATGCCGAAGGGAATTTGGGAATTGCCAACGCAATTTTTGAGCACTTAAGCGCCAAACTTCCAATCTCAAGACTTCAAAGGGATCTTACAGATTCCACTGTTTTGAGAAATATTGGTACGCCAATCGCACACTCCTTTATTTCATTGCTCTCGCTTGAAAAAGGGCTATCCAAAATACATGCAAATGAAAACGCCATTCGAGCAGATCTTGACGAAAATTGGGCAGTAGTAGCAGAGGCTATTCAGACAATTTTAAGAAGGGAAGGGTATCCAAAGCCCTATGAAGCATTAAAGTCTTTAACTCGTACAAATGAATCAATCACTCAGGAATCCATTCGTGTATTCATTGACGAATTAAATGTATCGGAGGAAATAAAGGCAGAACTAAAGGTGATAACACCGTATAATTATACGGGGAAATAAAACTATATCCGTTAAATCACTGATCTTTAGTCAAGATTCCTTTTTACTCAACAGAGGTAGACATGTATGTTCCATTTACGAGTAATTCTATTTTAATGCCATCTGAAACCAGTGCTTCTTTTCCATTTTCTGTTACGGTTACCTTAATCGGCACGCTCGAATTCAAAGATTTTAATTGAGCTTCAAACCTTTCATCATAAATTTCTAAATAGTAGGGTGTTTTAAATGTTTCAGCACTTGACCCACTTGTTATGATTTCAAACTGAACAGGTGACTCGGCGGTAACGCTCATCTCTCTGCTCACTTTTTGACCACAGGAAACTAGCGCCATGCATAGTATTAATGAAATTCGTATCATTCGATTACAGGTTAGTTATTTGCAAAATAAAAATAATATCAGATTAGTGTCAAATCTTTTTTGACTTAAGCCACTCCAGCAAGAAGATAAAGGACAGCCATTCTGACAGCCACTCCATTTTCAACTTGTTGGAGTATAATTGAGTGCTCAGAATCTGCTACATCACTGGTTATTTCTACTCCTCTATTGATTGGCCCTGGATGCATGATGGTTATGTCTTTATTTAAAGAATCGAGCAAACCTTTATTCACCCCAAAGTACTGAGAATACTCTCTTAAGGACGGGAAATATTTCATCTGCTGCCTTTCGAGTTGAATTCTCAAAATATTGGCTATATCGCACCATTCTAAAGCTTTTTTGATACTTGTTTCAATTTTGACCCCAAGCTCTTGAATATGTTTTGGCAATAGTGTTGCCGGGCCACAAACCATTACTTCAGCACCGAGTGTTTGAAGTGCGAAAATATTGGACAAGGCAACTCTTGAATGCAAAATATCACCTACTATTACCACTTTCTTTCCCTCAACAGATCCACATTTTTCTTGTATACTAAAAGTATCCAGCAAAGCTTGTGTTGGGTGTTCATGTGTACCATCACCGGCATTAATAATATTTGCATCAATGTGCTTAGCAAGGAAATGGGGAGCTCCGGGACTTGGATGTCTCATCACCACCATATCTACTTTCATTGCCAATATATTATTGACTGTATCAAGTAATGTTTCTCCTTTTTTGACGGAACTACCAGACGAAGAGAAATTTATCACATCAGCAGAAAGTCTCTTTTCTGCAAGTTCAAATGAAAGTTTTGTTCTTGTTGAGTTTTCAAAAAAGATATTGGCGACCGTGACATCACGAAGTGAAGGTACTTTCTTGATTGGACGATTAATTACTTCTTTAAAGTTTGTTGCTGTCTGAAAAATGAGTTCTATATCCTCTCTGTCAAGGTTTTTTATTCCAAGGAGATGTTTAGTTTTTAGTTGACTCATTCTACTTTAGTGATTAACCAAATATGATCTTCTTTTTGATTCTGATCTAATTCGACAAGGACTTTTTGAGATTGAATGGTATTTACCTTTCTGCCCACATAAGTAGCTTCAACTGGTATGTGTCGACTATACATTCTATCTATCAGTACGAGTAATTCCACTTTAGCTGGTCTACCAAAAGTATTCATAGCATCCAATGCAGCACGAACCGTTCGCCCTGTGAATAATACGTCATCCACAAGGATGACATTCTTATTTTCTATTAAAAATGGAATTTTAGTTTGGCTCGGAGTTACTGGTTCATCCCTTCTTCGAAAGTCATCTCTATGAAAGGTGGTATCCAGATATCCCAAATGAATTTCTTTTTTTACCTGTTTTTCTAATTGTGCTTTTACCCTCTCTGCCAGAAATATTCCTCGAGGTTGCATACCGATAATAACAGACTGGGAAAAATCTTCGTGAACCTCAATGAGTTGTTGGCACAACCGACTGATTGTGACTTTCAAAAGTGGGCTATCGAATAGCAGGCGCTTTTGCATGAGTAGTTCTTCGCCTCAAAAGTAATCAGTTAGGGTTTAATTTGGTTGCTTATCTAAATCGTATTGAATTTTATTAATGTAAAAAACCTTTCTTGTTGTTTTACCAGCTACTCCACTTGGATTTTTAATGTTCTGTTCTCCATAAGCAAACAAGGTTTCATCATACCACTTTTTAATCCCTTCCACACCTGGATCTCTCGTTTTTAATTCATCATTCTCATGAGAAAGCTTTACTGGACTAAAAGTCCTTCCTTCAACAATTTCATTTCTCTCTACCACTTTTGAACGAATCTCATTTTCCTCTAAGTACATAAGTATAACTCTATCTCCAGAACCACTTACTACTACATTTTCTTCTAAAGAATAAGTTTGGATATCCTCAATTTTGAAAGTTTGATCCCATAAGATGTTGCAATTTGGATCGAAGGCAAGAACTACTGCATGGGTGTATTTATACCCTAAAAAATATGGATTACCGCGCCCAGTTCCTGGTGCATATCCACCAAAGCTACTGAAATTCGAACCAGTTGCTGAGTAATTATATCTTGGATAATAAGCCTCGGCAATCATGATATACTCTCCGTCACGTTCAAGAATCTTATGAACCAATAATCTGTAATTGAATTTCTTTGTTTTCCCCCTCGCTCGCTTTTTTTCGATTCGATTCATGATTCTTTCTTCTCTTTTGGGTTTCATGTGACCGAAAAAGTTATTCAATTCAGCAAACGCATAAAATTTATTGAATTGCTGCTGCCCATTTATAAATTTACTTAGATAGAACCCCTGGCTGTACTGCAAAGACTTTCTGGAGTGCGTACCCGCGAGATATTGCAAACCTCCTGCAAATGTTGTGCTAGCAGCATCCAGCAAACTTTTCTTCTCTCCTGGATTTACAAGGTTATCCTGAATGATATCTCCTTTTGAAGTAAAAGTTTTCACCCTCACAGTGTATTTCTTATTCTTCATTCTTTCTTGTAAAATCACAGTAAAGAGTTGAGAATGTTCATCAACGACTATATCCAGAATATCATTTTTATTGTCATAAAATCCAGGGACTACTCGCGGTATCCGATCATTGATATTATAGGTAATTACTACGGGTCTGAAATTTGCATATCCAGCAATCAAAAGAGTTTCTCCTACAGATTCGAAGTGTGTGATATCTATTGGGAAGACTGTAGTAATCTCATACGTTCTAAAATCCGGTCGGTCTCTATCAAATTGATAAACGATCAAATCCTCACTCCTGTACCTATCTTTGTTGAAGAGTAGATAGAATCTTCCTTCAAAATATTCGTAACCGATAATGTAACCGTCAGAGGGCAGAATCATAGTAGAAGACCATACCACCTGCAACGCGGTATCTACCATGTGTAATTTCCATTCGTATCCTCCAAATGACCCAGCTTCTAGAGTTTCCTCTACTATCAGAATTCCATCTGCTCCACCAGGGACTACATAGAATTCTGATGCATCTCTGTTTTTCTCGAACTCAATGCGATTTGGTTGAAGAATGACCGCACTTGTATCCCTGTCTTTCTTTCGTTGGGGGAAAACAATAATCGGAATGACTAAAAGAATGAAAGTTATTTTTCTCATGGATTCTTATAACAATTACAACTCATGTATCCCTATCGTTCACTTAATTCTAAAATGATATCAAACTCTTCCTTTTTCACACTCTGAACAGAAAGTCTTGAATATTTAACCAATTGCATATCACTTAACCTATCATCAGCTTTTACTTCAGCCAGAGTAACAGGTTTTCTAAGTTTTCTAACAGGAACCACATCCATTACATACCACCTATGATCATCCGTCGTTGGATCCTGATAATATTCTTTGACCACCTCAGCTATTCCTACTACAGCCTTTTCGTTTACACTATGATAAAACAGGCATAAGTCTCCAACCTTCATTTGCTTGATATTGTTTCTTGCTTTGAAGTTTCTGACGCCATCCCAATGATCTCTTCCCAGCCTAACTAAATCATCCCAGGAATAAGTATTCGGTTCACTTTTAATTAACCAGTAATTCATGATTACATTTTAATTAAAGCTATAAAAAAGCTTAGACGGTATCGATTTCTTAATGGAAAATGTTTTCAAACAATTCATTATTAGTTCACTTTTACCTACAATGAAAATTTTACTTATCCAGTCTGATAGTTTGGTGCATTCGCTAATGATCACTCCCATCATTCGTTCCTTAAAAACTGAACTTGATTCAGAAATACATTTATTGACATATTCTCGAAGAGAATTATTATTCAAAGAAAATCCCTATATAGATAAAATCTTATCATTCGAAGAAAGTGATGGCCTAAAAAAAGAGCTAAAAAAAAACCACTTTGACTATGTATTGGATTATCAAAATAGTTTAAAAACAAAAATTTTTAGGTACGGGATTGGAAAGGAAACTTTTGCATTTAAGAATGAAAAAATCAAACAATGGCTGTATTGCAAGACTAAGATTAACCTCCTCAGTAAGAAACACTTAGTTGATCAGTATTTCGAGCTACTAGATCCATTGAATATTAAATCAGATAATTTAGGTTATGACTTCAAAATACCTGACAAAGATGAGGTCGAGAGAGAATGGCTACCAGATACACACCAGAGTGAATTTGCTTTAGTTGCCATAAATGCTGATTTCTTTACAAGAAAACTACCGGCAAACAGACTTATTGAGCTTTGCGATCGGATCAATAAACCAATTGTTCTTCTTGGGAATGAATGCGATTTAGACGTGGCTAATGAAATTGAGGAATTTTTTAAGAGAGGAACTCAAGCTGAAGAAGAAGAAATTGAAGGTTTAAATAAAAATGCTATCATCTTTAATGCCTGTGGTAAATTCAACTTCAATCAATCTGCATCACTAATAAAACAGGCCAGCTGGGTCTTTACTCATGACAATGAATGGATGCATATTGCTGCAGCTTTAAAAAAGAAGGTTTACACCATTTGGGGTAACACAACGCCTCTATTTGGTCAGTATCCCTATAAAAATCAGTTCACAGTTTTTGAAAACAACAAAATAAACTGCCGGCCATGTTCACCAAATGGATATTCCAATTGTCCTAAAGGGCATTTTAAATGCATGAATGATGTAACTTTTGATTTCTATTTGGCAGAATCATGAAAACATTATATCTCATACGTCATGCTAAATCATCCTGGTCATTTGACCTTGATGATCATGATCGGCCCCTAGGAAAAAGGGGTAGAAAGGATGTCATTAAAATGGGCGCTCATCTCTCCAAAAATCAGCCTAAACCAGATGTTTTAATTTCAAGCACGGCGAGCAGAGCTTTTTACACTGCATTGCATATTTGTGATCAAATGGGAATAGATGAAGGACAAATCCGACTAGATAAAGAACTTTATCATGCAGGAGCCTCCGAAATCCTGAAAGTTGTAAATGAAGCACCTAAATGTGATCGACTTGCCATTTTTGGACATAACCCAGGTTTTACTAGTGCTGCAAACGCATTTGCCAACTTAGATTTCGATAATGTGCCTACCTGTGGGATGGTGGGCATCAATTTTAATGTGAAATATTGGAAAGATGTACGTTTTGGTGAAGGGATGTTGGCTTTCTTTTACTTTCCAAAGGAGATTTAGTAATTCAAATTTTGATGGATCAAACCAAAATCATAGGAATGACCATTGCAGTTACAGATATGCACAAAATGGTTGCTTTTTATTCTAAGGTATTTCATTTGGTATTTGAAGAAATCGAGATGTATGAGTCTAAACTCTCCAAAACACAAATAGATGCCATCGAATTATTATTCTGTCCAGCCGAAATAGCCCGTAATACTGCCAAGCAAAACAGGCATCAATTGGAATTTGAAGTCGAAGATCTTGATCATACCATTTCCCTTGTAAAAATGAATGATGGAACTGTCATGGGTGAACCATCGAAAGATTCATATTTCGTCCAAGTTGGAATCAAAGATCCCGATAACAATTCGATAGTAATCAAACAAGTTCTAGGAATTTAAAGAATGTACCTGCTCAAATCTTTATCTTTCACTAAACCAGCTAACTTTTCTGTAACCATATTTTTATCGATAACGATCTGCGCATTTGGTCCAATTGTATCTGGGATATCAAATAAGATCTCATTCAAAAGCTTGCTCATCACCGTGTGTAATCTTCTCGCTCCAATATTTTCAACTTCTTCATTGATCTGAAAAGCCATCTCAGCTATTTCTTCCAATGCTTCTTCTTGGAATGAAAGGTTTACTTCTTCAGCAGCGACAAGTGCTTCATATTGCTTAGTGAGGGCATTCTTAGGTTCTGTAAGTATTCTAAGAAAATCAGCTTTTGTGAGATTATCCAATTCCACACGAATAGGGAATCTACCCTGCAACTCTGGAATAAGATCTGACGGCTTACTAAAATGAAATGCTCCTGCAGCCACAAAAAGTATATGATCAGTGTTAATGATCCCATACTTGGTATTTACTGCACTTCCTTCAACAATTGGGAGCATATCTCTTTGGACACCTTCTCTACTTACATCGGGTCCGCCTTTTCCAGAATCTCCTCCTTTCGCAATTTTATCTACCTCATCTATGAAGATGATCCCTGTATTTTCTGCTTTGAAAATTGCCTCCTCTTTCACCTCATCCATGTCAATCATCTTTGAAGCCTCATCTTCAAGCAAAATTTTGCGTGCTTCCGCGATTGTAACTTTTCTCTTCTTTTTCTTCTTAGGCATCATATTGCCAATCATCTCTTGGATATTGATCATAGAAGCCTCATCCATCCCCCCTCCAATCATTCCTACATTTCCAGATGGATTAGCAGTTACATCTATTTCAATCTTTCGATCATCAAGCTCGCCATTTCTGATTTTATCTCTGAAGCGAGCCCTTGTTTGTTCGTTAAGCTCTACTTCATTTTCCGGCTCATCACTTCCAATTTTAGTTGCATAGGCATTAGGACTTCCTTTTAATGGAGGGATCAACGCATCAAGAATTAGTCCTTCTACAACCTCAGCAGCCTTTTCTTTCACTTCTTCCTTTTTGGCGATCTTGACCATATTTACAGCCTGCTCGACCAAATCTCTTACCATACTCTCTACATCTCTTCCAACATAACCTACTTCAGTAAACTTAGAAGCTTCCACTTTGGTGAAAGGAGCATCAGCTATTTTGGCCAACCGTCTTGCAATTTCTGTTTTACCAACTCCTGTGGAGCCAATTAAGAGAATATTGTTAGGAACTATCTCCCCTTGAATCTCCGCTTTTACATTCATTCTTCTCCACCGATTTCTTAATGCAATAGCCACATTACGCTTGGCATCCGTTTGCCCAATGATGTATTTGTCTAACTCCGCAACTATTTGTTTTGGTGTTAAATCATAATTTAACTCACTCATAAAATCTTTTTAAAATCATTTAAATCTGTCCTCAGACTAATGAAGCTGCTCCCTCCTGCTACATGATATGTAGCCCTTGAAAATCTAAATTCAATTTGTCTGACTTTAAGCATTATGCCATAAGAAAGTCCGGCACCTCCCCCTCTATCATCCAACCTCAATTCCTGTTTTCTCTTATGATTATACCCAATTAAAAATTGAAAGTTTTTACTTAACAATACTTCTGCTCCTAAGTTCACACGCTTCCATACCTTGTCGATAGCGTTAGTATCTCTCCCACCAGCCTCTTCTGATTCAATGTAGTTTTCGTTGATCAGATTGTTTGAGGTTAGCGTAAAGCGAAGTGGCATGTATTCTGGCTTAAATGTTGTTCCGAGTACCACATCAAATGGAACTTCCGGAGTTGAAGCTATCGCACTTGTAGAAATATTTGTACCTAAATTTTTCATTACCATCGCAACCGTCCAATTTCTTGATACATGAAAGGTTCCTCCAAAATCCAGCATCAATGCAGTTGAGCCATATGATTCGATCGAACTATGAGCCAATTTAAAATTGGCTCCCAAAGTAAATGGACCCAATTTATGAGCTTTTCCAACATAAAAACTAAAGTCCTGAGAATTGAAAGAGCCAACTTGACTGCCCGTTTCATCTGTAAGGTTAAACTCTCCGTAATTCACATAATTTATACCTGCAGCCATTACACCCAATTTTCCAACATTAAATGAATATGCTCCTGTGAAGACGAATACATCAACAAAATATGGATTGAAATGTGCAAAAAGATTCTGTGAATTCACAGAATCTAACGTTGCTGGGTTTTCGAAAAATTGAGAAATATCTCCATCAGATAGTGAAATAGTTGTTCCTGCTAAGGCAGCAGACCTTGGATTGGTTGTCAAATTCAATGACTGATAACCGAATTGTCCCCCAATTTGAGATGAACCCCAAAATGGGATTAAACATGCTATAACAGCTATAAACTTCAACCTATTTGTTTTCAGGTAGAATAAATTCAATTGGATTGGAGGCTTTTTGCTTAGTTAACGCTATCTCCAATACTTGTGGTACATACTCTACAAAATGGATTTTAAGTCCTTTTAGATATTTCTCACTGATTTCTTCAAGGTCTTTTTGATTCCGTTTGCACATGATGATCTCCTTGATACCAGCACGCCTGGCAGCTAGAATTTTTTCCTTGATTCCACCAACCGGTAACACTTTGCCTCTTAGGGTAATCTCTCCCGTCATCGCCAGCTGTTTTTTAACCTTTCTCTGAGTAAAAACAGATGCCAATGATGTAAGCATAGTGATTCCCGCCGATGGTCCATCTTTTGGAATAGCTCCTGCAGGAACGTGCACATGAAGGTCATAATGGTCAAATACTCGATGGTCTATGCCAAACATATCTGAATGTGAGCGTAGATATGAAAGGGCTGCTACTGCAGATTCTTTCATTACATCTCCAAGTTGTCCGGATAAGGTAAGCTTTCCCTTCCCTCTACTCAATGAGGACTCGATGAATAAAATATCACCTCCAGAAGGTGTCCATGCAAGTCCGGTAACTACTCCGGGGACCGAATTATCTTCATAATTGTCCTTATCGTAGATCTCAGGCCCGAGAATATCTCTTACTCTATCGGCAGTTATTTTAGAATCATATTCTTCCTCCATAGCCACAGATTTTGCAATGGAGCGGATAACTGCAGCTACCTTACGCTCCAGACTTCTCACTCCAGATTCTCTGGTGTAGTCATTAATCAGTTTCGTAATTGCTGATCTATCGAATGAAATGTCTGTTGCTTTTAAGCCATGCTCCTTTCTTTGTTTAGGAATAAGATGCTTCTTAGCAATTTCCACTTTTTCTTCCAAAGTATAGCCGCTGATATCAATGATCTCCATTCGATCTCTTAGCGCTGGCTGGATTGTATCCAGAGAATTGGCAGTGGCAATAAATAAGACCTTTGAAAGATCATAGTCAACTTCCAGGTAGTTGTCTTTGAATGTTGAATTCTGCTCCGGATCTAAGACCTCCAACAAAGCAGATGAAGGATCGCCTCTAAAATCAGAACTGACTTTATCTATTTCGTCCAAAATAAAAACAGGATTGGAAGATTTGGCTCTATTAAGATTCTGAATAATCTTACCAGGCATAGCTCCTATGTATGTTTTTCGATGACCTCTAACCTCTGCTTCATCATGTACCCCTCCCAGTGACATCCTAACATACTTTCTATTCAATGAATCGGCTATGGACTTTCCAAGCGAAGTTTTACCTACACCAGGAGGGCCATATAAACAAAGTATCGGTCCTTTGAGGTCTTGTTTTAGCTTTCTTACAGCCAGGTATTCAATGATTCGATCTTTTACTTTTTCCAACCCAAAGTGATCTCTATCAAGAACCTTCCTTGCATTTTTTAAATCAAAATTATCCTCTGTTACCTCATTCCATGGCAAATCCACTAACAGTTCTACGAAGCTCATTGCAACAGGAAATTCTGCCGCTGCAGGATTCATCCGTGAGATTTTATCCAGTTCCCTTTCGAAATGGTCTTTTACTTCTGCCGGCCAATCTTTCTTATTCCCCCGTTTTCTCAGCGCTTCTACTTCTTGATCCGGTCCGTCCTGCCCCAACTCGTCCTGCAGAATTCTGATTTGCTGTCTGAGGAAATAATCTCTTTGTTGTTGATCTATATCTGTATGAACTTTTTCTTGGATTTCCTGCCTCAATTCCAACATCTGCAAATCCTTCAACATAAATTGAAGTAGTTTTTCAGATCTTTCCTTCGGATCATCTATCTCCAACAAAGATTGCTTATCATCTACTTCGGCATTGATATTGGATGACAGAAAATGGGTCAGGAAATTGAAATTATCAATATTATCAACTGCTACCCGAGCCTCCTTAGGGATCTCCGGGCTCAAACCCATAATTTTTGTGGCAGTGTCTTTTAGTGATTGAATGATTGCTTTTTGTTCCTTCTTGGAGAGCGCATTTGGTCTATCAGGGACCGTTTCATATTTAACAATATGGTGCGGATCGTCTTGTACTTGATCAGTAATTCTAAACCTTTTTTGACCTTGAATAATGATCGTTGTATTACCATCTGGAAGCACAATCATTTTCAAAATTTTAGCAATTGTGCCAATTTCGAAAAGGTCGGTGAAATGAGGCTCTTCTGTCTTTACGTTTTTTTGAGCAAGTACTCCTATTATCCTATCTCCCTTATAAGCTTTCTTAACTAATCGGATTGATTTGGTTCTTCCGACAGTAATGGGAAGCACAACACCAGGGAAAAGCACAGTATTTCGTATTGGTAGAATAGGAAGATCTTTAGGTAAATCAGATTCAGCCATTTGATTCTCTTCAGGAGATATGATCTGAATTAATTCTTCTGATTCTTCGTCTACAAATTCAGGTATGAAAATTGATTTCAAATTAATGTCATTCATAAAATGCCAATGTGTCAGGTATTTTGTACACACACCCTCGAATGAGGGAAAGGTACATAATTGTCAATCGCTATGCCAAAGTAGTAGCTGAGGGCAAATAGTGCTAACTTTAATTTAATTTTAGTTTTTACTGACGAATCGACAGCATGCGCCGTATTTTTCATCGCCATATTGGACTTTTTTTAGTTCTTGTTTGCTTTTCTGCGAGTGCCCAGAAGGGTCGTAAGGAAGTCCAGCTACTTACTGATTCAGTTCCTCAAGATGTGGTTTTCAATGTTTACAACTTCAAAGGCATTAATAAATATCCTGAGTACTTTAATAAGCAAAAACTTCAAAGGATCATTCAATTAGATAAAGAGGAGAAATGGGAAGAACTATATGACGCATTAAAAGACTATGTAAGTCGATTTGGAATTCGAAATTTTTATAGAGATACAAAGCTTATTTGGAAACTTGCAAAACTGACAGAATTATTTGGTGATCCAGATGAAGCCATGACCCTTTATCGGATGGTACTGAGACACCATTATCAAGGCATTAATATTGAAGAAATTGAATTGTATTATGATTCATTAAACAGGAAAGCTGCCGAGCAATTTGTCCCCATTGATTATTACTACGAGCTAGTTGAACATAGAAAATTAATTGACACGCTTCGACCACCAAGAGGAGTTCTTTTGAATATGGGCATGCTAGTGAATAGTGCAAGTGCTGATTATGGACCATCTTTAAATATCCATAATGACATATTAGTCTTTACCTCCAAAAGAAAAAAGATTGATGAGACCATAAGATTCAGGGAAGATGAAGATCTATTTTACAGCAGAAAGGATCTATACGGAACATGGTCCAAGGCAAAACCAATTCCTAAATTAAACTCCCATTACAATGAAGGATCTCCATGTCTTAGTGGCGATGGAAAAACTTTGGTATTCTCTAGATGTGATTCACCGGATTCCTTTGGTGACTGTGACTTATTCATTGCTAAACTTCAGGAAGACAGTACATGGACCAGGCCTCAAAATTTAGGAGTAACTATTAATTCTCTTGCGTGGGATTCTCATCCAGCGTTATCTCACTCTGGAGATACCTTATTTTTTGCATCTGATAGACTAGGGGGATTTGGTTTAGCGGATATTTATTACACCGTGAAAGATGATAAAGGACGATGGTCACCTGCGATGAATATGGGTCCGGTTATCAATACCAGACAAAATGATGTCAGTCCATTTTATCATCCGGTTTATGATGTTCTTTATTTCAGCTCAAATGGCCAGCTCTACAACTTTGGTGAGTTTGATATTTATAAAGCCTACCATATTGATGGATATTGGACTGAGCCACAAAATATTGGCCCGCTTGTAAATGGTAGAGGTAGTGAATTTTATTTCACAATAGATTCTGATTCAGAACTACTATTTTATGCACGATCATCTACCAGAGACCTGAATAAACAGGATATTTATTCATTCCCATTACCTATGGGAGCCCAACCGGAAGCAACTACTACAGTAACCGGAACTCTTACCGATTCGCTTACAGGGGCTGCTTTTCAAGGAATAGTCTCGATTATAGACTTAGACAATGGAAGAGAAGTGGCTCCACGATTCTTAAAACCTGACGGATCCTTTGAGTTTGAACTCATTAACCAAACGAATTATTTGCTGGTTTTACAAGGTGACGACTTTTTTAGGATTGAAGAAGTTTTTTATCTGGATGGGCCAATGGAATTAAATACCGTTACAGAGCCACTCGCTTCAAAAATGAAGTTTGAATCCATCGAATTTGATGTTGGAAAGTCTGAGCTAAAAACAGAGATGTACGCTGACCTTAATAAAGTGGTCAACTTTCTTTACGATAATCCAGAGTTTAAACTTAGAATAGCCGGACATACAGATTCAGTTGGTGATCCCGAAAGAAATTTACAGCTATCGAAAGAAAGGGCACAGAATATCCGAGACTACATTGTGATTTTCGCAGGAATTATCCGAGAGCGAGTAGAAGCAGAAGGCTATGGAGACACCCAACCGATAGTTGAAAATGAAGTCACCGAGGATGACAGAAAACTCAACCGAAGAGTAGAATTTGAAATATATAGAGAAGCTCCTCCAACATCAGATGGAGGAACTTCGAATGATTTTTAAAATAAGCTTATTGTATCATTGATGATGACAAATGCCATCAATGACAATAAAATTACCATTCCAACTTTCTGGGCATTTTCCAAAAATCTGTCCGAAGGTTTTCTACCTGTTACGATTTCCCATGTAAGGAACATTACGTGTCCTCCATCTAAAGCGGGTATGGGTAAAAAGTTCATGAAGGCAAGAACCATAGAAAGAAGGCCAACAATCCTCCAGAAATTGTTCCAATCCCATGTTCCCCCAAAAAAGGTGGCAATCTTAATTGGTCCCGATAAAGATTTTCTAACGTCAACATCTCCTGCGATCATCTTCTGGAAACCTTTGATGTTTAACCATACAACTGCAAATGCATTGTATGTACCCTCTTGCAAGGATTCACCAAATGTGAAGTCACGAATCACATAATCCAATTCATCTTTTATTAAAAAACCTATAGTACCATCTGATTCGACTAATGCTCTTGTTTCGATAGTTTCGCCATTTCGGGCAATTTGAAGAGCTACTCTTTGATCTTTTAATGAATCTAGAATGTCAACTAATTGGTCAAAATATATGGTTTCAAAACCATTGACGCTAAGAATCCTATCACCAGTTTGAAGGCCAGCATCATCAGCATTTGAGCCTGGTACGACTTCCTCGACAGAATAAACACGACGAGGTGCAATTACTCTGACTTGATTTCTTTTATCTGCAAACTTATCTATGAAATCATTGGGCATATCAACCCTGATTTCTTGACCTTCTCTAAGAACTGTATAATAATTATCTGAGCCCAGTAATAGATCTGGACTTAGTATATCTCCAAATCTTTCATAATCCTGACCATTAATCGATAGGATTTTGTCACCTGTTTTGAACCCTAATTGCTCACCAAGGTCGTAAGCTACTATGCCATGCTCTGCTACCTCCTCTTTGGGAATATATGATTCACCATTAACCATGGCGAGACCAATGAAAATGATGATCCCTGTAACAACATTGACGATAATTCCTCCCATCATCACAATGAGTCTTTGCCAGGCTGGTTTTGCTCTGAATTCGTACGGTTCAGGCTCTGCATTTAATGTCTTGGTATCCAAGGATTCATCGATCATTCCCGTAATCTTTACAAATCCGCCTAAGGGAATAGCACCGATTGAATATTCAGTCTCTCCTATTTGCTTACCCCAAATCTTAGGAGGAAATCCAATTGAAAATTTTTCAACTCGCATTCCAAAAGATTTGGCCGCAACCATATGTCCCCACTCATGCACCCCCACTAAAATTGACAGCCCAAGAAGTAGCTGTCCAACCATTATTAAAGTCTCCATTATTTGATCAATTCGAGCGCTTTGGCTCTTGTTTCTTTATCTGTTTGTATAAAATCTTCTAATTCAGGGTTGCGAATATAACTCACCTTTTGTAGGCAATTTTCAATCACATCCGAAATTTCAAGAAAGCCTACTTTATCTTCCAGGAATCCCTGAACAGCAATTTCATTCGCTGCGTTCAAAATGCATGGTTGATTACCTCCTTCTTTAGCCACATCAAATGCTAACCTTAGATTACGAAAAGTTTCTACATCCGGTTTTTCAAATGTCAACTGCGGGTAGTCCAGAAAATCAAATCTGGGATAATCAGCTTTTAATCTAGCCGGATATGTCATGGCAAACTGAATAGGCACCCTCATGTCAGGAAGCCCCATTTGTGCCTTCATTGAGCCATCCTCAAATTGCACAATTGAATGAATAATTGATTGGGGATGAACCACAACTTCAATCTGATCCAAATCAACTCCAAACAACCATTTGGCCTCAATTACTTCTAATCCCTTATTCATCATCGTTGCAGAATCAATGGTAATCTTAGCACCCATGTCCCAATTTGGGTGTTTCAATGCCTGCTCTTTGGTTACGGATGATAATAATTCTCGATTCTTTCCCCTGAATGGACCTCCGGATGCTGTCAAGATTAACTTTTCTATAGGATTGTGAAATTCTCCAACAATGCATTGAAATATTGCAGAATGTTCAGAGTCAACCGGCAGAATATTCACACCTTTTTCTTTAGCCAATTTTGTAATAAGCTCTCCAGCTACAACCAATGTTTCCTTGTTTGCAAGTGCTATTGTCTTTCCAGCATTAATGGCCCTCATCGTTGGCAAAAGGCCAGCATAACCAACCAAAGCAGTTAAAACCATATCAATTGATTCCATTTCAACAACCGATGAAAGCGCATTCTCGCCAGCATAAACTTTGATATCAAGTGAATCCAAAGCATCAAAAACCTTTTTATAATGATTCTCATTGACGATAACTACAGCATTGGGCTTAAATTCAATTGCTTGTTTAATCAGCAAGTCCGCACTGCTTTGAGCGGTAAGCACCTCTATTTCAAAGCTTTCCGGGTGTCTTTTGATGACATCTAATGCTTGTGTTCCTATGGAACCTGTTGAGCCTAGAATGGCTATATTTCGTTTCTTCATGTAATTCGAGACCTGCCTTTAGGAAAGAACAGTTGGCAAAGGTAAGAGTTTGCAATTTTTAACAATCTAATGGAATAATTTTTGATTCAAAGTGGTTTATTTCAAAGCATCGAAAGAAAAAATATATGAAAACGATAAAGACAATTGCGGTTGGTTTGATTGCTGGTATGGCAGGATCTTTAATAATCACCAGCCAGTACAGTAATGAAAGATCACAAAATCCAGAAGTATCTGTCATTGAAAAAAAGGGGGAAACCCAAAGCCATGAACCTACAACTCAAATCAGCAGGGTTTCCTACGGCAATATGATTCCCAATGAGAACTTTATCGAAGCTTCAGAAAAAAGTACAGGGAGTGTTGTTTTTATTCAAACTTTGAGTGAAGTCGAGTATCGGACCGGTGGATGGATGGATTGGTTCTTCGAGCCAAGATCATCACAACGCATTGGGAGTGGATCCGGAGTAGTTTTTTCTGATGATGGCCACATTGTCACCAATAATCATGTAATTATGGATGCGGATGAGATTACCGTCATCGCTGGAAAAAGAAGTTATTCTGCAGAACTAGTTGGAAGAGATCCAAGCACTGATCTTGCTGTTGTAAAAATAAAAGCAAACGAGCTCCCAACAATAGAGAAAGGTGATTCTGAAAACGTAAAGGTTGGAGAATGGGTGCTCGCAGTTGGTAATCCTTTCAATCTCACCTCAACAGTCACCGCGGGTATCGTAAGTGCAAAAGGTAGAAACATTAATATTCTAAAAGATAAATTTCCAATTGAGAGTTTTATTCAAACTGACGCTGCAATTAATCCGGGGAATAGCGGAGGGGCATTGGTCAATTCTCAAGGTCAATTAATTGGTATTAATACTGCCATTCTATCCAGAACTGGGTCCTATGCTGGTTATGGTTTTGCAATTCCAGTGAATATTGTAAAAAAAGTATTTAATGATTTGGTACAGTATGGAGAGGTTCAAAAAGCATTTACAGGCGCAGAATTCATTGATATTGATAGTGAATTAGCTACTCGAATTGGGATTGAAGATTTAGATGGTGTCATTATTACAGATGTGAAGGATGGAAGTGCTGCTGATAAAGCTGGATTGAAAAAAAGAGATGTCATTCGGAAGATCAATGGTGAACAGCTCACCAATAAAGCAAAACTTGAAGAATTAATTGCAAAGAGCTACCCTGGCGACAAACTCAATATCATAGCAGAAAGGGACAATGAAATGATTTCAAAGCAGCTAGTTCTTACCAACAGGGAAGGAACGACAAGTATTATAACCAGAGATATTTATTACGCAGAGGATTTAGATGCAAGCTTTGAAAGTGTTTCTAAAGTTGAGAGAGACCTTCTTGGAATTAAAAGTGGTGTCAAAGTAATTGACTTTAAAAGCAATGGATTCTTCTCCAGCTTAGGAATTCCTAAGGGTTTTATCATTACTCAGATAAATAACCGAGCAATTGATACTCCAGAAGAACTATCGAAGATTCTTGAAAATATCAGAGGAAGGTTTGACATAATAGGGATAAATGAAAGAGGAAGAAAGGTGTACTACCCGTTTAGACGTTAGGCAGTACGCATTTTCAATTTCTTCTTGAGTTCATCTACTGAGTATCTGAACTTCGCATCAGTATCCATCATGTCATTAACAGACTGAAGGGCGTGAATGACAGTGCTATGATCTCTTCCTCCAAAATGGTATCCAATAGACTTTAAGGAATGATTGGTATAATCTTTTGAAAAGTACATGGCTACCTGACGAGCTATCACAATTTCCTTTTTGCGAGTTTTAGCTTTGAGATCATCCTGACCAACATGGAAGTATTCAGATACAGTTTTTTGGATATAATCAATACCTACTTCTGAATCTATTTCTTTCACTATGTTCTTTAAAACCTTCTTTGCTAGCTCAAGATCAACCTCAACTCTCATCAAAGATGCATGGGCAATAAGTGATACAACCACCCCTTCCAATTCTCGAATATTTGTATCAACTGTATAAGCTATGTATTCAATAACATCCTCTGGTATATGAATACCGTCCTCTTGAATTTTTCTTTGGATGATTGCCATCCGGGTTTCAAAGGCAGGTTGTTGAAGATCAGCAGTAAGTCCCCATTTAAATCTGGAAACCAATCTTTCCTGCAAACCTTTAAGGTCTTTAGGAGCACAATCACTGGTCATTACGATTTGCTTACCTGACTGATGTAGGTGATTGAAAATATGAAAGAAAATTTCTTGCGTCTTTTCCTTATCTCTTAAGAACTGAACATCATCTAGAATCAAAATATCAACCTCCCGATAATACGAGATGAAGCTCTGAACATTGTTATTCTTCAAGGAATCAATGAATTGATTGGTGAATTTCTCAGAGGCTACATAAATGATCTTCTTCGTAGCGTCTTCATTCTTTATATGATTCCCAATGGCCTGCACGAGGTGAGTCTTACCAAGACCTACTCCACCATATATCATCAACGGGTTAAAAGATGTAACTCCCGGTTTTTTTGCTACCGCATATCCTGCCGAACGTCCAAGTCTGTTACAATCACCTTCTATAAAATTGTCAAATACATACGTAGGATTTAAATTGTTTTCACTCTTTAAATCATCGATAAATGCAGTATTGATTCCCTTAGCATTACTTCCATTACGATCAGCTAGGTTGTTGATTTTCAGGGATGTGGAAGAATTTTTAGGGCTTTTTTCATTTTCAACGACAACAGAATATTCCAATCTTGCGCCATCTCCCATTTCCTTAGCAATTGCCTCTTTAAGAATATGCACATAATGCTCTTCAAGCCATTCATAAAAAAACTGACTCGGAACTTGAATAGTTAGAACGTTACCCTCTGTTTTTAAGGGGTTTATAGGCTCAAACCATGTACTATAGCTCTGGTTTGGAATACGCTCTTTAATATACTCAAGGCAGTTTTTCCATATATTTTCGTGCATTTTAGATTAACGTTATAAGTGGTTTATCTTGGCTTAGGTGATCCCTTATTTTTTCGAAAGGGCATCAAATATGTCTTAAATATTTTTCTAAAAAAAATGAATTTTTCACTTGATTTTTTCAAATAGTTTCCTATGTTCTCATAAACGCATTTTCAATTGAAAATTCTTTAAAAAATACAATTTTTCTTAACATCCCTATTCTGGTCTAATTTCGTGAAATATTCAACATATACACTTAAAAATTTTGAAAGATTTAAATCTGAATATTTTCCCGCCAACCACTAAAGATCAGTGGGTTAAACTAGCTGAAAAGCAGTTGAAAGGTGCTAATCCAGATGATCAACTTCGCTGGAAAAACGGTTCCAATATTGAGCTCCAGGGATATTATGATGATTCAGATTTGGAATCATTATCGTATCTCGATGACTTTTTTTCTAATATCCCCCATCATAAATGGAAACTTTATGAAGAGGTGACTGTAGAGAACGCTGAATTAGCCAATAACCAGGTTCTGAAAGCCTTAATGGGGGGTTGCGACGGTGTAATATTGAGGTTGAATGATCACGAGAAATTGGACGTTGTATTAAAAGACGTAGACCGATCCATCTGCGATATATCAATTAGATCTTCCAGTAAAATTGAATCGTCGACACTTTCTGGAATGATGATGATGAAAGATGGAAATTGTATTGTTGAGGAGTCAACTTTAAACCCGATTGAACAGATTACTCAAATCTTACTTCAAAAGCACAAACCTTTTATTTATCGCCTATCAAACCCAGACTTCTTTTTAGAAATTGCCACAGTTCGGGCTCTCAGATATCATCTGGATCAAGTGGGGCGAAAAAATGTACACATTCATTCTCATGTCCCGCTACATCAATCTCCCGAGCATCAATGGTTCTTAAATACGACTTCTGGACTAGCGAGTGTATTGGGCGGAAGTCATTCGATTGATTTTACAACCGCAACTGGGGATCCCAGAATAAGTAGAAATACTGGCAATCTAATAAGAGAGGAAAGTGGACTTGAAGAATATACGGATCAATGCAGAGGCTCATTCTACATTGAAGTATTGACAGACAAAATTATAAATGCAGTTAAGCAGGGAATGAAATAATGGGAAAGAACAAGTTTTTACACGAAGGGTTTTCAGCTGGCACACCTCCTTTTCTAAGAGGTCCCTATGCTACAATGTATGCATCTAGACCATGGACGATCCGCCAATATGCTGGATTTAGTACTGCTGAAGAATCAAATGCATTTTATAGAAGAAACCTGGAAGCTGGTCAAAAAGGGTTATCTGTGGCTTTTGATTTAGCAACCCATAGAGGGTATGATAGTGATAACCCGCGTGTCAAAGGTGATGTAGGTAAAGCTGGGGTAGCAATTGACTCAGTGGAAGATATGAAGATTCTCTTTGATCAAATTCCATTGGATAAAATGTCGGTTTCTATGACCATGAATGGAGCTGTAATCCCAATTATGGCTTTTTTCATCGTTGCTGCTGAGGAACAGGGCGTAACCCCCGAGAAACTTACAGGAACTATTCAAAATGACATTCTTAAGGAATTCATGGTTCGAAACACATATATCTATCCCCCTGCCCAGTCTATGAGGATCATTGCAGATATATTCAAGTTTACCTCTCAAAATATGCCGAAATTCAATTCCATCAGCATCAGTGGATATCATATGCATGAGGCTGGAGCCACTGCAGAATTAGAAATGGCATTTACTCTTGCCGATGGTTTGGAGTACGTAAGAACAGGAATTGAAGCCGGAATTAATATTGATTCGTTTGCTCCCAGACTTTCCTTTTTCTGGGGGATAGGAATGAATTTCTTTACTGAAATTGCTAAAATGAGAGCTGCAAGAGTGCTTTGGTCAAGAATTATTAAAGAGTTTGATCCTAAGAATGAAAAATCAATGGCATTAAGAACCCATAGCCAGACATCTGGATATAGTCTTACAGCTCAGGATCCATATAATAACGTCGCACGGACCACCATAGAAGCATTAGCTGCTGTTCTTGGTCACACTCAATCACTTCATACAAATGCTCTTGATGAAGCAATTGCACTTCCTACCGACTACTCAGCTAAAATTGCGAGGAATACTCAGATTTACCTTCAAGAAGAAACCAATGTCACTAAGGTAGTAGATCCGATGGGAGGCTCTCACTATGTTGAGCAATTGACCAATGATTTAATTCAGAAAGGCTGGGAGATCATTCAGGAAGTAGAGGAAATGGGTGGGATGTCTAAAGCCATAGAGGCAGGATATCCTAAAATGAAAATTGAGGAAGCTGCGGCTCAGAAGCAGGCACGGATAGACTCAGGTACTGAATCAATCATTGGGGTAAATAAGTTTATTACGGAAGACAAAACTGAGATTGAACTTCTAGAGGTAGACAATAATGAAGTAAGGCGCAAGCAAATAGAGCAGATCAATCAAATCAAAACTTCTCGAAACGAGGAAAAGGTGCAGGAGTGCTTGAAAAATATTCTGGAAGGTTCAGAAAAAGATGGAAACCTACTTGAACTAGCAATTGATGCTGCGAGAGAAAGAGCTACCTTAGGAGAGATATCTCTAGCAATGGAAAAAGTTTTTGGTAGATTTCAGGCAACAAATAGAACCATTTCAGGCGTGTACTCATCGGCAATTAAAGACAATGAAGATTTTAGAAAAGCACTTGAGCTTTCAGATAAATTTGAAGAATTAGATGGAAGGCGTCCGCGAATTATGATTGCTAAAATGGGCCAAGACGGGCATGATAGAGGCGCTAAAGTGATTGCCACATCATTTGCCGATTTAGGATTTGATGTGGATATAGGTCCTCTTTTTCAAACGCCGGAAGAAGTAGCGAAGCAAGCCATAGAAAACGATGTTCATATTGTTGGAGCCTCTTCTCTTGCTGGTGGTCATAAAACTTTAATCCCAGAACTTATCTCAGCACTTAAGAATTTAGGAAGACCAGATATTTTAGTTGTGGCCGGTGGAATCATTCCTGAAAATGATCACGAAGAGCTTATTGACAAGGGAGTCACAGACATTTTTGGACCAGGAACTATCATTTCTGAAGCTGCACAAAGAATTCTTAATAAGCTAATGACTGAATAGTTGAGGCAATTTCGATAACTTTATTCTTGAGAAAATTCTATTCAAAATGAAATACTTCCAATCAGTTCTATTGGCGGTGTTAATGTTGTGTTTCACCACCATTAATGCTCAATATCAAAAATACATTGACAAGGCCGATGAAAAATATGAATCTGGAGACTATTCCTCAGCCAGAAAACAAATTGAAAAGCTAAAGAAAAAAGCGACCAAAAGCTTGGGCTACAGCAATCCCTACAACGCAATAGCATTGGTTAAATCTTCTAAGATAAATGTAGGATTAGGAGAGCTAGTAAGTGTGATGGAGCCATTGCAGGAGGCAGTTGCAATGAGTGCGGAAGTGAATGGCACCCAAAGCGCTGAACATGCCTATATTTTAATGGAGTCCGCTGATGTTCTAATCTCGTATGGAAATTTCCTAATGGCTAGTGAATTCATCGAAACAGCTTCCTCAGCCTTTGAATCATCTGGATCAATGATTGAAGATATCAAAGCGAAACTTGATGTTCAAAGAGCTCAAGTGCTTTCGGGAAAAGGATTCTATAGTCAGGCAATAAATCTGGTAAACAATCAGGAAGATTATTACTTACAGCGTGCGCTTTCTGGTGAAGGAGATAAAAGACAACAAGAGGATAGAAAAGAAGAATTTGCAGAAATGATGATCGTAAAAGCAAATTCACTACGGCACATGGGCAACTATCAATCTGCCGATTCTGCATTCATCTCAAACCTACAATGGGTCGATGACAATTTGAAAAAGAGTCACTTGCTATGGTCTAAAAATGCATTTTTAAATGCCAAGCTTCTTGAAGAGAATGGACTTGCTATAGAAGCACAAGCAAAACTTTATGAAGACGCTTATATCTGGGCGGTAAGAAAATACGAATTATCACACAACACAGTGATGACTATGCAAGCGAACCTCATGCGTGCGTATTATCAAAATGGACAAAAGTCCAGGCTTAAAATCACACAAACTGACTTTAAGAAGTCTCTTCGAGAATTTGACAAATCAAGCATTTTCAACCTTGCTGATGATAAAATGGATTTAGCATTTGATCTGGCCGATCAGGATATAAAAAGGATGGAGACCAACATTAATAAAATGCTTACCAGTCCAACGATACCAGAATTTCATCAGGAGCGAATAGAACTACTTGAATTAGCTAAAAAAGTAGCCTTATATGCAGGAAATCATAAAAATACTGAATCGTACGACAATGAAATTTTAAGAATTAAGGAATTTTTATTAGGAACAGAAGCGCCGGAATACCATTTAACAAGAGTGAAACTCGCAAATTATTATGTTGATTTCACTGATAAATTCACTGAAGCAAAAGAAATCTACGACCAGAGCTTCCATGCAATTGTGGAGCCAGAAATTACAAAAGGGCATGTGGATTATCTGGAGATCATGAATCACCTTGCGAAGTTCTATGAGGAAACGGATAATTATGAAAAAGCATCTGAAATATTAGATGAGGCATTGCTTACCGCTCGCGTCAAGTATGATAATGAAGACATAGAATATGGTCGAGAACTTGAGAAAATAGCTAACCTTCAAATTAATATTGGTGAGTATGAGAAAGCAAGTGAAAACTTAGAAAATGCGATTCGCATTATAGGCAACACCAAGACTGATGAAGCTAAAAGTTATCTCGCCTCTGCATACATCACCAAAGCAAAACTTCTGACTATTGAAGGAGAATATGATGAAGCTGAAGATCATATTTATGACTCTGAAGATTTGCGAGCGGCTGGTGCTTTAACAACCGATGTTACAGGCCTAAGTTTTCAGGACGACTTAGGAGCGCTTTACACAAGCATTGGACGATACTCTGATGCCTCTGTATTACTCTCAGAATCACTCAAAGAAAAAAACAGTCAATTTGGCCCTTCAAGTCGCCACTTGAACAGAACCCTCGTGCTTAACGCTCGACTTAATCTTATTAAGGGAGATTATACAGAGGCTGAACAACAAGCAAGAAGAGCAAACACCATTGCAACCACCACATTTGGTGAAAACTCGTCCAAAGTTGTTCCTTCAATGCTCCAACTAGCTGATGTATATACTACAATTGGAGACTATGATAAAGCCGAAGCTTTACTTAAAAATTCAATTCGTATTCAAAAAGAGAAGTTTGGATCTGAGCACGTAGATGTGGGTAACTCAACATCTAAACTCGCACTGGTCTATTTTTATCAAGACAAACCGCTCCCTCAAATTCAATCACTTTTCCAAGAGGCAGAAAGAATCATTGGTAAAAAACTAGGGTCCAATAACCCAACATATGCCGAAATTCTTAAAAACATGGCCATTGCCAATATTGCAGCTTCAAATTATACACTTGCATTCACCTACCTGAATCAGGCAGAAAGTATTTGGAAAGCCAAAATTGGCAAAAGAAATAACATCAATGCGGCAATTTCTTTGGTGCTAAAGGGGGATATTTTCTATAAGCAAAAGAATTATACCGAAGCAGAAAAGTACTATGAGGATGCTCGGAAGCAATATCAAAGAGTATTTAATGATACACACCCAGAGTACGTGAAAGTGCAATCCAAGCTTAGTAAAACTTATTTCATGCAAGCACGCTTTAAGGATTCGCAGGATGAAATGGAAGAAGTGCTAGCAAACTATAAAAACTTTATCCAGGATTATTTTCCAGCTCTTAGTGAAAGGGAAAAAGCCAAATTTTGGAATACTATCAAAGGTGATTATGAATTCTACAACACACTAATAATTAGTAGAAACAGAAGTACAAGATATATTGGTGAGCTTTATAACAACGCGCTTTTAACAAAGGCTTTACTCTTAAACTCATCCATCAAAGTTCGTCAGCGAATCATGAATAGTAATGATGAGGAGCTGATTAGTATGTATTCCAAATGGATTGAAGATAAAGAACTTTTAACCGCCGCACTGTCCATGAGTGTGCAGGATTTATCAGATAATGGAATAGACCCTGCAAAATTGGCGAATGATGTAGAGCTTCTTGAAAAGAATATAAGCTTGAAATCAGAATTATTTTCTCAGAGCGCGGATAGCCGCACAATCATATGGGAAGATGTAAAGAGTGCACTGGGTGAGAATGAAGTTGCTATTGAAATGGTTCGATTCCGTGTATTTGATCATGTATTTACAGATTCAGTTATGTACGCACTCTTATATGTTAAAGGAGATAAACGATCTGAGCCCAAAATGATACTATTGGAGAATGGTGAAGAATTGGAAAATAAATACCTTAAGACTTATAGAAATAGTATCAAGTTTAAAATTCAGGATAACTATTCCTATGAGCAGTATTGGCAACCTATTGAGCAAGAAGTAGGTGCGGTTTCCACCTTGTATTTATCACCTGATGGGGTGTATAATCAAATCAATTTGGAAGCAATACCAACACCTGATGGAAAATATGTCCTTGACAATTCAAATATATTGCTCATTAGCAATACCAAAGATCTGTTTTTGAATAAGATAAGGACGAAAGTTGTTGCTGAAAAAGAGTACGCAATGATGTTTGGTAATCCTGAGTTTTATATTCAAACCCAACCTGGCAGACCCCTTGCAAGCTCTGGTTTGACACGATCTACTGCAGAAGTTGTTAGTCCGCTTCCTGGAACAAAAGCAGAAATTGAAGAACTAAATGATTTGCTAGACCGAAAAGGATGGAGTACGGATAAATATACAGAGAGTGAGGCATCAGAAGCGACAATCAAACTAGTAACCAATCCGAAGGTATTTCATGTAGCAACTCATGGATTCTTTAAGGCTGATCCTCCAAAAGTGTCAGCTTTAGATCAAGAATATAATGAAACCGCAGCGTATGAAAATCCACTTCTAAAAACAGGTCTTTTACTTGCTGGCGCAGGGGATATTCTAAATCAGACTCAATATAACTACAACGTTGACAATGGGATTTTGACAGCCTATGAAGCAATGAATCTTAACCTAGACCAAACTGATTTGGTAGTTCTATCAGCATGTGAAACAGGTCTTGGTGAATTACAAGCGGGTGAAGGTGTATATGGTTTACAACGAGCATTTCTTGTGGCTGGTGCTAGAACGATTGTGATGTCACTCTTTAAAGTAAGTGATGAGGCTACTCAGCAATTAATGATCAAGTTTTACCGTAAATGGATCGAGACAGGAAACAAGCGTCAGGCATTCATAGATGCAAAGAAAGAAATCAGAAATGAATACAGAGATCCTATTTATTGGGGACCATTCGTGATGATCGGATTGGATTGATAATTATTAAACAAAGACATTAAAAGGGGTACCAAAATTGGTACTGCTTTTTTAATTCAAAATAAACCTCCCTGAATTTCTTCTAATTCAGGATAGTATTTTTTTTTCTTGATTTCAGGAACATTCCCCAGGTAGACTCTATTAAGTTTTTTGTTAGGTTTAATTGGATTACATGGATAATAATCCAAAGCTCCGTCGGATAATGGTTTGATAATAGCTTTTGCCTGCTCTACAGATCCATTGAGCCATGTATCATCATCCCTAGGATCAACAATATAAATCATTCGAGATTCTGCAGAATATGCCGGTTCATTATGAATCCATGCCATTTCTTTATTTGCTCGGCCTGTAACCAACGTTACTGTATTAATAGGTATACCATCCGTCCTATCTTGAAAGGTCTGCCATAAACCTGCTACTAAAAACGGTTCGTCAGATTTTTGATGAACATAATATGGATATGCCACTCCATTTTTCTTGTGATGATCAAAGAATCCATCCAACATCACCAAGCATCTTTTTGATTCGGCAGCATCTTTATAAATGCTTCTATCAGAAAATATCTTGTCATCTCTAGCATTCAGTGTATTCATCGGCCTGCCACTTATTTGAGGAGCATATACAAAAGGTACAAATGCCCAATGATGAAAATTTACAATATCTGGTTGCTCATTGGTTATGACAGGCAAGTCAGGTTCATCAAAACCATTTAAATGGTGCATAGCAGGAAACTTAATCATTACTTGTTCCCACATTTTAGCATCACCATATCTCTTAGCGTAATGCTGAGCTTTCTTTGTCATGGTAGATACATCGTAACACATACCTTAAAGATAAGATTGATTAGATAACAAAAAACCCTGACTGCAACTTAGCAGTCAGGGTTTAGAGATTTGTTTCTATGTAAGAGGAGTATTATTCCTCGTTGTAGACTTTAATTCCATTTCTCTCGATGATATCCTTTTTAAGGATTTTAAAATCATCAACATCAGGATTCATTTTAATAGCTTCTTCTATCGCAGTTAAGGCATCTACAATCAATCCATTCTCTTCATAGAATGAAGCATAGATGACTTTATTAAGCGGGCTGCTTTCGTCAACCTCAGCTTTTAGACTATTCAACCCTTCAGCATATTGGCTTGGGTTTTCAGGTCTTTTGATTGCGATATCTCCAGAAGAAACATCTTGGTTTTCTTTTGCTTTTACGTTGATGATCCAAAGACCTTCTTCGGTTTGCATTTGCTCCTGAGTAAAATCAAGCTCGATCGTGTTTCCAGCTACTTCTTCTTTCATGATTTCTTCATCAAAGATATTTTTCACTGTAACGATGAATGTATTTTCTTCCATTCCTTCCGGAGTATCCCAGTTTAGGATAGCATTGTCTCCAAGAACGCTAGCGTCCTCAGCTGGAATCAATACCTGGATTTGCTCATCACCAGCTAAAGCTCTTGAAACTGCACCAGTTGCATTCAGTCTAGCTCTGTAGTTTGGCTTTTCTTTCTCATTCATCTTATTTGCTAAGAAATTGGCATATCTACTTGAAACACTAGATGCTTTAGTATTAACCATTTTAGCAAGATCAGAAACTTTCTTCGTACCAGGAGTTCTAACCTCTAGGGTTTTACCAGACTTGTGCATCAATCCGATATAAGCCCCTTGCGATGCGATTAACTCATCACCGTCGCTAAGTGTAGCTCCTGTTTTTAGTGCAACAGCAGTGGATGCACCTTCTTTTTTAACTTGATTCTGACCCTTATTGGCCAAAACTCTAAATGTATATCCTTGCCCGTTAGCTACTCCAACGGCGAAAACAAGCATAGTGGTAATTGCGATAGAAACAAACTTTCTCATAATAATTCCAATAATAATTTGGCGTTTTCTAAATAATTTATAATCGTGATACTTTAAATAATTCTTTTCTTCCTTCTTTGGATAGTGAATTTTTCACCACCCCGTAAAATACTTCCAATCCGTCACCCGATAGGGCAACAGCAAATAATAATAATGTAAGATCCAATTTGAAACTAAATATATCCATGAAGTAAATCATGATATAAATAATTCCTACAAACTCTACCAGCTGGATGACTTTAGTTATACCATCATACCATTTTGGCAGTTTTTTGTATATCCAGGAGAAGGCCATGATATTCAAGAATAGCATAATAAATGCCACAGCAATCTTCTGCCATTCTTCCAAATAAAATATATAATTCTCATTGAGAATCATGGATACAATATTTGCATGAATAACTCCTCCATACATGTCTGGAAATGCTCGGCCAATATATTTCTCATTCAGTGGTGTAAAAAACTTGTCTTCAAAATTTTCTCTGTCTCCCAGATATTCACCCAGAAAACAGAAAATAACCACTTTTCCTTCAATGATGTCTGGTGTATAATTTGCACCAAAAACATCCCCTACATCCAAAGCATAGTATTTGTTACCGAACTTTGTCGCTCCATAATCCAGCACATTACCCCTGTAGTTAATGACTTCTTCCTCATTACCCCTATCTATAAAAGTTTGCGCATTTTCAGGAGCTAAATAGGAAGCCAATTTTACTGCAAATGCTGTATGCGTTACCGAATCAATCGATGTAAGTGTAGGATTAAATGTTCTACACATTTTTAAATCCTCCTGTACTTCAGCATCAGTTATCAAATTAGCAAATGCGGGTTCAGCGTTGAAGGTAAACCATGGCCAAGAGGTATGTACAGAGTCAATTGCATCAATTTCAGGATTATAAAGAACTTTAGTAACCATAATCAAGTTCTCAACCCTGCTAAGTGCATCCATTAGCATCATATCACCCAGTGTATCTTCCTTCGGATAATCAAAAAATGAATCTACTCCGATCACGGCCGGGTTATGCTGACTGATTGAATCAATCATCATGGCAATACCGGCTCGGGATTCCAACCCCATGTTTACAAGCACCACATTTTCATCTGCTATTGGATCATCCAATAATTGTGAAAAGTAGATGTCGGTAAACTCCATGTCTCCAAAAGCATCTCCAATTGGATCAAATATGTCAAAGACCTTAAATGCGGATACCGATCTAAACATCAGCATCAGCGATATAATAAAAAGTGTTCCCAGGATTACATCCCGCCAGAATCTTCTAAACATTGTCTATTCGTTGGTGAGTTAGTTAGTTAAGATTATATATGCAATTAAAACATTTATCATCAACGTTCATAATCACCTTATTAGAAGAATTCAATTTTATCTTCAAATTACGCAATAAAAACATTAATAATCGGCCTATGGATTCAACTTTTCGGCGAACACCTAATATTCATCTACAAGACTTAATAGATGGCCTGACGAGCGGAAATAGGGTTTTTCTAAGTAAATCAATCACTTTAGTTGAAAGTAAAAGAGAAGATGACAAAAAACTCGGCGCTGAGTTAATAGATCAGATCATCGGAAACACTGGAAAAAGTCTTCGAATCGGTATTACTGGAGTGCCTGGTGTTGGGAAAAGTACCTTTATTGAAGCTTTTGGAAAAAAATTGACTGCAGCTGGCAAGGAAGTGGCCGTTTTATCAGTCGATCCAAGTAGTAATCGTACCCGAGGTAGCATATTAGGTGATAAAACAAGGATGGATGAATTATCTAAGGATCCGAATGCATTCATCAGGCCGTCTGCCGCAGGATCAAGTCTTGGTGGAGTAGCATCAAACACCCGGGAAGCTATTTTACTATGTGAGGCAGCAGGTTTTGATATTATAATAGTTGAAACCGTAGGAGTAGGACAAAGCGAAACAGTAGTAAAAGATATGGTTGATTATTTCTTACTGCTTATGCTGGCAGGCGGAGGAGATGAACTTCAAGGAATTAAACGAGGAATCATGGAAATGGCCGACCACATTGTCATAAACAAGGCAGATGGATCTAATATAAAGGCAGCCAAAAAAGCCAGAGAAGATTATAAAAATGCTGTTCATCTATTTCCCCCAAATGAATCCGATTGGATTATTCCTGTAGGAGTTTGCTCAGCAATTGAAAAAACGGGGATAGATGAGGTTTGGATTGAAATTGAAAAATACGAAAGTCATATTCATGGGAATGGATGGTTTGAGGAAAATAGAAAACGACAATCCATTCGATGGTTTCATGAACGAATTCAAGCAAAGCTTGAGGAAACATTTTATGCTAAACCCAACATTAAAAAAGAAATAAAAAAAAGGGAGGAGCTAATCTCCTCCCAAAAGCTTTCTGTTCGTAAAGCCGTTGATGAACTGTTTAGTTGAATGAATATTTTACCCCAATTCTATAGTTTCGACCTACGCTGTTAAATCCTGCAATTGCCTGATAATCAGCGTCAAAAATATTCCTAACCGAACCGGTTAAAGTAAAATTATTCCAATCGTAGGTTGCTGTAAAATCAAACAGATCAAACGACTTACCATTTACCTCCTGAGTAACGAACGAGGAGTTATCAAAATACCGTAGCGGCCTCTCTCCCGTGTGTAAATAACTAATCGAAGTAGTCAAATTAGCTGAAGCTTTAAATGACAAATTAGCACCATATTTATGAGCTGGTATTCGATATAATACCTCATCGTTTAGCCTTCTGGTAAAAGTATAATTTCCACTTATTGAAAACTTACTTGACACATCAAATGATGAAACGATTTCAAGTCCATCCGTTTCAATTTCCTCTCCTGAATTTTCATACTGTGCAGTATAGATGATCATATTTTCATCGTTACGATAAAAATAAACAGCATCAAATTGAATTCTATTGAGGTATGCAGTTGCACCAAACTCGGCTGATTGGGACTCTTCTGGCTTCAATTCAGGATTAGGTCCGAATGGTCCGAATAATTGAAATAAACTAGGTGAAATAAATGCTGTGGCATAGGATCCAAAGACTTTTACTTCAAAATCATTTAATTCGAAGAGATAAGAAGGGTTTAGATTGTATACAAAGTTGGATCCATAATCACTATGAACATTCAATCGGCCACCAATCTGCATATTGAAGTTATTTTGATCGTAGATGAATGTGACGTAAGGATCAATCATATTAAAACTTTCTTGTTCTGTGCCAGGCTGTGAGTATGAAAGTTTTTGATAGTTAAGACCACCAATAAGCTTAACCTGATCACCTAAATTTTGATTGATCAGAAGGTCTATCTGATAATTTTCTGCATCATATTCTGACAGTGTTCCAAATGATTCGAATATTCTATCAAGATTGTTCATAAAGAGATTTCCCTTGATACCACCACTGTTCCATTTATACGATGGTCTTATGCCCAATCGAACTTGCTTATACTCTGAAAAGTTAGTTTCTGAGTCAGTAAATGCTCCCACATCAAATTCATTTTCGAATTGATCATATCCTCCTGTAAAACCAACAGAAAAAGCATTATTAAATTGGTAGTCTGCCTTTCCTAGAAAATTAAAACCCTCAAATCCATCTTCATCAAAATTATTTGATCCCGACTCATCTTTTGCAGCTGAAAATCCATTTGATTTATTGTAGCCTCCATTCAGCAGGTAAGAAACTTTATTTTTGCTACCATATACTCCAACATTCCCCTTGAATGTGTTAAAACTTCCATATTCAGCATTTGCCTGTCCTGCTAAACGATCCGTATTTGCTTTTTTAAGTTGAATGTTAATTACACCAGCTGCTGCTCCAGTTCCATATAATGTACTAAGTCCACCTTTCAATACTTCAATTGATTCGACTTGATCCAGATTCAATAATCTCAAATCATATGTTTGATCAATTCCAGAGGCATCATTGAAGGGCACCCCATCAATTAACACTAAAGTTCGTTTGCTGGACGCCCCACGAACGAAATAATCGATATTGGTACCAGGTGTGCCAAAATTCCCATCCATTTGAACACCAGGCACTTGATTAAGCACATCTGCCACTGTACTAGCGCCGCTAGCCTCAATCTCCTTTCGCGTTACTTTAAAAATAGATTTACCTGACTTCTCAACAGGAACTTCACTTTTGGTGCCTGTTACCACCACTTCGTCCAGTTGGACGGATTTGAGGGAGTCCTGTGCCTTGACAGTCCAGCCCAAACATGCTAATGCGATGAATAATTGTAGTTTCCTCATAGAATTTTTACTATGAGCCTCGTTAAGAAAGAATGGAGTTAACCCCTTCCTCTGCTTTCACCCGAAGCTTCGAATTAATAAATAACAGTGGCAGGTCTCCTGGCTTTTCTGATTTTGGCTTCCTTCCCATAGTGACAATTTCGTCTCTACAGTGGCTTTCATTAGACCAAAACTTTCTTCAGAACTACAGTTGCGGGGACAGCTCTCGATTTTTAACCTTCGCTAATCACGAGATTCCCATTTTAATCCAAAATCAAGTCAAATGATTTCAGAACCATTGTCAGTGGCAAACTTAAGCAACATAATAGGTTGATACGCTACTTTTGAGATATGAAAAGAATCATTTTCGGAATAATTATTCTTCAGATGGCATGTTCAGTCCCTAAAAGCGAAAAATCTATCGTTTTTGAATCTAGCGAATTGAAATACGCTAAAGGATTTCATTTTGAAAAGGATATGGAGGGTTCAGAATATTTGATCGTAGATGAACCATGGCCAAAAGCCAGTGAATCAATAAGGTATCAATTAGATCAACCTCTGAAGAGAATCGTATGCACTTCCACCTCCCATTTACCATTTTTTGAAATGCTAGAGGTAGCGGATTTAGTGATTGGGTTTCCAAACCTAAGCTACATTTCGTCTCAAACTTTTATCGATTTGGCGGAAAAAGGTAAACTCACAGATTTGGGACCAGATGGAACCATGAATATGGAATTACTACTTGGCATTAATCCTGATGCTGTTATTGCTTTTGATAGGGGTGGTGAATCACAAACATTAGATAAGATCAGAGAGGCAGGCATTCCGGTCTATTACAACTCAGATTTTTTAGAGCAATCACCTCTTGGTAGGGCCGAATGGATAAAGTTTTTTGGAGCGCTAACCGGAAAACGAGATATGGCCGATTCAATATTTCTAGAAATTGAACGGGAATTCCTAAGGTTGAAAAATCTGGCTTCAAACACTCAAGAAAAACCAACCATTTTAAGTGGAGTGGTATATGGGGATACCTGGTTTCTTCCTGGTGGGAAGAACTGGGCGGCTACCTTTTTTAGTAATGCAGGAGGACAATATTTATGGCAGAGTGATACAACATCCGGTTGGTTAGAATTAAGCTTTGAGGCGGTATATGATAAAGGAAATGATGCTGATCTTTGGATAGGCACATCAACCTTAAACACACGCAAAGAAATGCTAAGTCAAGATAGTAGATATGGATCGTTCAGGGCATTTGAAAAAGATGAAGTATATAATTACAATAAAAGGATTGGTCCTAATGGAGGTTATGATTTCTTTGAGTCTGGATACTCCAGACCAGATATTGTGCTTTCTGATTTAATTAAAATCATTCATCCGGACTTGATGCCAGAATATGAGACTGTGTACTTCCAAAAATTGCCATGATAGAATCTCACTTAGATGAATCTAAAAAGAAATGGAGGCTAATATTTATAGCACTGATTTTGGTGCTAGGTGTGGCTTTTATTCTCAGCATTTCATTAGGCTCTGTTAATATTCCTTTTGGATCAATCATCGATTACTTTATTGGCCAATCAGAAAATCAAATTTGGACAAATATTATTGAGAACTTTCGAATACCTAAGGCATTGACGGCCCTACTGGCTGGCAGTGCTTTAGCAGTCAGTGGTTTGCAAATGCAAACATTGTTTAGAAATCCACTGGCTGGTCCTTTCATCTTGGGAATAAGTTCAGGTGCTGGTCTTGGTGTTGCACTGGTCATATTTCTTGGAGTGTGGCTTGGTGGTTTTATTGAAATGACCGGTATTGGTAGAAGTTGGCTCCTTGTGGGAGCATCCGGATTAGGTTCATTTATTGTTTTGTCCATTGTACTGATAGCTTCATTTAGGATAAGATCCGGTGTTTCCTTGTTAATCATTGGCTTAATGTTTGGTTCGGCTGTCAGCGCCCTGGTAAGTATTCTCCAATATTTTAGTCAGGCGGAAAATATTCAAGCTTACGTCATTTGGAGTTTTGGGAGTTTGGGAAGTCTTTCCTGGGAGGAACTTCGAATTTTAATGCCAGTTATAGTACTCTCATTGGCTGCATCATTTTTACTTTCTAAGCCACTTAACGCATTGCTATTAGGAGAAAATTATGCCGAATCTTTAGGTTTGAATTTAAAAAGTGCCCGCATGTTGATAATTATCAACACGAGTTTACTAGCTGGCTCGGTCACCGCTTTCTGTGGGCCGATTGCTTTCATTGGATTAGCCGTTCCGCACATCTCAAGAATGTTATTTAATACAGGTAATCACCTTCTTCTCACACCATTAGTGATTCTGGTTGGAGGCATTCTGCTTTTATTATTTGATACCTTGGCGCAACTACCAGGATTACAGGAGACCCTACCAATAAACGCTGTAACATCATTATTTGGAGCACCATTTGTCATCTGGCTGATTCTCAGAAAAGCCAACCTAAACTACCGATTTTGATGGCACTTCTTGAAACAAAAGATCTGACAATTGGGTATGGTGCTAATAAAGTGCTGATGAGGGATATCAATCTTGAAATCAGTCCCGGTCAATTAATTGGCTTGGTAGGACAAAATGGAGTTGGCAAGTCAACTTTTATTCGCACCATTTGCGGATTACACACAAAACTGGCCGGTAATATTTCATTGAGTGGGTCATCAATAGAAGAGCTAAATCCAAAAGATATTGCCAAAAAAATTAGCGTTGTTTTAACTGGCAAACCAGACTCACTGAACCTCTCAGTATTGGAGTTAATAGCTCTTGGCAGGCATCCCTATTCTGGTTGGTTGGGAAATTTAAAGAAATACGATAAGGAGAAAATCGAAGAATCTATTTCTGCAATGGAAATTAACTACCTGGCAGAAAAGCGACTTTATGAATTAAGTGATGGGCAAATACAAAAAGTGATGATCGCAAGGGCTCTTGCACAAGAAACTGATTTAATCATATTAGATGAGCCTACATCTCATTTGGACTTGAAAAACAAAATTGATGTATTGGATTTGCTAAAAAAGATTACTAATTCGGGTAAAAGTGTCTTGATCTCAACCCATGAAATTCAGCTATCTGCGCAGGTCTGCGACTCTTTTTGGTGCATGGATTTTGGACAAAAAATGCTGATTGGAGAGCCTAGAGAGCTGATTTTAACTGGAAAGCTTCAAAAATATTTGCATATTCCGAAAGAAACGTTATTGTAAAAAAGAAGGGGCCCTGGCGGGCCCCTATATATGGGTGAGAATAATCGTAACCTAACCTAACCGAATAGAAACGTGCCTTTGCACGCTAAACCCACCCATTTCACCTAATCACCAATATGTGGTACGTAAATAACAGAAAAATGATTGGGAAGGTTTAAATATTTTTTTGTCAAGTGATTGACAAACGGATGACTATATGCCTAACTTAAAGAATCAACACACCAATATCCTCGTATTATTGGCTTTATAACAATTCTCAATGCAGAAAATAGTAATCATTGGTAATGGCATAGCCGGCATAACGGCTGCCCGACATATAAGAAAACTTTCTGATCATCACATTACTGTTATCTCCGGTGAGACCGATCATTTTTTCTCTAGAACAGCATTGATGTATATCTACATGGGTCATATGACCTATGAACATACCAAACCCTATGAGGATTGGTTTTGGGATAAAAATAAAATCAATCTGAAACGAGTATGGGTGAAATCGATTGATTTTACTCAGAAAGAAATAAAATTTGAAAACGGAAATTCTCAGGAGTATGATAAGCTCATTCTGGCGACAGGGAGCCAGTCAAATAAATTCGGTTGGCCAGGTCAGGATTTAGAGGGGGTGCAAGGGCTTTATTCGTATCAAGACCTGGAATTGATGGAGAAAAATACACACAACATTGATCGTGCTGTCATCCTAGGAGGTGGACTAATTGGAGTGGAAATGGCAGAAATGCTTCACTCCAGACATATTCCTGTTACCTATCTCATTAGAGAAAAACATTTTTGGGACAATATGCTTCCGAAAGAAGAAGCCACATTAATTGATGGTCATTTATACAAGCACGGCATTGATCTCCGACAAGAAACCGAACTGGAAGAGATTTTGGATGATGGCAATGGAAAGGTAAAAGCAATTAAAACGAAATCTGGAGATGTAATTGAATGTCAGTTTGTGGGTCTGACAGTAGGTGTCCACCCAAACATAGATCTGGTCAAAGAATCAAAAGTAGAAACTGATAGAGGCATTTTAGTTGATGAGTACCTCCAAACGAACATTCCTGATGTCTATGCAATAGGCGATTGTGCGCAATTAAGAAATCCACCTAATCACAGAAGAGCTATTGAGGCTGTTTGGTATGCGGGGAGAATGATGGGTGAGACAGTGGCAAGAACGGTTGCCGATAAAAAGACAGAATACAAACCAGGTATATGGTTCAATTCTGCAAAGTTTTTTGATATTGAATATCAAAATTATGGCACTGTGCTTCCAAAATGTCCTGATGATTCCTCCTCTTTTTACTGGGAGTGTGATGATCATGAAAAGTGCATGAAAATCATTTACAAAAAGGATTCACTCGAAGTACAAGGTGTAAATCTTTTTGGAATCAGAAACAGACATGAAGTATGGGATAAATGGCTCAATGAAAAGCGGCCCTTAGAATACATTATTGCCAATTTGCCAAAAGCGAACTTTGATCCCGAATTCTATAAACATTGGGAAGGTGAGATACAGGAGCAGTTTAATGAGGAATTCCCGGATAAGAGTGTTGGAGTGAGGAAGAAAGGGTTTTTGGAAAAGATTTTTGGCTAAAAGACCTTTCAGGTTTTTAAAACCTAAAAGGTCTAAAATTAAAAATATGAAAGCAATTAGATATACCGGACTTATTTTATTTCTGTTCTCACTGGGACTATTCCTGGGAAGTTTTTTTCTGTCAAGCTTCTCTCTAAGTGAAGAGACATTTGAGTCTATTGTCAAGGAAGAGCATAAAGGGAAATTAAAGCCTGAAATTGAACCTTTATTTGGAAAAGAATACAGCCTCAGTATCCCCTTTGTGAAGGCCATAAATGATGCTGTAGAAACGGTTAATAAAGAAGCCAGAGCAAATCAGGAATGGGATAAAGTCATCTACGATGATTATGCAGGATCGTTAGCTAGATCATCGGCAAAAGGTGCTGTTCCAAATAACAAACTACTGTTTCTAATTCTGATTTATGTAGTGGGAGCTATCGGAGCACTCATGTTTATTGTACCACAGGCACAGTTAAATGGCCCCCCTGGAATTAAAAACAATCACATTTTTCAACACGCTCTTAACAATAGAGGCTGGATGGGGATTCTTACCGGAGCATTACTAATTGGCTTCTATATTTTACTTTATTTCTTCCCTGCCTACATAACCAACTGGATCATTATTGTTGACCCACTCCAGAAATTGATCAATCCATCAGCTTCCTCTAGTCAATGGTTCTTGTATGGATTCCTTTACACGTTTGCCGTAGTTGTGATGGGGGTTCGAATGATCATCAAATATCGGCATAGCAAATACCAGGTGTTCAGAACTTGCTCCGTCATGTTCTTTCAGCTTGCATTTGCATTTTTAATCCCTGAAATACTCGTAAGACTAAATCAGCCCTATTTCGATTTCAAAAACATGTGGCCTTTGGATTACGATTTCTTTGATGCCTGGCATATCAATACACTCACTTCTTCAGGCGGATTAGGAATATTCATGTTCGTATGGGGAATCACATTATTTGTAGTTGGCGTGCCTGTATTTGTTTATTTCTTTGGGAAAAGATGGTACTGCAGCTGGGTATGCGGATGTGGTGGACTTGCCGAAACAGCAGGCGACCCTTTCAGACAACTTTCTGATAAGTCCACTGAGGCTTGGCAAATCGAGCGATACCTGGTACATGGAGTATTGGTATTTGCTGTAATTATGACCGGGCTTGTTCTCTATAATTTTTTTGGTGGAGATTTTTACCTGGCATTCAATAAGTGGATTGTACTTGAAGCAGTAGCTATTATAGGTGCCTCGCTTTTCATTCTTCATAGAAAGTACTACCCATCAATGTCAGGCAAAAAAGTGAGAAATGTGGTTGCTGGGATCGCTGGATTTTTTGCAATTGGCATCATCCTCAGTGAGGTTTCAGTTTTTGCTAAATATATGCCTGTGGATGGTGATAACTTTGGATTTTCTAGTGGGAATATCCGAACAGTTTATGGATTCATGATTGGTTCCATTTTCTCAGGAGTGGTGGGTACCGGATTTTATCCATTGATGGGTAACCGGGTTTGGTGCAGGTTTGGGTGTCCGCTTGCCGCATACCTTGGACTGGTTCAACGATTTAAATCAAAATTCAGAATCACCACTAATGGTGGTCAATGCATTTCATGTGGTAACTGTTCCACTTATTGTGAAATGGGGATAGACGTTCGATGGTATGCACAAAGAGGGCAAAATATTATTCGATCATCTTGTGTAGGGTGCGGTGTTTGCTCCGCGGTTTGTCCGCGAGGCGTCCTTAACCTCGAAAATCGTGATGAAGAAGGACGATTTAACCAACCTATTTTGCTTGGAAACAATAGTATCTCCGTAAATAATTAGTATGAAGAAGATTATTCCATTTGCCTTGATAATAGCCGGATGTGTTGGCCAAGACATTTTAATAGATGAAGTAACCCCGGAGGTTCGTATAACCAACCCAATCAGCACAATGGAGGTGAATACGAGTTATCAGTTTGAATACATGTTCCTGGATAATGTAGGAATGGAAACAGAACCATCATCTGTTTTGTGGACAACCTCTGACATGTTGAAACTAACCATTGACAATGCTGGCTTGGCACAGGCTATAGACAATGGAATGGTGACTGTTTCAATTTTTGTATCCACAGGAGAATTGGAAGCTGATACCTCTATCACATTTGAAATTACCGGTGATCCTACCATGATGTTGGAGGGTGATCGCTCCGGAACGATTACTACAACCAGTAGCTATGTTTTGGAAGGGGATTTCGTTCTTTCTGAAGATGGAGAAGATCTGATTATTGACATTGATGAGAACTATCGAGCGGATGATAATCTACCTGGCCTGTATGTCTATTTAACAAATAACCCTAATTCCCCCAGTGGAGGATATGAAATTGGACCGGTGCAGGTTTTTTCAGGAGCTCATCAATATGTGATTCCCGAAGTAGACATCTTTGAATATGATTACCTATTCTACTATTGTAAACCATTTAAAGTCAAAGTTGGACATGGAGAAATTGAATAGTTTAAAAGTCTTTCTGATTGCGCTGCTCGCTTTACCAATGCTTGCATATGCTGGAGGTGGATGGACAAAGCCAAAAGGTGAAGCCTATTACAAAGTTTCGCAATGGTGGGTGGTCGCTGCAAAACATTACACGGGAACCGGAAGTACAGACCCTAATATTACTACAGGTATATTCAATAGCTCTATTTACGGAGAGTATGGAATCACAGATCGCATTACTGGTATTGTCTACTTTCCCTTTTTCTCAAGAACTTATCGGAATGAACAAGTTTCAGGGACAAATGGAATGGTAACATCACCAGGAGAATCAGTGAACTCAATTGGTGATACCGACATAGCAATTAAGTATGGAATAAGTAAACCAGGCAGCAAATTCGTTTTTGCTGGTACATTGCTGTTTGGACTTCCCTTGGGAAATGATTCAGGGGGTAGCGATGGATCATTGCAGACAGGTGATGGAGAATTCAATCAAATGCTTCGGCTTGACCTTAGCAAGTCATTTTCAGTTGGAAAAATAAATGCCTATGCGAACATTTACAGTGGCTTTAACAATCGAACAAAAAACTTCTCTGATGAATTTAGAGCCGGTGGAGAAGTGGGAGGTGCTTTTCTAAACAACAAGCTCTGGGGCATTTTTAGAGTAGATATGGTTGAGTCATTACAAAACGGATTGAGTTCCGCTGAGGGGAGCAGTGGGGCAACCATTTTCTCGAATAACACGGAATTTGTGGCTTATACTTATGAAGCGGCATATTATGCTACTGAAAAACTGGGGTTCTCCGCATCTTACAGTGGAGCATTTAGCGCCAAGCTCATTTTTGCTGCTCCTTCATATTCTGTTGGAGTGTTTCTCGATTTAAAATAGCTGTCCATTTAATAATTATCTTCTCATCTTAAACAAAAAAAATGGGACAAAAAGGAGACAAACACACCAATGAAGCACAACTTTCGGCAGAACTTATTGTCGAAAAATTATCGGGGATTGGTGGAATTACATCAAAGAAAATGTTTGGTGGTCATGGCATTTTCCATGATGGGAAAATGTTCGGAATGGTTGATCCAAAAGGAAAGGCAGCACTTAAAGTAGATGAAAAACTTGAGAAAGAATACCTTGAGATGGGGAGTACTAAACATGGAAAAATGCCTTACTATTCCATTCCAGATAATATTTTGAACTCCGACGAGTTTGTCGAATGGGCAAGAAAGTCTATTGCTATTTCTTAACGTTTAATAATTGAATAACATCCAGAATTAAGAATTTCAATAAGCTTCTAATATCTTCGTGATAATTGAAATGCTTATGAAATACCTTCATCTCATTGCTTTACTATTCTTAATATTCAATTGTAGTCAGTCAATTGAATATCCTCCTTTAGTAGAAGAGACCGTTCATTTGAGAGACAGCTCAATGGCTCCATTCTATCATGGGGTAGCCTCTGGAGATCCGCTGTATGATCAAGTGATCATTTGGACTCGGGTTACTCCGCGAGATTCTTTGCCTGATATCGATGTGGTATGGGAAGTTGCATCAGAGAGAAATTTTCAGGACATTATCAAAAACGGAACCATAACAACAAACCCAGAGAAGGATTATACGGTCAAGGTAGATGTGGATGGGCTTGAAGCCGGAACCAGTTATTACTATCGATTTCATGCCCTGGGCAGCAGCTCCATGATTGGAAGAACAAAAACAGCATCAATGGAGGCTGATGAACTCAAATTTGGTGTTGTCAGCTGCAGCAATTACGAATGGGGATACTTTAACGCATATGGTGCTCTTGCGAATGAAGAATTAGATGCTGTGATACACCTTGGTGACTATATATATGAATACGGTCCCGGAGGATATGGCGATACTTCGATAAACAGGAAACACATTCCTGCAAAAGAGATCATTACCCTTCAGGATTATCGTTCGAGATACTCTCAATATAGATTAGATAAAGATTTGATTGCCGCTCATGCCCGCCATCCATTCATCAACATTTGGGACGATCATGAGATAGCCAATAATTCCTATAAAGATGGAGCTCAGAATCATCAAGCTGATGAGGGTAGTTATGAAGAGAGAAAGCAAACAGCTCGCCAGGTATTTTATGAATGGATTCCGATTCGTGAAGGGGAATCGCATTATCGAAAATTTGAATATGGCGATCTTGTAGATTTATTTATGCTTGATGAAAGACTAGAGGGAAGGACCTATATCGCGGATAGTTTAGGAGATCCTTCACTAATGGATTCATCACGAACCATGTTAGGAGAAGATCAGCGCAACTGGCTAATTACAAATCTTCGCAGCTCAGAATCTAAATGGAAGATGATCGGAAATCAGGTGATTTTTTCTTATTTGAATTGGGGACTTGAGTCATTTAATATCAATTTGGATTCATGGGATGGCTATCCCTTCGAACAGCAACTTATATCTGATGTATTGAAAGAGCTTAATAACGTTGTTTTTATTACTGGCGACACACATACTGCTTGGGCTTTTGAAGCAACGAATAAGCCCTTTAATGAATATGATCAGAAAACAAGTGAGGGTGCCTTTGCAGTAGAGTTTGGCGCCACTTCAATTAATTCTTCTAATTCCAATGAATCATATTCAGACAGTCTTGTCTTACTGCATGAAAAGAAAATTATTGATTCCGACATCAATCCTCACCTAAAGTGGGGCAATATGAGGGATCATGGATATATGATCTTGACCTTAAACGCAGGAGAAGCTAGTTCAACATGGAAGTTCATGAAGACTTTGAAAGAACCAAATCTTGATATCAAAGAAACCAAAACTATTTATGTGAATAGTGGGGAGGTGAAGTTGAGAGAATAGCTAAATCTCTGTCAAAATAAATAGTAACATAAATAGCACAAAAAATGCCGGTACAAGACCACATGATAACCGGAAATCAGTGTATTCTTTGTTTTTGACAACTATTGCTGAGAATAAAAGAATAATGATTGAAAATACATTTCTGTAGGTATAGATAGATCCATTGATGATATAATCTTGAGACGTCCCCACCAGCTTCACTCTTGCTGGTAAATCAAATAGTGCAGAGTATTTGATAAGAATCTTATTGCGATCATTAATTGAATAGCCAGTCATAAAGTCAGAAGAAGTAGATATTCCAGTACCCTTATCAGTAAGAATCGTAGTTTCAAATGGTTTTTGTCTGATTTCTACAATATTTTCAACTTGTTGATGTGGTTGAAAATAGTAATCCACTGTCAACAAAATTCCAAATACAAAAAACATCATATTGGCCACACGTTCATATCTATAAAAACGAGTCTTCAGTTTAACCAGATAAATGATTCGATCCCTCTCCTGTTTAACTCTTTTTGCCCGATATTCTTCTCTATGCTTCTGATATGATGTTACTTCTTCAATATTTGTTTTAACAGGAACACCACTTAAAAACAAGTCATAGAGACTTCTAGAAGTAGGATTAGACAAAATTTCATACGCTTCATTGATCAAGATCATCCGATCAGCTGCATCAGCAGCAGGATTTATGTCTGGATGATACAATTTGACTAACCTACGATAGGCTCTCTTAATTTCTGTTTGACTGACAGAATTTCCGACTTCAAGGATTTGGTAATGATTCATGAGCGCTTAAATCTATAAAGAGAATTTATTGTCACTGTCATGATAAAGTCATTTTTAGTGCTTCCATAAACATACCTTTGCGCTTCACAAAAAAAGTGCATCTTGAGTAAGCCAGACATACGAGTAATTATCCCTGCTTTTAATGAGCAAAACGCCGTTGGTTTAGTCATTGATGAAATTCCCAAAGATTGGGTTTCTGAAATCATTGTGGTCGATAATGGCTCTACAGATGACACTTTTGAGCAAGCAAAAACGAGAAGTGCAACCGCTCTTAAGGAACCTAATCGAGGGTATGGTAATGCTTGCTTAAAAGGAATGTCGCACATTGCTTCATCTCCTACTAAGCCGGATATTGTTGTTTTCCTTGATGGAGATCATTCTGATTATCCAGAGCAATTATTAGATCTGGTTAAACCTATTATTGAGGAGGAAGTTGACTTGGTGATTGGATCAAGAGCCCTTGGTGAAAAAGAAAAAGGAAGCATGACTCCACAACAAGTATTTGGAAATTGGCTAGCAACTGCATTGATAAAACTTTTCTATCAGAAAAAATATACTGATTTGGGTCCATTTCGTGCCATTAGATATGAAAGTCTGATAGAAATTGGCATGAATGATCGAACGTATGGCTGGACTGTCGAGATGCAATTAAAGGCTGCTAAACTAAATTTGCAGACGAAAGACGTACCTGTGAACTACAGACAAAGAATTGGGGTTTCGAAAGTGAGTGGAACGATCAGAGGCACACTTGGTGCAGGCTATAAAATCATCTATACAATCTTTAAATATCTATAAAAGATGGAGTGGTTAGTAATTACACTATACGGGCTCACATTGATGATTATTTGCCTTTTCAGTTTAGGCCAATTCAATCTGACATGGCATTATCTAAAATCAAGAAAACTTAGAGAAGAAGAAAATCAGGAGTTAGGGGAATATCCAAATGTGACTATTCAGCTTCCGGTATATAATGAGAAATATGTAGTGGAGCGGCTCATTGATACTGTCTGTCAACTTCAATATCCAAAAGAGAAATTGGAGATTCAGGTACTGGATGATTCTTCCGATGAGACGATCCAGATCATAGCAAGCAAAGTGCAGGAACATGCTTCAAATGGCTTGGACATTCAGCATGTTAGAAGGCCTGAACGAGTAGGTTACAAAGCTGGTGCATTAGCTTATGGCCTTGAAATGGCTAAAGGTGAATATATAGCCATTTTTGATGCGGATTTTGTCCCGAATCCTGAATTCTTACTTCGTACCTTACCAAAGTTCAAGCACGATAAAGTCGGCATGGTGCAGACCAAGTGGAGTCACCTGAATACGGACTATGGCTGGCTAACAAAAATTCAGGCATTTTGGTTAGATGCTCATTTTACTGTAGAGCAAAAAGGAAGAGAGCATGCAGGGAGTTTCATCAACTTTAATGGAACAGCAGGTGTGTGGCGAAAAACATGCATTGAAGATGCTGGTGGCTGGCAATATGATACCATTACTGAGGATCTTGATCTGAGTTATAGAGCACAGCTTAAAGGCTGGAAATTTGTTTACCGAGAGGAGATCGAATCTCCGGCAGAACTGCCTGTAGTTATTCCAGCGGTAAAGTCTCAGCAATACCGATGGAATAAAGGGGCTGCCGAAACTGCTAGAAAAACGCTGGGTAAGGTACTTACCTCTAATATTGGCTGGAAACATAAAATAAGAGCCGTTATGCATTTGCTTAATAGCTCCGTCTTTCTGTTGCTTCTCATTGCAGCTGTATTAAGTATCCCAATGCTTTATATCAAGGAATATAATCCGGATTTAGCACTCGTTTTTGATTTAGGAAGCATATTCATCATAGGTTTTTTAGCCATGGGATTCTTCTACTGGGTTGCCGCCAAAGCAACTCATCCTGAATATACTTTTCGCTATTTCATTAAAAACTTCCCTATTTTCCTGGCTTTCTCGATGGGCATGGCTTTGCACAATTCCATTGCGGTTGTTGAAGGATATTTAGGAATTAAAACTCCTTTTGTCCGTACTCCAAAATTCAATGTTCAGGCCAAGGGTGATTCCTGGAAAGGCAATATCTATTTGAATAATGTCCTAACTCCTGTGACTCTAATGGAGGGCTTACTTTCTGTTTATTTCATATATGGAATTTTCTCAGGTTTCAAATTGGAAGACTATGGTTTAATGCTTTTTCATGCCATGCTTGCCATTGGTTTTGCTTACGTTTTTATCTTGTCGGTGAAACCGATGAATAATGCCTGACCTGAATAAATCAGGTGATATTTATTGAGAAAATAAGATTTCCAAAATTATCTTGGTCGCAAATGAACCGTGGGAGTTAAATAAGTGAGAACAGGCTATTATACTTTTCTGGCAATCTTTCTATTGGCAATTTTCTCCATTGGCAGCTGGATTGAAAGGTACCAATCATTACCATTGATTTTGGCATATACCAGTGCATTTATGGCATACATTTTTTTGCTTCAACGGCAAGAAGATCAAAAAACGCTTTTCAACGCAGGTATAATTATTCGAATCCTTTTATTCTTCAGCTTGCCAACACTCTCTGATGATATTTATCGATTTATCTGGGATGGGACATTGATTAAAAATAGCATTCATCCTTTTGCTGAACTACCCGGATACTATCTGGAGAAAAACATTGATGGAATTTCAGAAGAGCTTTTCTCTGTGCTAAACTCACCTAGTTATTTCACCATTTATCCACCACTCAATCAAGCGATCTTTTGGTTGAGTGCAATAATCGGCAATGGGGATTGGCTAGTATCAGCGAATGTTATTCGTTTGATTTTGTATGGAGCGGACTTTGGCTCTTTCTTCCTTTTGAAAGCCATTCTTAAAAGGAACAATAAGTCGTCATTCCTGGCTTATTGGTATTGGCTTAACCCCTTGATCATTCTTGAGATAGTGGGGAATCTTCATTTTGAAGGGCTAGTAATTTTCTTTGTTTTGCTAGGAATCTATGGTTTCCAAAAGGGAAAGAGTATTGCTTCAGCATCTGGTTTTGGTTTAGCAATTGGAGCCAAACTGCTCCCTCTTATTTACCTCCCGTTTCTATTTTTGAAAGGCCTGAAAAATCGAACATGGTGGATTTCAATTCTAGCAGGAATCATTTCAATTGCTACCCTACTTCCAATGCTAAATCAATCGTTCATAGCTGGGATGACTGAAAGCCTGGACCTCTACTTTCGTTCATTTGAATTTAATGCTAGTATTTACTTCATTGCTCGTCGAATCGGATTTTGGATATACGGTTACAATAATATTGCGGTAATTGGACCACTTCTATCCGTACTTTCTTTGCTATCGATTCTTTTCATATCGATTGCAGGTTATTTCAAAAACTGGAGTCTTCCTAAGACATTCCTGTTCATATTGACCGCATACTTACTTTTTGCAACTACCGTACATCCATGGTACATTTTACCGCTCATCGCTTTTGGAATCTTATCCGGATATTGGTATCCAATCATTTGGTCATTTCTGATTTTCTTTACTTATCTCGGATATGATCAAAATGGATTTGAACTTCCATTGTATCTCGTTGTTGTGGAATATGTAGTCTTGCTCACTACTATTGTTTTAGAGCTTAGATTGAGAATGACTAATTTTAAAAAATGAACTCAGAGATTAAACTTAATCTGATCAATAAAATAGCCAATACCAACGATGCGATCTTGTTGGAAGAGGTAAAGAAACTAATTGAATTGTCAGACTCGGACGTAATCTACAATCTTTCTGACGAGCAGCTTAAAGGCATTTCTGCTGCAGAAGATGATATTAAATATGGAAGGGTGATTGATCATGAGGCTGCTAAGGATCAAACTTCGAAATGGTTGAAAAAGTAGTCTGGACCCAGACAGCTTATACTCAAAAGCTTGAAATTTTTGAGTATTGGAATCAAAGAAATGCATCAACGGATTTTAGTCAAAGGCTCGAGAACCATATCAATTCTACCATTGATCTTATGAAGAAATTCCCAAGACTTGGAATCAAAACTCAACTGAAGGATGTTCGAGTAAAAATTATCAAAAACTATCTTTTGATTTATAAAGTAACGAAGAACACCCTCTATATTCTGCTATTTTGGGATTCGAGACAAAACCCTAAGGATTTAGAACGATTACTAGCTTTGTATCAATGAAAAAATACCTTCCACCATTTATACTAATCATCCTTTCGACTTTTACATCCTGTGGTCAAAAAACATTTGATGAGAAAATGCAAAGTCTTTACAAGAACACTGTGCCATTAATCAAGGCTGATTCTTTAAAGCCTAAACTTTCTGAAGTAGTGTTACTCGATACTCGATCTGAAGAGGAATTTCAGGTAAGCCACATCAAGGATGCCCGTTTTATCGACTATGACGATTTTGAGGTAGAACAGGTAAATGATATACCGAAAGATCAAGAGGTCATTGTCTACTGTTCGGTCGGATACAGAAGTGAGCGAGTGGGTGAAAAATTGCAAAAGGCAGGATATGTCAATGTTAAAAACCTCTATGGAGGTATTTTTGGCTGGAAAAATGAGGGTTTTGAAGTGTATGGACCACAAAATCAGCCTACTGATAGTGTCCATGCCTATAATAGGTTGTGGGGTAAGTGGTTATATAAGGGAACTAAAGTTTATTAGAAAAAAACTAGTGTGATTATCAAATCTGTCATATCGAATGAATTTAGATATCGATCCTTTTCGATAGTTCGAGCTTTCAATTACACCCATATTGTAACTTGACATAGATTTCTCCATCGTCGAAAAAACAGGTTTGATAAAAAAATGTTACCAAGATTAAAAGAATAATAATGAGCGATAGTTTATTGATGATTTTCGTGAAGAATTTAATTCCGGGCATGGTAAAAACACGTCTGGCCGAAGATATAGGAATCGATAAAGCTTTGGATGTATATCAGGAGTTGATTCATCATACGCATAAGATTACAAAAAAACTAGAAGTAGATAAATCCGTCTTTTATTCAGAATATGTAGAGATAGAAGACATCTGGGACAATGGTGATTTTAAGCTCGCGTCACAAAAAGGATTTACTCTGGGAGAAAAAATGTCAAACGCATTTGACGAGGGGTTTGATTCTTACAACAAAGTCATAGTCATCGGCAGTGATTGTTACGACCTTTCTTCAAAGCACATCAAACTTGCTTTCGAAATGTTGGAAGAAAATGATGTAGTTGTTGGTCCAGCAAAAGATGGTGGGTACTACCTGCTTGGTATGAGTGAGTATTTTCCACAGCTTTTTCAAGATAAAGAATACAGTACGGATAAAGTGCTCAAAGAGCTTTTAGAAGAAGCTGAGGAGCTAGAATTATCCGTTTATAAGCTACCAGTGCTTAATGATATTGATACGTTAGAGGATCTCAAAGAAACGAACATCGACTGGACAAAGCTTGGTGCTGATGCCGATGTGGATACGGATGATGAAGAAAGTGCTTATTAAAAATACTGCCCTATTCCTAATACAAACCCGTTGATACTCGGTTCTTGAAGATTGAAACCATAGTCTACTCTTAAGATGGCATTGTAGATTTTCTTATGAATAAACCGAAAGCCGCCACCTGCAAAAAGCACAAAGTTTTCATCATCAGAAAAGTCAGAAAAATCGCCACCCGGATTCCTCCAGGATCCCGAATCAGAAAAAATCACTCCCTGAACAGCTATCTTATTTTTATCAATGAAAGCATGCCTGTATTCTGCATTTAAAATGATGGCTCCCGTACCTCTATCTACACGATTCCCAATTCCTCGTATGTTTAAATAGCTGTCGAGCACAAAAGGAGCAAAAGGACTGTCATGGTTGCTACTGAGTCCTAATCGTATCCTTGCTGCAAGATTACCTCTCAAACCCATGGCAATGAATCGTTTTACATCATTGAACATGATATAGAAATTAGGATCATCATCAAATGAATAAACTGACTCCAGATTGATTTGATTATGCCACCCATCCAAATAGTAGTAGTGATAGTTAATGCGATTGTGGATAAGAATTGCTTTTCCAAGCATCTTCAGTTTGCTTAACTCATCTGGTGCTCCAGCAAATGATCCTTCGGTAAACTTTCTATAATCTTCAGTAAAAAGGGCACCTCCCACAAGAAGACGATCAGTAAAGTTTAAATGACGAATGACATCAAGTCCTAATGTATAATTGTCATACTCATACTCTACCGTATTACTATCAAAAAAAAGTGGTTCAAGTGTTGACCATTTGATCAGATTGATATTTACACCCCAATTACTTTTTTTTATTCGATCGAAGGTAAGGTGAGCAGCATAGGAACTGCGGTCGTAATACTGATAATAGGTCGTTATTTTATTTCCTCTACCTCCTAAATTGACTTCCGAGGCACCAACCTGAATCCAAAAATTTTCTTCAATACCTCCAAAGCTGAAGATTGGAAGCAGGGTATATACCTCCTCACATTCAAAAATAACTTCTACTCCTTTGTTTAATCGATTGACTTTGAAATCTACATCTGCGAACATCTCTAAGTTGGCGAGTCGCTGCTTATTTAGGTAGAGAATTGAAGAATCAAGTTGATCGCCTTTTGAGATAGTAAGAAATTGCTCTACGAAACTTTCTTTCGTTTTTGAAAGTCCTTCAAATGACACAGACTCAATTTGCTGACTGTAACAGTCAATTGAAAAAAGAAATAGAATGACAAAACTTAAACCCTTCATTTTTGGCGTATCACTCGGATACCCAAATTTATGGTTTCTCCCGCTCCTTTGAATTCACTACCATTCCAGAAGTTGGTATAGAGGGCCTCCAATTCGATCAAATTGGGCAAAAGCTGATATTTAACACCCAATCCAGATTGAAGGAAATATGCAAAGAATGCCTCCGACCGGTCGCCACCAAAATCATAATGTGTTGGGAAGTACTCTGTCATGCCATAAATGGTCCAACGGGTAGAGGGGAAATAGCTATAAAAAACGCTCGTCTGGGTCTCAAGAAAGTTATTATCTACAGAGGAACCCTCTTTTGTCATTCGATACCAAAAAGCCTGCTGAAAGAAGAGTTGAGATTTTTCATTCAGGGGAAGATCAAAATAGATTTGATTCAACCATAAATTGGCATCCCACTCCAAAAAATATCGTGTATTATTCGCACCTTCCGGATCATCAACAGTGTTAAAAAGAAACGTACTTTGAATTGAAAGTCGGGGAATGTCCTTAAATGGTGCAATCTTAATTTTTGGGCCTATTCCAGTAAGGCCTGAAGATCTACTGAAATTATCTACTGAGTTATTGGACGCTTTTACCCAAACATCCAGCCCAACATTTATTTGGTCATTGAGTCCAAATAGCAATTGATTAATTGATGTAAAAAACGTTTCTCTTCGTCCCGTTTCAACTTTGCCTCCCTCTGCATCAAACTGCTTTTTTTGAGTATACAGGTTTTGAAAAGTTTTGTACTCCCAATCACCCTTCTTAAAAAGGATGGATGGAGTGTAATTTTGAAGATTGTTTTGGCTAAATCCGAGAAAGGATATTATGAAAAAAAATGACAATAGGTTGATTCGCATATTCTAAAATTATACAAATCAAATAACGGGGAAATCAACAAATTGAAGGGTCAATTGAATGACACTTAAGTCAGCTTTTCTAAATCCCTGATCAGAATCCTTCTCCTATCAAAAGTGATGAGGTTTTTGTCTCGAAGTTCATTCATGACGGTAGTCACTGTTTGCCGAGATGTACCTGTGAGACTTGCAATGTCTTTATGGGTTAGATGGTTTTTAATCATGACCTCAAAGCCCACCTTCTGTCCTTTTTCCACAGCCATTTCCTTCAAAAATTCTACGATTCGTGTTCTGGCATCTTTAAATACCAAAGACTCTATTTTTTTTTCCATTTTCCTTAAACGGAAACCTACAATCTTCAATATTTTAAAACTCAACTCCTTATTATCCACCATCAAGTTCTGAAGATCTTCAATAGTCATAGAGCACACTCGAGTCTCATTGTCCATGGCTTGAGCAAAATCTTGTCGCTTTTCCTCACCAGCCAATGCCATTTCTCCAAAAATCTCACCTCTTGTTAAAATAGCTTTTACAATCTCTTTTCCATCCGGACCATAGGTTCCAATCTTCACACGTCCATTAGATACCATGTAAATATTTTCCGAGGACTGATCCTTGAAGTAAACAAAATCATCTTTGCCATAGACACCTGGAATGTGTTTTTCTTCCATGTATGGCGTTTTCTTGGGACACAGAACCTCAAACAAGTCTGTGTCTTCAAAATACCAAAGATTTCTTTCAGCGCTCATGATATTGTGATGTCAGGAATTGAAAGCAAATTTGCAAACATCCACGTCCAACAACAATTATAAATAAAAAGGTTCCAGTATGGATTACTTGTATCTAAAAGCTTTGCATATCATTTTCGTTGTGACATGGTTTGCTGGTCTGTTTTATATCGTAAGGTTGTTCATCTATCACACAGAGGCTTTGTTAGAAGAGGAACCAAAACGTACCATTCTTGCAGATCAATTAGCATTAATGAGTAAAAAACTCTGGTACATCATCACCTGGCCTTCTGCAGTGATCACTGTACTACTTGGAATCATGCTTTTGATCTCTCAACCATCATGGCTTCAAATGCCATTTATGCATGTGAAACTGGGATTTGTTGTACTTCTCTTGCTATATCATCTGGGATGTCATAGAATCTACAATCAGCTTCAAAATGGAAAAAGTAAATATTCATCTACTCAACTTCGAATTTTTAATGAGGCTGCAACATTGATTTTATTCGCAGTAGTTTTTCTGATTGTTCTTAAAAATGAAATCAGCTGGATCTATGGTACGTTAGGACTTGTTAGCTTCGCAATTGTGTTGATGATAGCTGTAAAACTTTACAAACGATTTCGCAATAACTGATGAAAAAAATAGCATACATTTTAATTACAATTTCTCTGATTTCAGCTTGCAGTCAGCAATCGAACAATCAAAAACTTCCGATTCTTGGAAATAAAATTTATGAGAAGAATGACACCATCTATCATACGGTTCAGGATTTTCAATTAGTAGATCAGGATAGTTCGATGGTTACGAATGAGACCTTTTCAGATAAAATCTATGTAGCTGATTTTTTCTTTACCTCCTGCCCAACCATTTGCCCCAAAATGAAAGCACAAATGCTACGTGTGTATGAAACCTATGAAAACAATGATCAAGTAGCTATTCTTTCCCACACAATAGATCCAACCTATGATACGGTGGCCTTACTCAAAGATTTTGCTGATCGTCTTGGTGTGCTGTCCTCAAAGTGGAAATTTGTGACCGGAGATCAGGACTATATTTATGATTTGGCAGAGGGAAGTTATATGTCTATAGCTGATGAAGATCCGGATGCCCCAGGAGGATATATTCATTCTGGTGCATTCTTATTGGTAGACAAAGATCGAAGAATCAGAGGTGTTTACGATGGGACAGTGCCTGAACAAGTAGATGTTTTAATGAATGATATTGATCGACTAATTAAGGAGTACAATCCGGAAAAGAAATAATATGAAAAATCTATTTATATCCATACTGACTATTTTCCTACTTGCATCATGTGGTTCAGGTTCGTCTGAACAAAAAGAAGAGGAGAAAAAGATTTCTTCCAGGGATGAAATCCGTCTTAAGCAGTATCAGGTTCAAGGTGCTAAAGTTTATACTGCTTATTGCGCCAATTGTCATCAACAAGATGGAAAAGGGCTTGCCTCTTTATATCCGCCATTGGCAGGTTCGGATTATCTGTTGGAAAATTTACCACGTGCTGCCTGCATCATTAAAAATGGCCAAAGCAAAGAGATTGTTGTAAACGGGGTAACCTACAATCAAATGATGCCAGGAAACCCAATTACTAACCTGGAAGTAGCTGAGGTACTCACCTTTATTGGTAATGCCTGGGGCAATGAGATTGGTTTAGTCGGTGTAAAAGATGTAGATAAATGGATAGATGAATGTGAGGGTTATTAACTCCCTAAAACCTCTTTCCCTTTAGCTAATGAGCTATTCATTCGTTCCTTTACTTCCTGAATGGCCTTTTTCTGATCTTTAAAATATTGCCGGATTTCTTCCTCAGACCCTTCGAAATCTGGCTCATAAGCTCTCATCCATTGCATCATGCCTTCACTAGCATCGGCTATATCATCGGCCACAGTTGTGAGCATAGCCGCACGATCTGGATTTGATTCCATCAGCGAATCTGCCTGAAGTAATAAATCTTTTCTTGCTCGTCTTAGGTCACCAATTTTGGGCATTACCTCATCATGTATTGACATTACCTCATCCTTTAAAGACGAAATTTCCTCTTTGCTGTTGGATGAATTACATGAAATAAGAATTAATAGTGAAGTAAGAATAAACAGGTTCTTCATAGTTAAATTATATATATCCAAGTATCATTTCTTGAAGCAGGATGATTTGACATTAATCGATTTTAACTTCTGCGTCTTTCAGAATGTACATGAGCTGATCATAATCAGTATCATTCAGTTCTAATCGGCCGGTTACCGTTACAGGCTTTGCTGTGTATTTTACTTCCTCTTTGAGGTAGGCTTCAGCGACCGTTTCTGGCCCACTACCTCCACAAAAAAAACAAGCTGCAATCGGAAGTGAAGAAATGATGATATGATCCGGCTCAAACATGCCTTCAAATGGAATGATAAAGCCCTTTAAAGAGACCATTCTTCCATTCATTTTTTTAACATCCTCACCAAACTTGGGCACATAAATCTCGCCGTACTCATCCTGAGACTTCTCATATTTAACGTCCGCCATAGTCTCCCAATTTTTACCAGAATCAGTAAACTGGGCGTTGAGAACGAAAACAAAAAGTAGAGCTATTGTAAAAAATATTTGTTTCATAATTAAGCTTTTGAGAGCGTTTCCGAAATATCAGATTTATACGCAAGAAATGCCGGAATGATCGAGGCAAAAATACCAACTGTTAAACTTCCTAACATGACTTTATATTCCTCAGCTACAAAAAACATTCCACCTGCTTGAATTTGTTCCATCGAATTGGCAAGAACAATAAAACCAAGGTGTGCTAAACCAAAACCAAAAGCACTTCCAATTAACGTTAATGTAATCCCCTCCATTAGAATCAGTACAAAAACTTTCATTTGGCTGGCTCCCATGGATCGCATAATGGCCAGCTCATACTTGCGCTCTTTAAGAGAATTGATCAATGCAATAAAAACACTTGTCGCACTTAAAATAATAATCACAAGGCCTAAGACATTCACAACATCTACGCCAACGCCAATAATATTGAATAGTCGTGCCGTTTCATATGGTGGAGAGGCAGCTTGAAGATTACTGGTCCCATTAACGATTCGTGGGAGCTGTACAGCTGCCATTGGAGATCGGTATTTTATAAGTAATGAAGTAATGTCTTCATTTTCAAGTTGTTCCTTCGTCACCTCTACTCCTATTCGTTCCAAAGAAATGATTTCATGATGGTCACTGCCTTCCTCATGATCATGTTCTTCATGGTCCCCATGTACCTCCCACACGCTTTGCATAGAAACCAAAATCAGCTGATCAAGGACCGATCCCGTTGATTCCATAATTCCAACGACGGTAAACGGATGTTCTTCATGACCTCCAGCGCCTTCTGCCAACCCATGAGCACTCGCCAGTTTATCTCCCATTTGAATACCCAAATTCTTGGCTATCGATGCACCAACTGTAGCGGTCATTCCTTCACCAAACCATTCCCCTTTTTCTATAGACGCGTCATACAACTCAGCGTATGCCTTTGTGGTCCCAACAATCCTATACCCTAGATAACTATCACCTAATGAAAGTGGCACTGCAGAAGCCACCAGCCGGTTTCTCGTCAGGTTATTTGCATCCCGCAATGAGATATTGCCTGTTGGGTAATCAATGTGAAAAATACTAGCCAGAATGATTTGAAGTGGACTCCCCTTGGCGCCAACTACTAAATCAATTCCTTGTGCATTTTTATTAATTTCATTTTTAAGGAATGAACTAGTAAGCAAAATGGAAACAATTATCGCTACTCCAAATCCAAAAAGAAGCACACTTAGAATTGAACTGAGAGGTTTTGCAATTACATTCTTTACACTTAGTGAAAATAAATTCATAGCACTAGCTGATTTTTAAATTCACTTTTTACTCGATGATCATGCGTTGCAACAATCAACGTTGCGCCAGTCTCTTCTGCCTGTGACTTTAAAAGATTAATCACCTTCTCGCAGTTTTCATCATCCAGACTTGCAGTTGGTTCATCTGCTAATAAAAGTTTCGGATGATTAATTACCGCTCTCCCTATTGCCACTCGCTGTGCCTGGCCTTGACTTATTTGATGGATTTTTCTATTAGCGAGCTCACTAATCCCAAGCTTTTCGAGAACTTGATTCACTTGATTACTATTCGTTTTTTTAATCCCTAAATACTGAGCTAAAGTCAAATTTTCTTTCACCGTAAGCGATCTCACCAAATGAGGTTTTTGGAAAACGATCCCAATATTTTCACCTCTGAACTGATCCAGACTGGCATTTGATCTCTTGGACAAATCTTCACCCGCTACTTTTAGAAGTCCTTCTTTTGGTGGCATCAATCCACCAATCAAATGTAAAAGAGTGGTTTTTCCACAACCGGAATACCCCAAAATAATGGCGTGATTCCCTTCTTCAACAATCCAATCAGGATAGTTTATCAGGGCACTTCCATCATAGGTATGATTAAGTCCTTTGATTTCTAGCATTAAAGTCCTAATTGCTTTTTGATTCGATTGATCTGATGCATGTGATGAATTTGATGGTAAATGAATGATTCAACTGCACGATCTAAATTTTGTCTTCCTCCCATCGGGTGTTTATAAACCAATTTATTGATCCATTCATCCGGATACTCATTTACAAACTCTTCAATGGCTTTTCTGGTTTCCATCCATTTTGATTTCATTTCTTCCAGAGGATATGATGGTGGATTCGAGATATATGAAGGTGCTTTCCATTTCAAAGAGCTTTTTAATGCCTGATTTGTGAGCCACATACGCAATGAATTTCCAGCTCCTGATGACTTCATCTTATCTCCTGCTTGCATTTTCTTCTGCATATATTTTAATGAAGCCGATTCTGCATCATTTAAGTGAGACAGGACCTGAATGATACTCCACCCATAACTCCCATCAAGCAATTTATCTTGTGGTATATCATCGATTAACTGATAAATTTTATCAGTATCTGAGTTTAACCTTTGCAGCTTATTTTTTATTACTTCTTTCACCAATATTCATTTTTTGCTAAAAAATATAAAAAAAGTTATCTTCGTTCCTGTAAATCAGCCTTTTATAAGGTATAACCCACCAAAATAAGCCCTAAATGACAGGGCTGGTACTAAAAGATGTACCAAATTATAAAGTATTTAATCAATACATGATTTATTCATGCAAGGTGCAAATACTAAAAATCTGCTCTCAAACGCTTGTATTATTGTTCGTACTGTTAGTTTTAAAAATTAATATTGCGTTGAATCACCTTTAAATTACACGGAAGTGAGTATTCTCGACATAATCGCCTTGTTTATCTTCCTTTCGGGAGCGTTTATTTTCATAAACACCTTCTACCTGAAGCTGCCATCATCTATTGGATTGATGATTATGGCATTGGTTCTATCGTTTTTTGTATTAATCATTGGGAATGTTTTTCCAGAACTACATCTGGCAGAACATGTCAAAGAGTACGAATTTGAAGAAGTACTCTATCAAATCGTTTTGAGTTTTATGCTCTTTTCAGGAGCACTAAACATAGATTTTAGAAAATTAAGTAGCCAAAGGGGCTCTGTTCTTGTCCTGGCGATCGTTGGTGTACTTATTTCAACCTTAGTCATTGGATCAGGCGTTTATTTCATGCTTGATGCGATGAATATCCACCTGGATTATTTGTATTGCCTTGTTTTCGGAGCACTGATCTCCCCAACAGACCCTATTGCGGTTACCAAAACCATTAAAAGATTTAATCTCTCGAAAGAATTAGAAATTAAGATTGCTGGTGAGTCATTATTTAATGATGGAATTGCGGTAGTGTTAGCGCTTACATTGTTGGATATTGCTCACGCGGGTGAAGATCATGCATTATCCTTTTTTGAGACAACTTATATTGTCATTGCTGATGTTGGAGGTGGTATTTTTATTGGTTTATTACTAGGCTATATTGGCTATAGACTTCTAAAATATGTGGATAATGATGCTGTGGAAGTCGAGGTACTAATTACGCTAGCCTTAGTCCTTGTAGGATCTCAATTAGCCGACTTTATTCACGTCTCTGCGAAGCAGGCAGCTGTCGTCATGGGTCTAGTCCTAGGAAATGAAGGAAAAAGTACGCACGTCGCAAGTGCTGTAGGTGATTATGTTTTTAAGTTTTGGAAATTACTGGAAGAAACATTTAGCGCCATGCTTTTTGTGCTTATAGGCCTTGAAATGCTCGTATTGGATCTCAGATTGGACTTTATTGCTGCCGGATTCTTTGCAATATGTATCGTATTGTTTGGGAGATGGACCAGTGTATTTATACCTATCAAAATGATGTCGGTAAAAAATCACTTTGCACCCAATACCATTTCAGTACTCACATGGGGTGCCCTACGAGGGGGTCTACCCATCGCACTTTCACTCTCACTTACAGAATTCCACGGGAAAGACGTAATTGTAACAATGACTTACATTGTGGTTGTTTGTTCAGTGCTTTATCAAGGACTAACCGTTCCTACATTGATGCGATCTGCTGGAGGAAAGCCAAGCACAAATTCCTAGACATCTAATGGGTTCTTGCTAATTTTAAGTCATGATCAGACTTAGCTATGTGATACTTGCATCATTGATTCTATTTGCAAGTTGTAAGGAGGGAAAGGAAGATACGGAAAAGCCATCTTCACCGCGAATTAGAAAAAATACGAGTATTGAGCTCCCTACTCAAAATCAGACATTTACAAGAGGAGATGTGATTAATGTCTCAATATCCTCAAATGATGATTTCCCAATTGATTCCGTTGAAATCACAATTGGAGATCTGGTAAAAAAATTCTACCAACCTGAATTTATGGTTGAAGTTCCAAGTCAGAAAGTTGGAACTTGGAGATTACTCATAAAAGCATATAATGGTCAAGCCTCGGAAACACATTATCGAAAGGTGATCGTATTACCTGAAAATGCTCCAGAAGAACTGACTTATACCATTGAAAATACCTATCCACATGACACAGATGATTATACTCAAGGATTGTTGATTAAAGATGGGATCCTTTATGAGAGCACAGGGCAAAAGGGTGAATCAACATTTAAAAAGAAAGAATTAACGACAGGAGAAACATTGAATGTTGTTAATCTCTCATCCGACTATTTTGGTGAAGGGCTTGCTATAATCAATGATGAATTTTATCAATTAACCTGGACGGCCGGGGTAGGCTTTGTTTATAATTTGAACATGGAGCAGGTAAGAACCTTTAATTATCAGGTTCAAGGCTGGGGGTTGACGACATTAGAAAATGAGTTGATTCTTACCGATGAAACTGAAAAAATATTCTTTATCGAGCCTCAAAGCTTTACGATACAACGAGAAATCGAAGCTTACGATAATAATGGAAAAATAGATTCTCTTAATGAGCTTGAAATCATTGATGGGCTCATTTATGCCAATGTATACCAAGAAGATTTCATTGTAGCCATTGATCCGGAAACTGGTGAGGTTGTTAAAAGAATTGATTGCTCTGGTCTGCTAACAGATGAGGAAGCAAGCAGTGCTGATGTATTGAATGGAATCGCATATGATGCAGACACGGGTAAAATTTATATCACTGGTAAATGGTGGCCTAAACTATTCGAAGTAACTTTTCAACCAAAATCAATTTAAGTAATGACGTTAGAAGAAATAACAGGTAAAATAAAAAAGCTTGCAGACAAGCATAGTGGGCAATTTCAAGGTAAGGCTAATTTCAAATTTGATGAAGGGGTGGTTCATCTCGATGATACGGTTTCTCCTACTCTAGTAGTGAATGAAGAAAGAGAAGCTCCTTTTGCAATCAAAATGTCGGCAGATAACTTCAACAAAATATTGACTGGTGATTTAAATGTTATGATGGCGTTTATGTCAGGGAAATTGAAAATTGAAGGCGATAAAGGTGCGGCAATGAAACTCACAGCTCTTTTTTAAAGCTTTTAGCCTCTTAAAAGGAGGCTATTTCATATCTTCATCATCGAGATTCATTTCTGCCAGATCCTCGTCGGGCGTATTCAAACTACCTATTTGCTCATGATTCAGGTATTTTTCAAATCCTATGTAAAAGCCTGTAGAAATAATTACGCCTAGCAGAGAGCCCGCCATTATATCAATTAAAAAATGCTGCGCTAGATAAACTCTAGAAATAGCAGTCAAAGTAGCTCCTAATATCAAAAGCATTGAATAGTTGTTACTCTTCAACATGAAGGCTAGCAAAGTTGCTATCCCGAAAGCGGCCATCGCATGACCAGATGGAAAAGAATGAGTACTTAAAATGTCCACACCATCAATAAAGTCGAGTATTTTGTGATCTTGAAAATAGATTTTTGGTCGTGGAGCCGAATTGAACAATACCTGCTTAAATAAATAGGAAACACCACCAATGGTGATTCCAGACATTGCCAAAACAAATCCATAGCGTTTGTTTATAACAATTAGAAATATTGCAAAAAGTGCAAAGAAAAATCCATTCCCAGTGAATGTCCAGTATTTAAAAAAGATGTTCCAAACTGGATTGTGTAGTCCGTTTAACCAAAGAACAAAATCTCCATGCTCCTGGTAGAAATAAAAGATGACCCCAATACCAAGAAGAATGAAGTAAGGGTAGAAAAATGAGCGTGTATTTCTTAGATGGTTAATCATTAAGATTAACGCAAGATATACAGTTTACCAAATCCATTTTTAAAGGCTTTATCTGCACTAGTAGCCCTCCTTTGAATAGAATTACCTCCAGCATTAACCAAGACCTTATAAAAATAAACACCGTTGGCTAATTGGTCGCCGTATTCATCTCTACCATCCCATGCATAACTGGTGATATTGTTACCAACTCTTAAAGGTCCTATTTCATCTTGAGTAATCTCTCTGACAACACGCCCGGAAACAGTCAAAATTTGAATTTTTATTTCGTCTGGAATTACAGTTCCCGTTAATGTAAAAACAAATCTGCAACTTGTAGAGAATGGATTAGGATACGGGTAAAAGTGAGTTATTGTCGATTCATTAATCACTTCGAATGACACCTCGTAAGGGTCTTTTCCAATCTGATTGCCTGCTTCGTCTTCAGCCTGAACTTGAATGGCATGCAAACCATCATTTAGTGGACCAGGATTGAATTCTATCTGGAAATCTTGATTTTCACTTGCCAGTGAATAGGTCAATCTTGGATCTGAAAAATTGATTCGTTGAAATTGCGATTCCTCCCCCGGAAGTTTCAATGATATATTTATTCCTGAAGTGTCAGACTTAGAAATGAAGGGATTATCATCCCTCATTTTTATCACTATTCTTGGATTAGGTGAAACTACATCCCCATTAAGAATATGATATCCATCAAAAGTCACGTCCAGTACAGGATTGGTTTCATCCTCTACAACTTCAATGGTATTTACCATTGTTAATCGATTATTGGAAGAGTACGCTTCGTTTTCAGATGGATCAACCTCAACAATCAAACTATTGAAACCTCCTCTATCAAAAGAAACAAAAGAAGTACTGAAAACGGTGGTATCATCTGCAGCAGCAGGAGCGATTCTAAAACTAGTCTGCACAACCTCTCCAGAATTCTGATTTAATAAGGACGCCATCACGCTCAATGAGTCAGTGAATGCTGAATTACTTGGATTATAGAAATAAAAATCTTTGGTGATTTCCTCTCCCTCCTGTATTGTAGAAACATTCTTATCTGCCGGTAGTAAAATCCCTTCCGGAGGATAATCATAATTTATCTCCCAAAAATTTAGTTGTGCTGGAGTTTGGTCAGTTTCATCATCAAAAGAAAATGATAATTCCAATTGAGGATAAACTACAGCATCTACAGATGCAATATCGATGGTCTCAGCTCTGGCCCTCGATTCTAAAGTGGTCAAATTTCCTTCTGGATCAACTCCAAATACATCTACTTGTACATTGTCATTGACCTCTTCATTGATATTATATGAGAAAGAATTCCAGTTTTTTGCAGGACCTATCCTTTTGGATTTTATTTCTCCGCTTACAAATTTTCCGACTACCTCATCTTGATATTCCAGACTTTGTTCTGGTTTTGGATTACCAGAGCCATCGTCAATTATTGCAATGGCAGATCCAGGTGGATCTCCTTTTCTTCCCAAAATGATGACAGGCTGTCCATCAGACAATGAGCTAATAGTAGCAGAACCTACACCCAAAGAATTCAATGTACCAATAACTTCACTATCCCAATTAGAATAGTCGACGTTTCCAATATTGAACAGGACGATCATATCCCCATCTCTCATGTTATCGACTAAAACTTGCAATCTTCTTTCTGTCCCGATCATATCCTCCTCCCTGAATTGATAGATTCTTTGAGGAGCCCTGCCACACACCTCACGGTTAAACACATCAATTTGTGTAGTCTCAATTGGACGATAAGGGTCTGAGCTCTCCTTATCAAAAGCGATTGCATTGAATGTATTGACTTCACAAAATGGATCAATATCACTAGAAGTCACGAAAAAATCTACTCCACCGACAATTGCCTGCAAGTCGTTATAAGTGAAGGTTGTATTATTCGCCCCATAGGTGAAAATATCTATTGAAGTGGTGTTCTCGGTAAACTCCCATCTATTCGCCACATCATTGTATTGGATGCCTCTTATTATTTGCGTATTGATTTGATCATCTGTGTATTGGCCCCATCCTTCCTCAATGCCATTTACTAAAGTGAAAGATGATTCTACCCATTCATTGGTCTCATCAGGCGTAGGATTCGCGTACCTTGTTCGCCAGTAAATGGTAGAAGAGTCTGGTAATGAAAATGAAGAAAAATCAAACACATGATTGAGTAACACCTCTCCCTCTATAGTGACTTTTCTATTATTGGGTCCATTAAAATCTGATTGCGTGTCTATCTCCAATTCATATCCTCTATTATCCTCAAGGAGGTTGCTGGATTGCCATTTGAAAGTGACTTCATTATTGGATGTAACACCATTATCCAATGGGTAAAGATTAACAGTATTGCCCCTAAAAATAGTTAATTCAAGTGTGGCTGAATTATTCGATTCGTTTAATTCCTCAATTTGATTTTCCGGATCTAGAATCACGGTTATCAGATTTGATCCATCATTATTTTTAAGCGGATCATTATATATAAAGATCGTTAAGGTGTCTTGTCTCAATGGCCTTTCAAATTCTTCAACATATACCTCTTGCTGACCGTCTGGTAGCGTGCGGTTTATTTGAACAATGAGTGAATCAAGGACAGTACGTCCAAAATTTTTGACAACCACATCAATTTTAAAAGAATCCTGAGATGCCAAAATCTCTTCCGTATCAATTCCAGATGCTAAAATTGAATTAGTGTCTACGTTATAATCAGGAAAATCAGCACCAAATAGGCGGTATGCTGGATCGCCCTGTAGCGTCATTTGCTGAATCTGAGTCAGGTTTAAATTACTCTCACCATATAAATTCAGGTATTGCCTGGATACCTCCACTATTATATTGCCAATTGATTCACCAATGAACTGATCATCTCCAAATCCTATTCCGTAGAATAAATCAGACCATCGCTTTAAAGTCGTTGAAATAGCTACACTTGAATGTGCCATAAATCCAATGGCTCCAAGGTCTGGTGTCAGCATCCAATCTTCACCAAATGTGAAATTATTGCCAAAAATTTCTCCTGCCTGACATCCATTGACAAGAAATACAGGATATTTCCCTTTGTTTGAAAACCCAAATGCAGGATCCCCGACTCTACCAATTTCAATGTCTGTAACCGTTCCGCTTGAATGACCAAAGAATGTTATATATCCGACACCCTTATTGACTCGGTCAGTTACATCTACATATTCTACTGCTTCACTCGTTTCCTTACCTGTATTGAAAGCTCTTCCACCAACAAAGTCTTGCTCCAGAATATCAGTAAACCCTTGAACGATCTCAATAAAAGAATCTATTTCGGACTTAGAGATTCCTCCACTGAGTTGTAAAAAATCTTTTCTAAAAAGATCATTGTAAGGGAGTGCTTCCATTTCAATAACCTTACCCAAATAGGCCGTAATATCCGCCGGGCTAGTAGCATTGAGCCTACCAATGGCAATTCCAGGAAGATTGGGGTCAGTGTCAATACCTAAAGTGTACAGTAAGTCGCTACCAGGCAAACCAAAAGTCGGAACATTTACAGACGATTGATCCCCCCTGTAATAATTAAAGTTTGGGGTAAACCCTTTGCCGATAAGAAGTACATTCTCTATGTTGTTTTGATTGTTCGCATCTATAATGAAGTTCTTTATGGCAATTGGAGAGGGGTCTCCATAATTATAAATATTATAAATATCATTAATATTTCCGATCAAAATCGAATGACTACCCCCTACTACCGATTCTCTATAATTCTTATAATCTGTCACAGGATCACCTGAATTACGTAATTGGTCATGTGTAACTATTAAGTAATCCGTGCTGGAAAAGTCGTATTGAGGTAGCGATATTGCTTCAATGGAACCCACCGATAATGGATTTGTAATTGCTATAATTTTTTGGCCGTCATTGACATCTGGCACAACTACCTCCACTCGGTCTGAGAAATTAGTGGTTGCCAGCCTTTTTACGTTGTAAAAATCTGTGATGTCAAATACACTGGTACCTGCTGCTTCTGTTGTTCCAATTTGTAGCCAGGATTTAGCATTCGATGGATTATTGATTGTAAAGATCTTCTCTTCATTATTACCCATTTCAATGGATTGAGGGTAGTAAAGTCTAACATAGGAAACCGCAATACGTTCTGCTGATTCTGGAAATCCCTCAGCAGTAACACGCACTACAACTTCACCTCCTGCTCCAATATGAGAGCTATTAAGTGTAGCAATAAATGTTTGTTTTCCCCATCCCGTAAATGCTACATTGGCCACAGATTGCAAAGACCCTACATCAGGGCCCACAAGAATAGAAACATTGTGACTTTGGCTATTGCCACCAATCAAAACCATTTCAATGATTGGATCTACACCACTTACATCATAATTCTCAAATAAAAAGTTAAAATCCTTAGATGCATTCTTGGATTGAAATGATCCTGTCCATCCCTCTCCATTGTCATATTTACTTAAACTAAAAGCAGCACCACTACCAAATCGAAACCCAGAAGAATAGCTATTAGTGAATAATTGAGTCGTGTCTTCAATATGGAAGGCTTCAGGTGTAAGGCCTGTGGTATTTTTATCAGTAGAAAACACCATTCTTTTACCATTTTCATTACCCAACTTATAGGTTAGAAAATAGCTTGCCGTATCAGAAAACAGATTATATAGCGTATGTGGTTGATCTCCGGAATCATAAAGGTCGGAATCTGATGTTCCATCATTCTTAAGTCCGTAAAACTCAAAATAATTTAAGGTGCCGTCACCATTTACATTCATATTGATGGCAACTTCATTTCCTCTCCTGAATAGCTGCACCCTGTCTGCAGGAACTGTTGATATTGGAAAGCCAATAGATTCTAATTCAGTTGCGGTGATTCTATAGAATCCGTCCTCTCCAATTTTGATCTTATAATAGGATTGAGAGAAATCAATCCATTCATTCCCAACCTGAGCAAAACTGCCAAGTGTAGACAGAAATAAAAGGAGTATGATACTATTCTTCCACATTGAAATTTACTTTTATAGAAAAAACATGTGAAAAAAGACCTGGGGCGAGGTTTCCAATATCTGTAAGTGCATAGTCTATTGCCAAATCTTTAAACTGTATTCCCAAACCCATATTGGGTTGAAATGTCCATGAAGTAGAACCATTAAAATCTTTTATTTTTTGGAACTGATTAACCCCAAAACGTAAAAAAGCCATCTCTTTATAATCTGCTTCGATTCCAAACTTTGGATCCAGAGACATCAGATCAGAGCTTACCAATGTATTACGTTTACCATCAAATGTGAGATCAACATCCACGGAAGCCAATAAACCAAAATTATTGGCCAGTTGCATAGATCTTGAAGCCCCTAAAATCATTCGGGGCAAAGTTACCTCGACTGAATTGACAGGTACCTCGTTTCCGGTTAAGGCATAAGTTTCTTCAACTTCTGATGTGGTGTGCGACCATGCATTAAATGTTCCAAATACATCTCTAACAACCACCCCTACATTCCATCTATTTATTTGTTTTTGCGCACCAAAATCAAGTCCAAAACCCCATGCTTTTGAAAAACTCCCTACTGTCCGATGTATTATTTTGACATTTCCACCAAAATCTAATCCACCCAAAATAGGCAGTTTTCTAGCATATGAAGCTAAGAATCCATAGTCTGCAGAGGAGAAAAATTGGATATTATCGTAGTTTATTGATCCATTGACATCCACTAAAAAGCGAGTGTCAGGGATATCGTCAACAGCAAACCTTATAATGGACAGGGCGATTTTACTTTGATCATCTATTGACGTAGCAAAAGCTGCGTAATCATAGTTGGCAAGGCCTCCAAAATATGATGAATGCATAAGCGACAATTGATGATCAGATGATAGATTGTTTAATCCCGCAGGATTCCAATAACCAGCAGTAACATCGTCGATAAACGAAACTCCCGTAAATCCCATTGCAAAGGCTCGGGCACTCACCCCAATATTCATGTATTCATTGCTATACTTAGGAGTATTATCCTTAGCACTCACATCGCCTTGAGCAAGTAAAATCTGCCTCAGGCATAAACACAATATTCCAACCAGTAGATACCTCATATAAGAAAAGTCATCGGCAATTTAGTGATAGCGTATGGATTGGTATAACGATGATTCGTTGAATAATGACATTCATACGACAAAGTGAGAAAATGACTTTTTATATAACTTTTTAAAGTTTTTATATAATCAATTAAAGTTTTTTTGTCCGATTTGATATTTTTTTACAAAGTACTTGGCCATACATAGTACCTTTCCGTATACAAGACCGAAACCTATCCAAATTGAAATAAAGTTGTAACAAAAGATGAGAATAAAAAGACTATGTAAATGGCATGATCTAGTATCAAAAAATTCATAGGCTTCTCGATAAATAAATGACTAATGAATATTGAAAACACACAAGTTCAAATGAGGAAGGGGATACTGGAATTTTGCATCCTGCATATTATTGCCAGAGGGGAAGTGTATGCGTCAGATATGCTGGAAGAACTTACCTCTGCCAAGATAATGGTCGTGGAGGGTACATTATATCCCCTTCTCACTCGATTAAGAAAGGCTGGATTGGTAGATTATAAGTGGGTTGAATCCAGTTCTGGTCCTCCGAGAAAGTATTATACTTTGACCGAAGAAGGCAAAAATTTTCTGGGTGGTCTTAATCAAACCTGGAGTGAGCTGGTGAACTCAACTAAAAAAATCATCGCTAACAAAAACTCAAAGAAGAAAGCATGAATGAAGCCATAGGCTAATTACATGTAACTCGACAATAAAGACAATACAAATGAAAAAGAATATAAGTATCAACATTGGCGGCATCATATTCCATATCGAAGAAGATGGATATGACAAACTGAAAAATTATCTCGATTCAGTCAATAAATACTTTTCCTCTTTCGAAGACAGCAAGGAAATCATTGAGGACATTGAAGGGAGAATAGCTGAAATTTTCTTATCAAAACTTGATGATGGTAAGCAGATTATCACCAGCGAAGATGTAAATGATCTCATCGCTACAATGGGAACCACCAAAGACTTTGAAGCGTCCATTGAGGTAGATCCTGAGCCTAAAAAAGAAGCAGGCAAGGAAGAACAACAATCGAAAGATGAACCGAAAGAAAAAGAAACCTACGAGAAAACTAAGAGACTATACAGAGACTCTAAAAGAAAAGTAATCGGTGGAGTAGCAGCAGGTATTGCAAACTACTTTGGAATCGATCCAATTTGGATGAGACTCCTGATGCTAGCCTTCCTTTTCAACATCTTCTTCTGGGGGTTGAGTGGGTTTGTATTTCTAGCGTACATCATTCTTTGGATTGCTGTTCCAGGTAATGAATCACTTGAAGATGACAAGGCTGTTAAAAAACTTTTTCGAAGTACGGACGATCGGGTACTGGGAGGAGTATCTGGTGGGATTGCATCCTATTTCGGTACAGATCCTGTTGTGATTCGTGTGCTGTTCGTGATCTCCATCTTCCTCGGTGGAGCTGGCCTTTTGGTTTATCTAATTCTTTGGATAATCACCCCGGAGGCTAGGTCAATAACAGAAAAAATGCAGATGCAGGGTGAACCTGTAACTATTTCAAACATTGAGGAAAATGTGAAAAAGAGCCTCAATGTAAAAGAGGGTGAAGAGAATGTTTTTGTAAAGATTCTTCTCTTCCCATTTAGATTGATCGCCATGGTTTTTAAGGCTTTGGGAGAAATTCTAGGCCCACTACTAAAATTTGGAGTTGAGGCCTTGAGAATTGCCATAGGCGTATTCCTTGTATTTCTTGGCTTTGTCCTTATGATCTCTTTCACCATTTGTATGGCGGTCTTATTCGGTGTAGGTGGTACAATGGAATCCTGGGTTCATTTCGGTGAATTCCCGGCTAGAGAACTTTTTAGTTCCATGAGCACAATAGCAATTGTATCCTCATATCTCACATCCATGATACCATCACTGGCAATCTTGTTGCTTGGTTTAGTGATCATCATTAAGAAAAAAGTAACGAACGCATTTGTTGTATGGAGCATGTTCGGACTTTGGTTGCTTGGGTTAATTGGATTAGCTGTTTCGGTTCCAACCATGATCAGAAACTACAGTGTTGAAAGCACATTTAAGGAGGAGCGATCGTATCCTGTGAATGAAGGGATTACAGAACTTAAGCTTAACGATCTGGACTGGGATAATTATAACAGTGTAGATCTTAAGATCAGAGGTCATGAAGATACAACAGCATTTTTGTTGGAATTGGAATTTGATGCAAGAGGCTACTCAAGAACAAATGCCAAAGAAAATGGAGAGGCAGTTGACTATGTGGTCTCTCAGGAAGGCAACAGAATCTATTTTGATTCTGAAATCACATTCGGTGATGCTCCATTCAGGTTCCAGGATGTTTCGGCGATCTTTTATGTGCCGTATGGTAAGGTTTTTAAAATGGACGATAATCTTCAGGAAATTTTAAGAAATACCCTTTGGATCCATGATTATGATGCACGTGATCTTGGAGATAATGAGTGGGTTTTTGATAAGGGAGGTTTAACATGCATTACATGTGATGATTCAAACCGAAGCTCTTACCAAAGAAGAAATTACGGTTCTGATAGTCAGGCCTATCAGTTCAGTGATTTTGATGAAATCAAATTCATCTCATTATTTGATTTTGAAATTATGCAAGGGGATGACTTCTCCGTAAGGCTTGAAGGTGACGATAGGGATTTAGATGAAGTGTATTTAAGTCAAAATGGGGATGAACTTGAAATCAGGTATGGAAGAAACACTGACTGGTGGAAAAACAGAAGAAATAAAGATAAGATTAGGGTATTTATTGAAATGCCGAGCCTTGAATACATCAAGGCTACTGGTGCTTGTGATGGTGAGATCAGAAACTTCACAGAAGCAGACATGGCATTTGACATTGAAGGGGCCTCTAAAATTTGGGCCGATATTGATGTTGATTATATGGAAGTAGATATAACCGGCGCTTCTGAATTAACCCTTGTAGGCAGAGGTGATGATTTGAAAGCTGAATTGAGAGGAGCATCTGAATTAGATGCTTTTAATTATATAACAGAAGATGCTGACATTACTGCTTCTGGAGCTTCTACTGCAAAAGTTTATGTGAATAATGAGCTTGAAGCCAATGCCTCAGGTGCAAGTAAAGTGAGATACCGAGGCGATGCGAGAGTTTCTTCTGATAGCAAAGGATTAAGTTCAATCAAAAGAGACTAATAAAATCACTAACTGGTCGAGAGCCAACGGCTCTATCATTTAGGTTTTGGTTCCCCTGCTTTTGGTCGGGCAGGGGATTTTTTGTTTATAATGATCCCGATTATGAAAACTCCAATAAACTTAAAATATATTCTTTCGGTGCTTAGTGCAGTTATTTTCACGTGGCTGATTCATGAATTTGCACACTTTAGTACGGGAGAGGTGCTGGGTTATCAAATGAAGATGACTTTGAACTCAGCGGGAACTCTTAGCAATGGTTATACAAAAGAATGGCATCAATTGCTTGTAAGCTTTGCAAGTCCTTTTATCACCATTATATAAGCAGTTTTTGCTTGGATTTTAATTATGAAGAGACCAAATCAACACTTGTTTCCTTTCCTATTTGTTCCTTTTTATTTCAGATTGCTTGCATCGGGTATGAATTTCATCAACCTAAATGATGAGGGTAAGGTAAGTGCTGCATTGGGTATCGGTACATTTACCATTCCAATTATAGTATCACTTTTCCTATTTGTACTGGTCTATAATGCAACACGAAAATTATACTTCAAGCAAAGTTTCATTGCATGGACTACCCTTATCACAATGCTATTTAGCTCAATTTTGATTCTTTCAGATCAAGCATACAACTTTAGGATTCTTTAATCCGGCAGAAGCGAATAAGCCAACGGTTTCCCTCCAAACAAAACCTTGGTTTTGGCCCAGGTATCTTCAAATAGTGCTGAATGCCTGTATTTCTCAAGATCACCTTCACTCTCCCATTTACTAAACGTATAGTACACATGATCCAGGTTGGCATCCTTACACAATTCCAGATGCTTGCAGCCAGGAAATGTTGATATATTTTCTTTTACTGTTTCAAAAAGGGCTAGAAAATCATTGACTTTCTCTGGTTCAAAATCCATACGGACGATTCGTATCAGCATCGTTTAATTGGTAACAAATTCGATAATAACTGGTGAGTCTACAGAAAGCCCTAAAAGAGCTGAGGCATTTCCTTTATTAATTCCAATCTGTAACTGATTGGAAGAATTGAATAGGACATAGCAATCACCAGACTCAACATCAGTAAAAAAATTGTGCAGCTTTTCAAATTGCTCTCTACCAAATCTAAGTACATACTTAACGCCTGTTCCATTAATCTCTAAGATTTTTTCAAACTCAGTTCGATTGATGTTGGTGATCAGATTTCCATAATGATCAACTGAAACCACATGTCCTGCGATTTCCCTTTTTGTGACTTTCAATTGCCGGGCATATAACTCTGTAATCGCTTCAAGTTTTTGACCCACATCCTTTAATTTCTTTCCGTTAGCTAGCTGTAGCGCTGTTTTTGCAAGTACATCCTTTGCCGGGAATGTTGATAGTCCATTTTCCAAAACCACCATCTCTGCAGGCTTTTTGTCAGTTATCAAACTGAATATACCCGAATCAAACCCTACGAAAATGTGTCCATCCAATTCAAGTGCCAATGCTTTAGATTTCTCCTTTACTGAATCTACTGCCACTATGTGCACAGTTTTGGCTGGAAAATCTTTGTAAACACTTCGAAGTACGTTGGCAGCATGAGAGATATCAAACGGTCGGATATCATGAGTAATATCCGTGATTGGCTGATTGGCTGATTCTGAAACAATAGCAGCTTTTACAGCTGCCACATAGTGATCAACTGTCCCAAAATCAGACATGAAGGTGATTAACGCCATTTGAGGGAATTCAGCTTACATTTGTTGTCACAAAGCTATATATTTTACTCACACAGTGAGTTCTAAAAAGCTTGAGGTTTATCACAAAAAAGCGATAATAAATAGTCAAGCAAAGTATTGTATTCCATTGGGAATTTTCTTTTGAAGTTTTAACTGAAATATCGATTGCTGGAAAAAATAATTACACTTGAAAATGTCTCCCTGGTCGACTTTCTGGGGGTTGAAAATCAGAACATCAAAACCATTGCTACGGCATTTCCTGATAGCAAAATTGTAAGCAGAGGAAATGAGATTAGAATCAAGGGCTCTGCACCACAAATTCTAAAAATCAATGAGATACTAAACTCACTGCTCGCACACTACCACGAGTATGGTAAAGTGACTACAGAGAACGTAAAAGATTTTGTTGACAATGAAGAAAACACCATTGAAGCGGATAAAAATTCCGCAGTTCTAGTTCATGGCACTAGTGGATTTAGAATTGCCCCAAAAACGGTCAATCAAAAAAAATTAGTTGCTGCCGTAGAGAAAAACGATCTTGTTTTTGCCATTGGTCCAGCGGGAACTGGGAAAACATATATATCTGTTGCCCTTGCGGTAAGAGCGCTAAAAAATAAAGAAGTCAAAAAAATCATCATAACCCGACCGGCAGTAGAAGCGGGTGAAAACCTCGGGTTTCTTCCAGGTGATTTAAAGGAAAAAATTGATCCATATCTGCGTCCAATCTATGATGCATTGAGAGATATGATCCCTGCGGAAAAACTCAGATACTACCAGGAAAATGGAGTAGTTGAAATAGCTCCGTTAGCCTACATGAGAGGTCGGACATTAAATGATGCGTATGTACTTCTTGATGAGGCACAAAATACAACTCCCATGCAAATCAAGATGTTTTTGACACGAATGGGTCCTCAGTCCAAAGTGATCATTACTGGGGATCAATCACAAATTGATCTACCTAAAAAACAAACATCTGGCCTGATTGAAACCATGAAAGTCCTTAAAAATGTGGGTGGAATAGGATTTGTCACATTAGATGACCGAGATGTGGTAAGACATAAACTAGTTAAAGCAATCATAAAAGCATATAATAAATATGACTTACAGGGTGGTCCTAGCGATAAATGAAGAGCTAAAAAGGAAATCGTTTGAAATTAGGGAAGAGGTATTTGTTGTGGAGCAGGAAGTTGCTCCTGAAGAAGAATTTGATAAATATGAGGATGAATCCTTTCACTTCGTAGCACTTGATGAAAATGATAACCCCATTGGTTCTGCGAGGTGGAGATATACAGATAAAGGCATTAAGCTCGAAAGATTTACAGCCAAGCATTCCATGCGAGGAAAAGGACTGGGGACCGCAATTGTCAAGGCTGTACTTGATCACATTTCAGAAAATACACCAAAAGGAACCTATCTCTACATGCATGCCCAGCTACCAGCTGTGCCACTGTATCTAAAGTTTGGTTTCCAAACGAAAGGCGATCAGTTTGATGAGTGTGGGATTATGCACTATCTGATGTGGCGGGAGCTTTAGTTAATAATGTAGGAAAAATCACAAAAACCAATGCAATGGAAAACAACAACCCACCAATTACTCCAATAGCAAATGAAAACCAAAATACTTCTTGCTGACCGTCTATCAGAAACGGAACCAGCCCGAGGCAAGTAGAAATAATGGTAAGCATGATCGGGACAAATTTTCGTGAACATGCTTTGATAAGATTTCTATTAACATTCTTTGAATGATAATTTCTACTTTCATTGAGAATAAAAATTGTTGCATTTACTACAATTCCTGCAAGTAGTACAAATGCAGCATATCCGCCCTGATCAAAGTAAAAGCCACCCCAGGAAAAGGTCATGAAAATACCAATGAAAGAGAGGGGTATTACTAGTATGATATAAAATGGAAGTTTAAGGTTTTCAAATGTCACAGTACAAATCACGTAAACAAGCAGTAAGATGAGTATAATAAGTGCATACTGTCTTTTCGTTTTATTGGAAGACCAATCATATTCTAACTTTTCATATGAATAGCCTACTGGGAAAACGTGATTTTCTATAACTTCTTTCAGATACTGATTGCCAAATCTATAGCTACCGTAATATTCGAAAGAAACAACACGTATATATTGTCTGTTTTCCCTATACAGCGCACCTGATTTCACTTCACTTGTAAGGATGGCATTGGTCCTTAAGAGATCAGAACTGCCTTCATTCATTAGTCTATAGATGCTGAAATCTTGTGATCGTTTATCTCTTAACAAAATTGGTAATTGAGTATTATTTATTGTCACATTTGATTGAGGTAGGTAACTCATTGAAGCATTTGAAATCTGATTTAAACTCGTCAAATAATTATCCAAGGTCATTTCATTCTTAGGAGATAATACATATTGATCAGCCGATTCATCTCGCCATGAGAAACGATCATTTGTATTTACCTCCTTGATGCGAGGATGAGATATAAGTTTTTGAGCAATGTCCTCTGCAAGAACTTCTAAATCTGAATAATTGTAGCCCTTTAGCTTTATTCTAAATGATGGAATTGATTCACCAGAAGCATTACTAAATCCCCTACCTACACCATAAATACTCCAGTCAACACCTCCCCAATCAAGCGATCTTTGAATTAATCTGTTTTTCAAAACATAAGGCAGAGAGCCGGATTCTGAATCTTTGTTAAACTCAATTACTACCTGCGCATATTGACCTGAAAAAATGGAGGATTTAAAACTCTCCAGGCCTGCAACCTGGCTTAAATAGTCTTCTACCTTATTAATTATCCTATCCATCTGTTCAATGGTATGCCCTTGATCCATTGATGCAGACACATATAGTCGTGTTTTTTCGGGAGTTCGGTATCCGGAACTTTCAAATACATTGAGGTAGAACGATCGAAGCATCCCTCCCAGAATTTTATCTGAAACCGGCCGAATGTTTTCCTGATAGAGATCTGAGCCGATGGTTCTATTATACAGATCAAAACCTTCGATACTCTTTGGGACCAGATAAACGGGCAGTCCAAAGGTCAAGATTAAAAGGACAATGATTACTTTTTTGTATTTTGATAATGTTATAATGAAATTATAATACGACCGCTGAACCCGAATGAGTTTTTTTAAACTCGAAATTGATTTGGATTGCATTTGTTCGTTTCGGCCAACTGCCTTAGAAAAAGCTGGTGTAAAAATTAGAGATACAATTACCGAAGCACATAGAGCAATTGAGATAGCAATAGCAAAATCATCCATGCCAACCCGCTCATCTTTGGGAAGAATAAATATTACTAATATGGCAGAAATGGTGGTTAATGTTGCGACAAGTAGGGCAGCTATCACTTTTAAATTTTTTCTTCTTTTCAAATGATCAATGACCATAATTGAATTGTCGATGACAAGTCCAAAAGATATGGTGAGCCCTGCTATGGTATATAGGTGAATAGGTACATTCATCAGATACATAATCAATGCAGAAATACCCAAGGAGACTAGAACAGAACCTATTAAAACTACCAACTGATTCATTTTTCGGTATACCAGAAAGACCAATGCTGAAAGAATGAGAATGGATAAAATTGCTCGCTTTGAAATTTTTTGTAATTCACGAGTAATAAAATCCGTATCATCGTATGAAAGCTTTATGCCTAAATTCTCTGGAAGACTTGCTGTTAGATGTACTATGGATTCACGAAGAGATTTGGCGAGTGCTGGCTTGTTCTCATGTTCCTGAACGAACAGACTTAATTGAATTGCGTTTTTGCCATTTAATCTTGAAATAAAAGTAGCTCGTTGGTTCTCTATTTGGGCAACAGCAACATCGCCTAAGTCTATATCTTTAGATATGGAGATGCTTAATAAATCTGACAGATCAGAAGGAGTAGAATTGATAAATAGGGCCTTAGTTTGACTATTTTTAGTCATCACGCCAAGTTGCTCATTTTTATATTGCTCAGAAATCCTTTTTAAGAGAAGAGGTGGATTGATTCCAATCGCATTAAGTTGATCCAAATCATAGGATATTACGATTACAGGCTGACTGTCCGTCGACAATTCAAGAGTTTTAATCCCCGGATTAAGGCCTATTTTAGGTATAATAAGATTCTTGGTCAGTTCTACTATTTGATCCATGGGAAGGCTGGAAGAAATAGAATAGATCAGAAGTGGTTCTTCCTTATCTTCAGATCTTCCAAGAGAAATGGAAGGAAATGATATATTTTCAGGCAGTTTGTCTCTTACCTGCCGAATTGCAGTAAGAATCTCCAAGCGCTTTTCCTGGAGTCCATCCTCTTCGAATGTAACAGTGATATAACCACCACCAAAACGTGATACAGATTTTATTTCTTTTAAACCTTCTATAGAACTAAGCGCTCCTTCTAAAATCGATGTGATCTTCTGTTCTGTGACGAGTGGTGGATCGTTGGCATCAGATGAAAAACTGATTATGAATGAATTACTGGAATTAGGTGGCGTAAAATCTACTTCCAGAAGAAAAGCAGAGGCTATCCCTGCCAGAGTGATTACAAGAAATACTAGAGAAATTCGAAAAGGTGTCACATAGCTAAATTAAGTCGAACTCGTTATAAGAAAAAAGCTATTGATAGTGCCTTAAGAATTCAATTGCTTGACAGTAGTGATTTAATATATTTTTCCAGCAATTCATTATTTACCCCTGTAAACAAATCAACCAAGTTTCCCTTCTTATCAATTACGATATGTAAAGGATAGACATCCAAAAATCCATACTCAGAAAATGTCCTATTGGTTGCAACATGAGTGTATTGGAAATTCAACCCCTTCAATTTTTTCTGTAAGCTTTCACTGAGAATATTTGGATTTCCAGGTGCGATAACGGAAAGAAATTTTACATCATCTCCATACTTTTCAACAAGTTTGGAAAGATCTGGCATTTCTTTAAAGCATGGTGTACAGCCAAAAGCCCAATAGTTGATCAAGATCGGCTTCCCCTTTAGTGACTTCAAATCAAATCTATTTCCACCCACATCCAAAAACTTGATATTAGGAAAACCTTCTTCATAATAAGTTCTTTTAAGCACTTCATAATAATTATCTTCATTTTCGAAATAAGAATTAGAAGTTTGTGAATAAGTCGCAGAGAAAGGCACCCAAATAAAAGATATATAGAAGATTATTTTCATTGGTTTCAAAAGTAATCCTAGAGTGTGTTGATAAAATTTATAGTTGAACTGGCTTTGATTCGTTGTAAGAGGTGACAGAAACATTAAAAATGCATGCAATTAGGTTTACTCAGATTGGACTATCGTAAATTATCAAATCCACTACTACATTTGCATAAATTGCCTCTTTCATCACAAAAACAACTCCTTGTTCCGTCTTCATTAATTACCACTCTACCCCATTGATTAGGTGATCCAAAAGAAGGCAAGAATGAAATGTAGGAAATGGCCCCTAAAGTCAATGTAATTACAATTTTTTTCAATTCTAAAATTATTTATTGTTTGAAATATATTTTTTTGTATCAATTGCTTAAAACTGTTTTTAATCTTCAAGTACTTATTTTCTTATACCGTTAGAACCGTATAAATCTCATAAAATATTAATCTTCAAAAAGGGCCTTGATCTTCATACTACTATTATCAATCTGGATTAAATAGGGACTTTTGGGGTTTTCAGTTATTTCTGCCAATTCATCCAAAATGTCAATATTATTTGATCTAATTAGTGAATTTGAATTAAGGTTGATGAGATCTAAAAGTTCCTCATTCACAGCATCGTTTGCCATGTATGGATTATTTACAATAATTGCTGCAATGTAATCATAAGAAGCAAAATGATTTTTCATTTTATTGATTATACAATTTGAACAATCTGTAGCTGAAAAAATTAATATTTTGTGTCCTGAAACAAATAAGTTTTCAGATTCCAAAAAAGACTCCAACCTTGGTGCCTTGACTTCATTATCACATGCAACAAAAAATACAAAAACTGTTAGAATTAAAATCTTAAATTTCATTAATCTAAACTTTTTAATCTAGCCCAAAAGAGAATTGTTGAATTCTGAGTTTCTGTCACTGCAGCATTTGTGTATAATAGTATTCTATTTGCCGATATATATGCTGCAACACCAACAGATGGAAATGGTAATTGAATATCCTCGGTAATTAAGCTATCATTAGTTATTATATTCATATAATACTTCATGTAATCTTGAAACAACTTTGGCATCTGAGAATTCGATTTCATCGCTTTGAACTCATCTTCTGGTAATCCATTTCTATAAACCGTAATTAATGAATCATTCTTGACAAAGAACTGACGATACCAACTATTCACTACCTGATATCCATCTTCAAAATCAGACTCCCTACCAAGTCTATATTTAATAGGAAGTTTATAATTCTGATGAGATAATAAGAGGCTTTTCAAGGGTTTCTTATTTTCATCATACTTGAATACTATTTTGTCTGGGCTGTGTAAAACATAAATATTATGATTGGAATCGGTATCAAATAAAGTTTGAATCTCACCATAATGTTCTTGATTTCTTAAAAAGGTAGAATTCTCAGGAATTTTAAACCCCATTTCAAAATTCTCATTTTGCAAATCGTAAACGGTAATTGCAGTATAGTCCTCAAAAAAAGAAGAACTAAATCCTGAAAAATTTCCATCAATTGTTGCTTTAAGATTGAATAATGCTAGATTCTTATCATCGGTATTTATGAATCGAATTTTTTTATCCTGATATCCACCGTATCCACTTACTGCTGTCTGATCTATTATTTTTCTTATTGGTTCATTTTTTCTATTGAAAAAGAAAACACCTCTAGTCCCTGTTACGAATATTGCTGAATCATTGAGGTATGCAATATTGAATTGAGAATTTCCTATTTGATCCTCAGTATTACCTGTGAAACTAAACCTATTCACTATTTCTCCAAAAAAATTAACTTCAATTACTGTATCTGGCTGATTCTGAGAAGAAAAAAGTAATGTCCTATTATGCAGACTATAATCATATAACTTCAATCCTCTTCTAATAAAATTGATTTTCAAAGTATCATAAATCTCTATTTCATATTTTCCATTTAATATGGACAATCTTTCTAAAGAAGTGTCAATTTGGTTTGAGGAATCTTTTTTAGAGGGACTACATGCACTAAGAAGTGAGAGTAAAATTATTATTATGTTTTTCATTTCAATTCAAATAAACATCATGTAGAAACCAATCTTTAATCAAATAATCATGATACAAATTCATTTTGGATAAATATCCGTTGTGACCATAATTGTTTTAAATAGATTTTCTATACAACGGCAAGAGTTAGATTGTTTTGGAGTAATATGAAAATAAAAAGGAAAAATACCTTAGTTATACATAAGCCTTACTAAATAGTAAGGCTTATGACTCTGTTATCTCACTTCTTGAATTTGCATTCCACAAGTGCATTTGTGACCATCTTCATTACAATAACAATCATATATCCCATCCTCACCAATTCTCAAATATTTCTTCTTGGGAATAGATGCATCCGCTGGTATCATAGTAAGATATAGTAAAACAACTGCAAGACCCCCAAGTACTTTTTTGATATAACTATTAAACTTATTCATAGTATCAATATATTTTTTTGAGCTCAAACCTACATCTACATTTTGTGCCGGTCTCCATACAGCCACAGTGTATAGTACCGTCTTCATTTGTACTTTTATACCTGTAATTGTCCGGATTTGGACTGGCCGTCGCAATTGTAATTGCAAGCGCAAAACTGGCAAACATGCTAGCTAGAATAATCTTTTTCTTCATGATCTTTCAAATTTTGTTTTGACCAACATAGGTCACATCCCGTTTTTTATCAAATGAGAAAATAGAATTGAATAATTTTGAATAGAATTGAATTGAATTACTCAAAAATGATTCATATAAACCTATCAGAAATAAAATCTATTTATTTAAAAAATTACATTTTATTATATAATTGATCCTTCTTATGTTTGCTAGTGGTCAGTAATAAGAATTAACTAAATACGTTTTAAATCAAGATTAATCTTAAAGTCTACCCATTTAAACTTTTTAAAGAAAAATACTCACTATAACACCACTTAAAACAATGCAAAACGGAATTTTAAGAACCAGAAAAGAAATTGCAGACGAATTATCAATAAGCATCAGTACCCTCAGAAGGTACCTTCAAAAAGAAAACATTGAAATCCCTAAGGGCAGATATTTGAGACCTTCAGAGTATCAGAAAATATACGAACTCTTTGATTATCATCAATGAAAGCTACTCATTTACTCACTTTCTATGCTTTGATACTTAGTTGTTCCACACCTCAAAAAGAAGGACAACAATTAAATCCATCTGCTCTTGTTTCTGCAGATACTATTGAAGTCGTGTCTTACATCAGCCGGTTTGAAAAACTCACATACCCAGTTAAGAATATTGGTAAGATAAGAAGTGCAACCAGGAGCAATCTCATTTTTGAACGATCTGGCATTCTTGAGTCTATACATGTAAATAATGGAGAATATGTAAGAAAGGGACAGACTATCGCAAAACTTAGAAATGCCAGTGAGTTAATTCAAAAAGAAAATGCAATAGTAGCCTTGAAAAAAGCTCTAGTAAACTACGAAAATGAAATGCTTGCTTTAGGCGATAGCTTATACTATAAAGAGAAATGGTCACGAGTAAAGGAAAATGTTCAGCTAAATACAGGTGTATTGGCTGCAAAAGTGAATCTAAAGCAAGCCGAACTAGCTTATCAGCAAACCATTATAAAAGCGCCACTAACTGGAATTGTTGAAGGGATAAAAATTCAACCCGGTGACTATGTGTCTGTTAATCAATTGATAGGTTCCATTTATGATCCTTCTTCTTTTGAAGTTGTATGTGATGTTCTTGAATACGATGTGCTGAAAATGAAAAAGGGAATGCAAGCTAAAATTTTCCCTTTAGCATCATCAGAGCTAGAACTTTCAGGATCTATTGCAGAGGTTAATCCTTCTGTGGACAGTAAGGGTTTGGCACAAGTGATCATAAACATATCGCAAGCTGAAAATATTATCCCAGGACTTTCTGCAAGGGTTGAAGTCAATGTAACAGATCAACCTACTGTCGTCATTCCTCTACAGGCTGTTGTAAAACGATCAGAGCGGCATGTCGTTTTCAATATCGATAATGGACTTGCAAAGTGGAATTATGTTACTCTCGGGAAGGATAATGGTGAAAAAGTTCAAATTTTGGATGGAATAGAGCAGGACATGGAAATTATTATTTCTAATAATCTGCAACTAGCACATGATAGTCCAGTGATGAAAGGGATGTAACTCTGCCTCCTAATATTCCAGGAAATAAGCCGAATGATTGTAAGATACCTCATAAACCGACCGATTGCAGTCACAGCCATATTTCTGTCCGTATTATCCATCGGCATATATGGATGGTTTAAAATTCCTGTTAGTTTACTCCCTAATGTAGATCCTCCTGAAATATCTATCGAAGTAAGGAAGAGTGGCTTCTCTCCTGAACTCTTAGAACGTGTGATTTTATCACCTATTCGCCAAGGAGTAACTGGTGCTTATGGCTTAAAGAATATTGAGAGTCAAGCTACTCAAGGATTTGGCAAAATAGAACTTACCTATGAATACGGAACCAATATGGATCTCTCGTTGATAGAGGTGAATGAAAAAATTGATCGACTTATTTCAGTTTTGCCAAAAGATCTGGATCGTCCAATAGTAAAAAAAAATAAGCCTACTGATATTCCTATCATGCGCTTACATATTTCTTCGAACATTCAATCAATTGGAGAGCTATCACAACTTGTAAAGTTTGAAATAACTAAACGCCTAGAACAAATCCCTGGAATAGCTAAAGTGGAGACCAGCGGAAATGTTACAAAATCTATAAAATTGACCCCAATCTATAATAGGATCATTGCAGCAGGTTTGAGCATTAATGAAATTGGGACACTTATTAATCAGGCTAATCTACCCTTGAATCAGGTGCTCATTCGAGATGGTAATTATGAATATCTCATACAAATTGAAAACCTTATTAAGGATGTTCATTCACTGAAAAATCTTAAAGTAAAAGCTGGAAATAGTGATCAGCAAATAGCTCTGGGTAAATTATTTAAAATTGAAGACTCATATCTCAACCCTTTAAACCAGCACATTTATAATGGTAAAAAAGGGATCGTAATTGCCATTTATCATCAACCGGATGCTGATTTATTCATGCTTGAAAAAGAAATTCAATCAACACTAAATCGGTTCGATCAAGATTTTCAAACCGTTGATTTTAGTACATCGCAGAATCAGGTTAATCTTTTAAAGGACAATATCAATCAATTATACATCACCTCCGGACTTGCTGCATTTTTTGCTTTTTTAGTCTTCTTTATTTCTACCCATAATAGACGTATTCCTCTTATCCTGGGTATTATTATTCCTTCATCAATACTAATCTCCATTGGTGTACTTTGGACCATTGGTCTGACGCTAAACATCATAACCCTTAGTGGTTTCATTTTAGGTATAGGACTCTTAGTGGATAATGTGATCATTTTAATAGAGGAAATCAATCAAAATAGATCGAGTGGATTGAGTGTAAAAGATGCTTGTATTCAAAGTGCTATTAGCATTTTTCCTGCATTATTAAGCTCCACATTAACTACGATTTGTGTGTTTATCCCACTAATTGCTATTGGAGGAATAGCGAGTGCATTATTTAAAGAACAGGCATTCGCATTGATAATCATTTTAGGAGTATCCATTGTTTTAACATTTATACTAATTCCGACCTATTATAATCTATGGATTAATAAAGATGTGAGGGATGTAAAATGGATAACCAAGATTAGAGAGGTCACTCATAATTCGTCTCTGAAAAGGATAATACCAATACTAGTTATTTTCATTTTGCTTGGGGTTTTCTCATTATCTCAACTAAAGATGGATAATTTACCGGAATACAGCACATCAAATTTTAATCTGAAAATAGTTTGGAATGAACCTATTTCACTTCAGGAAAATGTCTCGAGGGCTACCTCGCTTTTACCCGAAATACCGGATTCCTTTATATCCTTAGATTTTGGTATTTCTGGCATCTCTCAAAACGAAATCAATTTTTTTGATGAGGTGAATTACTACATCCAATCAAACAGCAACATTTATCAGATCAAAAAGAATCTCTATCAAGAAGCTATTCTCCAATATCCTGATGCTACTATATCAGTTGGAAAAGCAATAAATCCTTTTGAAATGATTTTCTATTCAGACATACCCGATGCTGAGGCTCGCATTAGAAAGGTTGATGAAAGCTTTTTTAATAGAGAAGATATTAGCGAAATAGATTCAACGTTTTTGTCCGGAAGGCTTCAAGTAGACTTTAATAATACATACAAAATAATCTTTGATGATGAGAGGATTAGAAATTCGTCTTTATCCTACGATAATCTCACCGAAAATCTAAAAACTCTAACAGATGAAAGTCAAGTGACTACACTAAAGAATCCTGATCAAAGCATTCCTATTATAATTGGCTCCAATTCTTCTACATTATTTATTAAGGTTGACAGTGGATTTTATGACCTTTCTAGTTTTTATGATGTAAAGGATACCGTTGAGTTAAGGTCTATAAAAGCTGACCTCAGTGGGCCATTTATCTCTTATGTTACAGATAACATGCCCGACGCTCAATCTTTCGGGAAACATGTTTCAAGGTCGCATGGTTGGATTTATGATATAACTGGAAGTTTAGTTGAAAATTCCAAAAACAACAGAAACCTAGCATTCGCCGGCATTCTTAGTTTGATACTACTATATCTAATACTTGTCGCTCAATTTGAATCTTTTAAACAACCCATTATCATTTTCTCCATTGCGCCATTAGCAATGCTCGGTGGTATGATTGCTTTATACATTGCAAACGCAACGATCAATATCATGTCAATTATTGGAATGATTGTGATGTTGGGCATCATAGTCAATGATAGCATTTTAAAAATTGATGCAATTAACAGAAATATAAAAGCTGGCCTTAGTAAGATCGAGGCAATTAGAAAGGCTAAAAATGAAAGATTCAAGCCGATACTCATGACAAGCTTATCAACAATATTAGCCTTGATTCCTGTTTTACTATCGAATGAAATTGCTTCAGAATTACAAAAACCTCTTGCATCTGTTGTGATTGGAGGATTGGTCGTGGGTACATGGTCATCGATTTATCTTTTACCAATGATCTATAAAAAGTATAGTTGATAAGACCTGTTCTTAAATGTATTTCTGGAACTCCTACCCTTTCATTCGTTTTTCACTCGTACTAATTCTCGGCATTGTTTGTTTCGATGCTTTTCCTGCGATTTGGGTTAATGATGGATATGTATTGCTGGCAGGATTTATCACACTCAGTTTATTCGTTTTAATCTCTGAAAAATTTAGCTTTTATCAATTCAGACATCTCAATGGCATTCTTGCGCTCTTTTTAATATTCATCATTGGAGGTACTGTAACCAAATACAAATATCACGATCACAATGAAAATCATTACTTAAATAATAGCCAAGATAACAGCGGTTTTATTGGAACTGTAATAAGCCCTAAAAATGAACGGACCAATCATTTTAGATATGATCTGGAACTTGAAGCAATCGTAAATGATGAAAAAAATTACGTCCCAATTACTGGGACAATTCATATTTATATAAGAAAGGATTCATTAAATCAACCGATCAGATATGGAGATAAACTTGCAGTCCATGGCCGATTTTATCCAGTCCCAGGTCCAGACAACCCAAATGAATTTAACTACAGAAAATACCTTGAACAGCAGAATATTTATGCTCATTCATTTGTTAAAGAGCAGGACGTAAAAATCGTTTCTCATGGTACTCCAAACATTTTCTTAAGTTGGGCTTTTCGGTTGAGAGCCAGCTCTGCTTCCATAATTGACAAAAACATTAAGGCTAAAAGAGAAAGAGGAATTGCAAAGGCATTACTCATCGGAATTAAAGATCATCTCGATAACGACATAAAGAAGGCCTATTCATCCGCAGGAGCAATGCATGTTCTTGCAGTTTCAGGACTTCACGTTGGTATTATCTTTCTGCTGATACAACTGCTATTCGGTAGGCTGAGAAATATTGGCAGATCAGGAAAATATGGATTCGCATTCATTAGTGTCATTACTATATGGCTGTATGCATGTATGGCTGGTCTTAGTCCTTCTGTACTTCGGGCAGCAACAATGTTTTCGTTCATTTCACTAGGTCAAATTGCCACTCGTGAGGGTAATATTTACAACACCCTGGGATTTGCTGCATTTGTGTTGCTTCTCATAAATCCGTATTTAATATACTCAGTCGGATTTCAATTATCGTTTGCAGCAGTAATAGGAATCGTTTACTTACAGCCAAAATTTTATCAACTTTTAAATTTCAAATCATGGCTACTCGATAAGGCCTGGGCCATTACTTGTGTATCAATTGCCGCTCAACTTGCAACTTTTCCTCTTGCTGCTTATTACTTCCATCAATTTCCTACCTACTTCCTGGCATCAAATCTTATAGTAATCCCTTCATCATTTTTAATGCTAATTGGAGGGATTGGTATGATTATAATCGACCCTATTTTTCCAATTGTAGGAGAATTAATCGGACAAGGTCTTGAATCATTTATTTGGTTTATAAATGAAATTATAAGCTATGTACATGTTTTACCAAATAGTCTCATTGAATGGATATACTTGGATAAACACGGGTTGATCCTTACCTATCTCATTGTAATTACACTTTTTGCTGGGCTTCATTATAGGTCATTCAAAACCTTAGTTATTTCAAGTTTCCTTGGCCTGCTATTTATTTTTTCCATTAACATATCACATGGATCTCAAGCAAAAAGACATGAGCTATTGTTTTATGAAATCAGCGATAAGACGGCCATTGATTATATCAATGGTCATTCATCAGAACTTTACATTGACCTTGAGACCAATGATGACCTTGAATTACTTTCTTTTCAAATTGATCCACACAGATTAGCCTCTCACCTTAGACCTATTGAGGAAACACTGATTAATACAGATTCTGCATTTATAAAAAATGATGCAATTAGAACTGGCGTAATTGCTAATAAAAGAATCCTAATATTCGACTCTACTACTTTTCATTTGGATTTTACAAAAAAAATGGAATCAGACCTTATCATCATTGAAAATCAATCTGTTAAAAGTCTAAATTGGCTTTCAGATTCTTTTGATTTTGAGATGGTGATTATTGGGAATCGTAATTCAGGTTATTATTCTAAAAAGATTAAATCTCAGGCAGAAGCGCTTGGGTTGCGAATTCATAGCCTAAAGGAGGATGGGGCTTTACGTATTCCAATAGGCATAAAAAAAGAGCGGACACTCCTGCCCGCTCTGTTCACCACCAATCCCGACTAGCATCGGGAAAAAACTTACTACCGCCTAGTAGTATCACAAATGTATATACATATAGGTTTCCACCAAAACTAATTTTCCAAAAAAGAATACTTTATAGGTTCCATTTCACAATTGCGCCTGCAAATGTCAGCCCCCCGCCAAATCCAATCATCAAAACGGTATCTCCCTTCTTTATACCTCCATTGCTCATAGACTTTGATATTGCAAGAGGAATGGATGCAGAAGATGTATTTCCAAACTCCGTAACACTCTCAGGAACCTGCTCCATAGGATAGTCTAAATTCTTTATTATCGCCTCAATAATTCGAAGATTGGCACTATGAGGGACGATATAATCGATATCGTCTAATGTCATTCCTGCCTTTGCTACAAGCTCTTTGATTTTGATTGGAATGTTTCCTACCGCCCATTTAAACACTGATCGTCCATTTTGAACAATTTTCCCATGGGGATTTATACCTACCCCATTAATGCTATTCTTTTTATGACTTAAATAGAGATCATGTCCCAAATCACCATTGGTTCCGGAATTAAACGCAACAAAATGCTCATCTTCACCTGGTTCCACCAAAACTGCACCCGCTGCGTCTCCAAAAAGTATACAAGAAGTTCGATCTGACAAGTCCATGATCTTGGTTAGTGTCTCTGCTCCTATCACTAAGACCTTCTTGTACACGCCTGCATTTACAAATCCATGTGCCATTTGTAAGCCATAGACAAAACCTGCACATGCAGCATAAATATCATTACATCCGGTACTTTGGATGCCTAGCTTATATTGGACGCGAGATGCAGCATTAGGCATTGGTTGATCCGGAGAAGTCGTGCATACGACGATAAAGTCAACATCCGAAATATCTTTTCCGCTTCTTTCTACTAGGTTTTGTACTGCCTTAACTGCCAGGTCACTGGTATATTCACCATCCTTTGAAAATCTGCGGGTTTTTATTCCAGTTCGTGAAATAATCCACTCGTCATTCGTATCGATAAACTCCTCGAAGTAATGGTTATCTACGACTTTTTCTGGCACATAAGTACCAAATGCTGTGATTTGTGACATATTAAATATTGGGGAATTTTGTTTTGAAAAAGATTAATCTTTTAGGAATGCTATCTATTTCAAAAGCAAGTTGAAGCAGGATATTGTTTTTTCCAAAGAAGCTAGTTGTTTTCTTTCATCAATTTCTCAACTTCCTGCAATTCATCCCTTAAGCGAGCTGCTTCCATAAAGTCCAGATCTTTGGCAGCTTTTTCCATTTTCTTCCTTGTTTCATCCGCTAGCTTCTTCAGCTGATCTTTGGACATATAAGCCACAACAGGATCCGCGGCGAGCGTATGTTCCTCTTCAATGTAGTATTTCTTCGCTCCTTTCTTCTTGTCTGCTACGCCAGTCTGACGTAAGATTTCTTCTTTGTTCTTTTTTAGAGAAATCGGTGTTATGCCATGCTTCTCATTATATTCTGTCTGGATACTCCTTCTCCGATTGGTTTCATCGATAGCCATTTTCATAGAACCAGTGACCTTATCTGCATACATAATCACTTTACCGCGATCATTTCTAGCTGCTCTTCCAATTGTCTGAACAAGGGAACGTTCATTCCTTAAGTAGCCTTCTTTGTCAGCATCCAGTATGGCAACCAAAGAAACTTCCGGAAGGTCAAGGCCTTCCCTCAATAAGTTTACTCCAACCAACACATCAAAAATTCCTAACCGAAGTTCTCTTAAAATTTCTACTCTATCCAGCGTATCTACTTCGGAGTGAATGTATCGTGTCTTTACGCCTGCATTTAGCAAGTATTTCGTTAACTCCTCTGCCATGCGTTTGGTCAGTGTTGTGACCAAGATACGATCTTCCATATCGATACGCTTATGAATTTCCTCTAGAAGGTCATCAATTTGATTCAGACTGGGTCTTACTTCAATGACTGGGTCTAATAATCCAGTCGGTCGTATTAGTTGCTCGATTATGACTCCTTCAGATTTTCTTAATTCATATTCGGCCGGGGTAGCACTCACAAATACAACCTGATTGAGCATATCCTCAAATTCATTGAAAGTCAATGGACGATTATCCATAGCTGATGGCAATCGGAATCCATAGTCCACCAGGTTGACTTTCCTGGCTCGATCTCCTCCCCACATTCCTCTCACCTGTGGAACAGTCACGTGACTTTCATCAATAACCATCAGGAAATCATCCGGAAAATAATCAAGTAAACAGAACGGTCGGCTTCCAGGATTTCTTCTGTCAAAATATCTTGAATAATTCTCTACACCCGAACAGTAACCTATCTCCCGTATCATTTCAAGATCAAATTCTGTTCGCTCTTTTAATCTCTTCGCTTCTAGAAATCTTCGCTCATCTTCGAAAAACTGAACCTGCTCCACCATATCATCCTGTATTTCCTTAATGGCAACCTGGAGCTGATCTTTTGCTGTTACAAATAGGTTGGCTGGAAAAATGGTTACTAATCGTTCATCAGATTGTTTTTCTCCGGTAATAGGATCAATCCTCTGAATGGATTCTATTTCATCTCCCCAAAAAATGAATCGATAAGCAAAGTCAGCATATGCGACAAACACGTCTACAGTATCTCCTTTGACTCTGAATGTCCCTCGCTTAAATTCAGCTTCAGTCCTACTGTATAGAATATCTACTAAATCAAAAAGAAATTGGTTTCTTGCAATAACATCCCCTTCCTGAAGACGGATGACATTTTTACCGAATTCCTCTGGGTTGCCAATACCATATATACACGAGACAGATGCTACCACAATCACATCTCTTCTGCCTGATAGTAATGCCGAAGTAGCACTTAATCTCAACTTTTCAATCTCATCATTGATTGAAAGATCCTTTTCTATGTAAATGTTGCTTGTTGGTATGTAAGCCTCCGGCTGATAGTAATCGTAGTATGAAATAAAGTATTCAACCGCATTATCAGGAAAGAACCTCTTAAATTCTCCATACAACTGTGCAGCTAATGTCTTATTATGACTAAGAACCAATGTTGGTCGTTGTACCTGTTCGACAACATTCGCAACTGTAAAGGTCTTACCTGATCCAGTTACTCCGAGAAGCGTTTGGGCCGCTTCGCCAGCATTTACACCTTCTACAAGCTGCCTGATGGCTTCAGGTTGATCTCCTGTCGGACTATATTCTGAAACAAGTTTAAAACCCATCAGCTATTCCAGATTTCCCATGATTGCTCAGCCTGTAATTCTAGCATCTCAAAACCATTTTTTATCCGCGCACCATGTTTTTTACCACGTCTCAAAAATTCAGTTTCTTCAGGATTATAGATTAGGTCAAACATATATGTCTCCCCATTGATATTCTTGTAAGGTAAGTCAGGAAACGATTCTACGTTTGGAAACATACCAAGGGGAGTGGTGTTAATGATCAACTTAAATCTTTCAATAATTTCAGGATGGGCTTTTAATTGATCGTAGGTGTAATCACCTCCAGTTGCTTTCCTGCTTACCATATTGAATGGAATATTTAAATCAGTCAAACCAGCTTGCACCGCTTTTGAAGAACCTCCGGATCCCAGAATTAAAGCCTCTCCATTAAAGTCCCCAATCCATGAGTTAAGTGACTTTCTAAAGGCCATGTAGTCAGTATTATAACCAATCAGCTTTCCCTTCTTGCGATAGATAACATTAGCAGCTCCTACTTTAATCGAACTTGTATCCTGCCTGTCGAGATACTTAAGAACATTCTCCTTATGCGGTACTGTAACATTAGTTCCAACTAAATCCTGAAACCTCATCCAAAGTGCTGGAAACTCATTCAGGTATTCCATTTCAAACAGATCATATACATGATCTTCTAATCCCAGTTTACTAAACTTCTTTTGAAAGAAACCCTGAGAGTAACTATGGCCCACAGGAAAACCTATTAATCCAAATCTCTTCATGCCGAAATAAAGTTAATCACTGATCAATAAAGCTAGGTGCGATTCGATGATTTACGTTCCATGACATACACTATCAGAAATCCTAATAGGATTAGTAGCAAAGCATAAAAAAAATCTGTCCCAATTGAAGGAAGATTCCACTCATAGCCTACTGCCTTAATTTTTCCATCAAACTCTTCTGATATTGTGGTCTTCCAGGGCCATATAATTAGTAAAGAACCTGCAACAAATCCGACTAGAATTGAAATAGTCTCATTTTTGAATTGTTCAAACAGATATGAAAGTAAACGTGACAACAGGATTAAACCTATAACACAACCCAGGGCTACAGGCAATAGGATAGCAATATCTAGACTACTGATAGCTCTTAAAACAAGCACATAATTCCCCATCAACAGCAAAATATATGACCCAGACAATCCCGGAAGAATCATACTACAAACAGCCACAACACCACATAACATTAGATATAAGAAAGAATCATTTGGCTGAGTTGGCGGGAGAAATGCAATTCCAATTGCGATGGCACATCCTATTATAAATGTAATTATGACGCCCGATGAAACTTTGCTGATCTGACGAGCAACAGCTAAAACAGATGCAATGATCAACCCAAAGAAAAACGACAAAGTAAGGACTTCATATCTCTCAAAAGCAATCTCTAAAAGTTTGGCCAGACTAAGAATACTTACAAAAACACCAGCAAAAAGAACGACCAGAAATGTCAAGTCAATTTTAATAGCCAGATCTTTAATCTTGCCTCCAAAAAGCAATTTAATTGCCTCAAGGTCTATGTTTTTTAAAGCATAAATTAGGCGTTCGTAAATCCCTGTAATAAATGCAACAGTCCCTCCAGACACTCCTGGGATAACATTAGCCGCTCCCATTGCCATTCCTTTTAGAAATAGTTTTAACTTGATCATAGCGCGAACTTAGTCTATGCTAAAGTTTTAGTATCAATCGAAGAAAATAAAAAAGCAAATTAGGGGTACTCAAAAAAAACAGACTCTAACTAATAAAATAACTTGCAATGAAAAGTATCACCATAACTCTATCGCTGCTCGTATCAAGCATTGTTTATTCACAAACAATTGATACTGATTTTTCGACCAATAAAAAGAAAGCAATCAAAATTGAATTCTTCTCACCATTAACTGGAAATACCACTTTCGGGTATGAAAGCTATATTAAAGACTGGCTTTCGTGGGAGGCCAAGATTGGGGTAATAGGAATGAGCTTAGGAAGCGCATCAGAATTCCACCAATCGGGTATCCTTATCAAAGGTGGCCCAAAGTTTAAATTGAATCCGGATTTTGTAACAGATGGTATGAAAGGCGCACACCTTTTGGGTGGTAAATACATCAAACCGGAAATTGTATTCTCTCAATACACTGAAGATGTGGATGAATATTTTGGGAATAGTTTCGAAACTCAAAGAAAAAGCTTCACCTCAGTAGCTTTCTTGATCAATTATGGTCGACAGTACATTCTAGCCAACGTCATGACGGTCGACTATCACATCGGTATTGGATACGGTTATGATTCCTCTAAAGATGGCAAGTATAATTATAGCCATAGCAATGGAGGAACAGATTTCCCAATTGCAATCAGTGCAGGATTTACAGTGGGTGTACTTCTTAAATAATCTAAAGAAAATAACTAAAAGTATCGCCTCTTAACCCTAGCCGAATTGTTTCAAGCGGGATGACTTCATTAGGGGCGATATTTCCAAGGTTTACATTCGTGCCGCAAAGTTTGATAAACCAGACTTGTTGTGCTTTTTGAGGCGCTTCCCAAATGATCTTATCTTTTGGTATCTGAGTTAGAATTTCTTCTACTAAACCTTGTCTAACTTCTCCAGAATCCCTAAAAAGTCCTACATTTCCTCCCTCCCTTGCTTCACCAATAACTTTCCAAGCACCTGCTTCAAGCTCAGTTTCCATCTGCTCAATCCACTTATATGGAGGAATAATTTTGGCAGCATCCTTTGACCCTACTTCACTTAATACGGTCACTTGTTTTGCCAGGGTAGTAATGTAATCACACTTTTTATCATGATCCATCTCTATTGAACCATCTGAAACCTCAGCATATTCAAGTCCAAACTCATCTAGCACACGCTGATAATCTTCAAACTGATCTCTTACTACAAATGCCTCAAACAATGTACCTCCAAAATAGGTGGGTATGCCGGCAGTTTGGTACAAGGCAATCTTTTCTTTCAGCTTTGGATAAACGAAAGATGTGCCCCATCCAAACTTTATTATGTCAATGTATTCTCCGCTTGATTCAATCAGGTCCTCAGCTTCTCTCAGACTTAGGCCCTTATCCATGACCATTGTAAATCCTTCTGTTCGCGGTTTCTGAGTTCTCTCAGGTAGGTTGTTTAGGTTGTAATTCATGAAAAGAGTTTGGTGCATATTGAAATGAAGCCCCAAAAATCACAAATATTCCCCGAACCATCAAAGATTATTTATTGTCCTTCCTGAATTGATCTATAATTCTATATAAAGCTTTTTGTGTTGGTAGGTTTGGGAAGAAATCAAATAGTACCTCATGACCATCAAAATCCAGCATTAGAGCAGTTTCTAATCTATTAATTGCATTTTTATAACTCCCCGAGCTAATCAGATAAACTACACCACGGTAGTACATTTCTGCGTTATCCGGGCATTCATCCAATCCTTGTTCTAAAATTGAAATGGCCTCCTCGAAATCTCCTTGTTCATAATATACCATGGACCAATCCAACCATATACTTGGATTTTCAGAATCCATTTCAGATGATTCGCGATACGCATCAATAGCTGAAACAAGATTTCCGGTTTTATACTCAGCATCTGCCACAGCTTTCCAATAATGTGCGTTTTCTGAATCTAATTTTAAGGCCTTGTTCAAAAAATGTATTGCTTCATACCATTTATCCTGAAGAGCCAGACAAACGCCTACACCGTACCATGCTTCATGATACATTTGATCTAATTTGGTAGCTTTCTGATAGTATTTGATGGCATACTCCATCTGTTGTAATTTTTCATAAGCAGCACCAATATGGCAATAGGTTTCTGGAGAGGCACCTTCTTGATCATGAGTCTTCAAGTATGCCGCGAGCGCTTGATCATACTTTTCAGAATTCATTAGAGCATTACCCATGTTGAACCATGCACTACTAAAATCATCATCAATTGCTGTCGCATATTCGTATGCATCCACAGCCTCATCAAATTTTCCAAGTTTATTGTAGACGATTCCAAGATTGTACCATGCATATTCTGAATAAGGATCCTGGTCGATAAATTTTTGATAGTATGAAAGACTACTCTCTAATTCCCCTGAAACGTCAAGGCAATAGGCAAGTTCATAGAGAGCATTTTCATTGTGCATATTTGTCTCAATAGCCAGCTTGTATTGCTCAGCTGCTTCTTTATACTTACCAAGTCCCTGGTAGGCCATACCGATGCTAAAGTATACTTCATCCTTTTCTTCAACATTCATCAATGCACCTTCGTATGCTAGAATGGCATTATCAAATTCTGAAAGCAGGCAATGAATAGCGCCTTTTTGTAAAAGAAGTTCAGGATCATTGGGTTGAATATTTAAGGTCTCCTCTAATAAATCTATTGCCTCGTCAGACCTTTCCATTTTTACTAAAACATCAGACTTTTCAATGGTAAGATCTACAGAATAAGAAAATTGTTCCAGCGCGATATCAGCAGCCTTTAAAGCTTGCTTTAATTTATTGTTCACACTGTAGTAGCAAATGATCTGAACCATTGCTTCCTCATCAAAAAAATGATTTTCTCTGTTTTTAAGGAAAGCTTCAAACTTTCTAATCAACTCTCTCTCTTCCTTACGCTTATGTTCTTCTGCCATGTTAAAACGTTAAAATGCGGTAATAATTGATAAAAGGAATTTACTTGAAAATGTATTGAAAATTCTTAAAACAAGGCTTAAAAAGTTTTCCACACCCTCATAAAAGTTCATGATTTTTGACTTGCTCTTTTGATAATGCTTTCTGAATAACCTTACTCTTCAATCCCTTTTTGAACGCATCAAGATGTTTTGAATGATGAAGATCAGAACCCACAAAATCAATCATCTCTTGTTTTAAAAGCATCGATCCCATTTTGTTCGGAGCAGAACCATAATACCCTCCTATCGAACCTATAGTCAATTGCAACAACACATTCCTCTTTTTTAGTTCAATAAGCCATTCCAAACTTCCTTCTAAAAACTGATATCTTTCAGGATGTGCCAAGACTGGCTTGTAACCTTTTGACTGAAGATCAAATAGCACATTCTCAAAGTTCATGGGTTTATTTTGAAAAGGTGCCTCTACCAAAACGTAATTATCACCAAATGATAGAATAGGGTCATCTTTTAGAATACTTTCATGAAAACTTTCATCTACATAATATTCAGCGGCTACTTCAATCATTATATTAAGTTCACTATTAGACACTGTATCAATAAGAACTTTTGATTTTTCATTTATTAATTCGGGTGTATTTGGATATCTTGGGTGGATATGTGGAGTTGTGATGATTTTCTTCACCCCTAAAGATTCAAGGGTTTTTATCAAATTTAGACTTTGGCTAATTGTCTGTGTTCCGTCATCAATACCAGGTATCAAATGAGAATGCAGATCAACTAAAAGCAGACGCTGTTCCTTTTTTGTAAAAAAGGACATCAAAAGAAATTTTTAATACTTGAAGCAACCTTTTTCCTATTGGAAATCTCCTCAGTATAGTAGCCATAACCATAGCCATAACCATAACCATAGCCGGGTGTAGAGTCAATGGAGTTAAGTATTGTATTCATTTTAGAGAACTGTCCCGTTGCCTTCAGATCATTGAGGACCTTTATGAAGCTTCTTTTCGAATAATCAGCCCTAACAATATATAATTGAAGATCGCAGTATTTCATCACCAGTCTACCGTCTGTTACTAAACCAACAGGGGGTGTGTCAAGCAAAACGATATCAAACTTCTTTCTAAGATCTGAAATCATCTTGTCAAACTCTTTTTGAAGCAATAACTCTGAAGGATTTGGCGGGGTAGGACCAGCAGAGATAAAAAACAAACCATCTATAGGTGTTTTTTGTACAGCATCTTTAACCAAGCTCTTTCCAGACAATATGGTGCTAACCCCGTTATTAGTGGCTTTACTTCCAAAAGCCAAATGGACTTTAGGTTTTCGCATATCAATATCTACAACACACACCTTTTGTCCAGTCATTGCCATTATTGCCCCAAGATTTGACGCAACAAAGGTTTTCCCCTCACCGGAAATAGTAGAAGTTATACTGATGGTTGTAGATTCCTCGCTTTTATGGATAAAATCCATATTGGTTCGTATGGTTCGAAGCGCTTCACTTAATGAACTTTTAGAATCCTTTTTTACAACAAGTGAGGTTTGATTAAGATTCTCTTTTTTGAAGTGAGGTATTGCACCTAAAACAGGCACATTGACTAGTCTTTCCAGTTCCCTTACACCTGCTACTTTATTGTGAGCAAGGTATCTGATTAAGAGGTATACAATACTTAAAACTATTCCAATCATGAAACCTGCTCCTATTATAAGGGCTTTCTGAGGTTCTACTGGTGTGCGTGGTAAAGAAGCAGGGGATAGAACCACATTTTTAGTAACAGTACCAGCTCTGGTAATTTCCAACTCCATTTTGGACGTCTGAAGTTGAAGCATGAAATTTTCCTGCAAATCATAAACCCTTCGATTTTTACCATATTCTGTTCCCATGGATGGCATTTGAGATAAATTACTCTCAAGTATGTTTCTTCTTCTATCAATTTGAATCAACTGATCCTCCAGAGCTTCATCATACGATATCACAAGGTCTGTTAATTCTTCTTTTAACTTTTCTAACTGCAAATCAATTTGCTCAATCACATAAGAAGTTTCATTATAGGATCCGAGTTTAAGTTCCCTTTGTTGTTGAAGATCAGAATATTCTATAATTGATGATCCCAATGAATTTGGTAAGCCATCTATCAATAGTGGATTTACTGAAATCGCTCCTTTTTCGCTTACCTGACGCTGTATCAAGTTTAGGTCGTTGAGATTTCTCCTAAGATTGTATCTCTGTGAATCGAGTATTGAGAGTTGTTCAATAGTCCTATTTAAATCCTTCCCAAGATTAGTAGTTCTATTTTCGATTGTAAACTGCTCGAAATAATCTTCATACTCAGACAACTTCGTTTCAGTACTTTCAATTTGCCTATCCAAAAAATTAATTTTTTGCTCTATTGCTGCGTTTTTAACTTCTTTGGTATACTCCAGGTATAGTGAATCTATTAGGTCAACTAAATTTCTAGCCTTATATCTATTGTGATCAGAATAAGTGATTTTAATAGTTTGTGCGTTAAAATTTTCAGGTAAAACCTGAAGATTATTTTGAAGTGTTTTTACTTGATTCTCTTTACTACTTACTATAAAGAAATATATATTATCATCGCCTGATCTAGCATGCTCGGTTCTTTCAATTAAGAAATTGAAATTTGTTGTTTTGATATCATCACCAAAATTATAAGTCTCTTTAACTTCCTGCCCATTCAAAAAATAGGATAGCTCGAATGAGTCTTCAGCACCAAAACTCAAATTAAAGGGAATGTCGTAAAAATTAGAATTGATGATCTTGTAAGAAACTCTAAATGGAGAATTTCTATAACGTTCATCTGTTAAATATCTACCCTGCACATGATATGAGACGTCCATTTTGGCAGCATCTGCCACTCGTGATAAAAACAGGGGTGATTTAATTAGCTCAATTTCACCAGAAATTTCATTTCTCTCCTGCGAATTAACACCCTCTACAAGACCGAGAACATTAGCTTCACTTTCGAATTCCAGCTTTACGATAGATTCGGAACTAAAAACAGGCTTAGTGTACCGAACATAGACATAAGCCAATGCTGAAGTCAACATTACAAACCCCAACATCCAAAACTTGCTTCTTTTTAAAACGTACCAAAACCTCTCTAAATCAAAAGATTCAAAAAGATCTTGTTCGTTTTCAATAGAATTTTGAGGTAAATGGTTACTCTCCATTATATATTTTGAGCTACTAAAATCAAAGTTAGAATACTTGTCACCAAACTAAGAACAGGAGTTACATCTTTTAAAGTCAGTAACCATGGTCTTCTCCATGGCTCAACGTAAATAACATCGCCTGGGATTACATTCAAATTGGATTCTCTCATTCCACTTATGGTTGAAAGATCTATCCTAAAGACATCCTTACCTCTGATTAATTTAATGTTTTGTGCTTTGTCACCCAAGTCCAATCCGCCAGCTGCAGAAAGAATCTCAATTAAGCTTGTATTTTCATTTGGGATAGGAATTACAACTCCACCTGGAGAACCCAAAACAAAAACTCTACGATTATTAATTCTTAATTTGATAAAAGAACCTTTATAGACACTATCAAATTTTTCTGCAATCGCTAGCTCTGCTTCAAAAAGAGTCATTCCCTCTAGATTCATATCCCCTATCATTGGAAATGTTACAGTGCCGTCTACTTGGATAATATACTGAAATCTATCCCTGAATTGTTGTTGCTGCTGTCCGGGATTAGCCATCATCTCCTGATTTGGATCAATTAAACGCTCACCATTATTTGTAAATACATCCAATAGTAAAGCATCATTTGGCTTAAGCATATAATTACTTTCAATCTCCTCTGTTATTGTGGATAAATCCTCTTCACTAAAATCATCGTCCAAGCGAAACATAATGTCTTGCTTATATGCTTTGCAACTGCTTAAAACGGCGATTGAGACAAGTAATATTAAACGGTTCACTGATAAGTATTTATAAATCGTAAAAATAGGAGAAATATTCTAGGCTGACTCAATGATTCGACGTATTACAGTTTCATACTTATCAATTACAATTTTTTCATCAAAAAACTCTTCGACATGAGTTCGAGAATTATTTGCCAATTGCTGCTTTTCCTTCTCATTAAGAGTAATGAACAATTTTATCTTATCAATTAAATTCTTAGGATTTTTTACCCTAAAAAGAAACCCATTATATCCATCCCGAACAACATCTCTGCAACCAGGGACATTAGACGTTAATAATGGTCGGCCCATAGCTGCTCCTTCTAGAAGAGTTCTGGGAGTACCCTCTCTATAAGATGGAAGTACCACTACATCTGAATTAGAAATTAATTCATGGATCTTATCCGAATGGTCCATATATTCAAGTACCCCGTCGCTTATCCATTTATCTAGTTCAGGTTTTTTGATTGATCGTGAGTGACCTTCGTCCAACTTTCCGACGAGCGTAAACTTGACCTCATCATGATTCTTGAAGTGGTAAGCTGCTTCCGCAAAATCTCTAACCCCTTTTTCAACAATCATTCTCGATATCATAATGAATTGAATATGTTGGTGTTTTGGAAGTGGAACCTGTTGAAATTGAGTGAGATTAATCCCAGATCCTGGTAAAATGCCCGTTCTCTTTTCTTGGATTTCAACATGAGATAGAAACAACTTCTTATCATCCTTATTTTGGAAAAAAACAAAGTCGGCTGATCTAAACGCAATTCTGTATAGTTTCATAGCCATCTTTCCGACAAACCCCTTCACCAAGAACACCGTACCAAGTCCGCTTACATTGCAGATTATTGGTATTCGATTCATTTTACATGCCAAGGATGAATAAATATTTGATTTAATCGTATAGCTTAAGACCACATCAGGCCGTTCACGATTAAATATTGATTTGATTTTAAGAAAATAACGAATATCCTCAACTGGATTAGTACCAGTTCCTTTAATTGCGGTCTCAAACCATTTTACTCCCCATTCTTGGATTTGACTTGTGTATACATCTTTGGGTGCTAATACAATGACTGAATCTCCCTTAGAGAGAAAGTATTGAACGAGTCCTTTACGAAAATTGTAGATATTCCAGCAAGTATTGGCAACAAAAGCGATCTTCACCGTAATAGTCTTTGGGATAGCAAATTTTTGTAAGCTATAGTTTATTAGCAAACTTTGCGAAAAATATGATAGAAACTAGTAAAAAGAACGAACGTGGAGTTCTGGTCTCAGTTGGTACTAAGTCTGAATCTGATGAGCGACTGAATGAAATGATGGATGAATTGGAGTTTCTTTCACAAACTCTTCAAATTGAGATCATAGGGAAATTCACACAAAAGCTAGAGCATCCAGATTCAAAAACTTTTGTAGGAAAAGGGAAACTTGAGGAAATCAAAACTATGTGTTCGGTGGACAAGATAGATGTAGTTGTTTTTGATGATGATCTTTCTCCTTCCCAACTTAGAAACCTTGAAAGAGAGCTTAAGGTCAAGATATATGATCGTAGTTTACTGATCCTGGATATTTTCCTTAAAAGAGCAAAAACAGCGCAAGCGAAAACACAAGTAGAGCTAGCCAGATTTCAGTACCTACTTCCGCGACTTACTCGAATGTGGACTCACCTTGAAAGGCAAAGAGGTGGAACTGGAACAAGGGGTGGTGCTGGAGAAAAAGAGATTGAGACGGATAGAAGGATGATTCGTGATCAAATCAATGTTCTGAAGAAGAAACTTGAAAAAATTGAAAAACAATCTAAAACTCAGCGAAAATCAAGAACAGGTATCGTTCGTGTTGCACTTGTAGGTTATACAAATGCTGGCAAATCAACCTTGATGAAAATTCTAAGTAAAGAGAAAGTTTATGCAAAAGATGAACTTTTTGCGACTGTAGATTCAACAGTAAGAAAAGTTGTTTTAAATAACATTCCTTTCCTGTTATCAGATACTGTAGGATTTATTCGTAAACTTCCTCATGACCTCATTGAGTCCTTCAAATCCACCCTTGCAGAGGTTCAGGAAGCAGATATTCTCCTTCATGTGATAGATGCATCAAATCCATCTCATGAGGATCATATACGCGTTGTTGATGAGACTTTAGCAGAAATTGGAGCAGGAGAAATAACGACAATCAACGTTTATAACAAAATTGATAGATTAGAAGAGCCTATTTCAAAAAATGGCAAAGGGCTTTCTGTTCAAATTAGTGCTAAGACTGGAAATGGTCTTGAAGACCTTAGAAAACTCCTTATTTCAGAAGTTCAAAAAGTGCATATGAAAATCTACCCTCACTTTATGCAGCAGGAAATTTACTAACCTGTTAAATTGACCCTAAGCTATTAACTGCATATTGACAAACTTTTTTAGAGAGGACAGAGTTTCTATTTTTGTCTGTCTGGCCCTGTAGTTCAATGGATAGAATAGAAGTTTCCTAAACTTTTGATGTGAGTTCGATTCTCGCCGGGGCTACTTTTTAAAAGGTTACTTTTCAAAGGACTGGCATGTCTTTAGAAACCAACCTTAGTTATTTAACTGTCTGAGATCGAATCTGGAGTAACCTCATTTTCCAATAATTTTCTCAATTCAAAATAAGTTTTCTCATTTCGAGAAAGGTCTGCTTTAATAAATCTAGTATTAGAGGCTATTGATCCATTAATTCCTTGATTTGATCTTATCAATGCCGATTGGCACAGGCTTAGCATATCTATAAGACGAAAATAAATGTTGAACATAAAATTTTAATCGATATGAAAAAGCTAAGTATAACATCAAAAATTTTAGGAATAATGTTGTTGACAAGCTTGTTTGCTTGCAGTGACGGAAGTGCTGAAGTTGATTCAAAAGGAACAGCTAGAGTTTCAGCAACTGATGCGGCTGTTGATGCCAAAAATGTAAATAGCGTTAATCTATCAGTAAGTGAAGTTAAAGCAACCGCTAATGGAGAATCAAAAACCATAGCAACGTTTGATAATACTAAACAATTTAATCTGATGGCTTATCAAAACGGTGAAACCTATTTCCTTGGAGAAGGAGCTCTTGAAGCCGGTTCTTATTCGGACCTCAGATTTATTCTATCAGGAACATCTGACTCTTATGTGGAAATGAAGGATGGATCTAGAAAAGATTTAATCATTGAAAACGCAACTACAACTGGTTATCAAATAAGTGGAGCCTTTGATGTTGCAGCTAATAGCACAACAAACCTAGTAGCTGATATTGACCTTAGAAAGGCAATTGTCTCAGAATCTCAGAACTCCTCAGAAACTGCTTTTAGGTTGAGATCTAACGGAAGAGTCGTTGTAGAAGATCTGACTGGTGAGATAAAAGGTACTGTAAATGGTCAAGCTAATTCGGGTGAGCAACTCGTAGTTTATGCATACAGCAAAGGAACATTTTCTGCTTCAGAGGAAAGTGAACCAAGTGAAGGTAGAACTAGATATGAAGGATCAATCAATTCTTCAATCGTTGCTGAAGATGGATCTTATACATTGGCATTTATGGAAGAAGGTGACTATGAAATTTATGTAGCATCTTATTCAAATACTGATAACGATGAGGACCTTGAATTCCAAGGAAGAGTCGAGTCAGAATTGTTGATTGACGGATCACTATTTAACACGGTGAATGTGGATGCAAATGCAACAGTAATTGCAAATATTGCATTGAAATAATATCTAATTGAAGAGATCCCCTGTTGGGATCTCTTTTTTTGTTACCACAAACTCTTAACACCTTTGCTGCAAAAAAACACTTTGAAACGAAGTAGATTTCCTTACATACTAGGAACATCATTATTGGTTCTAACCATAGGTGCATCGTTCTTAGGTTTTTTTGCTTATAAGAACCTGAATCAAATCATTGGTGCTCTGGAAAAGGAAGTAGTACCCAATGTTAATCTCGTACTATTAAATAATATCGATCTAGAACTCCAGAAAGTGGACCATGCCATGGAACGCTTTGTGTATACGGATGAAATTGTACATATGAAAAGCTTTGAAAAAAGCATTGCTAACGCAGTTCGTATGATCGATACACTAAAATTTCAAAATGCAGAGCTTGACTTTATTCTCTCTTTAGATTCACTGCAAAACTTAATCCTAAATAAAGGAACCGTACTATCACAAGTTGCAGATCTTAACTATGAAACAATGAGCGAGACATTTGCTCAACTCAAAATCCAACTTAGTGATATTCAAACTAAACGAATTTTAGAAGATACCCTTCTTCGAAAAAAACGAGGTTTCCTTCAAAGCCTTTTTGGTAAAAAAGAGCAAATCATCGCTTCAGATACAATTGATATTTATGGATCTTCTGAATATAAGGAATTGATCAATAGCCAGCTTGATTCAATTGCCAATCAATCTCAGCGAAATGCTTATACTCAGAAACTCAAAGAATTCTCCCTCCAGCAGGATCATCAGGAAATTCAGTCAAAAATTTCCTCACTTCTTGCTTCAATGGAAACTAATGAATTGGATAGAATCAGGACTCACGCAATTGGCGCACGTGAAATCGCACGAACTACCAATAAGTATGTAACCATGTTTAGTATAGTGGTTCCTTTACTTCTCTTGATTACTCTTTCTGTGCTCATTATCTATATCCTTCGCACCAGAAAATACCAGGAAGCCTTAGCTTCTTCCAGAAAGAATGCACTTAAACTAGCTCAAGAGAAAGAGCAATTTCTAGCCAATATGAGTCATGAAATTAGAACGCCAATGAACGCTATAGGAGGTTTTGCTGAGCTTTTATTAAAAAGTGACATTAATAAAGAGCAGGAAGAATATTTGCAGATCATAAATAAGTCAACAGAACATCTAACTCACATTCTCAATGATGTTTTGGATTTTTCAAAACTTCAAAGTGGCAAAATAAAATTAGAGCAAAAGGTATTTAACCCAGAGGAACTTCTAAATGATGCGATCAAGCTTCTTGAAGATAAGGCCACTGAAAAAAATCTGACTCTAGAGTTAGGAACGGATAACCTACCTAAGTTCGTAGTTGGTGATCCATATAGATTACGTCAAATACTTCTCAATCTTATTTTCAACGCAATCAAATTCACAGATAAAGGAGGTGTTTATGTGTCAGCCTTTAGAGGAAAGGATACAAAAAATGGAATTCAACTGACTTTTGAAGTTAAGGATACTGGCGTGGGAATTCCAGCCGAAAAGCAGAAAGGCATCTTCAATCAATTTGAACAAATAAATAGAGAAGATAAACGCAAGGGAACTGGGCTCGGACTGTCCATTACCAAAAAGCTGGTTAAAATACATCGTGGCAAAATTAAAGTTGTAAGCACTCCAGGAATGGGTAGCACCTTCTCGATAACCCTTCCTTACCAGTTATCAGAGAAAGATGATCATTCTGAAGCTGTACTTGAATCACCTCAATTAAATAATATGCATGTGCTTATTGCTGATGATGAGGAATTTAACAGAAAGCTTTTAATGGCAATCTTAAAAGAACATAATATCACTTATGATTTAGCTGAGGATGGTCAGCAAGCGTTTGAAATGATGCGAAGTATAGAGTATGACGTGATTCTAATGGATTTTCGGATGCCAGAAATGGATGGAACTCAGGTAGCTCAAAAAATCAGAAAAGAAAATAAACTCAATTCAGACACACCAATTATTGGGCTTACAGCAACTGTTTCTGATCAGGATATGAAGCTGGCTAAAAGTTCAGGGATAAAACAGGTGCTACGCAAACCATTTGATACAAATGAACTTCTAACGTTGATGAGAGAAAGTCAAGACATTAATAACAAAAATGAAAATGATATGGGTAACTCCGAAAGTTTACTTTTCAATTTGGATGGCTTAAATAGAATGGGTGATGAAGATTTTGTTATTGATATGATTGAAACTTTTATTACGAGTACAAATGAAAACTTAAGGGTCTTAGATGAAAGTTTTTTGAATAAAGAATGGAGCATTGCAGCAGAAGTCCTTCATAAGATAATAGCCCCAGCACGCCATCTTAAAGCGGAAAAAATAGTTTACCTATTAAAAACCCATGAGTTAAGAGCCCGGGAAGGTCATTCTATATCATCTGAAGGTTATACAGAGATCAAGTCCTCAACCGAAGAGCTCGTTAATGCACTTAATTTACATTTACAGAAAAACAAAAAGTAATGGCTGAGCAATCTTTCAAAATATTTGTTGTCGAAGATGATGAATGGTATAGAAAACTGCTTATACATACCTTAAGCTTAAACCCTGACCATTCTGTAAAAGCATTTCCAGATGGAGAATCTATGTTGAACGAGCTTAAGGAGAAGCCTCAGTTAATTACTCTCGATTTCAGACTTCCTGACTATTCTGGTTCTCAACTTTTTGATAAAATAAAAGCTTTTGATCCAACTATTGAAGTAATCATCATTTCGGAACAACAAGATATCGAGACAGCTATTGACCTTCTTAAAAAAGGAGCATACGACTACCTGACCAAAACAGATGATATAAGGGATCGACTCATTCATGTTTTAAACAAGTTAGGCAAGAATAAAAAGTTAGAAGCGCGTGTAGAATCTTTGCAAGAAGAAGTTGAAAAAAAGTATGAATTTCAATCGAATATCATTGGGCAAAGTGCTGGTATAAAGAGAATCTTCAAGCTGATTGACAAAGCAATCAAGACCAATATTACGGTAATGATAACCGGGGAAACCGGTACTGGAAAAGAGGTTGTTGCCAAATCAATCCATTATAATGGAAAGCATAAAACCAAGCCTTTCGTTCCTGTAAATATGAGCGCTATTCCTAAAGATTTAGTCGAAAGTGAGCTGTTCGGACATGAGAAAGGTTCCTTTACAGGAGCCACTGGAAAACACATCGGCAAATTCGAACAAGCCCAGGGTGGTACTCTTTTCCTTGATGAAATAGGTGAGATGGAAATCTCTCTTCAAGCAAAACTTCTAAGGGCATTACAAGAAAGAGAAGTAACAAGAGTAGGAGGATCATCACCCATAAAAATTGATTGTAGAGTTATAGTTGCGACCCATCGTAATCTCCAGCAGGAAGTAAAAAATGGGAATTTCAGAGAAGATCTATACTATCGACTTTTTGGATTACCGATTGAATTACCCCCTTTACGTGAGAGGGATAAAGATGTGATTATTCTTGCCAAACATTTTGCAGAATCATTTGCAAAAGAAAATGACCAGGAGTTAAAATCATTTTCAAAGGCTTCACTTCAAAAGCTTATGAATTATCCCTTCCCTGGTAATATTCGGGAACTCAAATCTATTGTTGAGCTTGCCATGGTCATGGCAGATGAAAAAGAGATTACACCAGGTGATATCACATTCGCCCAAAAAGATGTGCTTGCAGACATTCTAACCGAAGAAATGAGTATGCGTGAATATCAAATGCGTATTATTCATTCATATATTAAAAAGTATAATGACGATATTAAACTAGTTGCAGAAAAACTAGATATCGGCCAGTCAACCATTTACAGACTCCTAAAAGAAGAAAAAGAGTCCTCCCAATAAGAGATGTTTTCTCATAATGAGAAAAATAATTCAAAATAAATTGAATTAATTGCCTGTTTATCAGTTAGTTAATTTTTAGGCACATCCATTGATTCTTCATAGTCAAATGAAAATAGACAAGATTATGAAGTTATTTAAAGCTATATCAATTCTTTTCTTAAGTGTACTGATAGCTAGCCCACTAGCTGGTCAACAATTAAAAACAGGTACATCCTACAAAACAGCGGTAGGAGTTAGAGGTCTGGGTACATCAGGGTTGACAGTTAAACATTTTACAGGCGCTAATAAGGCAATCGAAGGGATCGTGGGATTTTACCCAAATGCATTCTCAGCAACTTTATTGGTAGAGCGATATGCTCCGGCTTTCTCAGAGCCAGGCCTAAACTGGTACTATGGTATTGGTGGCCATGTGGCCACTCAATCGGATGTAATTAAAAATGACGGACTCTATAGAAGAGAAACATCAGAAGTGGGATTAGGTATCGATGGAATATTCGGTATAGAGTATAAAATTCAGGAAGTACCAATTGCAGTAAGCCTTGACTTCAAGCCGTTTTTTGAAGTGGCTACAGATGGAGATGCATTTATCGCTTTGGATCCAGGGTTAGGAATTAAAGTAACCTTTTGATCATGATGGATTCAATCTCTATATGAAAAAGTGAGAATTTAACTTATAAAAATTATGAAAGCACAAACTAAAAACATATTAGCCGTAGTGATTGGCCTTGCCATCACCATCGGGCTTGCATTTGCATTTATTTCCATGCAAGAAGAAAAAGAAGAATTGACTTTTCAGTCAATGAAATTGGAAGAAGAGCTGCAGAAACGAGATTCTGCATACAATGAAATCATCGATATCATGTATGGTGTGGAAAGCAAAATTGAGAAAATAAAACAACGTGAGAATTTACTCTCTAACGTAAGCAAGAGCAACGATTTTACCACTGCAGATAAAAAGCAAATGGTAAAAGACATGAGTATGATTGATAGTTTAATTGTACAAACAAATGAAACCGTAGCAAAGCTCGTATCAAAGCTTGACAATGCTAATATCAATCTTAACTCATTTAAGAACCGTATTAATCAGCTTTCCAGAGAGTTAGAAGATCGAAAAAAATCAATCACCTTGTTGAGGGAGGAATTAAAAGAGAAGGACGCAGCTATCGCTGAAATGATCGCTGATATCAAGTCTTTGGAATATCGGGTCGAAACACAAGAAGCAACACTGGATACACAGATGGAAAAAATCAATATGCAGCAAGAAGAATTAAGCAAAGCATTTTTTGCGATTGGCTCGGAAAAGTCACTTGTTGAAGATGGACTTGTCTCTAAAGAAGGTGGATTCTTGTGGTTTGGTAAAACCAACGAGTTGGATCCAGATGCTGCAAAAAATAAGTTCAGTGAAATCGACATTCGCACCACCAATCGCTTAATCGTGGATGCCGAAAAAGTCGACCTGATTACAGAACATCCATCTGACTCTTATGAGATTGTGAAAGAAGGAGATGTGATCAAATACATTGACATTAAAAACCCAGACAAATTCTGGGGAATTTCAAAATACCTGGTTGTAGCTGTTAAAAGCTAGAATCAGTTATGGGTTGTGGTGACTCTAAGGGTCCACGTTCTAGTGGGCCCTTCCTTTGAATCATTTAAAATCAAAAATTATGAAAACGAAAGCAATAATATTAAGCATACTATTTTTTACATCAGCGCTTTTAATGGCTCAGCGTAGCGGAATTAAAGGTGGAGCTAATTTCTCTAACCTGTATGTAAACGATGTTAGTGATGAGAACATGAAAATTGGACTTAATTTAGGATTGTGGCATCAGGCTGCAAACGAAGCTTTTCAAGCAGAGCTAAATTATTCTAATAAAGGAGCCGAAATTATCTATGATGGTGCTCTTGGAAGTGGTAAGTACAGGTACAATTTGAACTACCTGGAGATGCCTTTGCAATTCGTTGGACATGTCGGAGATTTCAACCTTCATGTAGGTCCATACCTGGGTTTTCTAGTAGGAGTTAATGTGAAAGATGTAGACTCAGACGGAAGTGTCAACGGTGTTGCTCAATTGGACAGAGATGATTTCAATACAATTGATTATGGGCTATCAGGCGGTGCTGCTATTGAGTTTGATGCAAGTCAGATCGGTCTAAGATACAATTATGGATTAAGGGAAATTGGTAAATCAGGCTCATTCGCTGGAGAGGCGGCAAGTAATGCTAAGAATTCTGTATTTCAGCTTTATGTTGCACTAGACTTTTAATCTTTTTTAAAATCAGCTATGAAAACCTGTCTGGAAACGGATAGGTTTTTTTGTTTACCATCATTAGTTATACCATTAGGAAACTAATTAAATTTTCTTTCGTAAAATCACCTCTATGAAACACACTCAACTTGGTGAATTCGAAGAGTTGGTACTACTAATTGTTGGTTCGCTTCATGATAATGCGTACAGTATTTCAATAAAAAACGAATTGAAAGAAAAAACTAAGCGCAATCCCAGTATTGGAGCTCTTCATTCAGCATTGAATCGATTGGAAAAAAAAGGATTCATAAATTCTTTTGAGGGTGGTGCTACTGCAGAGAGAGGCGGAAGAAGGAAAAGATTTTATGAAATCACTGCTTTTGGTAGAAACGCTCTTGATCAATCCTTCGAGTTGCGTTCTTCCCTCTATCACACTCTTCCTCAGGTAAGCTATGCGAGAGACTGAAGATTCATATGCTCAAAAACCCCCTAAATGGCCAGACAGATTTCTTGGTTGGTTTTGTCACGATGACCATTTGGAAATATTGAGAGGTGATGTTTATGAATTGTATGATGAACGGCGCGAATTAATGAAAAAATGGAAAGCGGATCTCTTTTTTATTCTGGATGTATTCGCACTCTTCAGACCATTTGCTTTAAAAAAAAGAAGTCAAAACTCAACACATATCGCTATGCTCAGAAATTATCTAAAAATTACTTTCCGCACTTTCGTCAAACAAAAAGTGTATTCTTTCTTAAATGTCACAGGATTGGCCGTAGGTTTAGCCTGTTGTGTGCTGATCTGCTTCTATATTTATGATGAACTGAGCTATGACACGTTCCACTCTAAATCTGACAGGATATACCGGGTTCTTGAAAAATTTGAAAGTGAAGGAGTAGGAGAACATTCAGCGAGCCTTCCCTTCCCTACCGGACCGGCACTAAAATTGGATTTTGACAGGCAAGTTGAGGGTTTCGTACGCTTTTTCAATTTTCAGTCTCCTTCATTAGCATTGGCAAACAAAGCGGCAGACAAAGGATTTAATGAGTCAAACATATTTTTTGCTGATTCTACGCTATTTGATGTTTTTGATTTTGAACTAATTGCAGGTGATAAAAACACTGCTCTAAGTGAGCCCAATTCGATCCTAATTACACGATCGATGGTAAAAAAGTATTTTGTAGATGAAGATCCCCTTGGTAAAACGCTTGAATTTCAAGGGAATCAAAACCTACAGATTACCGGTGTTCTGGAAGACACACCCAGTAACGCGCATTTTAAGTTCGACTTTATCATCTCTTTCTCTACATTAAGGCAATCATTTGGCGGAAAATATCCAACCACCTGGTATTGGAACCCATGCTGGACATACATCGTGCTAGAAGAGAACACTCAGCCAAATGAATTAACTGCCCAGTTTCCTGACTTCATTCAGAAATACTTTCCGGATTTTATTAAGGATGACATTCAGTTACAATTACAGCCTATTGAAGATATTCATCTAACCAGCAAGCTCGACTATGAAATCACGGCAAATAGCGATATTAAAAATGTTTACATTTTTGGGTTGGTTGCCATAATCGTTCTTGTCATTGCCTCAATTAATTTTATTAATCTAAGTACAGCCAGAGCAAATAAAAGAGCTAAGGAAGTTGGTGTGAGAAAATCCTTGGGAAGTACCAAGTCACAACTAATCAATCAATTCATTATTGAATCTGTTCTTCTAACATTTCTATCGCTTATCGTTGCAGTTGGAATAGTAGCTTTAGTGCTACCCGGCTTTAATATTCTGACTGAAAAAACAGTTTCTTTAGCAATTTTATTAGAGCCAATATTTCTATTTGGACTGCTAGGTGCAGGATTATTTATTGGATTGCTTTCAGGATTCTATCCTGCATTTGTTTTATCATCCTTTAAAACTGTGCGGGTCATTAAAAATGGTCATTTAAAGACCAGTGGTCTCAACTTTAGGAGAATACTTGTTACCTCCCAGTTTACTATTTCGATCATGCTTATAATTGGCACATTAATAGTCTTAAATCAACTAAACTTCCTTCAAAATAAAGACGCTGGGTTTGATGATGAAAATGTCGTGATGGTGCCTGTAATCCAATCACCAATGGGGAACCATTATGAAAATTTCAAAACTGCTGCATTACAAAGCACACATATTAAATCAATGACTGCTGTAGAAGAAATTGTAGGTGCTAAGTTTCAAGTCGGTAACTATACTTTCGAAGGAATGGATAAATCAAAGCCATTTCCACGATTCAATGTGAGACATGATTTCATTTCCACCATGAATATTCCTTTGAAGGCAGGAAGAGCATACGATCATACGATTCAAACGGATGACTCGCTTGCACTTATTGTAAATGAAACACTTGTTCAAAGTATGGGATGGGGCGATCCGGAAGATGCTGTAGGCAAACGATTTAACTATAGAGGGGAAATGAAAGGGCGAATAGTCGGTGTAGTTGAAGATTACAATTTTGCTTCAAAGCATCATCCAATAGCTCCATTAGTAATAACGCTAAACACCAGACCAGATGCATTTAATCTTTTCATAAAGTACGTGGCAGTGAAGATTGATGGAAGTCAAATGCAAAATGCTCTAACAGATTTGGAAAAGGCATGGGTTTCTGTATTACCAGAACGTCCTTTCGATTTTTTCTTTCTCGATGATCGTCTGAATGATTCTTACAAATCAGAGCAAAAACTCAGTAGTGTTACACTCATATTTTCAATTCTTGCAATAACAGTTGCTTGTCTTGGATTATTTGGCTTGGCCACCTTTAGTGTAGAGCAGCGCACAAAAGAGATTGGCGTTAGAAAAGTACTGGGAATAAATACATCTCAGATTTTGATGCTATTGTCTAAGGAATTTATGCTCTTGATAATTGTTGCCTTTGTAATTGCAATACCTATCTCCTATTATTCATTGACCGAATGGCTCAATAGCTTTGCATTCAGAACAGAGATAAGGGTTTGGCCTTTCATTTTGGCAGGTGCATTAACCTTTATAATATCCATAATTACGATTGCCTACCATGCGTTGAAGGCATCCTTAATTAACCCAGTGGAAACACTTAAATATGAATGATTAGTAATCTGTTTTGATCGACTTATTGAATGGAAGTCCAAGCTGATATTTGATATCTTCATCCCGATTAGGGTCCGTTACATCCAATCCGTATTTGATTTTAGAGGTATCATCGTAAGTGAATGTACCAAATAGTCTGTCCCAAATGGAAAGCACGTTCCCAAAATTGGTATCCGTCCAGGGGCGTTCAAAGTGATGGTGGAACTTATGAGCATTGGGTGTTATAATGATGTAGCTCAATGCTTTATCAAGCCATTTTGGAAGTTTGATATTTGCATGTGTCCAGTAAGTAAAAAAGATTGTGATGATTCGATAAAACAAATAATAAGCCACCGGCATCCCGAAAAGAATGAATGTAAGAAGGGCAAGTGCTTCTCTTAATACAAATTCAATAGGATGCTGACGTACACCAGTTGTTAGATCCACCTTGGTATCACTGTGATGGACCAGGTGAAGTTTCCACATCCATTTAACTCGATGTAATAAGTAATGCGCGAAATATTGGGAGACTAAATCAAGTGCAACGAAAGAAACCAATAGGCCTGCCCATGTCGGCATTGAAATCCAATTAAGTAATCCGAATCCAGCTGAAGATGTCCACCCTGTTGCTGAAACTAATAGTACTCCATATCCGATATTGATGATCATAAGTAATACCAAGAAAAACAGGTTTACGCCATCGTGTCTTAATCGTTTATATTCATGCTTGACCAGTGGGATAAAATTCTCCAGAATGAAAAAGAACCCCAGGCAAATTCCCACCCAAATGATTTTTTGAACGGTTGTCAATGCTGCAAAATAATTCAGAAACTCATCCATCAATTTTTACTTAAACGAATAACGAATATACTACAGCAAGTGATAAATGTTTGATTCTTAAAACTCGCAATTGCCAGGAGTACGTGGGAATGGGATTACATCTCGGATATTACCCATCCCAGTTACGAACTGGATCATACGCTCAAACCCCAGCCCAAAACCACTATGAGGAACCGTTCCAAATTTTCTAGTATCCAAATACCACGAAAGTTCATCTTTTGGAATATTCATTTCCGCCATTCGTTGTTCTAGTTTGGAGCCTCTCTCCTCTCTTTGCGATCCTCCCACGATTTCACCAATTCCTGGAAACAGGACATCCATCGCTGCAACGGTCTTATCATCATCATTCTGACGCATGTAGAATGCTTTGATATCTTTAGGATAGTTGAAAAGAATGACAGGCTTTTTAAAGTGCTTCTCTACTAAAAACCGCTCATGTTCACTTTGCAGGTCTGCACCCCATTCCTCAATTAAATATTGAAATTTCTTCTTCTGATTTGGCTTAGATCGTTTTAAAATTTCGATTGCATCTGAATAAGAAACTCGTTCAAAATCATTTTCTGCAACAAATTGCAGTCGCTCTAATAGTGTCATTTCACTGCGCTGATTCTGTGGTTTTTGCTTTTCCTCGTCTTGCAAGCGTTTATTTAGAAATGCAAGGTCATCCTGGCAGTTTTCAAGAGCATGCTTTACCATGTATTTAAGCATCTCTTCAGCGAGATCCATATTATCAATCAAATCATAGAATGCCATTTCAGGCTCTACCATCCAGAATTCTGCTAAATGTCGAGTGGTGTTGCTGTTCTCTGCTCTGAAAGTTGGACCGAAAGTATAGATCTCCGAAATAGCCAGTGCTGCCAACTCTCCCTCCAACTGTCCAGATACAGTTAGATTTGTTTCCTTTTCAAAAAAGTCTTGCTTGTAATCAACTTCACCCTTCTCCGTTTTTGGTACATCGTTTAAATCTAATGTTGTCACCGTAAAGGTCTCACCTGCACCCTCTGCATCTGAAGTAGTGAGAATCGGAGTTTGAAGGTAAAAGAATCCTTTATTATGAAAGAATGTATGTAGAGCATAAGCCATCTCATGACGAATTCTAAAAACTGCACCGAAAGTGTTGGTTCTTGGTCTTAAATGAGCAATTTCTCGTAAAAACTCCATGGAGTGTCTTTTCGGCTGAAGTGGGAATTCATCCGGATGTGCTTCTCCCAAAACTTCTATTTCATCAACCAATAACTCTACTGACTGACCTGAACCTTGAGATTCAGCTAATCTCCCATTAGCTGAAATACTGGCACCTGTAGTGATTTTACGAAGAACTTCTTCGTCCACTTTGGGTACATCAAGAACTAATTGCAAATTATTGATAGTGGAACCATCATTAAGTGCCACAAACGCTACATTCTTACTTTCACGCTTAGTTCTCACCCATCCTTTTACACATAATTCCGTCCCGGATTTCCCGTCTTCCAAAATTTGCCTGATTTTTGTTCTTCTTATTTTTTCCACAGTCATTAAATATTTGCGCCGCAAAACTAACGAATGTGATATTTTTGACTCACATAATAAGGTCTTATGCTTTTAGGTTTGCCTCAGAGACAAGACTTTATTAACTATAAGGCCTAAAGCGTTTGCTTAAGTGCTTTATTAGATTAGGACTAAAAAAATGCAAAAACTCTCTCTAACACAATCACTTCAACAAAAACTATCTCCTCAGCAGATTCAGTTTATCAAGCTATTGCAAGTGCCAACTGCAGAATTGGAGGCTCGTGTAGAAGAAGAGCTTGAAGTGAACCCAGCACTAGAAGAAGGGAAAGAGGAAAAAGAGGCAGACGATACTTCAGAAGATTATGAAGAGGAATTTGAAGATAGTGTAACGGAGGGAATTGAAGATTACTTACAGGATGATTATGCCGGATACAAAATGCAAGGGGATGGTCGTAATCCAGATGAAGAGGATAAGGAGTCTCCCATCTCTATGGGCAAAACGCTTCACGAGCATTTGATTTCACAATTGGGTTATTTAAAGCTGGATGAGCGACAAGAGGTTTTAGGAAAGCAGTTGATTGGAAGCATTGATTCAGATGGCTATATAAGACGTGAGCTTGAAGCAATAGTAAATGACCTGGCTTTTTCTCAAGGAGTGGAAACGGATGAAGAGGAACTAGAAAACCTGCTTTATAAAATTCAAAATTTTGAACCTGCTGGTATAGGTGCTAGAAATCTACAGGAATGTCTATTGCTCCAACTTGAAAGGAAAGATGAAGACAGTGAAGTAGTCATTACAGCAAGGCGGATTATTGATAATTGTTTCAATGAATTTTCAAAAAAGCATTATGATAAAATAGCAAAGAAGCTAAGTCTTGACAATGAAGACTTACTTCGAGAGGCTATTTATTTAATAACCAAGTTAAATCCTAAACCCGGTGGCACTGGAGACGAACTTGTTAAAACTCAATATATCATTCCAGACTTCATCCTTGTTAACAATAATGATAAGCTGGAACTTTCACTAAATTCCCGAAATGCGCCCCAGCTTAAGGTAAGTCGATCTTATTCGGAGATGCTTCAGGCATACGATAAAAGCAATAAGAAGGACAAGAAACTTAAAGAAACCGTTTCATTTATCAAGCAAAAATTAGACTCTGCAAAGTGGTTTATTGATGCGATTAGACAAAGGCAGCAGACACTACTAAACACCATGCAAGCTATCATTAACTTTCAATATGAATATTTCCTCGAGGGAGATGAAAGTAAGCTAAAACCAATGATATTGAAAGATATTGCCGATCGAATTGGAATGGATATTTCTACCGTATCTCGCGTAGCAAGTAGTAAAACCGTTCAAACGGAATTCGGTGTATTTCCCCTGAAGTATTTCTTCTCCGAGGGAATATCAACTGATTCAGGTGAGGATGTGAGTAGCAGAGAAGTGAAAAGTAAATTAAAAGAGTTCATTGTAGCTGAAGATAAGTCTAAACCACTTTCTGACGAAAAATTAGAAAAAGCTCTAAAAGAGTGTGGCTATAATATCGCTCGAAGAACCGTTGCAAAATATAGGGAGCAATTAAATATACCTGTAGCTAGACTCAGGAAAGAACTTTGAGAATATTAATGAAGATAGTTTCTGTGGCTATGCATCCACTCTTAATGGCCACTTACTTGAGTGCAATCCTATTTTCTGAATCGCCCGAGCTATTCCCACGAATTGTTCCTGAGGCAGTTCCTCAATTTATACTTGTGATTTTTATTACCACTGCTTTGATGCCAGCTCTTAGTATTTTTCTTCTAAAATCCTTTTCATATATCTCCAACCTAGAATTAACAAAAAGGAAAGAACGCATTCGTCCATTTATTTTTATTGTATTCTATTATGGGGCCTCATCCTATCTATTCGCAGAGAAGCTTCAAATGGGTCCAGTTTTTATGACTGTTATGATTGGGGTTTCCGTTTTGATTGGAATTCTTATTGTGATTACCGCATGGTTTAAAATCAGCATTCATGCCACCGCAATATGGAGTTCCGTTGGATTTGTTTGTGCCTTAACAATCTTAATGGGAGTTGATATAGGTTGGTATTTCTATGCATTAATACTTGCCGCTGGAATCACATGCGCAAGTAGGTTATACCTTGGATATCACCAACCGAAAGAAGTATGGTCAGGGGCTATCCTGGGGTTCATTTATAGCTTTTTAACAATTGCTATTTTCCTTTAGAATCCAGTTACATTAATACCAACAGTTGTCATTACAGGATTGCTTCCATCAGTAAAAGAATCTTTAAACACGTCTGATACGTATCTTTTGTAAAAGATGTGAATGCCTTTAAATCCGGCTCTTACTTGATAGCCGTATCTAAACGAATTAAGGTTGAATTTGCCTTCAATTTTCTGAGTTACATTCTCACCTTGATTGTCGTATTTCCATTTGGAATGTGCATTTAATCTTACTCCTATAATTCCTCCCGCACCAATAAATAAACCTTCACCCTCATCAGTTCCCAATGGATGATATCTAAATTCAATTGGAATATCTAAGTACGTTGTAGCAAGTTTATTCTTTTTAAAGTTTTGAGAATTTGGAATAATTGCAACTGATGTAAGTGAATCGGGAGTATTCCCTGAAAATGTAAATGTGTACTTGCTAGATAATGTTGCTGAATCGCCAAGGCTCATCTTCTCAAGACCCAATCCAATTCCATAGCCAAAGGAAAAGTTATTAGCCAAAACCTTTCGCTTGGTATAATAGATTCCGATGGATTTAGAAGCCCAGGTATTTTTTTCTAAAGGTCCTGGCATAGAAGACCACACATTAAAACCCACATCAACCATTAAATCTCCTGGAATATCAGGACGTTTCAACTCTTGAGCGTTTGAAAATAATAGTGTAAGGCTTAAAAATGCTCCAAATAGGTACTTCATATATGTCTTTTTATTTCTGCAAAGAAGGGTCTTTTTCAACTTTTTTGATCTTAATGAATGTTAAATGATGAAAATGCCGCTAGAAAAATTTCGGCAAAGATAGAATCATGGATGACTAACGAAAATTTTAGAGCATAATTGTTACTTTTGCGCTCCTATTGGACTCGTAGCACAACTGGATAATGCACCTGGTTACGGCCCAGGAGATTGGGGGTTCGAATCCCTCCGAGTTCACGAAGAGAAGAAAGCTCAAGTCGAAAGACTTGGGCTTTTTTTAATTTAAGTCAAACGAAACATAATTTCAGAGAGGAATTAAAATACAAAAAGGCAGCCTAAGCCACCCTTTTACAACCCAACCTAATCACAAATACTAGCTTACTTTTTCAGCAGTATATCCTGCCTTTTCCACTGCTGCGATCACATCACCTTCCGATGCTCCGGCAGTTTCTACTATCAGAATCTTATTTGGATTCATGATGTCCACTTCCCATTTTTCAATGCCTTCAGCAGCATTGAGGTGTGGAGTCACATTTGCAAGGCAACCGCTGCACTTGATCGTTGTTTTGAATTTTAACGTATTCATTGTCCTTTATTTTGATTTATAATTTTACTTCAAATTTAGTGTTGTGATTCACCGTCCCTGTTACAATTTTTCTTCTTTGGTTTACATAATTTCAATTTCTAAAAACTAACAAGAGAGGCTTCCTGGTTTCATATTATTACCTGATGATGTCGGTGCTAAAAACCTGAGGCTGCAATCGTCCCCAGTCGCCCACGATCCCAACCAATGATACTTTACAATCCGGCAATTGATACTCTGCAAATTCTGCCCCTTCGTAAGTTGTCAGTAGTGCAGATCTTCCAGATGTATCGGAAAATCTTTTGCTGCCAAGAAAAGTTGCTAAGTTGTTCGCTTCAGGAAAACTGATACCATCAATTCGCACCTTCTTTCCCTCGAATGCTCCGGTATGCAATTGTTCAATGGAAATGGTTTCTGCAGATACCTGTACATCTTCATCCATAATGACACCTGAAAGATCATTTATCCCTGTTATAGCTTTCTGATCATTAATCACCTGACCACTACCGTCTTTCAAGTTTAATCTCACACGGGTGCCATAAGAAAGCTTATTGGCGGAGCTGAACATCAATGCAATACCTGCCATTCCGTCCTGAATGTATGCCACTCGGTTATGAATAACATTGGTCGAGGAAGTGATCACCCCTTCGATGTAGTAGTCTTCACCTAACCAAAAATCTCCTGAAGATTGGTCAAATCTATTTCTTAGCTCTGCAATGGAGTTAACAGAAACTTCAAGGTCGTCATCTTCTTCTATTCGAATCAGCAAAGATGAATTTGAACCTATTGAAATCTGGGTACTACCAACCAGTGTGAGTGCCAGCTCATAACTTCCAAGAATTCTGTTATCATTTACAGGCTCCAATTGAAAAGATAAACTAGTTGCTCCAGGCAAAACTTCTAAAGCAATTTCATTTAAAACAACAGCTGGAACTGATTGGTAGTTTTTATCATATTCAATACCTGTTGGATGCTGAACGCTAATCCTGATAATATCAGATTGCGTTACGGTTCCGCAAATTGGTATATTAATGGTAGTTGATGCTCCGATTCCTTCTGATAACACAACATAAGAATCTGTGAAATTTACAACAGCAGTAGAATTTGCTGAATCTAAATCTGGCAGAATTACAAAAGTTGATGTGCTTTCTCCCAATATAAATCCATTAGATGGATTCTCGAGCCTGAATTCAATTCCAAGGGTATTTGTACTTTTAGATTCCAGACGTATAATCATGAATTCTGCATATTCATCCCCATTATCAATATCTAAGGTAAATATCCCATTGCTTACAATTTGATTAAGGATGTAGTCCTGATTGTGTTGAGCATCGCCTCCCAACCGAATGTCTACAGTTCCCTTTTGATTTGATTTCTTGTCCAGACGCACTTGAATCATTGCACGCTTTTCCATACTGCTAACAGCAACGGAGTTACTTGCAAATTCAACAGAAGAAACCTGCGTTAGATTTTCATCAACGATTAGTTCCTCTTCTATACAACCTAGCATCCCCACCCCTAGGACAGAGATCGCTATCAACGATTTAAATCGCATATTTATTTGAGTTAAAAAAAATAAGATGTGGATTTTGAGTCAATCAATTGACTTTCGAATTCTTGATGCCCATCATAGGTTTCTCTTTCAATAGGACAATTCCAGTTTATCTGATTCCGGAAACCCTGAACATAGCAATACATAGCCCTGATCCAATTCATCATCCGGTAAAGCATAATTGGTTTTCATGTTCAGTTTACCTGAGAGTAACCTGACTTTGCAAGCTCCACACATAGACTCCTGGCAGGAATGTTTCAATCGAAAACCAGCATTAAAAGCTGACTTTAGTACGGACTGGTTTCGATTGGCGCTGAAAGTGACCGGTGCTCCATTGAAGTTCTCAATGATTACCTCAGTGAAAGCCTCCTCATGGTCGATTATATTTTCCCCAAACCCTGATCCTACAAATGCCTCCGTTTTAATCCTTTCTGCCGGCACACCGAGGTTGATCAAGGAATCCTGAGACATTTTCATCATGGAATCAGGTCCGCAAATGAAGGCTTCAGGATTTTGCTTCCAATAGGTATCCATATACTTCTGAAAGTCCTTTGGATTCAATCTTCGATAAATTGCGTTATCGAGCGTTTTATTATTGTTTGCCGATAGGAAATGAGTCACTTTCAGTCGACTTTCATGTTGCCTTTCGAGTGAATCCAATTGATTTCTGAAAATAATCGAATCAGCATTTCGATTTGCATAAAAGAGACTGATAATGCTGTTTGGTTCACTTGCTAGAATCGTTTTGAGTATCGAGAAGAGTGGAGTGATCCCACTTCCTCCAGCCACCATCAGTATCTGACGTCCATTTTTAGTGGATGTAATAAAACGACCGTTTGGGGTGCTTACTTCAATACTATCTCCGGGATTGAGTTGGTCACCCAGATAATTGGAGGCTAATCCCCCTGGCACGCGTTTGATAGTAATGCTGGGCTTTTCATTGAGATATGAGGAAGTTGAGAAGGAGTATTGCCTCACAACTTCCTCACGATTGATGTCAAGGAAGAAATTCAAAAACTGACCAGATTGGTACTTTTCTATCTGTGGATGTCTCTCCAGCACAAGAGTAAAAGCGTCCCTTGTTTCCTGAATGATCTGTTCGATTTTCACCTGCACTTGCATAGCTGTACTGTTACAGTTTGGAAGCTTTCAATCGAAGGCTATTAGCCACTACCGATACCGAACTGAAAGCCATGGCTGCACCGGCAATCATAGGATCAAGCAAGAATCCATTGAGCGGATAGAGTACTCCGGCTGCAATCGGGATACCGATCAGGTTGTAGATGAATGCCCAGAACAGGTTTTGACGAATGCCCATCACGGTTTTAGTGGAAAGGTTCAATGCCTTCGGGATAGACATGAGATCTGATGTGATCAGTGTCATCTTTGCCACATCCATGGCAATGTCAGATCCTTTGCCCATAGCGATGCTGACATCTGCTTGTGCAAGGGCATGAGAATCATTGATTCCGTCACCAACCATGGCCACCACTTTTCCCTGAGCCTGTAGCTCTTTGACAAAGTCTGCCTTCTCGGATGGCATCACTTCTGCTTTAAAATGCTTTAATCCTACCTGATCTGCCACTGCTCCGGCAGTTTGATGATTGTCGCCTGTAAGCATGTAAACATCAATATCCCGATCCTGCAGGGTTTGTATAGCCTGTTTGGAACTGGCCTTCACCTGATCAGCTATGGCCAACACCGCAAGCACCTGGTGCTCATTGGCAAAATAGATGACTGTCTTAGCTTCCTGCTGTAACCAGCCGGCATTTTGATTGAGCGGTAGACTTATGCTGATGTTGTTTTCTGATATCAGCTTGCGATTTCCAACATAGTACATGACGTCCCCTGAAACTGCCTTGACACCCCTACCTGTGATGCTTTCAAAAGCGGATACCTCAGCAGCCTCTATGTGGTCTTCTTTCAATTTGTTGACCACTGCTTCTGCTAATGGGTGCTCAGAAACGGCCTCCATTCCCAGGAGAATCTCCGTAGACCTTTGCACATCTGAATCCTGGGTACCCCAAATCATATCTGTCACAACAGGCCGGCCTTCTGTGATGGTGCCGGTTTTGTCCAGGATCACTGCGTTCACTTTATGCGCAAGTTCCAGGCTTTCTGCGTCTTTAATTAAGATGTTGTTTTCAGCACCTTTGCCCACTCCTACCATGATGGCTGTTGGAGTAGCTAGTCCTAATGCACAAGGACACGCGATGACCAGCACCGCGACGGAAGTAAGCAGAGCTTGTGTGAACGCATTGTCGCCACCAACCAACATCCACGTGATGAATGTAACAATGGAAATACCTACAACGATTGGCACAAAAATGCCTGCGATCTTGTCTACCAATTTTTGTACTGGTGCCTTACTACCCTGCGCCTCCTGTACCATTTTGATGATCTGAGAAAGGAGCGTTTCTCCACCTACCTTCTCTGCCCGAAACTGGAATGAACTTTTCTGATTGATCGTTCCGGCGAATACTTTGTCGCCACTTGTTTTTGAAACGGCAATGGGTTCACCCGTAATCATGCTTTCATCCACAAAAGACTCCCCTTTGATCACCTCGCCATCCACAGGAATTTTTTCACCCGGTCTGACAATAATGGTATAACCCACCTGAACAGACGAAATTGGAATCTCTACTTCTTCTCCATCAATCAGGGCTTTTAAAGTCTTTGGTTGAAGACCCATCAGCTTTTTGATAGCGGATGAGGTATTGGATTTAGCTTTTTCCTCAAGGAGTTTACCCAATGAAATAAATGTGATAATGACAACAGCCGCCTCATAATAGACATGAGGATGAATACCCTTGCTGTGCCAGAATTCAGGGAATAATGTATTGAATAGGCTATATATAAATGCGATTCCGGTACTTAGAGTCACAAGGGTGTCCATATTCGCTTTACCATGTTTTGCCTGCTTGAAGGCATTAATGTAAAAGCTGCGACCAAACCAAAAAAGGATAGGGATGGTCAGTGTAAGGGATATCCATCGCCCTTGGTTCCACTCCATGAAGAACATCCCTATGATAAAGACCGGTAGCGTGAGCAGTGCCGACCAGATGGTTCGGTTTTTTACGTCCTTATAATGTTTCTGTTGTAGCTCTTCCTGCTTTGCGGATGGATCTACTTCGTCTACGATCAGGTCATAACCTATTGCCTGAACTGCCTGACGGAGCATCTCAGATGTCACTGATTTTTCACGCTCTACCAATACGGAGTTTGTTGCAAAATTTACACTCGCCATGGTGACTCCTGGTGTATTGCTGATCATGGACTCCACACTGGAGGCGCATGCCGCACAGGTCATCCCTGTCACCGGGAAGCTTTCCTTGATAACCTCATTGGTTATATTGGCTGATTTTTCTATTATTGTTTCCATTTTATTTTGATTTACTCTGCAAAGTTCAGATCGACCTCCGGGTTATCTGTTACATAATTACCGATATGGATTGCATCATTTTGCATTGAATTTTGATTTAAAACCTGCGCCTTTGCAGCTTGTATCTCCCTGAAGTGGGAGGGATTCAGGCCTGTGACTTTCTTGAACTGAGTTGAAAGATGATGAACGCTGCTGAATCCTTTTTTGAAAGCAATTTTTGATAAGGATAGATCGGTATATACCAGCAATTCCTTTACAGCTTCCAAACGCTTCTCAATGTGATACTTCTCAATGGACTTACCTTCCATTTGCGAGAATAGTTCACTGAGGGAGTCATAGTGTATGATAAAATGTCTTGCAAGGCTTTCTGAAAGTGACAAATTCGAATCCTTGCCACTACCTTCCTCAATCCATGTATGAATGAATGCCTTAATTTCTTCCAGGCGTTTTTCTTTTTTGTCTGAAATAAGCTCAAAGCCTAAGTCCGAAAGAATGGACCGAATTTTTACCTTATCGATTTCAGCAATCGGCTTGCAAAATGCGACTTTTCCCAATGAAATGTCCCGAATGAACATTCCGGCCTTATGCAGATTTTCCCTGATGGTATAAATGCAGCGACTGCAAACCATCCCTTTGATATTGACCTGTGTGCTTTCCATCGTACCAATTTTTATCAAAGTTGCGTACGAAAAGCGCCGAAAGCGTTACATAATCACCAGGAAGGATTGCAAGATTATATGATCTGGTCCAGTGACTTTCTTGACTGGGTATTTTGAATACTTTTCTTGAATTCAGTAGGTGACATTCCGATGACTTTTTTGAATTGATTGGACAGATGAGCCACACTGCTAAAACCCATTTTGTAAGCTATTTCTTTCACCGATAATTCATCATAAAATAGAAACTCCTTCACTTTTTCCATCTTCTGACGTATGATGTATTGCTCTAATGTAATACCCGCCATAGACGAAAAAAGACCACTCAAATAGTTGTAATCATAATGGAGCTGATCTGCCAGAAAAGCAGACCATTGGATATGGGTATCGTAAGGATCTTTATGATGGATGGTGTCAATAATCAGGGTTTTGATCTTTTCCTGGAGCCTGACTTTCTTATCATCAATTCGCTCAAAACCATTTTTTTTCAGCAAATCGTCTAAACGCTTTTGCTGTTCTGAATTCAATTCGTCATTCAGCTTCACCTCCCCCAGCTCAACAGATAAAGGTTCAACTTCAATCTGATCAAAGGCTTGTTTGACCACCATAATACATCGGGGACAAACCATGTTTTTAATATGTAGCTGAGTGATTTCCAACGTCTTTCAAATTGACCCAGTTAAGTTAAATAAATAGGATGAGGATTGCTATTTCAACAACTATCTCCTTAATAAAGTCAATAACAATTCAAGTATCAAAATTGTGCAATCAATAGAGGCAATTGTGTAAAGTAGCTCATGAGTGGCTGTCGGAATTTTGTGAAAATAAATTTCACAATTATGTCAAATTCAATGTCATTAAACGCCGGCACGCTCTTCGAGAAAAGATGGGCAGCTTTGGCAGTCTTGTGTACTGCACAGTTTATGGTGATTATGGACACTTCCATTATTGGAGTAGCCCTACCTGCCATTCAAAGTGCATTAAACTACACCCCATCCGCATTGCAGTGGATCTTCAATGCTTATGTGATTGTATTGGGGGGTATGTTGCTTTTGGGTGGAAAGCTTTCCGACCTGTATGGCTCAAAGAACATCTTTCTTTGGGGCTTTGCTATTCTAACGTTGGCTTCTTTACTCACAGGTTTGGCCTGGTCAGAAACATCTATGAACGTGGGAAGAGCATTGCAAGGACTGGGTTCAGCCCTTATTGCTCCTGCAGCACTGAACTTGCTCATGAGCATCTTCACTGATCCAAAAGAGCTGGGAAAAGCTTTTGGTTTCTGGGGTGCTTCTGCTGCGGCCGGTGGTTCTGCCGGTGTTTTCCTTGGCGGTGTACTTACCGAGTACATGTCATGGAGATGGGTGTTTTTCATCAACATTCCAATGGGAATAATTGTAATGATGTTCGGTGCATCTCTTTTGATGAATGGAAGTAAAGTTCGTGGTAAAATCGATTATCTAAGTGCCATTCTGGTAACTGCTGCTACCATGCTGATTGTATACACCCTTGTCATGGTGGAGCAAAATGGGTGGAGTTCTTTAACTACCATTAGCTTGTTTGGGATTGCATTGGTGTTGCTAATCGTTTTCATTGCGATCCAGAAAAATTCAAAATCTCCATTACTCCCATTGAGCATCTTCAAAGCTCCTAATTTGTCTGCAGCCAATCTGGTAATGGCGCTGATGGCAGGTGCATGGATTCCAATGTGGTTTTATCTGAACCTTTATTTACAGCAAACACTTGGCTACTCCGCTTTTTGGTCAGGTGTGGCACTGTTGCCTATGACCATTGCGATCATGATCCTAATGGTTGGCGTGAGCGGTAAAATGATTGAGCGCTTTGGGGTGAAAAATAACCTTGTTGCCGGACTGATTGTACTAACTGCTTCACTCGTATGGTTTTCGACAGTATCTGTAGATGGGAATTTCCTTGTGGACGTATTGGGTGCCTCATTACTTGGTGCTATTGGTATGTCACTGGCATACATCCCCGGAACTATGGCCGCCATGTCGGGTGCAAAGCCAGAAGAAACCGGATTGGCTTCAGGCCTGGTGAACACCACATATCAGGTGGGGTCTGCTATTGGTTTAGCGATTGTTGTGGCTATTGCCATAGCCATCACCAACGGATTGTCTATTGACGGAACGGTTTATAAGGAAGCACTGACTGAGGGTTTTCAGGGTGCATTCCGAACAGCTGCCATAATTGGTGTGCTTGGGACTTTGGTGGCAGTAGTTGGTATTAAATCAACTTCCAAGTAATAAATGAGTACTTAAAATCGAATTGATACCACCTTCTCTAATCAGAAGGTGGTATTTATGAAAAACGTACTAACTCAAATAAAATAACTAGTGTCCATGTCCTCCTTCTTCTTCGGTATTTTTAGCTTTTGCCAGTACGGTAAATGCACCTTGAGTGACCAAATCAATAGAGGTGATGTCAATAGAGGAGTTTATCAAACTGATCTGCGTGAATCCATCTTCAACAAACCCTTTGTTAATTTCGATCATTTCGAAATCATATATACTCACCTCGTTTTCAATACGCTCATTTCCCAGCGCAAAAACGTAATGTCTGCCTCCAAATCTTACAATTGATTCCTCTGGAACTGCCCAGGTCTCATTACTGCCAGTTTCAATTTTTGCTGATACGTACATTCCTGGAAGCAGATCTTGATCCTTTTTCATCAGGTGACCGTGAACTGTAACCGAACGGTCTTCACGCACACCACTACCAACGAGAAATACCTCTGCTTCCCGCCACTGATCAGGAGCGTTGGCTAGTGAAAAACGAATTCTCTGACCTTTTTTAATCAGTGGAATATCATTTTCATAAACCGTCAGCTCAACGTGCAGATCATCTGAGTTTGTGATGTCCATAATTACATCCTGCGGATTGATGTATTTGCCTACATTGGTGTACACCTCTCTCACCTGACCTGTCACCGGGGAGTAGATGCTGACAAATGAAACCACGTTTCCCTCGCCGATTTTAGACGGATTTAACCCGATCATTTTCAGTCGTGCTTCCATGGTTTTTATTCGAGCTTCATTAGCCAGAAAAGCACTCTTGGCTTGCTGGAAACTTTTACCGGAGGCAACCTTCTCATTGTACAACTCCTGCTGTCGTTCAAATTCAGCCTTTAGAAATTCCTGATTAGCCAGACTTTCCAAATACTCCTGTTGAAACTGAATGAATTCAGGATTTTCAATGGTCACTAAAAGCTGACCTTTTCTCACTGAAGTTCCAGGAAGCATTTCTGTGTATTTCACAAATCCACCATAGGGCATGTTAATCGAGATGTTGCTTTGGGGTGGAACGTCAATGACGCCATTCACACGCAGTTCTGAGCCCATGACTCGCTTTTCAATCGATCCGATTTTGATATTTGCCTGATCAAATTGTGTCTGGGTTAGCTCTATGCGGTTTTCCTCTTCATGATGTTCTTCAGTCTGCTCGGCTGTCTTTGAACTACATGAAATGATGGCTGCACCCATAAGAGTGATCACCAATGCCTTGTTGATATATTGATATATAGTTTTCATTTTTTCTTTTTTATTGAATTCCTGAAATGAATTCGATTTGGATAATGATCTGATTGTATTGATTGAGAATGTCCAAGTAATTAAACCGGACACTCAGGGACCTATTGAGCCCCTGGGTATACTCGACGTACCCTATGTCTCCGCTTTGAAACCCTTTTTGCGCTTGATTCAGAATTAACTCCGCTTGTGGAAGCGCAATCGTCTGATAGTAGCTGAGACTATTTTTAAATTTATAGTATTGCTGCAATAGTGATTGCAAACGTCCCTCCAACTCGTTGTTCACGGATTGAAACAATGCTTCATTTTCCTGTTTTTTCAGCTCAATCGACCTAATGGCAGAAGCTTGGGATTTTGCACCAAATATGGGAATGGAGATACCTACCTGAAATCCTGTGAAGCGATCACCTGAACCATAGGTAACCGGATTTCCATTGACGTCCTGGTTCGGGCCATTGAGGGATTGGTTGAAATAACCAACCATCAGGTCAGGCATTAGTTTGGATTTTTCCAAAGACTTCTCTTTCTCAGCAACTGATATTTGCTGCCTGAACCAGGCCAATGTAGGATTACCGTCCACATCTGCTTCCGCAATCAATGATTCGACTTCCCTTTGGGTTAAACTATCACTAGCTGGATCAATCAATAAATCGGTATTCAAAAGCGTTTTCAGCGACGTTTGATATATCTCAATGTCAGATTTGTTTTGCTCCAACATCACTTTGATTTCTGCAACCTGAGATTCTGCAGTAGCCTTTTCAAGCAAATTGGTTTCTCCTGTCCGGTATCTCAAATTGGCTGCTCGCGAAAAACTTTGATAGATACTGTCCTGCTCCAGAAGAAGCCTCCTCTTGTTCTTTTCCATCAGCAGCCCATACCAAGTGGATTTCACCTGCTGAATCAATTCATTTTTTGTAATTGCTTCCCTCCACTCACTCGATTCAATTTTGGCACTGGCCAATTTGGATTGATTTGAGTAAACAGTTGGAAAGGCAATGGATTGATTCACATTGAACTGGTTGTCATTATTAAACACACTGTTGTATTGCCCGTGCGTCAGACTAACATCAGTCTTTGGCAGGTTCCAACTAGCGCCCTTCAATGTCCTTTCCTGCTGGGTTTTTAAGTCAGCTGCCCGTAGTGTTGGATTGTTCTTTACAGCAATCTCTATGACCTCATCCAACGTATATTTCGACTGAGTTTCTTGTGCTTGCACACCCTGAGATTGGAACATGAAAATCCCAACTAAAAGGATGGGTAACACAGCTTTGGTTTTCACCTTCAATCCCTTTTCAAAATAGTAATAGAGTATCGGCAGCACGATCAGGGTCAGAAAAGTAGCCGTAATCAATCCTCCAATGACCACAGTTGCCAATGGCTTCTGTACTTCGGCACCACCTGACTGAGATAAGGCCATTGGTAGAAACCCAAGAGACGCAACTGCGGCGGTCATAATCACCGGTCTCAACCGCGTTTTTGTGCCCTGGTAGATTCGTTCAAAGATATCCGAAACACCGTCCTTCTTCAGTTGATTGAATTCTGAAATCAGAACGATCCCATTTAAAACGGCTACTCCAAAGAGGGCAATAAACCCAACTCCTGCTGAGATGCTAAAAGGCATTCCTCTCAGATAAAGTGCCACTATTCCCCCAATTGCCGACAAAGGAATAGCTGTGAAAATCAGAATTCCTTGTTTGACCGACTTGAACGTGAAGTATAGTAGTACAAAGATGAGCAGAAGCGCAAGTGGAACAGCCACTGCGAGTCTTTGACGAGCCTCAACCAGATTCTCAAACTGACCTCCGAATGAGATAGAGTAGCCGGGAGCAAATACTACTGCCTGATCAATCTTCTGTCTAAGCTCCGTCACCACACTTTCTACATCCCTGTTTCGAACGTTGAAGGCTACTAAGATTCTGCGTCTCGTATCATCACGCTGAATTTGGTAAGGCCCATCTTTGATCTCCACATTGGCAACCTGATACAAAGGGATTTGGTGTCCGTCTTTCCGTGAGATGTACAGGTTTCTCACCGACTCCAGGTCATTTCGATTGGCCTTATCCAATCTAACCACCAAATCGAAACGCCTTTCATTTTCATACACAAGTCCGGCTGACGCTCCGGCAAATGCGGCCTGCACAGATCGATTTACATCCATTATGCTTAATCCGTACTTCGCCAATTGATCCCGTTTGTAGGTGATGACTATTTGAGGTATTCCTGTTACTTCTTCAATGTACAGGTCAACCGCACCCTCTACTCCCGAGGCTATACTTCCAATTTGATTGGCATACTCTGATAAATCGTCCAGATTTTCTCCATAAATCTTTACTGCTACATCCTGTCGCACTCCAGTCATCAGTTCATTAAATCGCATTTGAATCGGTTGTTGAAAACCAAAGGTTACTCCGGGAATTACTTCCAATGCTTCCGCCATTTTGTTAGCTAGTTCTTCGCGATTGGATGCCGTAACCCACTCACTCTTATCTTTCAGAATAATCATAAGGTCGGCGGCCTCAATGGGCATAGGATCTGTTGGTATCTCCCCAGCTCCAATCTTGGATACCACTTGCTCTACTTCAGGAAATTGATCCAGCAGTATTTTCTCCGCCTGAGTTGTTGCCTTTATTGTGTTTTCCAGTGAGCTTCCAGTCATTACCCGTGTTTCCACCGCAAAGTCCCCTTCTTCCAATGTTGGGATAAACTCGCCTCCCATGTTAGAGAAAAGCCAAAGTGAACCAGCAAAAAGTCCCACTGCTACCCCAAGGAGAGGTATTCTCTTGTGCATGGCCCAACGAATAGAGGGGTTATAGAGCCGATGGAAGAAGTCCATGATTTTATCTGAGATATTCTTCTTGTATTCGGTCTTTTTGCTTAGAAATAAGGCGGACATCATTGGAACATAAGTAAGCGACAAGATGAATGCGCCAAGGATTGCAAAACTTACAGTTTGTGCCATTGGCCGGAACATTTTCCCTTCGGTACCAACCAGAGCTAGGATAGGTAGGTACACTATAAGGATGATGATCTCACCGAATGCTGCTGAATTCCGAATCTTACTCGCGGACTTATAGACTTCCAAATCCATTTCTTCCTGCGTCAGTTTTCGTCCCGATTTTATCAGTCCCAGATGATGCAAAGTAGCCTCGACGATGATGACGGCACCATCTACAATCAATCCAAAATCAATGGCTCCAAGGCTCATCAGGTTGCCGGAAACTCCGAAGTAGTTCATCATTCCAAAGGCAAAGACAAGTGCCAAGGGAATAACAGATGCGACTATTAAGCCGGCCCGCATATTTCCAAGTAGCAAGAGCAAAACGAATATGACAATCAGGGCTCCTTCTGCCAGGTTCTTTGTGACTGTTCCAATGGCAGTGTTAACCAACTTGGTACGATCCAAAAACGGCTCAATGGTCACTCCTTCTGGTAAGGTTTTTCTAATTTGTTCGATACTTGTTTTGACGTTTTCTATTACCTCAGCAGAGTTCTCCCCTTTCAGCATCATTACGATGGCACTGACCACCTCACCCTCTCCATCCCGGGTAGTGGCGCCATATCGCACCGCACTTCCCAGCTGCACGGTGGCAACATTTTTAATGAGCACCGGAATGCCATTTTCATTCGTACGAATGTTGATATTCCTGATATCCTCAAGATTTCCAACCAGCCCCTCTGTTCGAATGAAGTAGGCATTCAGGTTCTTTTCAATATATGCCCCGCCAGTATTCTGATTGTTCTCCTGAAGTGCCTGAAATATATCTGCAATGGAAACATTCATTGCTTTGAGCATATCAGGTTTAATAGCTATTTCAAATTGCTTGAGATGGCCTCCAAAACTGCTCACATCGGCAACACCTGGCGTACCTAGCAGTTGTCTGCGCACTATCCAATCCTGGATAGTTCTTAACTCACGAGCGTCATATTCATCTTCGTAACCGGGAGATGTACCTACCACATATTGATAGATTTCTCCCAGACCTGTGGTTATAGGAGCCATGCCTGGCGTTCCAACCCCTGGTGGTATTTGGGATTGTACCTCGGCCATGCGTTCGTTTACCAGTTGCCGTGCCCAGTAAACATCTACATTCTCTTTAAAGACTATGGTCACCACCGATAATCCAAAGCGGGAAAATGACCTGATTTCATCAATATCAGGTATAGTGGCCATGGTTATTTCAATGGGAAACGTAATGAGCCGCTCTACTTCCTCCGCAGCTAAAGAAGGGGATGTCGTAATGACCTGAACCTGATTGTTTGTAATATCAGGGACGGCATCAATCGGTAGTTGGGTGAGGGAATAGCCCCCCCAGATTATCAAGCCTAGTGTAATTAGGCCAATAATCAGTTTGTTTTTCACTGAAAAGTGAATGATTTTATCCAGCATTTTATTTTGGATTTAGGAATTCTAAATGATTTAATCGTAGGGCGTTAGCCTTTTGGGTTGAAGTTCCCCATACTCTGCATCGGAAAATGAGAGCTGATTTCTGAGGTTTACTACCGTTTATTGGCTAATCGCCAGACATGCGGACACACACCTGTGAGAGCGATATGCACGCAGATGATTGTACTTAGTAAAGTGTCCGAGAAATTAGACCTGAGGGGGCTGAATTGGCTTCTCCAGATACTCAGAAGAAACTGAAAACTGGTAAAAACTACCTTTAGATTGAATGGAAAAAGTTTTGTCTCCTAATTCTATGTTTGAGAAATTATGGGTAACATAAACGGGTGCATGATTGCACTGATGCTGACCGTGAAACGGAAGATCGTCATCCTTATCATTGTCATGATGACCCTCACTATTATCATCATAGTGAACATAGTCTTCGACTATAAATTCAAAAAATGAATCTCCATCAAAAGCTTTATGTTCCTCAAAATGCTCAAAAAGTGCAGGGAGTTTTTGTAATTCACAACACATGTCCATGTTGGGAGCAAGAATCTGTATCACGAAAATCAGAGACAATGATATGGATATCAAACGCTTCATCTAACAACAAATGTAATCATTTAGGTATGCAACCTGTTTGCATTGTTTTAGGAGCAGTTCGCGCATGTGCCTTTGTACACCATACTGGCACTGGCTGCCTTGAATCCTGACGGAATGTTTGTTTGAGGGATTTTAGACTGAGTTAGGCAATACGTTTCGTCACATCCTACACAATGAAAGTGAATGTGTTGATCCTGGGGTTCGCATTCACAGCCTTCTTCGCAGAGCGCATATTTCACCGCACCAGTTCCATCATCAATGCCATGTATGAGCTTCTTGTCTTCAAAGGTTTTCAGGGTTCTGTAAAGCGTAGCTTTATCTGCCCGTTCAAACTTCGCTTCTAGGTCACTGAGACTTATTGCTGCTCCAGATTCCACAAGCTTTCTGAGTACTAACAGCCGCATGGCTGTTGGTTTGATGTCTCTATTTTCTAGTTTTTGTTCGAGCATTGACTAAAAATACGAAGAAACGCCAAACTGGATACCTGAGATCTTAGCAGGTGGATTGCCCAGAATATCAGTTTGTTCCATGAATCGATAGTTTAATCGAATCACTGTCTGGGCGGTGGGGCGAAAACTTATCGCCGGAACAACTGCCCAAATTTCATCTCCGATATTTCCTCCTGTTTCACGGAATGTCCCGTCATTCCAATCAACATATTCCAAACGCATAGCAACATTGAAAGAAGCGTTATTGAAGCCAAACAAATCCCCGGTAAGAATCGGCTGAACAAAGTCTACAAAACCTCCTTTTTGTTGATCCCCAAATTGCTGAGAAAAAGTACTAGGCACATCGATATTTATCCACGCCCATTCACCGACAATAAAGGTCTTGGTTACAGGAATTGTCGTATTAAAATCAATAGCATATACGTTCAGTCTCCTTTTATCATCCAATATCAAACCGTCTTCTTCATAGGTGTTGTAAATACCTCCCATATATGAAAGGCCAATTTCACCAACCTTGTTATGTCTTACGGCTATTTTTCCTGTCAGCAATGGCTCTCCGTTAGAGGATTCTTCAAACCGCTCTTTGTTTTCTTTAGATGCGGGTAAAAACGTGCGATTCTCTCCGTTATTGATAATGGCATCATTGAATCCATTGGTCAGGTAGGCTTCATATCCAAATGCCCATTCTTTCATGTAATATTTACCATAAAGTCCAAAGCCAACATTACTCCAGGTTGCTGGCAGCATATCAGTTGCAGCTATTGGGCGATCCACAAACTCCCATTTAGGTCCGTCATGATTTTGATTGAATGCTCCGATTGGATTCATCACGATTCCGCCACGTAGATTCAAAAGAGGATGCATACTGATGTCAAGTGCCGCAAATTCTATGGCTACCTCTTCTCCACCTTCCTCAAATTCTATTTCAGAAAGAAACTTGATTTTTCTGTGTATTGAAGAAGCAACAAAAAGCGTCATTCGCGGGACTCTGAAGCTATGTCCATCTGTCACACCATCTTCACCAATGTATCCATAATCTGCCTCAATATATCCACCTACTGATACCGGTAGCTTACCAACCTGCAAGAATGGTCTGTTGTAAACAGCATCCATATTAAGCTGGTTTTTTGCCGTATCAACTGGTGTACGCTTGAGTAACGTACTGTCTATTTGAGCCTTTGCATCTATCGAAAGTAGAGATGTTATTGTTATAAGTATCCAACCAAACTTCCTCATGATAAATCGATTTTAAGTGTTTTACTTTCTTTTATAATTGGGAAACTTCTAAGCGATGTATCAGCCGGGCCATTTTGAACACTCCCGTCTTGTGTAAACTCACTTCCATGAGCAGGACACTGTAGGCGGTCTCCAAATACCTGAAGTTCCGTGCCTTGGTGTGTGCATTTCATGAGCAAGGCTTTGTACTCATTGTCATGGAAGCGGAAAACAACTACCGGATATTGTAATACTTCATTCTGCACCACTACATGCTTTAAATAGTTATTTTCCTCTTTTAAAAAAGCTGCTTCAGGCAGACTCAGATAGGAACCATCTATGTTGCCAGAAATGTAGCGGGTTCCAGCACATCCTTCAAGGAGTAAACCTGCGGCTGCTATACCGAGGCAGCCCATTCCGCATTTCCACACAAATTCTCTTCGTTCCATATCTAAAGAGATTTGAGAAACTTAATGAGTGCCTCTTTATCATCTTCAGAAAGAGAGACAAATTGATTTTTACTGCTGTCAGCTTCTCCGCCATGAAGCAGGATAGCTTCTTTAATACTTCCGGCTCGTCCATCATGCATTAAGAAGAATGACCCACCTTGCGAATTGGGGGAAAGCCCCAAGCCCCATAATGGTGGAGTCCGCCATTCGTATGTTTCAGCAGATCCTTCGGTGGCACCATCATCCAGCCCTGACCCCATATCATGTAGCAACAAATCCGTGTATGGGTAGAATGTCCTATTCGATAATGCTTCGATATCAGACTCTGGGGTTGTCCATTCAGGGATATGACATGAGGCGCACTGAATTTGGGTAAATATTGACTTCCCTCGTAGTACTACTGTGTTTTCTTCTGATCTAGGAATAGGAGCCTTTAATGTTCTGAGATAAAAGACCACATCACGAATCGTTTGATCCGTAACTTCCGGGTCGGTAGAAAGCTGGCTGTAAGGATCGATGGGCTCAAAAGTTGAAGTAATTCCCATATCCTGATTGTAGGCACCTACGGTCTGTTGAAGCAAATCAATAGCCGCAGCTTTCTTCCCAAAACGCCCTATAATTTTACCATTGACAGGTTGATGAATTGATTTCTGTTCAAAATAGTCTGGTGGGTTTATGTAATTTGGTTTTCCGGAAATACCATCACCATCTTCATCAAGAGAATCCACATTCTGCAGAATCTGTAGATCTGAAAGTGCTGCAAGGAATCCTAACCCAGTGACAGCCGGTGGAGTAAACTTCATGAATGGAATACCGTCTGGTAGTTTTTCAGGTTCAAATCCTGGTATTGCTCGGTTTTGGAGTTGAGGGCCTCCAATAGATAGATCCGGCAATGTGTTTGGCAGTGATTGACCAAATCTAGTGAGCGTGGTAGAAGGATGACCTTTGCCATCTCCTGCATGACAGCTTCCACAGGACGTGGCAACAAAGCCTGGTCCAAGTCCATTTTCCACTGAAAACACCTCGTCATTAAAAGCAATATCTCCATCTAAAAATTGTCTTTGCTCAGCATGGGATAAGCCTTCCGTAGGGCCATCCAGCAGCTCATTTTCAGCAGGAGCAGCTGGTATTATTTCCTCACATGAAATAGCCAACACAAAAGTGACAATGCTCAGGTATATTATTATTTTATTCATCTCAAAATAATTTTATACAAATCTATTAATTAAAGTTAGACATGTCAAACTTTTAAATAAGACACGCGATACTTACTTTTGAAATATGATCACTATCACGGAGGAGAATTATCTGAAAGCCATCTACAGCCTAAACCTGAATCGAAACGGGAAGGAGCTTGGTACCAATGAACTTGCGAGTCATCTTGGAATATCTCCTGCTACGGTGAGTAGTATGCTAAAGAAGCTGAAAGAAAAGGGATTCATTGATTATAAAAAATACGGTGCAATATCACTGCTGAAAGAGGGTGAAACAATTGCCTTCTCTGTCATAAGGAAGCACCGATTGTGGGAAACATTTTTAGTTGAGAAAATGGAATTTACCTGGGATGAAATCCATGAGGTAGCCGAGCAACTGGAGCACATTAAATCTAAAAAACTGGTAGATCAGTTAGATAAGCTCCTGGGTTTTCCTGAATATGATCCACATGGTGACCCTATCCCGGATGCCAATGGCAAGATTAGAGGAATGCACAAAACCACTTTAGTAAATGAATCAGTCGGCAAGCCGCTAAAAGTTGTTGGGGTTAAGAATGATTCTCCGGCATTCCTTCAGCACATCACCCAATTGGGAATTGTGATCAATAGTAAGATCCTAATCAAATCGCATCACGAGTTTGATAGATCTTTGGATGTTGAAATCGAAGGAGAGACTCGAATGGTTTCTCAAAAGGTTGCTGAGAATGTGTATGTTTCACATATCACATAAGGTTGTGTGGATATTCATTACGCCAGATCTCTTCACAAGTAGCCGCTTTAATCATATCGGCAATAGTTCTGATGTGCAGTACGAATTGAATCCATCAAATAATCATCCTCAAGATGATGACCCTTTCCATTATGGGCATGTTCCGTATTCATGTGGCGCATATAATTCGTTTGATTCATATTCGCGTTATTGCCCATTCCATTTCCCATCATCCCGTTACCATTATTTCCACTGCACCCCTGATTGGTTGTTGATCCATTACTAAGTTGGTAATTATTATGATGAAAGCTGTATAATGAATCATGGTGATGGTAGTGAGAATCATAATAAATGCATAGACTATCATTAGGGTTGTTTGTTTCTGAGATAGAAAAAACAAGTGAGTCACTATAGTAGATGGTTGCTAAAATAGCTTCATTCATTCCAATCAAGGAAATTTCATCTTGAATCGATAATTCATCAAGTTGATCATCTTGAAAACAACTTGACATTATTCCAAATAATACCAAGAAAACGATCACCGTATTTTTCATCTCTCTAATTCCGTTTAGTTATAGAGATAAATCTGAATATTATTATACATAAATACTATGAGCTGCATCACCTTCTGCTGTGATTTTAACCAATTTCATTTACCAAAATCAGACTCGCAAACCTATCAGGGCTAGGAGCTGGAACGAAACATTTGCGATGCGTGATGAGATAAGTTGTAGGTTCAGAAGCGCTAAACTATTACTTCACAGCACAAAACTTCTACACCCAATTGACGTATTCTGTCCATCAACCATTGTCCAGGCAAAAAACAACGTACCATCAATAACCTCCATCTGAGGAAATCCGCTCCCTCTGGATGCACTGGTTTCAGAAACTACTACCGGTTTCTCCAATGAACCATCACTTGATACTTTCCTGAATTTGATAAGAGGTCTTTCGCCTTCCAGATCAAGCCAACTTACATAGGCTGATTGATTATCTATCATTACAATATCTACTCTACCTACCGAAACGGAATCGTCCACAATGATTGGCTCCTGAAAAGATTCTCCCGAATCATCCATGAAAGCAACCTTCACTTTGGCAATTCCCTCAGCGGCAGTAAACCATGCCGTAGCAGTTGTATTTTCAAAAGCAGCTATTCGAGGACCATTTACCGGACATCCTGCAATTTTCCATCCATCTGAGTTAACCGTCTGAGGTTCAGACCAATCATTTCCAATAAACCTTACAAAGGACATATCCCGCATTTCCTCCTCCGAGCGATCTCTGTACACGATGACAGGCCCACTTGAAGTCATAGCTCCTCCTGTCTGACAGCAATCACATACTTTGGAATCTAGTTCCGCCTCTTGTGTTAGATTACCAGTCATATCTAATGTAGCTGTTCGGATCGTCATGGCTCCACCTCCTCCGTGGCTGTCATGTGAGTCGTGATCACCACCTCCGGTATTTCGACCGTCCAGCCATGACAGCAGGAACGTTCCGTCATTTTTGGGTAGCATGGTCACAAACCCATGCTCTGTAGGTGTTCCGTCATTATGAGGAATCACCGGTTGTGACCATTCACCACCCACTGGCTTGTAAACCACATTGACGTCATAAGAGTAGGTTCCGGAAGAACTTTTAGCAGGAAAGTGGGCTATCATGTTGCCCTTATTGTCCACTGCCATCATCGGGTAATCTGCCCAATTGACGAACCAATCGTTTCCGGAAGCAATTAATTCCGGTGCACTCCAACTATCACTGCTAAGGATCGAATACTTCAGATCGATCCAACCGGAATCCCTTTTCTCCACCCAAGACATATACAATCTGCTGTCCCCACCCTTGATCAAGTAAGGCAAAGAAGCATTGCTTCCGGTCGGGGATTCTATTTTTTTAAGAGCTGTCATCTCTTTTTTTTCTTCCTTGCCCGACTGGCAGGAAACAAGAGCTATTGAGATAATTGTTAGTATGGTTAATGATTTCATTTCTGATAGGTTTTAAGTTGTTCAATTTGTTCAGGACTGTCCCATTTCCTTGCGCCCACGAGTGTTTCCAATAGCTGTCCGTCTTTACCTATTACGAAAGTAGTGGGCAAAGAATAGACACCTAAAGACTCAATGGAAGTTTGAATTTGAGCAAATGCAAGATCGAAAGGTCGCCTCTCAATGAATTGTTGAATCTTTTCAAGGGACTCGTCCGATGCAAGAAGTAAAACAAAGTCATCAGATAATTCATTTTGCATCTTCACCAAATCAGGCATTTCCTTGATGCAAGGTTTACACCAGGTAGCCCAAAGATTAAGAATAACAATTTTATTTTCGAATTGCTTCGAATCCAACATTTGACCTTGCAGATCAGTCAGTTTGATTTTGCTAAGAAAAGTCTCTTTTTTGGATTGACAGGAAACTATCGAGCCAAGAACTAATAATGAAATGACTAGCTTTCTCATTAGTTCTCAATGTCAAATGAAACGCCCGTCTGATCCCATTTAATGGTGATTTGTCCATTCTTATCGCTGATTTCACTGACCTCAAAAGTCAGCGACTCCACGACCTCCTCAAGTTTTTGTACGGGAGCATTTACTCTAACCACATCATTGGTTTCATCATATTCATCTGCCAAATGCATGTCCCAGTCTTTACTGATAATGATTGTCCATTCTGATTCTCCGGGGATGGTAAAAAGACCATATTTTCCTGCCGGAATTTCTGTGCTGTTGATGATTACATCCTTATCAAAGGAAATGGTTGTCGCTTTATGCGCACCGGTGGCCCAAACTGTGCCATAGCCAACCAGGCCTCCAAAAATCATTCGACCTCTTTTACTGGGTGATCCATAATCTATGTGCACATGGTTGTTCCCAATATTGGACATGGAAGCGGTTCGGGGACTCAGGGGTTTTTTCTTGGTGTCCTCTTTTTTAGCTTCATGCTGGTGTTCAGAATGATCTTCGGTTTTTTCTTCTTTCTTTTCTGATGTGGTACAGCCAATTAAGCTGACCACTGCAATTATTAATAATATTTTTTTCATGATAGGTAGGGTTTTAAGGCAAGAGGAGGACAAGCCTCCTCTTCAATGGGTTTTAAAGTTCTTCAGTTACTTTTCCGCACTTCAGCATTTTGTCACCGTAGTATGGATTTCTGATCTGATCTGACATGCTCAACCAGCTGGCTCCTGTGTTGTCAAAAGCCATAGGGCAGAACTGAACATAAACACCATCTTCTGAATCGTTGGCTTTTAATGAAGCGATCAGGCCATCTGTCACCGTTTTGAAAGCTGTACGTTGTACTTCAACATCGTCACTAGATGCTATTGTTTTTGCAGCCTCAACGATATCACCACTCCAATTCTCACTGGTTGCAGATTCAGCGAGTTTAGCCGCTGCACCCTTTGCTGCTGAAGCGTCAGTTTGAACCAAAGCATCTTTCAGTGCCATATAGTCTGAAATGCCCGAAGATGGAGCTGAAACTTCAGTTTTTGCCGCCTCTTTAGTTTCAGCTTTCTCTTCCTTTTTTGCAGAGCTGCAAGAAGCAATCGCCAATGCAAGCCCTAGAGTCAATAGTGTTGTTTTCATCGTATTTAAGTTTAAAAGTTTAATTCATGTGTGAGTAATGATTTTCAACGGTCACATGGAATTCGCGATTAACATTCATCAACCAGTTGATATAAATTCGGTCTCGAATGTTTATGCTCATTTCATTGATTTATTTAAGTTCTTCTTCGACATTCCCGCAGGTGAGCATGGCATCACCGAAATATGGATTCAGGATTTTATCCGAATCGCTTAGCCAAAAGGCTCCTGTGTTGTCAAAAGCCATTGGGCAGAACTGCCGATAGCCATCTACTTCTACCTTGTATTTTTTAAGTGAGTGGAACAGCTGATCGCTCAAGGGTGAAAGCATCATTCGAGCATTTTCCAGATTAGTTTCATTCAGAATAGCTTTAGCAGATTTCTGCAGTATGCTCAGGTCTTTCATCCATTCCATGTGTGCCTCATCCTTCACTAACTTCATATCCACTTTTTCGATAGCCTTTTGAAGATCATTAGCTTTCTTACTTGCCGTTTTCGCATCACTTTCTATAAGTGCATCCTTCACCGGTAGATAGGCCGAAAAGACCACTTGAAGTTGCTCCTTAAATTTGGGATCACTATCATAGGTTTGTTCGGCTTCATTTACCTGAAGCATGTTCATTTGATTATTGCTTTGAGAAGATTCTTGGTTCATTCCCCCGTGATTATGTCCGGTCATAGCAGCTCCTCCTTCTGGGCTCATCATGCTTGGTTTGCCTGCAAGCTGTGCCGCAGCATCAATACTAAACGTTCCATTCACAGCAATTTCTTCACCTGGTTCCAACCCTTTCTCAATGATGTAAGCGTCTCCCAGTGCCGGGCCAAGCGTCACTTCACGCATTTTGAAATGCAATCCTTGATCTGAGGATAGCTTCACATAAACCACGGATCGTTTTCCCGTCCACATCACTGCAGATTTGGGTACAGTCAATTGATCGACTGTCTTTCCCAGTTGAGCTTTCACTTCACCGGAAGCAAACATCTCAGGTTTCAGAATTCGATCATTGTTTTGGATTACTACTCTCGCTTTTGTCACACGAGTTTTGGGATTGATCACAGGATCGATGTAATCAATCTTGCCTTTAAACGTTTGTCCCGGAAGCGAACTAATATTGAACTGAATGGAATCACCTTTATTAATCCAGGACAGGTCACTTTCATATACATCAAATTGCACCCAAACTCTGGATAGGTTTGCAATTTCATAAAGGGTCTGCCCTCTGTTGACATAGTCACCGAGATTGACCTTCTTGGTAGTCACATAGCCCGATTGATCCGCCAGTACAGGAAACTGATCCTGAGTCTTTCCGCTAGATCTGATCTGATCTATTTGAGTTTCGGTCAGCTTCCAGTTCTTCAGTTTTTCTCTTGCCGCCCGATATAAATTGGGCTGGCTTTCCCTGATTTTATAAGCCTCGAACAACTCTTCCTGAGCGGTCACCAATTGAGGTGAATAAAGATTAGCGATCACGCTTCCTTTAGTGACATATTCGCCTGTAAAATTCACTGTAAGTTTTTCTATCCTTCCGGGAAAGTGTGTGGTTTGACTGAAGATTAATCGCTCGTCTTCCTGCACTTTGCCGTTCAAGCGAATGGTTTTTATTGCCGATTCGCTACCTACAATTGCCGTAACAACATTGGCCAACTGCATCGCCGTAGGTGACATGGTTATGGCCATCGGGTCAATACCTTCTCCATTGTCGTCTTCAAGCGGGATGAGATCCATCCCACATATCGGACATGCGCCTGCTTCATTTTGGCGAATCTGCGGGTGCATGGAACAAGTAAAAACTGTGTTTTTACTTGTTTGATTAGTTGATGACTCGATATGCTGATGACTGGATGGTTTGATGAACCATATCAGTATTGCGCCCAAGCTGAAAGCAAGGGCAAACAAGACATATTTATTATTAATTATCTTTTTCATGATCGTTTCATATTTGACCGTGTTGTGGAAATAATCTTGCTCAGAAGCTTTTGGATGGAACTTAATAGGCTATCCAATTTAGGATCTGGGTCAGGGTAAGATTTTGACTTTTGACATAGTAGAAGCCAATACTCGGTCTCCTCGGCTTCTTTAGCAGATATTTTTAGCTTGTGAATGAAGTCAGCTTTGCTTTCACAACTTTGAGCCTCGCGAATATTAGCTCCAATTGAGGTGCCAGACTTCATCAACTGTCTTGCAATCACATATTTCTTATTTTCCTCAAGTAGCTCTGTGTAGTCAATGATCAGCAAGGCAAACTCAAAGCTCAATTCCAATATTTCATTTCTTCTTTCCATATTACTTTCTAATTAGTAAATCAGCACATCAAATAATCAGCACATCAATCAAATCGGTTAGTCAAATAATTAAGCCTGGCCACTGCAACGTGATAGTCCATCATCGCTGTAGCCTTCAATTTTTTATACTTCAAGAGTTGTTGTTGCGTACGCAATACCTCTTCGAATGCTGTTCCTGAGTTCCCGTAGGCAGAGAGTAAAAGGTTAAGCACCTGTTGCGTCTCTGTAATTTGCTCATCATAGAGCTGGAGAAGTTCCATTTGCTTTATCCGGTCAAAATCTGCCATTTCATAGCCTGAAATGAGTTGATTGATTCGATCCTCTTTTTGAAGCGAATAACTTTCCTGCATTAGCTGTGCTTCTTTCTTAGCCGCTTTGTACTTTCCTCTGAAAATAGGGATACCTACAGTTACCATAGGCATCAATGCATTCTGACCATTGTCAGGGACAGACATATCAGTTCGTTCACTAACAATCACGTAATCCAAGCCCACTCCCAGCTTTGGCAATCCTTGCTTCTCAGCTAACACCTCTTGCTTCCTGCTCGCTTCCAATCGAATTTCCAATTCATCCAGTACAGGGTTATTGACCAGTAATGAATCTCGACTGATTGCCAGATCGTTGGCCATCAGAGAATCTGTTACCACCACTTCTGAATCCTCTTCTCGGTTCAAAAGCTTGTTGAAAGAGGTCACCAATGGTTGCTTTTTCTTTTTCAGAATTTCCAAATTGGTCAATGCATCCTTGAGCAGTATATCCACTCTAAGTACATCAACCAACGTCCCCTGATCATTTTCAAACCTAGTGGTTGCAATGGTCTTGTATGACTCAAGGATTTCTGCATTCTCACTTTCCAGCACAATCCACTTATCCAATTCATAGATTGGATAATAAGCTGCAGCAATTTGATAATACAGCTTATTTCTGGCATCCAAAAAGACCTGATATTGCGCCTCTGCATTCAGGGTAGCTACATCACCACTGGCTTTTAACGTTCCAAACCATGGGAACATCTGGGTCAATGAGAAACGTGCTCTTTGTGGCCCAACTCGAGTTTCAACCGGAGAGATAAAATATCCGAATGAAAAGGTTGGATCCTGTAGGCTGTTCGCCTGAGGAATTCTTTCCATCGTGGCTTCAAAAGCCTTGTACTTGGCCTGAAGACCGGGATTCTGCTCGGCAGCTATTTGTTGATAGTCTTCGAGATTTTGAGCTCTCAATGAAGAAGAAGTTAGAAAATAGAGGCTAGAGGCTAGAATAACCACACACCAAACTCTAACTTCTAATTTCCAACCTCTAATCACTAAACTACTTCCCATGACTTTTCCAGTTTTTATGAAGTGAAGTCAACATTTTACTAATCTCATCAAGCTCCTTTGACATTGCATTAAAGTCTTCTTGAGCGATATACTTGCATTCCAAGGCAAACTTTAACCAGTTTTCAGTCTCTGAATTGGACCCTAGTGAAGTGATCAAATGTTGTTTAAAAATTGCTTCATAATTTCTTTTAGCCCATCCCTCCGTGATATTAGAACTAACAGATCTTGAGGATCTTACGATTTGTGAGGTAAGGGAATAAACCTCTTCTTTAGGAAAATTTCTTGTCATCCAAAAAATGTCCATCGCCATCTTAAATGATCGGTTATATACTTCTAAGTCTTTATATGATTTTATCATCTGAATTCTAGTTTCTAACTTCTCTTGGAAGTATTAATTTCATATTTCTACCTTCTATATTTATCTGATCGACATGCCCCATTACACTTCTATCTGCATTGATAACATGCATGTGAAGATTACTGTCATGGTGTGTATAAATTCCTTTCGCTTCTTTTGAATAGAAGCCCAGAATAGTCAGTGACTCATTTTCAAACGAACCTCTAAAGGCACCTTCCTTGTGTTTTGAAATGTCTCCGTTTTCCGGATTAAAATTGATAACATGGTAATCCAACGAAGGACTTCCCAACAATATGAACGGAAAAGCTTTTGATAAATCCTGGCTTTTCTCAAGTTGAAGTTCGATATCAGAAATGCCTGAAAAATCTACGGTATCCCAGGCTGTGACTGAAGCGTACACAAACAAGGTAGCCTTGGCAGATTGATCAGTTTGTGTAATCAAAGTGTCATTCTTCAAGTATGACCTAAAAACTTCTCCATCGATTACCAGTATCTCACCTGACAAAGAATCCAGTGCTCCTAAGCCATAGAGTTCTTTTTTAGCAAGCGTGTCCAGGCTAACTCTGGCCTGAAACTCTCCTTGATGCATGATTTTTCTCAACTCACCTATGTTTTTAACAATAGGATATTCATTTGGCTTTGAGCAAGCCAATAAGAACAGAGCGACTAATATGAAATACATGTTTCTCATGATTCAAGCTTTTTAAGTTTTCGTTCTTCTCGCATACAATACAGTACCGGCACCACGAAATAGGTGATTGCTGCAACGGCCATTCCTCCAAATGCTGGGATAGCCATTGGGATCATGATATCTGATCCTCTTCCGGCAGATGTAAGAATTGGAAGCAAGGCAATGATGGTTGTGGCAGAAGTCATCACAGCTGGTCGGATTCTTCGTAACCCTGCTTCCACTACAGCCTCTCGTATTTCAGGAATCGTTTTTGTTCTGTTCCGATCAAAGCTTTGATCCAGATAAGTGCCCATCAACACCCCATCGTCCGTCGCAATTCCAAATAAAGCAATAAAGCCTACCCACACCGCAACACTAAGGTTGATGGTTTTGATCTGAAAGAGGTCTCTGAAGTCAATCCCCAGTAATGAGAAGTTAAAAAACCAATCCTGTCCATAAAGCCAGATCATGATAAATCCACCACTAAATGCCATGGCGATTCCGGTGAAAACCATCAGTGAAGTGGTCGTTGATTTGAATTGGAAATAGAGGATCAGAAAAACGATCCCCAGCACCAGCGGGACAATGATAGCCAATCGCTTTTCTGCGCGTACCTGATTTTCATAGCTACCGGAGAACTTATAACTGATACCCGAAGGAACATCCAATTCACCACTATCAATTCGCTGTTGGATTGTTTCCTGAGCGTCGTTCACTACATCTACTTCTGCATAGCCATCTCGTTTATCAAAAAGTACGTACCCAACCAGGAAAGTCTCTTCACTTTTGATGGCCTGAGGTCCCCTCATATATTCAATATCCACCAACTGCCCGAGTGGAATTTGTGCTCCTGTCGGAGTTGGAATCAATACCTTGGCTAGCGACTCAGGATCGTCACGGAGCTCTCTGGGATACCTTACACGTACTGGAAATCGTTCTCGCCCCTCAACTGTAGTGGTGACCTTCATGCCACCAATGGCCGTTTCAATGGTTTGCTGAACATCTTCAATGTTGAGTCCATATCGTGCGATCTGTTCCCTGTTGATGTTCAGATGCATGTAAGGTTTGCCAACTATTCTGTCAGCAAAGACAGCTTCTGTTTTCACTGAAGGAACTTGTTTAAGAATCTCCTCCAGTTGCAAACCGAAATCCTGTATCGTCTGCAAATCAGGCCCATATACCTTGATTCCCATTGGAGCTCTCATGCCTGTTTGAAGCATAACCAACCGGGTTTCGATTGGCTGCAACTTCGGAGCTGAAGTCACGCCAGGTATTTTGGTCACCTTGATTATTTCATTCCAGATATCATCCGGAGACTGAATTTCCGGTCGCCAGTTGCGGAAGTACTTTCCATTGTTGTCTTCAATGAGTTGCTTTTCTAAAGATGTTAGAAGTTGAAAGTTAGATGCTAGACTGATGGTGTCTTCTCCATCAAAATACCACTGTTTTTCTCTATCTAATTTCTTCTTCCTAACTTCTTTCTTCTGACTTCTAACTTCTCCCCCTTCTAAAACATAATGACCATTCTTATCTACTTCAAACCTCAATCTCCTTCCTTTATCATCTACCTTATACTCCGACTTGTAGTTGATCACATTCTCATACATGGAAATTGGTGCCGGATCCAGTGCTGATTCTACTCTGCCCAGTTTACCGACCGTCAGATCCACCTCGGGAATATTGGTTAGCAACATATCCAGCTGACCTACCACCTTCCGATTGTACTCAATGCCTGAATGTGGCATTGAAGTAGGCATAAGCAAGAAACTTCCTTCATCTAATGATGGCATGAATTCTTCACCTACTCCAGGAAAGGCATGTGCCAAGGTCGACCAGACTTTAGAGGATTGAACCTCAACACCAATCGCCTCAAATCCTTTAGACATAAATCCAAAAACCGAGTTGAATCCCAGCCAGATATTGACTCCCAACAGAATTAGAAATGCCGGAATTAGCATGAATTTGACCCTATTGGCCAGACACCATTTTAGTATGGACTTGTAATAGTATTGCAGCAATGTGAATACTCCCAGGATAACACCAATCAGAAGCGCCACAAAAAGCACATTTGTAAATACACTTTTTCCGGCTCCCAGAGGCAGCCAATATTTACCAAGTAACCAAACCACTCCAACAACAGCCAGAATCAGTTCAGCCTTGCCAATTAACCCACTGTACCATTTTTGAGATCGTTCTTTTCTTTTATACCAAGCTTTGAAGAAAACCAGTGATCCGAAAAGTAGCAACATTATACCACCCCAAATCTGGCCGAATGCTAACCCCACTATCCCTATGAGGATCAAGCCAAGGTTTACGACTTGTTGCACCTTCTCATTTTTAATTCTGGCTCCAAAGAACCAGTAAGCCAGTGTAGGTAAAATCAATAGTGACACGATGAGTGCCGCAACCAATGCAAAAGTTTTGGTGAAGGCTAATGGGCCAAATAGTTTGCCTTCAGCAGCTTGCATAGTGAACACAGGAATGAAGCTGACAATGGTGGTAGAGACAGCCGCAAGTATGGCAGTTGCTACCTCTGCTGAACCATTGTAAATCGTCGTGATTAACTTTTGATCCGCTGGAGCTTCATCCAGATGTTTGATGATGTTTTCTGAAAGAATAATCCCCAGATCGACCATCGTTCCAATGGCAATGGCGATTCCGGATAGTGCCACGATGTTGGCATCCACACCAAAATAGCGCATGGCAATGAATACCATGAGCACCGAGATGGGTAAAATACTGGATATCAGAAATGAGGCTCTTAGATTGTACACCATGACAATCACTACCAGAATCGAAATCAGGATTTCCAATGAAAGTGCCTCTTCAAGTGTGCCCAGTGTTTCATAAATCAATTGGGATCGATCATAGAAAGGCACGATGGTCAGTTGGCTCTCTGTCCCATCGGCAAGTGTTTTCTTTGGAAGTCCAGTAGCGATTTCCTTAATCTTGTCCTTGACGTTGTTGATAACCTCCAGTGGATTTGCACCATATCTGGCGACCACCACTCCACCTACTACTTCAGCTCCGTCTTTATCTAGCAATCCTCTGCGTGTAGCCGGGCCGAGCGATACGCGCCCAATGTCTTTAACCCGAACAGGTACGTTATCCTGCACCGCTACTACTGCTTTCTCCAGATCTTCAACAGACTTGATGTAGCCCAAACCTCTGACCAGGTATTCTGCCTGGTTGATTTCAATGGTTTTTGCCCCAACATCTTTATTCGATTGCTTTACAGCCGTCATGACACGGTGTAGTGGTATATTATATGCCAAAAGCGCATCCGGATTTACATCGATCTGGTATTCCTGAACAAATCCACCTATGGAGGCCACTTCAGACACTCCTTCCGTAGCATTCAATCCGTATTTCACATAAAAGTCCTGAACGGTTCGGATCTCGTGCAGATCCCATCCTCCGGTAGGATTTCCATTCTTATCTCTTCCTTCTATAGTGTACCAATACACCTGTCCAAGTGCTGTCGCGTCTGGGCCTAGGGTAGGTTGAACTTCATCTGGCAGTAATCCTGATGGAATGGAATTGAGTTTTTCCAGAATCCGTGAACGACTCCAGTAAAATTCAATGTCTTCATTGAAGATGATGTAGATACTGGAAAAGCCAAAGATGGATGAGCTTCGGATGGATTTAACACCCGGGATACCTAAGAGATAGGTCGTCAATGGATAGGAGATTTGATCTTCGATATCCTGAGGCGACCGCCCTTGCCATTGGGTGAAAACAATCTGCTGATTCTCCCCGATATCGGGGATCGCATCAACAGGCACTGGATCAGAAGGCAATGCGCCTACCTGCCAGCCAAATGGAGCCGTCACAATCCCCCAGGCAATGAAGCCAATGAGAATCAAGACTGTTACCAGTCGGTTTTCCAGGAAGTATTTTATTATTTTATTCAGCATTTTTTTGATTTATTGATTTGAAAGAAAGTATAGATGCAGGATCACCTATTGGTGCCTGTAAATACATTCAAATCAATAAGTCATATCAAGAATGCCTGATAGAGTACCTGAAAATCCAGGTCAGGTAATGGGGGGGAGCTATCAACCGGAATTGGTTGATTTTGGTTGAACTCAGGGTTAATTTCATAAAGGAAACCAGCTATTGTTGAGGTGACAAAGATTTGTGCTAACTCAGTAGAAATATCTTTCTTGAAAAGCTCATCCGTTTCAAGTGTTACATATTCGTTTTCACAGCAGTCTGGGGCTGCAAAGTGCATTTTTTCGTCTTCATGGTCCGGGTGATCCATGGTGCCCATACCACAATCCATATGCTCCTGACCCAGCATGAGCTCACTTTTCATTGCCATGCCCATGCAAAAGTGGGTTCCGTAGGTAAACCCAACGTTTCCAAGCAATAAAATGATAGCAAGCGATATGGATATTATCTTTTTCAACTCAACAAATATACGAAAAGTGAAAAGGAAGGATTTACAGAATTTTGGGAAAGAGTTATATGATTTCAATTCAAACCCATTACAATCCCATTAATTGAGCCCCAATCAGTCGGTTACTTCTTCGGTTATCATATCAGGGCATTAATTCATACTTATAGATCTTCAATGGGTAAAATGGAAGTTCATGTTCCTCTGTGTTCACAACAATATTATTCTTATAACGACCTTCTATTGCATCTGATTTTAAATGAAGATTTATGCCATAGTGGCTTTGTAACAAATGTTACAATACAACCTCTTGTGTAACATTTGTTTCATTAACCCTTTTCCCACCACCGTAAACTTGCCACATAAAACAATTGGAACATATCCGAAAAAGTAATTCTAAGAGAGCTGAAGTATTGACAATACAAACAGTTCCAAGGAGAGTAAAACGAATGAATGAGAATTTGAAAATGAAACAGATATTACTAATACTATTAATGGTTGCAGGAGTCAGTACTCTGTCTGCCCAAGACACGCTTTCACTTTCAAAAGCAGCGTTTTTAGAGAAGGTGAATATAAACAATCAACAGGCAAGAATAGCAGAGAAGCAAGCTGCAATGGCACAGGCAAATTATCAGCAGTCAAACGCGCTATTTCTGCCTAAAGTGACGGCTTCTTACACAGCGATGACCACTAATAATCCATTGATGGCATTCGGATCTAAGCTGAATCAGGAAATCCTGACGCAACAAGACTTCAACCCTGCCTTGCTAAATGATCCTGACAATGTAGAAAACTATGCAACCGAGATAATGGTACTTCAGCCCCTCCTCAATCTTGATGGAGTATATGGTCGTACGGCTGCTAAGATTCAAAAGGAAGCCTATCAACTCAAAGCGGAACGAACCAAGGAATACCTGCAATTTGAAGCCACTAAGCAATACATGCAGTTGCAGTTGGCCTATAAAGCTGTTGAAGTATTGGAACGAGCGGAGCTGACGGTAAATGAAGCGGTCAGAATGACAACTGATTATTATGATCAGGGCCTGGTTCAGAAAGCAGATGTATTAGATGTAATGGTTAGAGCCAATGAGGTAAAAAGTCAACTGAATTATGCCCGATCCAATGTACAAAATGCCTCTGATCAAATCTTAACGTTAATGGGGCAAGAACCGGGCTCATATGTGTTAAAGCCGGAAGGGCAACCACCACTTGTATACACGAGCGAGTCATATCCGGTAATTCTACCTCAAAATCGAAAAGATTTATTGGCCATGGACAAGGCGGTAGATGGATACCAAAATGTGCTCATGTCATCAAAGATGAAGTTTGTACCGCGGATCAATGCATTCGGAAGTTTTCAAATCTATGATAACCAACCGCTCGGGTTCGATGCGAACGGATACATCATGGGCGCTAAGCTTTCATGGGATATTTTTTCAGGATATGCTAACGTAGCTAAGACCACCAAGGCACGTCTGGAAATGGAAAAAGCCACACTGGAGCAGGAGGAGTATCAGTTAAAGCAACAAGCGGAACTAAGTCGTGCTAACAGGCTGCTGACAGATGCCGCGCATAAAATAGAGCTATCACAGGTGGCCCTTGAACAGGCATCTGAATCTTTCAAAATCAGGAAAGATCGATTTGAGGAAGGTCTTGAAAAAACGGTGGATTTGCTATCTGCAGAAAGCCAGAAATATCAGAAAGAACTCCAGCTACAGCAAGCCATCTTCGAATACAATTTCACGAAAGAATACCTTCATTTTTTAACAAGAGAATAAAAGATAAGAAAATATAAAATGACAAAGATTACATACATATCAATAATCCCGGCACTTGCAATATTCCTTACAGGATGTGGATCAAGTGAAAAGCACCAGGTAGCAGAAATGAAACCTATTTCAGTTGAAGTAGGAACAGTTAAAAGTTTGGGCGAAGCTCAGACCATTCAGGTTAGCGGACGTTTAGAAGCCGCAAGCAGTGCCAACATCAGCACCCGAATGATGGGTAATGTGTCTCGTGTGGTGGCAAAATCTGGAGACAAAGTCAAAAAGGGCGATTTGCTACTGGTTATTTCCAGCGCTGATCTTAGAGCAAAAAAAGCTCAGGTACAAGCCTCCATTACTCAGGCTGAGAGTGGACTGGAAAATGCGAAGAAAGATTACGAGCGTTTTCAGGTTCTATATGAAAAAGGAAGTGCTTCTAAAAAAGAGTTAGAGAACATGACCACCCGTTATGAAATGGCCAGGGCCGGTTTAGAAGTTGCAAAGCAGATGGAGAATGAAGTCGAAGCACAGTTTGCATACACCAACCTTCGAGCTCCATTTTCAGGTGTAGTAACCAACACATTTGTCAAGGAAGGTGATATCGCAAATCCTGGAATGTCTTTGGTCACTGTAGAGGGAACTTCCGCTTATGAAGCGGCTGTGATGGTACCGGAATCCCAAATCTCAAAAGTGAAAACCGGCGCAAATACTTCGGTACTGGTGAAATCTAAAAACTTGTCATTGGAAGGAATAGTGAAAGAGGTGAGTCTTTCAGCCAAAAACACCGGAGGACAATACCTGGTGAAAATTGACCTGAAAGATGCGAAAGACATCTTGCCCGGAATGTTCATCAACGCCTCCATTGCCACCGGACAAAAATCCAGAAACACTTCTCCGGTTGTTTCAGAAAATGCACTGGTAAGAAATGGGCAGCTAACAGGTGTTTATACCGTAGGAGACGAAAATACCGCTATTCTACGATGGGTGAGTACCGGACAATCGAAAGATGGACAGGTAGAAATATTATCCGGTGTAAAAGACGGAGAGCAGTACATCATGAAGCCTGAAGGTAAGCTCTACAACGGAGCAAAAATTTTAATCAACAATTAAAAGGGAGACGGATATGCAAGAAGGAATATCAGGCAAAGTCGCCAACTTTTTTATCCATTCAAAGCTTACCATCCTGTTAATGGTCGCTTTGATGATTATCGGAGTATATAGCTCCTTTTTAATCCCAAGAGAGGAAGAGCCACAGATCATTGTACCAATGGCTGACGTGATGGTGGGATATCCGGGAGCTTCTCCGAGAGAGATAGAGAGCCGGGTGGTAGAGCCACTTGAGAAGATTATCTCTAACATAAAAGGCGTAGAGCATATTCACAGTATGGCTATGAATGGTATGGCCGTTCTGGTCGTGCAGTTTTATGTAGGAGAAGACACTGAGCGGTCATATGTGAAGCTCTATGATGAGCTGATGAAACACCAAAACATGTTTCCGGAGACTGTTTACGAGCCAATTGTAAAGACCCGATCCATAGATGATGTGCCGATGTTGGGCCTCACACTTTGGAGCAAAAACTACGATGACTACCAGTTGCGTTTACTTGCAGAGGAGGTCACTTCAGAAATAGAGAAGGTTAAAGATGTCTCTATTACCCGTGAAATCGGAGGCCGTCCGCGTCAACTAAGGATCTTACTGGACAAGGATAAGATGGCTGAGAATGGTGTAGATGTACTAAGCATTATGCAAATAATCAAAGCCAGTAACAGTAGTTCTCAATCAGGAAAATTTGTTGTCTCAGATTCAGAATATCTTCTAACTACGGGACAATTTCTAAATTCTGCTGAAGATGTTGGAGGTATTGTGGTCGGAGTAAATAATCAGTTGCCCGTTTATCTGAGTCAGGTGGCGACTGTAATGGATGGACCTTCCAAACCCAAAGATTATGTGGCCTTTGGATATGGGAAAGCAAACGAAGCTTACAATGTAAATCCCGCAACTTATCCCGCAGTTACAATTTCGGTAGCTAAGGTAAAAGGAGCTGACGCCATGAAAGTGTCCGATAAGATTCTGGACAAAATCGATTTGCTCAGAACGACACTCATTCCAAATGACGTACAGGTAGAGGTAACACGGAACTACGGAGAAACAGCTTCTCACAAAGTTGGAGAACTGTTGCTTCACCTGGGAGTAGCTATTGTGGCCGTAACTGTACTGGTCATGTTGGCGATGGGCTGGCGCGGAGGTCTGGTGGTATTCCTTTCCGTTCCATTGACTTTTGCGCTTACGCTTTTCAGCTATTACATGCTGGGCTACACGCTCAACCGGATCACGTTGTTTGCGCTGGTGTTTGTCGTGGGTATCGTGGTGGATGACAGTATTATCATCGCCGAAAACATGCACCGTCATTTCAAGTCCAAGCGACTGCCATTTGCACAAGCGGCAATTTATGCCATCAATGAAGTAGGTAACCCTACGATTCTGGCAACATTTACCGTGATTGCAGCAATTCTTCCTATGGCATTTGTCTCAGGTATGATGGGGCCCTATATGAGTCCTATGCCAATAGGTGCTTCTATCGCAATGATGCTGTCGCTATTTGTTGCGTTGACAGTGACGCCTTATTTGGGTTATCACTTTTTGATAGAAAAAGACAAGAAAGGCAAAGATGGCACAAGTCATGAAGAGCATGGACCTGGATGGATTCATCGTATGTATAGCAAAATTGAAATGCCGTTTCTGGAAAGTGGAGTGAAACGTTGGGTAATGCTGGGTATCACAGTTGTGTTGCTTTTCGGGTCAATGGCCATGTTTTTCACCAAGTCAGTGGTAGTAAAAATGCTTCCATTTGACAATAAAAATGAATTTCAGGTGATCATAGATATGCCCGAAGGAACAACGCTCGAGCGAACCGCTGCTGTAACAGCAGAGATCGCGCAGTATTTGGCGGGCGAACCGGAAGTTGTAAACTATCAAACCTATGCTGGCACTTCCGCACCGATTACCTTCAATGGCTTAGTTCGGCACTATGACTTGCGTGGAGGTAGCAACATGGCTGATATCCAGGTGAACCTTTTGCATAAAGAGCATCGCTCTCATGCCAGCCATGAAATTGCTACTAGAGTTCGTCCGGAGGTGCAGCGCATCGCAAAGAAATATGATGCCAATGTGAAAATAGTAGAAGTGCCACCCGGTCCTCCGGTACTATCTACTCTCGTGGCAGAAGTTTACGGTCCAGATTATCGTGAGCAGATAAAAGTAGCTGAGCAGGTAAAGGAGATTCTCGAAAACACACAAGACGTTGTAGATATCGACTGGTATGTAGAGGCTGGACAAACCGAATACACGCTCGATATAGATCGAGAGAAAGCCATGATGTATGGCATTGTGCCACAGCAGGTGGTTGGTAATCTGACCTATCTTCTTGGTGGTCATCCTGTCAGCAACTTGTATGACGAGCACGCAGATAATCCAGTGGGTATTGTTATGGAGTTGGAAGATCAGGAGCAAGCCGGGATTGAGCGGATTCAAAACCTCAAAATCAAAGGAATGAAGGGGAATATGGTGCCAGTGAGAGACATTGTAATTGTTAAAAAAGACACGCTAAAATCTACGATCTATCGAAAGGACCAGAAACGGGTGGTATACGTCCTTGCAGATATGGCCGGTGAGTTAGAAAGTCCTGCTTATGCTATCCTTGGCATGACTGAAAAGCTAGAGGCAATGGACTTGCCTGCGGGCTTTAAAGTAAATGAATTGTACATGAGCCAGCCGGAAGATGAATCGGACTTCACCGTAAAATGGGATGGCGAATGGCAGATTACACTGGAAGTATTCCGGGACCTGGGTGGTGCTTTCGTGGTAGTGATCATCGTGATTTACATGTTGATTGTCGGGTGGTTTCAAAACTTTAAAACCCCAATCGTAATGATGCTGGCTATTCCATTATCATTGATTGGTATTGTGCTGGGCCATTGGATTTTAGGAGCCTTCTTTACCGCTACGTCATTCATTGGGATGATTGCATTAGCAGGTGTTATGGTGCGGAATTCCGTGCTACTTATTGACTTCATCGAAATTCGATTGAATGATGGTGTAGACCTGAAGACCGCCATCATAGAGGCAGGGGCCGTACGAACCACACCGATTTTACTGACTACAGGAGCTGTTGTAATTGGCGCTTCTATTATCCTTTTCGATCCAATATTTCAAGGGCTTGCTATCTCGCTGGTAGCCGGAGCGATTGTTTCAACGATGCTCACCTTGATTGTAGTACCATTGATTTACTACATGACCGAAAGAAAAAAATGGGAAAAGGAAGCGATAGCTGAGGAAATTAAATAAAAAAATAATGGAATTATTAATCATAACAGCCGTGCAGTCTTATGAAAAAGACATCAAAAGACTGCTTAAGAAAAGTGAGGTAAAAGCATTTTCCCACATGGATGTGACCGGATACAAAGACTTGTCAGATCAGCCAAATGATGACAACTGGTTTGCTTCCAGTTCCGGTGAGCACCGTTCTGCTTTATTCTATGCATTTGTGGAAAAGTCAGGGGTAGATAAGGTATTAAATGCCATTGCAGAATTCAATAAAGATCAGGACTCCATGTCTCATGTACATGCGGTTGTGGTAGATGTAAAAAAGAGTATTTAAACAAATAGAAAATGAGAACAAGAATAGTACACGCAGTAGCAGGAACATTTATTTTGGTGAGTCTCCTGCTCTCGATTTATATAAACATCAACTGGTTGTGGTTTACTGCATTTGTTGGAGCGAACTTACTCCAGTCATCATTTACCAAGTGGTGCTTAATGAGTGACATCCTAGCCAAATTAGGCGTAGAGGATTAGGCAAAAAGATAGCTATCAATGATTTCCATTAAATAGATAACTATTAGACTGGACAAAGTGAGCATGTCTCACTGGTGATTTACTTGAACAATAAGATTGTTCCAATTGCCTTACTCATACACAACCTTAGTCGGAGGCAATCCACTTAAGGATTGAATGTGAATATTGGAACCCTTCCACTAAATTCAAGGTTAGAATTCGAGTAAATCACAAAAATGTCCGAAAATATAGATGTCGTTCTCAGCAAAGCAGGGCTAGAGCCTAAACTCATTGACGAAATAGTCACAATAGGGAGGCTTAAGAAAGCAAAAGCAGGCCATGTGCTAATAGGTCCGGACAGCACCGCAAACGAAATCCCTATTGTTTTGTCAGGCTTGCTTAAAGTAATGCGGCAAGATTCAAACGGTGAAGAAATATTCCTGTATTACCTGGAGGGTGGAGAAACATGCGCCATGTCAATTACCTGCTGCATAGAAGGTGAAAAAGCAGCCTACAAGGTAATTGCTGAAGAAGATTCTACTATTTGGATGATTCCAATGACGTACCTGGATTCATGGGTAACGAAGTATCCTTCCTTTAGAAGATTTGTTTTTGGATCCTATCAATTGAGATTCGAAGAGCTGCTGAAGACGATTGACAGTATTGCTTTCCACAAAATGGACGAGAGGGTTTACAAGTATTTGCTAGACACCAAACAAGCCACAGGTTCTTTCGAAATACATAAAACACACGAGCAGATTGCCAATGAACTAAATACCTCTCGTGTAGTAGTTTCAAGGCTCTTAAAGCAGCTTGAAAAAGATGGTAGAATAGAGCAATACCGGAATAAAATCGAAATTTTATAGTTGTAATACATCCAATTCAAATATTATCATTCCCTAAATCTCCTCCAAAATAAAATCTACCGCCATATTCACATGCAATTCTGTAGTTGGCAATAGTGGAATTTCATAGCTCACTTCCTTAAATAGTATTGGCAACTCGGTACATCCCAAGATAATTCCCTCTGCCTCTTTTTCTCTTAACAAATTCATTTGTTCCAAAAAGAAGTTTTTAGCCTCCTTTGAAAAAACTCCTTGTGTCAGCTCCTTGGAGACATAATGATGTGCCTGATCCAGGTATTGAGGATCTGGAATTATTGTTTCAATAGAAAAATGGTCATTGAGCACTTTGGGGATAAAGTCCCCGGTCATGGTTGGCCTATTCCCTAAAAGCGCCAATTTTTTTAGCCCTTGTTTTCGGGCATCATTACCAGTCGCATCAGCAATGTGCAGTATTGGAATATCAATTTTTGGCTGAACAAAAGGATAAGCCATGTGAGGAGTATTAGCACAAATTATTATTGCTTCCGCACCTGACGTCTGTAGTTTCCTTGCAACATCAAGGTATTTTGCATTGATCTTCTCCCTATTCTGCTCACGCATCACTTCAATATTGATGCTATGAATGATGAGCGGTGGGTTAGACTGGTTTCCTATTTTGTCCCCCACTCTTTCATTAATAAGCCGGTAATACTCTATGGTAGAGTGCCATGATGTTCCTCCAATCATTCCCAGTGTTTTCATAGCATGTTTGTCTAGAGTTATGTAATCTGGTGTTTAGTAAACCTTGTATTCTTTAAAGTTAAAATTATTCGAATTGGGAAAGTGGCTGTGTAACAAAAGTTACGCCTTTGGATGTGTATGAAAATTAATTTTGAAGCACATATAAATTATAAATGAATAGATAAATGAAGTATCAAAATATTAATGCAGAGACATTTGCAGAATTAAGAACTACAGAGAATCATGTAGTATTGGACGTGCGAACACCTGGCGAGTTGGCTGAGGGTTCAATACCAGGATACACCATGATCAATTTTTTTGATCCCAATTTTAGAGAAGAGGTTGCCAAACTTGACAAAGCAAAAACCTACTTGATATACTGCAGAAGTGGAAACAGAAGCGGTCAGGTTTGTGCCCTAATGGCTGATATGGGATTTGAAAAACTTTATAATCTTCAAGGGGGTATTGGAGCCTGGAATAAAGCTGTGAGCATTTCATAATTTTAAACATATGGCTAATTTTTATCAACAAAACTTCTGGGATAATCGATATGCGAAGAAAGAGTATGTCTATGGTGAGCAACCCAATCAATTTTTGAAAGAAGTAATTGATGATTTGAAGCCTGGCAAGGTCATTCTCCCAGCGGAAGGAGAAGGAAGAAATGCCGTTTACGCTGCTTCTCTTGGTTGGGAGGTTGATGCTTATGACAGTTCAAAAAAAGGAAAGTCTAAAGCTGAATCGCTTGCGATTAAAAGAGGTGTTTCGATCAATTATACAACGAATGATCATGAAGCCTGGGAACCGAAACATGAAGCGTATGACTTAGCAGTGATGACCTATGCTCATTGTGACCCGAAAACACGAAAAGCATTACACACAAAAGTTATTGATTCATTAAAGCCGGGCGGAATTGTTTTATACGAGGCATTCCGCAAGGAACAAATTGAACTTGATACCGGAGGACCAAAAGACATTGACATGCTCCTCGATAAAGAGACTCTTAGAGCAGACTTCATAAATCTTTCAATACTGGAGTTGACGGAATTAGAGGTAGATTTATCAGAAGGAGAATACCATAATGGAGTTTCCAGGATAATAAGAATGATTGCGAAGAAAAAATAAGAACTATGAATCACGAAATACCAAAAGCCGAATATGAGGCTATTGAAAAGATGATAGCCAGTGACGAAAGTGTAGTGGGTATTGATGCCAAGAAAACCCATATCATCATCATTCATAAATTGATCGAATTGGAGAAAAGAATTAGTGCACTTGAAAAAAAATAAATCAAAGCTCGGACTGGCTGTGGCACTATGCCTTACGCTTGGTCTTTTACCATACTTTCCTGAACCTCATATATGGGGCAAGCTAAAATGGATAGCAGGAGGAGCTGAAGGCATGGGCATCATGGACTACTTTGACACAGTGCTTCATGGGTTCCCCTGGGTGTTTTTGGTTATTATGATTGTTAAAACAATTGTAAAAAAATGAAATACTGAGATTATACAAATTGAGAATCTTAAGTGTGGTGGATGTGTAGAAGGGGTTGAGCTCATGAGTAATCCCTCCGAATTCAATATAAAATGCAAGTCAGTACGAAAGTGTTGGCTTTTTCAGTTTGGACGAGAATGTATCTACAAGATCTAACTTAGGCTGAATATCATTATCCTACTTAATGTAATTCTCGGCAAGAGACAGTTTTTCTAAGGAATTGTTATCGTTTGAGGTGCAAATTCCTAGATATGTGTTACCGCCAATTTTTTGAAGCTTAATTATCGTTTTCTCATCATGATGAGTGTAGGAGTTTTGATCTTTTGTTAAACCATCAATTCCATAAACCTGATCTAATGAGATGACAAATTGCTCACAATCAGGGCTATTCTTTGATTTGTAGATGAATGAACGATCCGTAGTATCTAACACAAACACAAACCCCTCCGGCATTATTTCACGTAAAGCGTCAATTTTCTGATGGGTATTATTTACAATCATATTTATACCATTAATTCAAGAGTTAGAATTAGGCGGTTTCTGCTTATTTTAAACTACATCAAACTTAATTGTAGAATCTGCTAATTATAGGAAGGTAAATACGGTTCTTTATTTAGGCAAAATCACTATGGTTAGGTCTTTATTAGACCAAGATTCATGGCCTTTTTAATGAGTTCAGCCATGTTTTTGGCACTTAGCTTCTTCATAATGTTTCCTCGGTGAGCTTCAACAGTCCGTTCGCTAATAAATAATTTCTCAGCTATTTCCTGACTTTTTAGACCATCAGAAATGTCATTCAAAACTTCAAGTTCTCTTTTTGTGAGTTGAACACTATCTGCTTTCTTTTTTTCTTTCTTTATCTCCTTGTAAGAATTAAGTGCTGTATCTATGACTTCTCTGGAAAAGAATTTTCCTCCTTCCAATACCTTTTCAATTGCAATTAAAATTTCATCAGCTACACTATCCTTAACTACGTATCCCGCAATATTGAAATTAAGGCCTTCCATGACATACTCTTCATCCTTATACATGCTAAGTATGATAATTTTAAGTTCTGGATGTTTTTCACCAATTATTTTAGCTGCCTCTAATCCCGTCATTTCAGGCATTGAAATATCCATTAAAATGATATCCGGCATATTACCACCGTCAATTGCTTCGATTGCTTTTGAGGCTCGATCATACTCACCAATTATGTCAATGGTTTGATCTAGGTCGATAATGCTTCTAACACCCTTTCTAACTAGTTCATGATCTTCTACGAGGAATAGTTTAGTCTTTTTCATTAAATGGGATCTTTAGGCTGATGAATGTTCCTTTTCCTTTTTGAGTATCAATATTACACTCAGCTTTTAAAACTTGCGCTCTAAATAAAATGTTTTGTATACCGTGATGTGAGGTGTTCGTTGTATAATCACCAACTTCAAATCCTAAACCATCATCTTCGATGGTCATTTGTAAATGATCATGGAACCCATATAACTGTATAGAAGCGTTTTTTGCTTGTGAATGTTTGATAATGTTTGAAATATTCTCTTGTGCAATTCTATAGATATTTACTTTATGCTTCATTTCAAGCTCCGGAAGGTCCTCAGAGTGGAATTCAAATTTGATCTCGGAAGACTTAGTAGCCTGATCTAATATTTTCTTAACGCACACTTCTATAGGAAAATCGCTAAGCAGTGTTGGTAACAATCCATCTGTTACCTTCCTCATCTCGTCCAGAAACTGATCAACCATATCAGAAAGCTCCGGACCAGTATCTCCTTTTTTAACTGACAGCTTGATCATATTAGCAATCTGTCCAACACCATCGTGCAGATCACGAGCAATTCTTTCTCTTTCCTTTTCCTGACCTTCAATAAACGATGCTAATCGTCGATTTTTCATGTTCTCGTTAAACTCGTGCATTTTAACACGTTCTGATATGTCTTTAAAAAACAATAAAGTATAGTCTTCATCTAAAGACACATTGTGAGAATAGAAATCGCCAAAAATTCGATCATCCTCTCGTAGCTTAAGCTCTAATTCCTCCACTTCATCCTTCCCTACTACCTCTACGGGCACTCCACTTTTGTAATCGTAAAAATTTAAGACCTCTGATATCTTTTTATTCATGAGCTGCTCGAAAGGAAAAGAGGTGATTTTTTCAACCACAGAGTTCGTATATCTGATGACACCTTTAGAATCCAATAAGAAAATAGCTTTATCGATTGAATTGATTATCGCTTGAAAGAGCTCACTGTTTTCCTTAATCTTTTTCTCGGCCTGTGCTTTATAAAGAGCAACATCTATGTTTGATAGCAGCTCCGCTTCATTGAAAGGTTTTACTACATATCCATATGGTAGGCTGAATTTTGCCTTTTCAATTGTCGGTTCATCAGTAAGTGCAGTTAGGAAGATTATTGGAATGTCGAGATCTTGCTTGATTTCAAATGCGGCATCAATTCCATCTGAATTAGTTTCCATCATGATATCCATCAAGATTAGATTTGGTTCCTCTTGCCGAGCAGTAGAGACTGCATCTTTGCCAGAATAAACAGATATTACTTCATGTCCACCTGACTCAAGCGCATGTTTAATGTGCTGATTTACAATGATTGAATCTTCTGCAACTAAAATTTTTCCCATAGCTTTTCAAGCCGATTAATCCGAATTTATAAGAAATTGTAGGATATTACAATTTGAATCGTCATATATCCGCCAGATAAATGCAACACGTTTTTATATTATCTAAAAATCCTTCCTTTCCAAACTATCTATTTCTACTTATAGATGAAGTTTATCCAAACCATTGCGCCCTTTCTCCTGACTATCAAGAGGATTTAAATTTGATCATAGTAGATACCGAAACCGTACATCCAGAAGAGATTGCTGAATTTAATTCTGAAATCCCGATTGTTCTTTTCTGTAACAATATCAAGCCATTGTTAATACAGTACACAAGCAGATATGATATTAATGGAGTTTTGTCCCTTTCAATGGAAGCTTCAGAAATAATGAAAACTATCCAAACAGCTCTTTCAAAAGATATTTTTTATAATGAAGCCATGATTTCAATGCTTTTTTCAAACAAAGCAAATGAAATAGCAGAACGTATTTCTTCACTTACTGAAAGAGAAAGTGAAATCTTAACCTTTATGAGAAAAGATTTGACAAATGAAGAAATCGCAGAAAAATTGAGCTTAAGTGTAAGGACAGTAAATGCTCACAAAGGCAATATCATGAGAAAAATTGGATGCAAAACAACCAGTGGCTTAATTCAAATTTTATTTGACTATTCAGTTACCTTCAAAAGGTAGCTTTAAAGCCATTTTGATCGTCAACTTCTACTGTGCCTCCAAGTTGCTTAGAGAAAGTTTTAATCAATGAAATTCCAAGGCCAGTAGATTTATTAAGTACTTCGGGCTCCAATTTTTCTCCATTATTAAGAACCCGTAGAACATAATCTTCTTCTACCTTCGAAAAGAAAATTGACACCTTTCCAGCTTCTTTTTCTTTGAACCCATGCTTAACGGCATTTCCAACCATTTCACTCACCATCAAACCGATCAAAAGTGCCTTTTCTACATCAAGTACAATTCTTTCTGAATCAACCTTGACGGTAAACATTGAAGATGAAAGAATAATTTGAAGTTCATTCGCAATATGATTTAGATACTCAGCAATATCTATTTCTGATACATTGTAAAACGTATAAAGTTTGTCATGAATCACAGCCATCGCTTTGATCCGATCGTTTATTTCTTCAAAAATTTGTTTCGATTTTTCATTGTCCAGCTCATAGGATTTTAATGCTAAAATCGACGAGATTAACTGCATGTTATTCTTGACTCGATGATGTACTTCTTTGATTAATATATTTTTCTCTTCTAGAGAGGATTCAAGCTGGTTTTGAAGTTGCTTGTCTGCTGTAATATCATAAACGACTCCAATCATACCACGGAGCTTATTCTTATTATCCTTCAATACTCTGGTAAAAGCACGAAGGTATTTGATCTCATCATCTACTTTGATTTTAACTTCCATCTCGAGGAAATTGATACCATTGCGAATCAGTTCAAGACTTGAATCAACCAAACTTTCCTCAACAAAATAGGACCTTAATTCATCAAGTGAGAGCGGACGATCTGTATTGCTGAATATGTTATACATCTGGTCTTCCCAAAAGATTTCATCTTTCTCACGATCATATTCCCAAACTCCCAAATTGGCAATTTCGGTTGCCAATAAAACTCTATCGGTAAGACGCTTAATCTTCTGCTCAGCATGTTTTTGTTCAGAAATATCCTGAACAGTGCCTATCATTCTTATAACATTGCCATCTTCATCCTTGATCATCTTCCCTCTACCAGAAATCCATTTTAAGTTCTTAGATTTCAAATGTATGATTCTGTAGATATGAAAAAAGTCTCTTCCTTCATGAATGCTATTCTCAAGTTTTTTAACAAATTCAGTAAGGTCCTCTGGATGAATCAATCGCTCTACTACAGATACATGTCTATCAGATTTTGCAAACCCCATCATCGAAATCATTTCTTTTGATGGTTCAAACGCTCCTGTCGTTACATCATATTCATAATCTGCGATTTTGGATATTCGCTGGGATTCAAGGAGCTTTAATTGACTATCCTGAAGTTTTCGTTCTGCCTTTTTTAGATCAGACACATCAAGCATACCGGATATTGAACGCTCAAAATTTCCTTCCTCATCATATTCTGCCACTGCAGATAATAGGACATCTAGCGTCTCTCCTGATTTTTTTTTGTAGGTGTACTCAACATTTTTTATGATCCCATCCTTGAAAAAATTTTTCAGATTAGTAGCTATAGAAGGCACAGAATTTTCGGCAAGAAAATCAATAGGCGTCTTACCAATAACTTCATTTCGGTCATACCCCATCTTTTCCAACCAGAAATCACTTACGCTAATTATCTCCAATTTGTCATTGATTGAATGCATCATTACAGGAGCCTTATTGTAGATGTTCCTATACTTTCTAAGTGACTTCTCCAAAGCCATCTCGATTTCCTTTCTGGTATTTATATTTTGCCATGAAATAACAGCTCCAAATGGCTCTTCAAGGCGTGTGGCTCTTAGATTGTACCATTTCCCATCAGCCATTTTCATTTCATGCTCGATGACTTTTACTTCCTCATTTAAGATTGTATTTAATCCATTCTTTAAATAGTCATCATTATCCAGGTATTCAATAAAATCAAAGATTGACCTTCCTATCTCCAATTCAGAATATGGTTGTTTTCGAATGTAGGTCTTTAGCTTCTTATTAACGTTGAGTATGTTCCCATTTGCATCAATAACAAGTATGGCTTCATCCAACGCATCTAATATCCCTTGCTTAAGCGTTTCTTCTTTTTGAATAGTTTGACTGGTTTCAACATAATCAGAAATATCCTCAGTGATGTATATGACATTTTCAAGATTATTATCTGAATCAAAAAGTGGATAATATTTCAATCTATAATGCTTTTTTGTTTCTGCATGAGATAGATTTACTGCTGTTGTTATTTCTCCGCTTTTTCCTTCAAATGCTTTTCTTATTTCATCGATCTGAGAATCTTTTGTGAAAATTTCATTCTTAAAAATGTTGAATTTGCCTATATATTCCTTCAGGTCAACCAACCAATATTCTTCGCATTTAGAATTAGCAGCTACTAAAGTTCCCTCTTTATTATAGATCGTTATTGCATATGGTGCTTCGGATATCATTCGCTGATACCTTTGCTTTGTGTCTCTAAGCTGTAACCTTGAGTTTTTCCTTTCGGTAATATCTAAGGTAATTCCCCTTAGCTTGATTGGTATGTCACCTTCGTATACTACTTCTACCAAATCTCTCACCCAAATCAAATCGCAATCTTTACGAACCATCCGATACTCAATCTGGTAGCTACTCAATTCTTTCGCTTTGCTCTTTTCATATGACAAAACCCTGTCCTTATCCTCTTTATAAATTCTAGATTGCCAGAATTTAGGTTTCATCCATTCTTTGATAGGAAATCCTAAAAGTTGTTTGGCTTTGGGGCTTACGTAAGAAAAAATTTCAGAACCAATATCAGTCTCCCATACGACTCCATTTATATTTTCAACTAAGGTTTTATATCGCGCAGAATCCTCTTGTTGCTTTCTTTCAACGTTAACCTTGTCGGTTATATCCGCAAAATTTGAAATACCTCCAACCAAAATCTCATCATCATAAATGGGGGCTGCATTAATAGAAAACCATCTGATTTTGCCATCAACTTCAATTCCCTGAACATTTGATGTGACGACCTTCTCATTGACTAAGGCGTCATATAAGGCATGATCAGAAACCTGTAATGGCTCCATCCGATCATTAAACTGCGTCCACTTAAAGGATTCATAGCTCGCTCCTAATAAATCTTTATTCTTTTTTATGCCTAGCAACTTAAAGGCCGATTTATTAGCATAAATAATATTCCCATTTGTGTTAACCTGGATGATTCCAAAGGGCATATTATCAAGCGCGTGGTGATATTGAGTATTAATTTGATTCTCCAAAATAGCTAGAATGAAACTTGAGTATTAACCCAATTTAAGAGGAAATGAATGAAAGAAAAATGAAATAATTGAGAATGATTTTCCAACATAAGCATTTTAACTAAATCAAATTCATTATTAGTACCGAGGTTTTGAACTCTCATAAAGTCGTCTATTTGTAATGTAATAATTGAGTAAAATATTACTTGATATTAAAAGTTTAACAAGAATTAATTGGTGAGTTAATTCTTATTAAAAGTACAATGCGTTCAGCAGTGTGATTAGGTGATTAGGTGCCTCGGAGGAGGTACCTTTTTTTATGTCTTTTTACTTTATTTAGATTGATTCTAAATAATTACATTTGCAAAAAAAGACTTATGCGATATATATACCTCTTAACATTCACCATATTTTTTGCCTGTACGGGCACCAAGGAAAACAAAGAAGAAAACGCTTCAGAAAAGCAAATATTAAATGTCTATTCCCATAGACATTATGATGCTGATAAAGTCGCTTTTGAGAGATTTACCAAAGAATCTGGCATAGAGATTAACCTTGTAAAGGCTGGTGCTGACGAGCTAATAAGCAGACTAGAAATGGAAGGAGAAAACTCTCCGGCTGATGTACTTATTACTGTAGACGCAGCTAAACTCAATCGAGCTAAATCAATGGGATTACTTCAGTCAGTTGAAGCCAACACCAATCACAGAGAAGGCTTTATAGATGAAGATAAGAATTGGTATGCACTGACATACCGAGCGCGTGTGATAGCGTATGACAAAGAAGATGTCAATGTATCTGAACTATCTACATACGAAGATCTGGCAAATGAAAAATGGAAGAATCGAATCCTAATACGCTCTTCAAGCAGCTCATATAATCAGTCGTTACTTTCATCAATCATTCATGAAAATGGAACCGAAGTTGCCAAAGAATGGGCACTTGGGATTGTGGCCAATATGGCCAGAGAACCAAAAGGTGGAGATAGAGACCAAATCAAAGCGATTGCTTCTGACATAGGTGACATTGCAGTTGTAAATACCTATTATGTTGGTCTACTACTTAATTCCGAAAATCCTGAAGAAGTAAAAGCAGGTCAAAGAGTTGGCATTTATTTCCCAAATCAAGATGGACGTGGCGGACATATAAACATAAGTGGAATTGGTGTAACAAAATATGCACCGAACAAAGACAATGCAATCAAGTTTATTGAGTTCATGACAAGTGAAGAAATGCAGAAGTTTTATGCCTCTAATTCATTTGAATATCCAGTAAATAAAAATGTAGCTCCGGACTCTACCATTGCGGCTTGGGGTGACTTCAAAATAGACAATCTAGATTATGCGAAAAATCCAAATCTTTTGGATGAGGCCATAAAAATCTTTGATGAAGCTGGCTGGAATTAAACATTCAAGACATCTTTTTTGGCGACTCGCAACAAACTTGGTACTGGCGGTATTAATAGTGCCACTTGTGTTTGTAGCGAGTCGCTCTTTTACATTAGATACTTCCAACCTTTTACATATTTCAAAGAATCTACTCCCATTATATCTTTGGAATACCTCTATCCTGGTAATAGGTACTTCAATATTTACGCTCATTTTTGGTGTTGGTACTGCCTGGCTAGTGACTATTTATGATTTCCCATTTAGAAGGCACTTCGAATGGATTTTGATCTTGCCTTTAGCTATACCAACTTTTATTAATGCCATAGCATATGTCGGTCTGACAGACTATGCAGGCCCAATGAGAATTTTTCTTCGCTGGTTGGGTACGGATTACTATTTTGATTTAATGACCCACTCAGGAGCCATATTTGTAATGGGATTGGTCCTGTATCCATACGTTTATGTGACCTCCAGATCTGCATTCTTACTTCAATCTGCCTCATTAATAGAAGCCTCAAGATCATTGGGTCAGTCAATGAGAAAGACATTTTTCAGGGTTGTCTTACCTCTTTCATGGCCTTCAGTATTCGCAGGACTCATTCTTGTAATAATGGAAGTTCTTAATGATTATGGAGTAGTCTCATATTTTGGTATTCCTACTTTTACTGTCGGTATTTTTAGATCATGGCTGGCTTTAGGTGACTTATCCACAGCTGTATTCCTTTCCATGATTGTAATGCTATTTGTGGTAGTTTTACTCATTATTGAGTTTAGAGCTGGTAGCAGTAAAAAAGGCACTCATGATAAGTCTGAAAGAGAATTAACTCGAATCACTACTAGGAAGAAATGGTTGATATTTTTCATCTGCTTTATACCTGTAGCTTTAGGCTTCATCATTCCAGTAACACAACTTTTATGGTGGTTTTATCTTACTTATTCTAATGAGGTCTGGCGTCAACTAATTTCCCTTACAGGAAACACAGCCTTACTTGGAAGTCTTACAAGTTTGATTGTCGTATCATTATCAGTTTTACTTACCTACACTTTCAGACTTGTCAATAAAAAGGGAATAAGAAAGACCACATCCAAGCTTCCAATGTTAGGATATGCAATGCCAGGTGCTGTTATTGCCATCGGCATAATTGCATTTATATTAATCATCAACCCAAATCTTATTTATTCAGGAATTATCGCATTGGTTTTTGGATATACCGTCAGGTTTTTTGCTGTTGGGTATGGATCAATAGAGTCAGGGTTTGAAAAAATTCCAAGACAAATTGATGATGCTGCAATTTCCCTAGGAAGTAATAGATGGAGAAACTTGATTAAGGTTCATCTGCCAGTACTAAAACCAGTCTTAGCCGGTGCTCTAATTATGGTATTCATTGATGTTGCCAAAGAGCTTCCAGTGACACTTATATTGCGACCATTTAATTTCGAAACTCTGGCAACTAATGCATTTCAATATGCAAAAGATGAAATGGCTCCTCGTTCTTCTTCGGCAAGTCTTCTTATTATTTTTGCAAGTGCCGTACCAGTTTACTACTTGAATCGCATCCTACATCGTAAATGAACCTCAAAGCAGAACACATCAATAAGTCGTTTGGAGACAATAAAATATTGAAGGATATCTCCCTTGAGGTAAATCGAGGTGAGATTTTATCTCTAACTGGTGAGAGCGGTTGTGGTAAGAGCACTTTATTGAGGATTATTGCGGGACTGGAATTTTCTGATAGTGGCAATATCTTTTTGGGAGATAAAGAAATCACTCATTGGAAACCTGAAAAAAGAAGATTTGGATTTGTGTTTCAGAACCTGTCTCTTTTTCCACACCTCACTGTAAAAGACAATATTTTCTTTGCGATTAGTAAAAAAGAGAAATCAGAGAAGAAATTAAAGGAGTTGCTTGGAATGACAGGACTGGATGGGCTGGAAAAACGATATCCACATGAGTTATCAGGAGGTCAGCAGCAAAGAGTCGCATTAGCTCGAGCATTAGCAATCGACCCAAACCTTCTAATTTTGGACGAACCATTCAGTAGTCTTGATGAATTGCTAAAAGCAAAGATTAGGGAAGAGATATTTGATCTGCTTAGAGAATTAAAAATCACCACTATTTTAGTAAGTCATCAAGCATCTGACGCATTTCTCATTGCAGATAAGTTAGTGGTAATGCGCCAAGGCGAAATTCAACAAGCCGGTACACCATCGGAAGTGTATAAAAAACCTGTATCTCCCTACGTTTCAGAATTCTTTGGGGCTAGTGTTATCATTTCCGGAAAGAACGTTGATAATCACACAGTACATACTTCCTTCGGTAACCTTAACTTCGAAAATGAAAGAGTTGATGAATTTCAATTATTCATAAGACCTGAGAATATAGCAATTTCAAATTCAGATGATTATAACTTAAGTGGTAAGGTGGTTAGAAAGGAATTCAAAGGTCCTCATGATGTTTTACGAATTGAGAATGCTAAAACCGATGAATTCATCAGCCTCGAAACTGAAAGGTGTCACATTGATGTTGGAGAAAACATCTATTTAAAAGTCCCTGAAGAGCAAATACAGGTATTTAAATAGTGTTCAGTCTTTCGGGTTTAATGTGCGTTTATGCACACATGTAAGAATAGGGTATTCTGTATATTTCTGATTTTCAGGTACTTAATTACTTTGGCATACCGTTTGTAAAACATGTAAGTCAAATGGCAACCAACCGAACAAAAATTAGACGTAATCGTACCCTGATAATTTTATTGGGTATTCTATTGGCATGTCTAATTACCTTGAATGCCAAATCATTATACACTGCAGAAAGCATCAATGCTTCGACCAAAATTCAAACTGCAGATACACCATCCCCCAAAACCATACTTGACCAAATTGGAAAGATCAGTTTATCAGAAATTCATAAAAAAGTTTCATCTTTAAACTAAAGACTTAATGGAAATGACAAAACGACTTTTCAGATCAAATGATAGAATGCTAGGTGGAGTTTGTGCAGGTATTGCTGAATATCTGGATTGGGATCCTACACTAATAAGAATTGGATATCTTATTCTCTCCGTGATAAGCGCGGCTTTCCCTGGAATTTTAATTTATATCCTTCTTTGGATTATAATTCCACCACGGTATTAATCAGACCTTATTGAAGAAATTCATCCATCGGTCAGGTAGTTCTCCTTTTAAGGCCAGATCATAGTCGCTGTAATTACATGCAATCATTCGATTTCTATTAAACAGTCCTTCTGCCTCTGGATTGGGTACCTCCATCCACCACCGCTCGGATAATTTGCTTTTATAAAACCTTATTGTTTCCGGATCACCACCAAGGTGAACCTCATACATGATGTAATCATTGGATTTGAAGTTTTTATCTCCTTTACGATGATAAAAGCCTTCTATAAAATACCAAAGCATTGTGGCCAAAACAAAAGCGGTCTTCATATCTTCAGAATCACTTGTGGCATCATAATCATAAAGTCCAACTGAACTCATCTTTTCATTTTGACCGGCGTACCAGCATAACTGACATGCCTCCTCTCCTGTCAAACCATAAACCTTGGAATCTGTTGCTGCTGGAGCATAAAACGCCTGAATTGCAGACATGTCGAAGGTCAACATATCAGCATCTCGAACCAATGGCTCCATTTCTTTGATATTTTCCTTTACCACCCCAAGCCTGATAGCCTCAAATGACAACTTCTCCAGCAATTCCAAAGCTTTTTGATTGGTCAGGTAACTTTGATAAGCCAAATGGTAATAGCTAAAAAGATAGTTAGGCTCATGTTTAAATATCTTGCTTATGTGTCCTTTTGAAGCAGATTGATCCTCTTCCAAATCCATTGAATTATCTATGTTCAAAACTGAAATTAATTTTTCAGCAGACTCATACGCATAATACTGACCCAAATCCATATCATGGCTTCCACCAAAAAGAATTGGGATTATGTTTTTTTCCATAAGATACCCACACACTTCCTTAAGCCTTAAATATGTGTCTTCCAGTTTAGGGCCGTTCCTAAAATTGCCAAGATCCACTATGGCGTAATCCCCAAAGCCTTTTTTCAGCTTATATAATTGCTTTCTGACTTCATCAGCTGATGTTTGTTCTGCACTTTCTGATTGTCCCCTGTATTCTGTAAGTCCAATTAATGCTATATCCATGCCTTCGTGATCTGGCATTTTATGTCTGTTGATGTAAATCGAAGATTGAAATGTAGCTGGATCTGAATCTACATCTACCTCAGTGGGATTGAAAAAAAGCTTTAGGTCCATAGGGCTAAGATAGGTATAGTCTTAAAATGAACGTCCACTACAGATAACAAAAAAAAGCCTCACTAATGTGAGGCTTTATGCTCTTTGGTTAGAAGGAATTTATCGTATGGTAAATCCGAATGTTTCTTCGTAATCTTTTCCTTGAATTAGAACGGTATATGTGCCTTCTGAAAATTTAATGAGAGAAGACAATTCGATATTTTCAGAGTTTGTTACAAAATCAACTTGATCATTAATAACCACTCTTACCTCTTCCAGACTCGCAGTTTTTAGAATAGCCGTGGTTTCATCTTTAAATACAGGTTGACCACTTTCAAAATCTATTGCAGACTGTGAGAATTCAATACTTGGTAATGGTTTTTTGCTAGTTTCAGTAACACTTGTTCCAAACAAAGCTACTGCAAGAATTAGGGCGAATTTCAGCATGACTTTAGGCGTTTTTAATTTAATTTCTATTACAAAATTCCTAAATTCTTACTTATAAAAAAGACAGAGAAATACGAAAATCAATGTAAGCATTTAACTTAGGGCTATTCCGCAATAACCAAAAAAAGCCCTGCTTTCACAGGGCTTTGATCCTTTTAGGATATTTTTAATTATCCTCCAAAATCATCAAATCGGATGTTTTCATCTGGAATTCCAAAATCTTCACCCATTTTCTGAACAGCCTGATTCATCAATGGAGGGCCACAGAAGTATAATTCTATTTCTTCTGGTTGATCGTGCTTACTTAAGTAATGGTCAATTACGGCTTGGTGAACAAAGCCTGTAAATCCATCTCCTTTATCATCCATACTTTCCTTTGCATTCCAATTGTCTTCTTCCAGAGGCTCGGAAAGAACGATATGGAATGTGAAATTTGGAAATTTCTTTTCAAGGTCATAAAAATGATCAAGATAGAAAAGCTCTCTTTTAGAACGGCCGCCATACCAGTAACTTACCTTTCTTCCTGTTTTAAGGGTTTTGAATAAATGGTAAAGGTGTGATCTCATTGGAGCCATTCCTGCTCCACCACCTACATACAGCATTTCTGCATCTGAAGGGTTAATGAAGAATTCTCCATAAGGACCTGAGATAGTCACCTTATCTCCTTTTTTCAATCCAAAAATGTATGATGAGGCAATGCCTGGATTTACATTCATCCAAGTGTTCTTAGATCTATCCCAGGGTGGTGTGGCAATACGTACATTCAACATGATCTCTCTTCCTTCTGCCGGGTAAGAAGCCATTGAATACGCTCTTTCTATGGTCTCATCATTTTTCATTTTCAAATCCCACAGACCAAACTTATCCCACTCCAATTGAAACTTGTCAGGAGCTCCTGGATGCTCGTCTGGGTGAGCGGTAATATCAATATCCTTAAATTCAACTTCACATTTTGGTACTTCAATCTGGATGTATCCTCCAGCTTCGTAATCCATCTCCTCTGGAAGCTCAACTACAAATTCTTTAATGAATGATGCTACGTTGTAATTTCTAACTACAGTAGCTTCCCATTTTTTAATTCCGAAGATCTCTTCCGGAATTTCAATTTCCATGTCATTTTTTACCTTAACCTGACATGCCAATCGAACATTTTCCTTTTGCTCTGTTCTGCTTAGGTGACCAACTTCTGTAGGCAGCACATCACCACCTCCTTCTATTACCTTACACTTACACATGGCACATGTTCCACCTCCACCACAAGCCGATGGAAGAAAAACGCTCTTTTGAGAAAGTGTTGATAAAAGAGTAGATCCCGCCGTGGTAACCATTGGATTATCGGAATCACCATTTACAGTGATTTTCACAGGGCCTGATTGAACCAACTTAGACTGGGCTATCAGCAGAATTAATACCAATAATAATATTAATACCGTGAAAGCGATGATTGAAGTAACTACAATTGAAGACATATGTCTAAAACCTTTTATTTAAAAATCAGGGCAAATATAGGTTATCTAGCTCTCCACTTTTACCCAAAATATGAACCTTTTTTTGTCAATGGTTTAGTAACACGCTGATTAGGCAAAATGTTGACCTAATCCAACATTTTTAACAACATCGTAAGTCTGGATTTTAGTTGCCTTCGATCCACAATGAAATCGAGGAATCCATGATCCAAAACAAACTCTGCACTTTGAAAACCTTTTGGAAGATCTTTTCCTATAGTTTCTCTAATAACTCGAGGGCCTGCAAACCCTATGAGCGCCTCAGGCTCTGCGATATTAAAATCTCCCAGCATTGCATATGATGCAGTAACTCCTCCTGTAGTAGGATCGGTTAACAATGAAATGTATGGGATCTTCGCCTCTGACAATAATGCAAGCATTGCGGAAGTTTTAGCCATTTGCATCAATGAAAATCCTGCCTCCATCATCCTGGCTCCACCGGATTTTGAAATCATTAGAAATGGAATCTTCTTCTTGAGAGAATAATCAATAGCTCGAGCTATTTTTTCACCAACGACAGACCCCATTGACCCGCCAATAAAAGAGAAGTCCATACAGGCAACCACCAAATCTATTCCGTTCATCTTTCCCGTAGCACTCCGAACAGCATCATTCAATCCTGTCTTCTTCTGGGTAGCTTTTATCCTATCTGGATACTTTTTTGTGTCCTCAAATTTTAAAGGATCTCCCGATGTTAGTTCAGCATCTAGCTCAGTAAACTTATTGTTATCAAAAAGTATTTCGAAATATTCTTTCGAACCAATTCGTACGTGATAATCATCATCTGGACAGACATAAGAGTTATTTTTCAATTCTCTCATGTGTATGATAGCCCCGCTTGGAGTCTTGTACCAAAGTCCATCCGGGACTTCTTTTTTATCTTCTGTCTTGGTAAGTATTCCCTTATTTTGTCGCTTAAACCACGCCATAGAATTCTTTCTCAGTGAATTAGCAAAGCTAAGTTATAATTGGTTAAACAGTTGTTATTTGACTTCTTCAAAATCAACATACTCTCCACCCTTGTAATCGGAATCATTTTTAGAACGTGGATTTGGAATGTCGTCAATATTCAAATTACTATCAGGTGCTTTTCGTGATCGATGGCCATAATTCGTCTGGTTCCCGAACTGCTGATGTCGATTGAACCCGCTAAAAAGTCCAGTAAATATGAAGGAAGTTACCTTATAGAAAACATATCCGACCAGGATAAGTATGATTATTATTTTTAGCATGTCTATTAAACTTATCTACTGAGATACAAGTTTCGTTCAGCGTAGATTTCCATAAAATAGTCATCCATCAAATCATCAATGAAGTAAATTGCCTCGCCAGTAGACTTCATCTCTGGGCCCAGCTCCTTATTCACATTTGGGAACTTATGGAATGAAAAAACCGGCTCTTTAATTGCGTATCCTTTCTTCACTGGTTTAAAATCAAAGTCTGTCACCTTCTTCTCTCCCAACATCACTTTTGTGGCATAATTGACATATGGCTCCTGATAAGCCTTACAGATAAATGGGACAGTTCTAGATGCCCGAGGGTTTGCTTCAATGATATAGACCTTATCATCTTTAATCGCGAATTGGATGTTAATCAATCCCACCGTTTCAAGCGCAATGGCAATCTTCTTCGTATAATCCTCGATCTGACGAATGACAAAATCTCCCAGATTATATGGTGGCAGCACCGCATAGGAATCTCCTGAGTGAATACCTGCTGGCTCAATGTGCTGCATGATACCTATGATGTAAACATTTTCACCATCACAGATTGCATCAGCTTCAGCTTCAATGGCTCCTTCAAGAAAATGATCCAACAGTATTTCTCCATCTGGTTTATCCTTGATGATATCTACTACATGCTGCTCCAATTCTGTCTCATTGATCACAATCTTCATGCTCTGACCACCAAGGACGTAACTAGGCCTAACAAGAAGGGGAAATCCTAATTCCTTTGAAAGCTCTACAGCTTCCTCCGCACTTTCAATAGCACCATAAAGTGGATAAGGAATTCCTTTTTCTTTTAGAAGGTCAGAAAATCTCCCTCTGGCTTCTGCCAAGTCGAGTGCTTCATAACTAGTACCTATGATTTTAATTCCATACCGTTCGAGCTTTTCAGCCAACTTAAGTGCAGTCTGACCACCAAGCTGAACGATCACTCCCTCTGGTTTCTCGTGCAGGATAATGTCATAAATATGTTCCCAGAAAACCGGCTCGAAATAAAGCTTATCCGCAACATCAAAATCTGTTGATACCGTCTCAGGATTGCAATTGATCATGATCGTTTCATAGCCACATTCTTTTGCAGCAAGCACGCCATGAACGCAGGAATAGTCAAACTCAATCCCCTGACCAATTCTATTTGGTCCGGACCCTAAAACAATAATCTTTTTCTTATCTGAAACAACCGATTCATTCTCTTCCTCAAATGTGGAGTAGTAGTATGGGGTTTGTGCTTCAAATTCAGCCGCACATGTATCTACCAGCTTGTAGACTCTTTTGATTCCCAGATCATTTCTCTTTTTATAAACTTCACTCTCAAGACATCCCATTAAATGTGCGACCTGGCGATCCGCATATCCTTTTTGTTTTGCCTCCATTAAAAGGCCTTTAGGAACATCTTCTACTTTGTATTTCTCAATCTCTTTCTCAAGTGTGATTAGCTCTTCAATTTGGTTGAGGAACCATGGGTCAATTTTTGAAAGTTTATGAATGGTTTTGAAAGGGATACCAAGCTTAAATGCATCATAAATATGGAATAATCTGTTCCAGCTAGGATGCTCCAAACTGTGAAGGATTGTTTCCTGATCCTTTACTTCTCTACCATCAGCCCCCAGCCCGTTTCTTTTTATTTCCAATGACTGACAAGCCTTTTGAAGGGCCTCCTGGAAATTCCTTCCTATTCCCATGGCCTCTCCAACCGACTTCATTTGTAAGCCAAGCTTGCGATCAGAGCCTTTGAACTTATCGAAGTTCCAGCGTGGAACTTTCACAATAGTATAGTCAATAGCAGGCTCAAAGAATGCTGATGTCGTTTTAGTAATTTGATTCTTTAGCTCATCCAAATTGTAGCCAATAGCAAGCTTTGCTGCAATCTTAGCAATAGGATATCCTGTAGCTTTCGATGCTAATGCTGATGATCGTGAAACCCGTGGGTTAATTTCTATACCAATAATATCTTCAGTATCTGGATTTACAGAAAACTGCACATTACAGCCTCCTGCAAAATGACCAATGCCATTCATCATCATCTTGGCCAGGTCTCTCATTTTCTGATAAACTGTATCAGAGAGCGTCATTGCTGGCGCTACCGTAATTGAATCTCCAGTGTGGACACCCATCGGATCAAAGTTCTCAATGGAACAGATAATGATGATATTACCCAGATTATCTCTTAAGAGCTCAAGCTCATATTCTTTCCATCCAAGAATACTTTGTTCAACAAGTACCTCATGAATTGGTGAGGCTTGAAGACCAGCATTTAATGCAGTGTCAAACTCTTCCGCAGTATTAACAAATCCTCCACCATAACCACCAAGTGTATACGATGGACGGATAACCAATGGGAATCCAATTTCTTGCGCAATTTCTTTTCCTTTTAAAAAGGATGTTGCGGTTTCTCCTTTACATACACCTACACCAAGTTCAATCATTTTGTGACGGAACTTCTCTCGATCTTCTGTTGTCTCAATCGCATCAATGTTTACACCAATCATCTGAACATTATACTTCTCCCAAATTCCAGCCTTATCACAATCAATCGCCAGGTTAAGGGCTGTCTGCCCACCCATTGTAGGGAGTACTGCATCAATCTGGGGATGTTTTTCTAAAATCTCACGAATGGATTGCTTCGTAAGCGGTTTTAAGTAAACGTTATCAGCAGTTACCGGATCTGTCATAATGGTCGCCGGATTGGAATTGATCAATGTTACTTCAATCCCTTCTTCACGCAGTGACTTGGAAGCTTGAGAACCAGAGTAATCAAATTCGCAAGCCTGACCAATAATGATCGGACCACTTCCGATAATTAAAACTGATTTGATGTTTGGATTTTTAGGCATATGATGAGTGTGTTTCCTGTGAGTTAATCAGGTTAAAACAAATTCCGGCAAAATTAAGGTATGAAGTATGGGCCACAAAGGAATTTATGAATTACTAATGTGGTTAATTGGTAGGTAAGTTTTAAGACTGAATATTTGCGTAACAAAAAGAACCCATAAGACATGAAATGAGCATAAGACTGCAGACATACCTAGCAAGGTTGAATGCAGTTGATGCGAATTCCATGTATGCGATTAATAATTAACTACTTAAACATGAAAGAAGCGTACATCATTGACGGCATACGAACACCTATTGGAAATTTTGGAGGAACACTTTCAGCAGTGAGAACAGATGATTTGGCCGCACTCGTTATCAATGAGTTGATGAGTAGGAATGCTGATTTAGATCCAACATTGATTGATGAAGTCGTTATGGGATGTGCTAATCAGGCTGGAGAAGATAATCGTAATGTTGCCAGGATGGCTGGACTTTTAGCCGGACTTCCATTTTCGGTACCGGGAGAAACAGTTAATCGATTATGTGCATCTGGTATGTCTGCAATTATTCATGCTAATAGAGCAATTAAATCCGGAGATGGAGATCTTTTCATTTCCGGAGGAGTGGAAAACATGACCAGAGGACCATGGGTAATTTCCAAGTCAGCCAAGCCATTTGGGACTGACGCTAAAATGTATGATTCAAGTTTCGGTTGGCGCTTCATCAACCCTAAGATGGAGGAGCTTTACGGTACTGACGGCATGGGTCAAACAGCAGAAAATCTCGTTGAAATGCACAGGATCAGTCGTGAAGATCAGGATGCTTTTGCTTATTGGTCTCAAATGAAAGCGACAGAAGCTCAGAAAAACGGAAGACTGGATGAAGAGATCATAGCAGTAGAAATTCCTCAGCGAAAAGCCGATCCAATCATATTTGATAAAGATGAATTTGTAAAGCCAAATACCTCATTGGAAATACTTGGAAAGCTAAGAGCTGCTTTCAAAAAAGACGGATCAGTAACTGCTGGAAACTCTTCAGGTCTCAATGATGGAGCTGCTGCTGTGTTGGTTGCATCAGAGGATGCTGTGAAGTCACAAAGTCTAAAGCCTCTCGCTAGAATTGTATCATCTGGGGTTGTTGGTGTGGAGCCAAGAATCATGGGTATTGGCCCAGTTGAAGCTTCCAAAAAAGCATTGTCAAAAGCTGGACTCTCATTGGAACAAATTGATATCATTGAACTAAATGAAGCATTTGCAGCTCAAGCTCTTGCGTGCACTAGGTCATTAGGTCTTGCAGATGATGATGAGCGTATTAATTCTAACGGTGGAGCGATCGCAATAGGCCATCCTTTGGGTATGACTGGCGCTAGAATTACTCACTCAGCAGCCCTGCAACTTCAAAAAACAGGTAAGAAATATGCGCTTTGTACAATGTGTATTGGTGTTGGGCAGGGGTATGCGGTTGTTTTAGAAAAGGCTTAGATCAAATTGCTAAAACCTTATCTTAATGAAGATACCACCTCCACCTTCAATGGGTTGATACTTGGTGTACCAGTGCATTTCTATACCTATATTAACGATGGATATAAAAATACCAGAAGTTAATCCTCCACCAAAAGTTCCATATGAAGGCATCTCTCGATCTTTCATTCTATGAAAACGGAAATAACCCAATCTGGCACTGAAATAAGGTTTGATTACTTTGCCTTGCTTACTTACTTGATACGTGAGAAGAAAAGAATTTAGCTTGTGATGTCTACTCCCAAGCCATTTGTAATTCTTATAGCTCATCTCAAAGCCAAGTGATGCATTATTTGCAAATGTTAATTGAGGCTCGAGGAAGTATGCTTGCCCGAAGGCACCATCACTAACAGATATTCCAGTCCCGACCTGAAGATGAAATGATTTACTTGGATGAAGCTGAAAACCCCTTGAATAAGATTGACAAAATGAAGAATATGACAGGGACAAGATGAATATTAGATAAAGCAAAAATTTCATTGAGGTCAGGTTTTAAAGTTAGGCCAGCCTAAAATCTAAAACCCTCAACACATCTCATTAAAAAAGTTTGGCTTATGAAAGACCCAAAAAATATTAATGAAATGTCGGGAGTATTCTTTCCTAAATAGTTATTGGTTATTGATTTTTGTGTGGTGATTAAAAAAAGGAATAAGAAATCACTTCATTTGTTCTAAACAAAATCCTTTCATGATTTACGAATTCAATAATCTTACGCCCGTAATTCATCCAACTGCTTTTATACATCCTTTAGCCGCTGTGACTGGAGATGTTATCATTGGAAAAAACGTCTATGTCGGACCTGGCGCTGCTATTCGAGGTGACTGGGGACGAATTGTGATTGAGGATGGATGCAATGTTCAGGAAAACTGCACCATTCATATGTTCCCTGGAATTACCATTACACTCAAGCAAAGTGCACACATAGGGCATGGCGCAATTGTTCATGGAGCTAACATTGGCAGAAATGTACTGGTTGGAATGAATGCTGTGATTATGGACAATTCAGAGATCGGAGATGAATCCATCATTGGGGCACTTGCCTTTATCAAGGCTGATTCTATCTTCGAGCCACGAAGCTTGATTGTTGGCAATCCGGCAAAAAAAATCAAAGACGTTAGCGATGAGATGATTGCATGGAAAACCGAAGGAACCAAATTATACCAGCAGCTACCAAAAGAATGTTTCGACACATTGAAAGAATGTGAACCTTTGACAGAAGCTGAACCAAACAGACCCGTAGCATCTGCTGCGTACAAAACCTGGAACGAAACCAAGTAATAGATTTTCTAAAAATTAGCGAATGAATGAAAAGAACATGCATATTGCCGTATCTGGTAATATTGGAGCTGGGAAGACCACACTTACGGAAATGCTTGCAAAGCACTATGGATGGCAGGCAGAATTCGAATCAGTAGAAGACAACCCATATCTACAGGATTTTTATGGAGATATGCACAAGTGGTCATTTCACCTGCAGGTATATTTTCTAAATAGCCGCTTTGAACAAATCAATCAGCTGAGGCGAGGTGATAGGACCATCATCCAAGATAGAACCATCTATGAAGATGCATACATTTTTGCAGAAAGCCTTTACAAACAAGGATTCTTCAAAGAGCGTGACTACCGCAACTACCGGGCACTATTTGATTCTATGATCGAATTTGTGAAACCACCTGACTTGCTTATTTATTTAAGGTCCGACATAAGTAAACTGGTGAAAAACATAGAAACCCGAGGTAGAGATTATGAAAACCTGATCCGCATTGAATACTTAAAAGGGTTGAATGAGCACTATGAAAACTGGATCTCCAATTATGATGTCGGCAAACTATTAATCATCGATGTATCAGAAATAGATTTTGTGAAAAACACAGAAGATTTCTCAGATATCGTATTCAAAATCGATACAGAATTACACGGCCTGTTTAGTTAATATGGCTTCTATTATCTGCTTAACTTTACATTGGAACTAGAATAAACTACATATGTCAATACCCAAAATAAAACATTACATAGCTGGAAAATGGATGGAAGGTGCTGGAGATGGTGAAGTGCTTCATCATGCCATCACTGGAGATCCTGTAGCAACTCATACCATTGAAGGAATTGATTTTAAGGACGCATACGATCATGCTAGAAATGTAGGGAATCCAGCACTTCGGAAAATGACCTTCCAGGAGCGTGGATTGATGTTAAAGGCTTTAGCATTTCATCTGTTAGACAATAAAGAAAAATTTTATGAGGTAAGTAAAGCCACGGGTGCGACTCGGATCGATAGCTGGATTGATATTGAAGGTGGTATTGGAAACGTTTTTTCCAATGCCTCTCTTAGAAGACAATTCCCTGACCTCCCCTACCATGTAGATGGTGAAACTGTAGGCCTATCCAAAGAGGGAACATTTGTTGGCCATCATATCATGGTGCCAAAAGAAGGTGTTGCGGTACACATCAACGCGTTTAACTTCCCGATTTGGGGGATGCTGGAAAAAGCTGCAGTAAACTGGCTTGCCGGCATGCCTTGCATCATCAAACCTGCAGAGCAAACGTGCTATCTCACCGAAGCAATGGTGAAAGACATCATAGATTCCAAAATACTTCCGGAAGGAGCACTTCAGTTAGTGGCGGGATATGGAAACGGCATACTAGATCATGTAGACTCTCAGGATGTGGTCACATTCACTGGTTCATTTGACACAGGTAAAAAACTTAAAACTCTTCCTCAGATTGTTGAAAATTCGGTTCCATTCAATCTGGAAGCAGACTCACTGAACTGTGCGGTACTTGGAGAAGATGCAGTTCCCGGCACAGCGGAGTTTGACCTTTTCATCAAAGAAGTTCGAAAAGAGATCACTGTGAAATGCGGACAAAAATGTACAGCTGTTAGAAGAATCATTGTCCCTGAAAAACTGGTAGAAGATGTACAAATCGCTTTGGGTAAAGCGTTTGAAAAAACTACGATAGGAGATCCTGATGTAGAAGGTGTACGCATGGGTGCGCTGGCAGGAAAAGAGCAATTGGAAGAAGTAACAAAACGTGTTGCAGAGTTGGCAAAAACTTCTGAGCTGGTATATGGTTCACTGGATAATATAGGTGAAGCGATGGGTGCAGACTGGAAAAAAGGCGCTTTTATGTCACCAATGCTTTTTGTGAATCAAAAGCCGTTGGATACAGAGGAAGTACACAACATTGAAGCTTTTGGTCCAGTAAGCACCATACTTCCATATAACACAATAGATGAAGCAATCGCTATTTCCAAGAAAGGTAAAGGCTCCCTTTGTTCCTCCATTACCACAGCTGATGATAAACTGGCTAGAGAATATGTGGTAGGAGCTGCGACTCACCACGGACGAATCCTGGTCTTGAATCAAGATTGTGCAAAAGAATCAACCGGTCATGGTTCTCCTATGCCGCAACTGGTACATGGTGGTCCCGGACGTGCTGGAGGTGGTGAAGAGATGGGAGGAAAGCGTGGTGTGATGCACTATTTGCAACGGACTGCCATTCAAGGTTCACCAACGACCTTAACAGAAATCACTCAGCAGTATCAATATGGCGGAGCGTACAAGGACACTGAAACGCATCCATTCTCTAAGTATTTCGAAGACCTGGAGATTGGTGATACAGTCATTACAGCTAAGCGTACGATTACTGAAGGTGACATTGTCACATTCGCCAATGTTAGCTGGGATCACTTCTATGCCCACACAGATGTTACTTCTTTAGAAGGAACCACCTTCGAAGGGCGTGTGGCACATGGCTACTTCATCCTTTCGGCAGCAGCAGGTCTTTTCGTGCAAGCGAAAAAAGGACCTGTTCTTCTTAATTACGGATTGGAAGAATGCCGATTTACCAAGCCAGTATACCCAGGCATGACGATTGGTGTACGGTGCAGCGTGAAAGAAAAAGTAGACCAGGAAAAGAAAGATGATATTGCAAAAGGCATAGTTAAGTTTCTGGTTGATGTGTATGATGAAACCGGAGAAACAGTAGCAATTGCTACAATTTTGACGATGATTAAAAAGAGAAACCAAGACTAATGAGCAACTACGTAAAACTAGACATACAAAACGGAATCGGTACCGTTGAATTCTTTACTGAGCAGAGCAACTCCCTCCCGGGAGACATTCTGAAAAAACTGGCTGAAACCATCGCTGAAGCAGGGAACAATCCAGATATTAAAGTGATCATTCTTAAAAGTGGTGGCAATCGAACCTTCTGTGCAGGTGCCAGCTTTGATGAACTAATGGCGGTCGACAGTCCGGAAAACGGCAAGAAGTTTTTCATGGGCTTTGCCAATGTGATCAATGCAATGCGAAAGTGTCCAAAATTTATCATTGGTCGCTTACAGGGAAAAGCTGTGGGCGGAGGAATTGGTTTGGCCGCATCAGTTGATTACTGCTTTGCATCCAAACACTCAGCTATCAAATTAAGTGAATTAGCGTTAGGAATTGGACCATTCGTTGTTGGTCCTGCCATTGAGCGAAAAGTAGGACTCTCTGCTATGTCACAAATGGCGATGAATCCCGATGAGTTTTATGATCCAAAGTGGGCACACCAAAAAGGTCTTTTTGGAAAGCTTTATGATGATGTTGAATCTTTAGATAAGGCAGTGAATCAATTAGCAAATAAGCTAGCAGCTTACAACCCTGAAGCAATGGCTGAATTAAAGAAAGTTTTCTGGGAAGGAACTGATCACTGGGATCAACTTTTAGCTGAACGAGCAGAAATGAGTGGAAAGCTGGTTCTTTCAGAATTCACACGAAATTTTATTCAGAAGTTTAAAGACAAACAGTAATTCAATTTACCTGTTCAATAAATGACCTGATTGTTTGTGAAAGAGCGGTCAGGTTTGTTTTTTCCATCGGGTGCTTACTATGAAAGATTTTTTCTATTCTGCTGTTACTTAACCATCTTTTCACCTCTTCCGTCTCCTCTACTGAGACCATTGAATCTTGATCCGCCAGACAAAGCTGAACAGGAATCTTAATTGCACTCATTCGATTATGAGTCATTGGTGAATTTTCTCCCAGCCTTCTCATGAATTGTGCCGTTCGGTTAAGTACCTTTTTCCATTGATTTCCATGACGCATTTTAAGAGCATTGGCAAAGGCCGGAACTTTTTCTTCAATCTTTTCAGGATTTAAGCGCTTAGCCTCCTTTTCTGCTATTGCAGGACTCCATCGCATTTTGGTACCTAAAGTTGTAATGGATTTTATGTTGGAATTACCCTGACTGGCACTTATTAAGGCAATAAATCCACCCATGCTATAACCAAAGATGTGCACCGATTCATCATTATCAATTTTCTGATCTAATTGAGAAACAAATCCATCTAATGAATAATCCTCGCTAATGAAGGATTTACCTCCATGTCCTTCAAATTCAATGATTTCAACTACAAAATCTTTCTCTAAAAGTTCTTTTAACGGAATCATTTGATCAGCAGCACCCAAAGCGCCATGAATTAGTAAAAGCTTCTCCATTTAATAAATTTATATTTTTACCAGAAATCTCGACGGATGTTTTTACGCAAGCTTTTTAATTCTGAGAATAAATTGACCTGGGTCTTTATTGACCTTTTAATTGTAATTATTGGGGTTTATTGTGCTTTCCTGATTCAGAATTATGCAGAAAATCAAAAAAATGCAAAAGAAAGAGATCGTGTAGTCACAGCTCTAAAATACGAAATGGAAGCCTTTCGATTTTTAATGACTGAAATATCAGCAGGAATGAAGGGTGAAACTCAAAAGATGAAAGCGATCTTAGCAGAAACCAATTATTCAGATTTCTCAAATTCTCGATTTATTGAACCACAATATGACTATCAAACCATTGAGTATGCACTAAACCTTCAAAATTCTTCAATTGTAGATTTTGAATTGTATAATGCATTACAATCACTGTATGTTGAGATAAAAAAAATTGAACATGCTGAGCGGCTTCTAACAGAAACATCCCGACGATATCATACCCTTCCTTCTAATCTCAATAAAGAAAGTGATGCTTATAAATTGGGATGGACCGAAAATTACGACAATTTCGTTCGATACATAACATTGACTGAAGATCGAGGCAGTATTTCTAGTAGAATAGCAAAAGCGTCCACATCATCACTTTCACTAGTTAACAAAAGGCTTGGGCCTAAAAAATCAAAGCAAATAGAAACTGAGCTTATTTTAGGATATGCAAAAAAGGTTGCGAGTGAAGAGCATGCAGTATTACTTGGTAAAAAGTATTTTCCCAGTTTTTCAGAAAAAGAAATAAAGCAATTGTACCAACAAGCAACACAATCAAAGTCAAATACGAAAGAATAGATGAACCGATTTTTTGGTAATCCGGATTTTTTTATGAGACATTAGCAAACACGATTTATGAGACATTATAGAATATTAGTCTTTCTTCTTTCTTTAGCATCCGCTCTCACAACTATTGCCCAGAAGGAAATAAAAGTCGAGAATACTTCCGACGGCACCTTCCGTCAAGAATCCGTCAGAAGCCTGAACTGGATGAATGACGGGCAGTTTTACAGTGCCCTATCTGACAATAAAATTATTAAGTACAGCGTAAGAACTGGTGAAGAAGTAGAGACGATCGTAGATGGTGACGCAATTGATTTAGAAATTGATTCATACAACTTTAGTGATGATGAGTCAATGGTGCTATTGATGGTCGACCGTGAAAGCATTTACCGACGGTCTTATACCGCAGTTTTTTATCTGTATGATCGCAATTCACAAGAATTAAAAAAATTATCTGACGGACGGCAGTCTTACGCAACTATCTCACCCGATAACTCCAAAGTCTCTTTTGCGAGAGACAATAACCTCTTTTATGTTGACTTGAATGCTAATGAAGAAGTAGCAATAACAAACGATGGTAAATTCAATTTCATAATAAATGGAAGTGCAGATTGGGTGTATGAGGAAGAGCTCTACCTAACTCAGGCATTTGGATGGTCGGCGGATGGAAAAAAGATAGCCTTCATCCGTTTTGATGAGACCAATGTCAGAGAGTACAATTTGCAGTATTGGAATGAAGGCGCAATTTATCCTCAGGATTATCGATACAAATATCCGAAAGCAGGTGAAGATAACTCGGAGGTTCAGGTTCGCATCTATGACCTTGAAAGTAAATCAACAATCACAGCAGATATTGGGGAAGAAAAGGACATATACATCCCTCGCATCTATTGGACGAAAGATCCAAATCTCTTATCCATCCAGCGATTAAATCGACTTCAAAATCAATTGGATATACTGCATGTGGATGCTAAAACCGGTGACTCAAAAACGATTCTAACTGATAAGAGCGATACATACATTCATTTCACTTTCTGCGATGATCTCACGTATCTGGATAATGGCACACAATTCATCTATAGCACGGAAAACAGTGGATACAAGCATTTCTATCTCTACAACATGGATGGAAGCCTTGCCAATCAAATTACGAAAGGAAGTTACGAGGCGCGCTTAATAGTTGGCTTAGATCAAAAGAAAAAAGTGCTTTACTATGCCAGTACGGAAGACACCCCCCTTGAGCTTCATCTGTATTCAGTTTCACTCTCGGGAAAAGGGAAGAAAAAACTTACAAATACTCCAGGGAGATCTACTATCGACATGAGTAATGACTGCAGTTTTTATATAAATTATTTTTCATCAGCAGATACGCCGCTGATTGTTTCCCTTTATCAAACCAAAGGAAATAAGCTCATTAAAGTGATGGAAGACAATCAAGAGCTAGCCCAGAAGATTAAAGAGTATGGATTTGTAGATAAGGAATTCTTCCAATTGACCAATGCCACTGGGAGCACCTTGAGTGGATTCTTTTTGAAACCGGCAAATTTTGATGAAAACAAGAAATATCCATTGCTTATCTTTCAATACAGCGGACCAGGCTCACAAAAAGTAGCAAATCAATGGGGAGGTGGTCATTATATCTGGCACCAATACATGGCACAGGAAGGATATATTGTGGCGGTGATCGATACCAGAGGAACAGGATATAGAGGTGAGGCCTATAAAAAACTTACCTACAAACAGCTTGGGAAATACGAAACTGAGGATTTGATATTCTCAGCAAAAACTCTCGCTGATTACAATTACATTGATGAAGATCGTATTGGTATATGGGGCTGGAGCTATGGTGGATACATGTCTTCATTAGCCATTCTAAAAGGCAATGATGTTTTTAAAACAGCTATTGCCGTTTCCCCAGTGACTACCTGGAGATATTATGACACCATCTACACTGAAAGATATCTGCAAAGACCGCAAGACAATCCAAGTGGTTATGATGACAATAGTCCAAATACACATGCAGATAAATTGAAAGGAAATTTTTTGTTAGTCCATGGGACCGGAGACGACAATGTGCATTTCCAAAATTCAGTAGCACTTCATGACGAATTGGTGAATGCTGCCAAACAGTTCGATTCCTTCTATTATCCTGATAGGCCTCATGGTATGGGCAATCGTAGGGGTCACTTATACCAAATGATGACAGATTATTTAATGGAAAAACTTTAATTGGAACCTTAAATGATTAGAAAAGAGGTAGTTAGCCTCTTTTTATTCTGATAATATTCGATACAATTCCAAGTTGAGATAATAATGGTGTCCAGAAATGGATTTCTTCTCCACAATCCCCATTTCCACCAACTCATTTAGATAATTCCTTGCAGTATTCTCTGCATAGATTTTCGCATCCGTTAAATGACTCACCTTGGTCAGAGGCTGTGAAAAAATCATTTGAACCAGTAGCTCCGGCTTCCTAATCTTCGTGTCCTGTTCGATACTTTCCATTATTCCTTCTTTCGCGGCAAGAATGTCATTGATTTTATCGAACGTGAGATTAGCCGTAGACTCTATTGCCCTAAGCATAAATAGAATCCATCGCTCCCACATCGCTCGCTGTGTTACGCTGGCCAGGTGAGAATAGTAGTCATTCTTATGATCAATGATATATCGACTTAAAAACAGTATTGGTAAGTCCAGTAAGCCTTTTTGAGTCAAAATATTGATATTAAAAATACGTCCGGCTCGTCCATTCCCATCTCGAAAAGGGTGAATCACCTCAAATTGATAGTGCGCTATTGCCATCTTTATCAATGGGTCAACCGGATATTTTTCATCATCATTCACAAATTCAAGGAGGTTAATAAGCTTATTCTCCAATACTTCTTTCCCTCGTGGTGGAGTATAGATAGCTGTTCCGGCATTCGGTCCTGTTCCTCCCTGTTTGATATAAATGCGTGCACTTGGCGGTCGTAATCCATCATTGGTTTGTTTCACGATGCGATAGACCTTAATAAAATAGTCCATATCAAATTGACCATGATCCATGAGATGCTGATGTCCGGCCCACAACGCTTCTCTGTATCGCAACACCTCCTTTGGAGCACCCTTGATCTGCATGTCTTCTCCCTTTTCGCTATACGCTTGATACAGTTCATCATCTGTGGTAAAGATATTTTCGATCTCACTCGATGCTTTGGCTTCCTGCAGGGAAATCGTATTTATAAGTACACCCTGATTAGGGATAGCAACCGAACGACCATGCAAACGTCCCAGTGCCGCTTTCGCATTGGCCAGCTGCTCCATGATTTCAACCGTACGATACAAATCCGGGTGGATGGGAAGATCAGGAAGGTCATTCCATGGTTTACTGCGATCCGGATTTATGTTGAAAAGGGGCTGTTTCATGGAAATATTTATTCGTAAAAGTCTAGTGAAAAGAATCTCATTTAGACATTTAGTCTAGCATTTTTAAACACCCCTATAATCCCCTCGAGGGGATATTCCCCCTTTGAAGGGGGCTAGGGGGATGTTTTAAACATTCTTCTTCGATTCGATGTTTAAAGGTTTTTTTTGATCAAACATCAATTTAATCTACTTTTAATGTTTACTCGAAAGTAAGGTATTAATTTAAGGCCCGCAAGCAGACAAACATTAATTTGTTAATATTTTAATGTTTACTCCTAAATAAACATTAAAATGGTTGCCACGATCTGATAAACGGTTTCGTTGCAAACCATTGCGTTTTGTATCTTAGCGCTCCCAAAAATTAGTTATGGCAAAAACAGCAACAGCACCCAAAAAAAAGAAAGATTCTGCGATTGATTGGAAAGAGATTGCCCTGAAAATGCTCATCTCCAGAGCAATGGATGATCTGGAAGAAAATAAGCTGGTTCCTGAGAAAAAAGTGCTTTATCAATTTTCAGCAAGGGGACATGAATTAGGGCAATTGATCCTGGCTCACCTACTTGATAAACCAAAAGATTCAGCGAGTGCTTATTATCGTTCACGGCCCTTGATGATCGGACTTGGACTATCAGTGGAAGATGCACTTTCTGCTCCTCTTACCCGCTCAGGAGGCTACAGTGACGGACGAGATATTGGAGTGGTTTGCAACATGCCAAAATCAGATCGAGGGTGTGTGGTACTGCCTATGGCTGGAGATGTGGGTGCGCAGTATACCCCTGCCGTGGGTTGGGCACAGAGCATTGAATATTACTCTGAAACACTAAAAAATAAAGAATATAAAGATTCCATTGCTGCTATTCTGGGTGGTGATGCATCTGTGGCTACCAATGGATTTTGGTCTGCACTGACGATAGCTACTACACAAAAACTTCCTGTACTATTTTACATCGAAGATAATGGTTATGGCATTTCTGTAACGAGTGAATACCAGACACCCGGTAAAAACATTGCGGAGAATTTGGCCTCATTCAAAAACCTGGATATCTGGGATGGAAGCGGAACAGATCCTGAGGAAGCCTACCAACTATTAAAAGCAGGAACAGATCATGTGCGATCTAGAAAAGGTCCGGCACTTGTTCGACTGAAAGTACCAAGGCTAAACGGCCATTCCTATCAGGACAATCAGGCTTATAAGGATGAGAAGCTGGTGAAGAAAGAGCAGGCCAATGATCCTTTGAAAGCAATGAAAAAAATGTTTTCAGACAAGGAGTGGAAAGCACTTGAAAAAGAAGCCCAAAAGATTGTAGATGAGTCAGCAGAAGCAGCTTTGAATCGACCTGCTCCAGATGCTTCAAAAATCAAGAAATATGTGTTCTCAGAACCGGATGAAGTTCAAGGAATCGGCGGTTTACGATCATCAGGCCATGAATTCCCTTCATCATCGGAAGAACCAAATCCAGATAAACGAAGAATCAACATCGGTGAAGCGATCAATCTTGCCCTGGACTATGAGCTGAAAACCAACCCTAAAGTCTTAGTATTTGGAGAGGATGTAGGTATGAAAGGAGGTGTACATGCAGTAACGATGGGGCTTCAATCCAAATATGGAGAAGATCGTGTGTTTGACACATCACTTTCAGAAGAGGGAATCATCGGTCGGGCAGTAGGAATGGCCTATGCCGGACTGATGCCCGTGGCAGAGATCCAGTTTAGAAAATATGCAGATCCGGCAACAGAACAACTTAACAACTGTGGTACCACCCGCTGGAGAACAGCCAATCGATTTGCCGCACCAATTGTGGTACGAATGCCCGGAGGATTTGCCAAGGTGGGTGACCCGTGGCACTCTGTGACCAACGAAGTAATGTTTGCACATGCGATTGGATGGCAGGTGGCATTCCCTAGCAATGCACAGGATGCAGTAGGTCTGATTCGCTCTGCTATGCGATCAGATAATCCGACCATGTTCTTTGAGCACCGAAACCTGAACGATAACCGCTACGCTCGCCGACCGTATCCGGGAGATGAATTCATTGTCCCTTTCGGAAAAGCGAACCTTCTCAGAGAAGGAAACGATATCACCTTAGTGACTTGGGGTGCCATGTGTGAAGCTTGTGAAGCGGCGGTGGATGAAACTGGAATCTCAGCAGATGTCATCGACCTGCGAACAATCATGCCGTGGGACAAAGAAGCCATTATGACTTCCATCCAAAAAACAAACAGGTGCTTGATTGTTCATGAAGATGCACTCACAGCTGGTTTTGGGGCGGAAATTGCAGCAGTGCTTGCTTCAGAAGGATTTAATTATTTGGATGCACCTGTAGAGCGAATAGCTATGCCGGATATTCCATTGCCACACAATGTGCCGTTGATGGAGTCAGTGGTGCCTAATGCGGAACGGATTGCGGAGAAGATGAGGAATATTTTGGCGTTTTAGCAGTAGTTATCCTGCCCTGGTTCGTGTCCTCACGAACCACATCTAAAACTCTTCGCCCAGGTGTTTCAAGAAAGCAAACCGATTATCTTCAAACTCATAATAAGATGCAGATGAATACGTGTGTTCATTAGGCTCATGGAAAAGGTTCTTCCGCCCTAGTTCGTGTCCTCACGAACCACCTTATTCAAAATTCTTCACCAACATGTTTTAAGAAGTCTCCCGCCATGGTTTGTGTCCTCACGAACCACACCTAAAACTCCTCACCAACATGTTTCAAGAATGCAAACCGATTATCTCCAAGCTCATAAAAAGATGCAGAGAATATGTGTAATCACTTGGCTTATGGACAAGGTTCCAGTCTTTTGCTATTGGATTTTCATGGATGTAATCAAGTTTTTGATATACCACTTCAGGACTGTATAACTCAATGGCCATTGAATCTCTTTGCCAAAACTCAAACCCCTTATTGCTTGCGTGGACTTTAACTTTTGCAGTTCGTTCTCATTAAGCATTTTCTTAAACTCATGAGCTGTGTACTTCAAGAAAGATCCGAAAGGTGTCTCATTTCCATTTGAAGAATTCATTCTCCAGATCATATGGATATGATTAGGCATAATCACAAACCCGAAAACATCGATTAGCTGCTTATTTGATAAAAAGGAAAGTGAATCAATTAAGATGGTTTTAAACTCTTTAGATTCAAGTAAAGGAATCCAGTTATTTATCGTGGCTGTCCAAAAGTATATTTTTCCAATCTCAGTATAGGAAGGCCTTCTTTCCTTGAAGTAATCCATTCAATAAAAATATGAAAGGTGTTTTGAATAGGTTCGTGAGGACACGAACCTTGGAAGTCCTTTAGAGATAGTGAGAAATTTTTTTTAAGAGAAATTTCAAATCCGTCAAAACAGCCACCACCCATCATATTTTATTATCATTTGATAATATTTAAGTATTATCCTGTAATTTTATAGGATAATCACCTTTTTACATTAATGTCGTTTGCATCATCGCCCTTATTCTTGCTCGCATTATTCTTGTTCAACAATGATCCCACTTCGATCAAAGGAATTATCAAGGATAAAGAAACGAATGAGCCTATTCCTTTCGCCCATGTTGTTGTTGGAGATGTGATTAACATAAGCAACATTGACGGAGAGTTTGTAATTTCTGCCAAAGAAATTTCAGATGGCGAAGAGTTGAAAATCTCCTACATGGGATACGAAGTGTATCAGGAAGAGCTTCATAATATCAAAGATTTTTACACCATTTACCTTGAGCCCTCCACCATTCAATTGGAAGAAGTGGTCGTGATGACAGGTAAGTCTTTAATGGAGACAGTTTTTGATCGATTTCATCTCAATTATGAAATGGATCGGCTACACATGATTGGCTATTACAAAGAGTCCATGTCTGATTGGAACTCTATGTATTATATAGCAGAGGGGATCATGGATATTTACGTTCCAAGCAATGTAGATAAGCTGAATGAGGCCTTGGTTAGACCTATTCGCACACGCAAAAAAGTATTTCGCCAGATAGATATTATCAATGAAGTCCTGGGAGGAAATGCCAGCGATATGGCTCAATCTTCCATTTGGAGAAAGAGTTCTTTTCTACATCCAAAAAACAGAACTAATTACGATTATCAATATTCCGGCTACACGAACATGGGTGATCATGAAGTATACATTATAGACTTTGAACCGATCAACAAAAAGGGTAATACAAGCGGCAAAATCTACGTAGATTACGAAAGCCATGCCATCCTCAAAATTGAGTATTTTCCAATCCTAAAGGATTACGCTTTCTGGGAGTCCGTATCCTGGACAGAAGAATATGAAAAACGTAATGGTATTTATGAGCTATTTAGTGTCTCTTTTGATGGGACCAGCACTCATAATGAATTTAATTATCATGCGCTTTTGGTGGTCAACGAATGTTTTGTTATTGATGAAATTCCCAATGAATACCGGTTGCTGAATTCTCAATATTCCTTTTTTGAAGAAGCAGTTGAGGATTTTTCTGATGCCTTTTGGAATGGCTACAATTTCATAAAACTAGATGTTGAGTCAGCGCAACTCGTTCACGCAACCAGTAAATTTTAAATGTCCTTGGCTCTTTCTGCAATCTCGGCAAGCCTCTGATCTATTGTAGCTTTGTCAAGCCACTGGCCTCTTACCATTACCCCTACAGGATTTCTGAGGTTCTTTAAATCTTCTAGTGGATTTTGATCCAAAAGTATAAGGTCTGCACTTGCTCCTTCGATCACCTCGCCAAATTTGCCTTCCATTCCAAAAAACTTTGCTGGATTGATAGTTCCTGTTTGGATAGCTTCTAATGGACTAATGCCTGCATCAACTACTGATTTTAGTTCATGATGGATAGAAAAGCCAGGAACATTGAACACCTGAGGAGCGTCAGATCCAAGCAGCAATCCGTGCCCATTTTCATGAAGTGCTTTAATCATTTGTTGTCTGATATCTGTAAAGATTATATATTTCTCAATTGAGAAATCTGGGCTTTGAATCAAGCTCCGCTTACTACGAACCCATTGGTCAACTGTAGATTTGGGCATGTATTTAAAGTCTGGATCTAATTCAACGGTTTTTTCGGGTGGAACAGGTGAAAACCATCGAACAAATAAGCTTTGAGTAGGAACTACCCACACTTCGTGAGATTTAGTTAAAGCCACTAGCTCATCAATCATGCCTGTATCAGCCAAATGAGAAAAATTGAACCCAAAGAATCCATTTTCGTTGGGGTTGACATCAAATTCGGATGGAACCAATCCTTCCAAAAACCCATCTACATGATCGATGGTGCCATACCCACTTTTGATCGCATGTCGGATGCCTACATCAACAGGAACATGACCGGAGAATCCTATTCCTGCCTCCTTGGCAGTAGCCTCCACCTGATCAAAAACTTCTCGAGTTAAGCCGGGATGTATTTTCAAGAAATCATATCCATCATTCTTATACTTAGTCACCTTTTCTATGGCCTCCTCTACCGATTTTACCGTGTTTCCATTTACGGATGGGCTAGACGTGAATATCCTAGGACTCAATATTTCATTGTTTGCTGCCTTCTCTCTAAGTTCCAAATGAGCCGGATGCCCCAACATTCCGCGAATGGTAGTAACCCCATTTGACAAAAACAGAAAGAGGGTTTCATTGGTATTATCGCGACCCCATTGTGGCGAAGGAATGTGAGCGTGCATCTCTGTCAAACCGGGCACGAGATATTTATCCGTTCCATCAATTATCTGAGCATTTGTTTCAAAATCATCAGATTTTATTATCGAGCTGATTTTACCATCGGCAATTATCACGTCCATTTCTTGGCCGATAGATCCATCTCTCACATCAATGACATTGACATTTTTGATGATATAAGAAGCTTCAGATTGTGGATTCTGGATTGGAGCCGAACAGGCAATAAATAAGAATAATAGCGAGTATAAATAATTCATAACTCTTTTGATTTTAACTGAAAGTAGTTGTATCAGCAGAACAAACAAAGAGGTATTCCACTAGCGGCTTTTAACTAAAAGCGTCAAAATTTCGATGTGCGAATAACAACAAGTGGATTTTGAGGTCAGAATTATTTAAATTGAATAAGGTTTCATTATAAATCACCCATCATGAAAACGCTACTCACTCCAATCCTTCTTGGGCTTACTCTATCTGTTGCTGCCCAAACTGTCCGTATAGTTGATAATAATTCCAATGCTCCAACAGGGGATAATGTATACGCCACACTGCAAGCAGCTGCTGATGCAGCTTCAGCAGGAGATTCTATTTATGTTCAGCCCAGTCCCACCACTTACGGTAGTATTGTTGTGGAAAAAGAATTACACTTAATAGGCATTGGATTCAATCTTACCAAAGATTTACCTCACTCTTCCAGAATAACTAATATCACCCTACGATCAAATTCTGATAACACCGAAAATGCTTCTAAAAGTACAATTACAGGACTTCATTTATCCAATATATATCTGACACGAAATACAAATGGCGGTCCTGTTTTCACGCTTGATACTGTAACCATTCATAATAATTTAATCACTTCTATTACCTGGCAAACATCTACATCAAATACAATTCCGGTGACAAACATGGTCATTTTCGATAACCAAATTACGAGTGGGATCACTTTCCAGCGAGAAGTGGATGGGGTGATTATTAGAAATAATTTATTGCAAGGCCTAACCTCATTTGAATCTTCAAATCCAAACAATGCTTTTATACAAAATAATATTATTCTATCAGGGATTAGAAAATACTCAGAGGGTGACGTGCTAATCATTCAAAACAATAATTTCATCGGTCAAAATGGATCGAACAATGCATTTTCTACGATAATGCTCGACGCATTGGTCTCTAATAATATTTTTTATGGTAGAACACCAAGTCTCACTTCGGGTGGTGCTAGCACATCTACTAATTTTCAGCGTAATGTTTTTGACAACAACCTATCATTTGAAACGGGAAATAACGAATTACCCCCTTCTGGTGGTGGAGTGAGTAATTCAGGAAATGCCAATAACCTTGAAGGCATTTCACCTGATTTTAATGGAACAATACCAGTCTTAAATACCTGGTCCTTATCATACGACTTTAGTCTCGATCCACTTTCAGCTGCAGTAGATGCCGGAAGTGATGGGTCGGATATTGGCATCACTGGCGGACCTTATCCTATGACTCCAAACTTTTCCTTGAAGACTTCAAGCCTTCCTACCATTGAATCTTTCAATGTTTCCACAGTTATCAATCCCGATGACGATCTGGATGTAAGTGTGCAGGCTAAGTCCAACTAGGAGGAGCCATGAGAAGAATAGTTTACTCGATACTATTCCTGCTTTCCTTAAGCTGGGGATTTGCTCAACCAGCAGACATTGTAGCTGCTGAATACTTCATTGATGAAGACCCTGGACTTGGTATGGGTACGCCTTTTCCGGTATCAATCACACAAGGCCAGTCTATTGACCTAAACTTCACCATAGCCACTTCATCTATGGGCTTGACCAATGGTGTGCATGTCCTCGGAATCAGAATACAGGATGAAAATGGTGATTGGAGTCTACATGAAAGGAGATTATTTTACATTCAACCCAATTCGAGTGTAAGTAATCCACCACCTGCCGATATAAACGCGTTGGAATATTTTATTGATGAAGACCCTGGGGTTGGTAACGGTATAACATTATCTGGAAGTGGACCTACTGTAGACGTAAATGATATTGTGGATATAGCAGCCCTTTCGGATGGTTTTCATACCATTGGTGTTCGTGCCAGAAATACAGATTCACAATGGGGTTTTGCTGAAACCAGACCCTTTTATATCCAAAATTTAGAAGATTTAACACCATCCAGTCCAGCAGAGATATCAGCCGTTGAATATTTTATTGATGAAGACCCTGGACAAGGAAATGGTACAGACATTCCTGTGACTCAAAGTTTGAGTATTGACATTACCGAAGCATTGACAATTGCTGCCATTGAAGATGGATTTCATACAGTTTCCGTGAGAGCCAAGAATACCGATGAGCAATGGGGAATGGCGGAGACCAGAGTTTTTTTCATTCAGAATATAAATAATTCCTCAAATGAGATTTTGCCAATTGCAGCAATGGAATATTTCATCAATGAAGATCCTGGAACAGGCAATGGCATCCCAATAGATATTACTTCAGGAACACTTATAGATATCACCAGTATTCAGCTAGAATTGGTGGACAGCTACCCAATTGGTACGCACACGATTACAATCCGAGCACAAGATGCGAATGGTAGATGGGGATTTGGAGAAACACGTGAATTCATGATTGACGGAGATTGTCCGATAGCCAATTTTGATATCCTGGCTGCTTGCGTAGGTGAAACAATTAGTCTGACAGATCAGAGTACTGGAATTCTAGGTGATGCTTCTTACAAATGGTATGCTGACGGAGTTGAAATAAGCACCTTTGAAGGTGACATCAGTCATATTTTTGATCGCCCCGGATTACACACATTTTCTTTGGCCATCCAAAATGGTGCAGTTTGCGCTGACAGCACGGGGCAGGAAATAACCATCAAACCTGAGCCATTTGTTACCTTCAGTGCAGAACCGGTGATCGTCGGATCAGAGACCATCTTTGAAGTGGAACAGTTCAACGTAGATACGGATGCCACATGGTCGTGGGACTTTGAAACTGATGGAGTGATTGACGCAACGACTAAAGAGAATACAACATTTACATTTCCAGCAATTGGTGACTACACAACTACACTAATCATTTCAGATGGAGCAGGATGTGAGACCACATTCTCCAAAGTAATCAAAGTCCTTTCTGATGGCAGTGATCCAACCGCAGATTTTAGTACAGATGCATCATGTGTTGGCATTGTCGCCTCATTTCAAAACACGTCCATCAACATGCCTATTGGATCTACGTATGAGTGGGATTTTGACGAGGATGGAGTAACAGACGCCACCACCGAAGATGCTACCTATACATTTGCTACAATCGACACGTTTGAGGTTAGCCTTACAGTAACTACTCCTGACACTGAAGTATTTACTGAATCCAAAGAGATAATAATCAGCTCTGCTCCTACTGCTGATTTTGATGCAATTCTTGCATGTGTTGGAGAAACAATTAACCTAATTGATCAAAGTGGTCTTACAAATGATTCCTCTTATGTATGGTTTGCTGATGGTGAAGAAATAAGTACAACCATCGGAGATATCACCCATGTTTTTAATACCTCTGGCCTGCATACATTCGCTTTGATAGTACAAAATGGGGCTTGTGCTGACAGTATTGGCCTTGAAGTAGATATCAAGCCTCAACCATTTGTAGCTTTCAGTGCAGAGCCGGTAATCGTCGGATCACCAACCGTTTACGAGGTAGAATTATTAAACGTAGAATCAGATGCCTCCTGGTCGTGGGATTTTGAAACAGATGGAGTGATTGATGCAACGACTGAAGAGAATACAACATTTACGTTTCCTGCAATCGGTGAATACACTACCACGCTTACCGTCTCCAATGGAGAAGGATGTGAAACCACATTTTCAAAATTGATAAAAGTTCTATCCAATGGAAATGATCCTGATGCAGATTTCACTACTGACGCTTCTTGCCTCGGCATAGAGGCATCCTTTCAAAATCTATCAACCAATATCCCTAACGGATCTACTTATGAGTGGGATTTTGATGGAGATGGAACGGTCGATGCTACTTCTGAAGATGCTCTTCATACATATTCAGCAGAAGGCACCTTTCAAGTCAGTCTTACCATTACCACTCCTGATACAGAAGTTTTAACTGAAACAAAAGATATTGATATAGATGCGGCTCCAACTGCTGATTTTGATGTCCTCTTGGCCTGTGCCGGAGAGGTAATTAACCTCATTGACTTAAGTAGTGGACTTGCCTCAGATGCCTCTTATAAATGGTATGCGGATGGCAATGAGATTAGCACGGATGCAGGAGATATTACTCACGTTTTCAATAGCTCGGGTCTTCATACGCTTGCTCTGGTAGTTCAAAACGGAGCTTGCGCAGACAGCACAGGAGTTGAAGTAGAGATTAAGCCTGAACAATTTGTGGTATTTAGTGCCGAACCAGTTGTTGTTGGGTCACCCACTATTTTTGAGGTCGAGCTATTCAACATAGATTCTACAGCAACCTGGTCATGGGATTTTGAATCAGATGGCGTAGAAGATGCCACAACCAAAGAAGGAACAACTTTTACATTTCCTACTGCCGGAGAATACACAACCACTCTTACTATTTCAGATAATCAAGGATGTGGAACTACATTCTCTAAAACTGTTGAAGTTCTTGAAAGTGGAAGCGGCCCTTCGGTGGACTTTACCACTGATGCCTCATGCGTAGGAATTGAAGCTAATTTTCAAAACACATCATCGAACATTCCAGATGCATCAACCTACGCGTGGGATTTAGATGGAGATGGAGAAACGGATGCCACAACCGAGGATGCTTTGTTCACCTATTCCACTAGTGGCACCTATCAGGTAAGCCTTACAATAACCACTCCTGATGCAGAAGTCCTTGAAGAATCAAAGGAGGTTCAAGTAGATTCTTCCCCTATTGTTGATTTTGATTTCTCTTATGAGACAGATTTGTTCGAAAGAGCAAATGTTAGTTTTATCAACCTATCAGAGGGATCAGGAGTAGATTTTTTATGGGATTTTGCAGGTGAAGGAACCTCCTCTGCAATAAGTCCGGATTTTTCTTTTGAAGATTATGAAGGCAAAACATATACTATTTGCTTGACTGCAGTTAATCAATGCCCGGAAGTTATGGTTTGTAAAGAAGTGGTTTTCACAATTACTGGATTGGATCTTCTGGATTCATTCGGCATTAGCCTTTATCCAAATCCTAGTGATGGTCATGTCAATTTAGATTTTGGAATGGCAGATGCTGATACTTACCAAGTAGAAATCATTGATCTTACTGGTAAAATTTTCTACAACAAATCCTTAAATAATACCTCTAAAAAATTATTCGAATTGCCTCGATTACAGAGTGGGACCTATTTGGTAATTGTACGTTCAGAATCCTTTACAGCGCAGGAAAAAATAATCATTCGATAGTCTGGCTTAAACCAAAAACTCAGCGACCGTTTCTACAAACGTTCGCATATGCTCTGGTTTACCAATACTCACTCGAAAGTGATTGGTCATGGTTGGCCATTTGGTTATCAAAATTCCTTTCGCTCGCATTTTGGCTACTAAATCTTTTTCAAAACGATCATCTCTTGCGTAAACAAAGTTGGTGGAGGAGGGGTTGTACTTTACTCCCCATTTATCATACCCATTAAAAATAATCTGTTTCCCTTCAGCATTTTTTACAACACATTTATTGATAAATTCAGGGTCATCAAGAGCAGCTGTTGCAGCTACTAGAGGAGGCCAGCCTGTAGAAATCTCGGCCCCTAAATGACGTTCTCTCAAAGCCTGGATGTTACGCACATTTGATATGGCATAACCCATTCGTAACCCTGCAAGGCCATATGCTTTAGAAAAAGTTCTGCAAATAATCAGGTTCGGTAACTCTTTAATCAAACCAACCATACTACCACTCATCCCTGCATTAGAATACTCCACATATGCCTCATCCACACAGATCAGAACGTTTTCAGGCACCTCTCGACAGAAAGCTCTTAGATCATCTGTCGCTAACTCCGTTCCTGTAGGATTATTGGGATTGCAAATGAACACCATGGTGGTTTTGTCTGAAATGGCATCCAGTGTTTGATCCAAATCAATGCGATCATTTGAATCTAACTTTACTTTTTTGATGGTCGCTCCTGCTCTTTGACCAAATTGAAGTGCTGTTGGAAAGGTTGGGAATGGAGTAACAATCTCACCTTTTTGTAGACCAACATGCTGGCCAAGTAAACTCAATACCTCAGTAGAACCTGCGGTCAAAAGAAAGTTAGCAGGCTTTAATCCATTCTTCTTAGCCAGCTTTTCTTTTAGCTCATTTATCTGCTCGTCAGGATATCGGTTGGCATATTTCATGGCGTCATTAACTGCCTGAATGGCTGTATCCGATGGTCCGTACGGATTCTCATTCCAATTAAGCAGAATCAACCCGTCTTTTTCACCTAAATCTTGGAGCCGTTCGCTGGCACAACCTTGTGCTATGTGAGGTCCGGCAACCAGCATGGTGGTTGATGCCAATAAACTTTGCCGTATCCAATCTCTTCGGGTGATGCTCATAAAGATATTATTGAATGGTACTCGCAGTGTTGGGATTACTTAAGAGTTCTTTGAAAACCTCCCAGCGTTTTTCTGGTTGGTCAGCCGTTCCCCCTTGAGATTCAACATAATTAGCAACCAGGTCTTTGCCTAGATTGTAATTGATGACGTAGCTTCTATACTGATCAAAAAATCGTGTTCGTTGTAACGCTCGCTCAGGCTCATTTAATTGATATTTTACCATCCAATCTGCAGCTTCTTCCCTGCTGATCTCACCATTGAGATACATCCGAGCTGCTTCGTTTCCGGCATAACTGAGTTTACCAATGAGGCCTTGCACTTCATAATATTTATCTGCCATAGAAGCATCCAAACCAGCCAGAGGGAACAGAATCTCTTTTTCATATTGTATTCTCTCATCTCCCGGAAAAGCCACATCAATACCATAATTGGCGCTTCCCTCTGCTATTAGTGATTGAGGAGAAAAAAGCGGATACACAGAGTATTCTTTCCATCCTTTGTTATTAACTAAATTCTGCTCCAGAAGTGCATTGAATACATGGTGACCTGGGTATCCTTCATGGCAAGCCAAATCGATTGCTCGACTTATTTTAATAGGTAAATCTGTGTTGATCTGAATGAGACTCTGACTATTCCCTTGATAATAATTATAGCCTGACCAGCTTTTGTCGATCACATATTCCAGTACAAAATTTTCATTTTCAGGGAGATCATATCTGGCCATTGTACGTTTCCTTGCCTCTGTGATTGCCGTCTGAAAAACCGTATCTAATTGATCTTTAGGAATAATAAACTGATTTACAAATTCATTATATCGGTCAGCTAAACTTCCCTCTCCTGGCAAAGCATTCTCTAAATCCATCAATAAGTTATCAAAATATGATTCTTCATATGATGGTGGTTCCGCATCATACAAAAGTTTAGCCTCCTCGTCAAATGAGTAAACTTTTCCATTAATAATCTCCACTTTGGTTCGAGCAGCAATCAATTGCTTAACAAGCATCAATTTTCTGTCCTTATCTCCCTCCACAGATTGAATTTGGCTAATCAGTTCATTTGCTCTAACAAGGAAATCTGCAGATGGAAAAGTATCTCTCTTATTTTGAGGCTTCCATTCCTCTGGTCCATAGTAAGCGTCTACAAAATCAGAGTCATACTGACCAATATCCAGCATGAGTTTGACATATTTTTCTGCTATCGAATCCATAGTCGCTGGTTGTTCTGTAGGCTGGCAGGCTACAATTGATATCAGAAGTAGCATCCAAAGGCTCTTTATTCTCATGGTTGAATATTATTAGGTTGATTGGAAAGTTACTCAATTGAAAGATTAAGTGGTTTTCAAAAAAGTATTTTGTTAATGTTAGGGATTAAGAATTGCTTGACTTACTTACTGGCACCTCGATGGTAAAAGAAGTTCCTTGCCCCTCAACACTCTCGCATCTTAATGTTCCATCATTCATTTCTACAAAATCTTTTGTAATTAAGAGACCAAATCCATTTCCTTTTTCCCCTTTAGTTCCTTTTTTAACATCAGGTTTGCCAGATTTAATTAAATCATCATACCAGGATGGATTCATTCCAACTCCAAAATCTTGTATAACTAAATGTGCGGAATAATTTCTTTTGTCTGATGAGATTTTGATTTTGCTGCCTTCATAACTGAATTTGATAGCATTGGAAATAAGGTTTCTTAAAACAACCCTCAGCATATCCTTATCAAATGAAACTTTTTCAATTTTGAGGGATGATTCAATACTAACTTTCTTATTGGTCAAATTGGTATTCAGTTCTTTTTTGAGTTCGCTGATGATTTTATTTAAATCACATACTTCCTTTTGCACCTGTATTCCTTCCAGCTGCTTAGAGCTCCAATAAAGTAATCGTTCCATCACCATTAAACTTTCCGAAAGACCCAATTTCGTTTGCTCTGTAAATTCTTTTATCTGTTTGGGCTCTAAGACATGATCTCCCATTAAATCGACAAGACTGGATAAGTTTTGGAGCGGATTACGTAGATCATGAGCTACCAATGAAAATAATTTGTTTTTGAGCTCATTAGTCTCTTTGAGTTCATTTCTTTGAGTTTCCAACTCTGCCATAGCCTTCTTAAGGGATCTCGTTTGCTTTTCTACCTCATCTTTTAGCTTCTTATTAATACGGTGTTCTAAAGCAATTCTTTGTTTCTCTGCTTTCTGGATTTTATAACCCACAAACACAGAAAATAAGACCATTTGTAACGTCATGCCGATGTAAATAATCAAACGCAAATCAGCAGTTCCAATTATCAACTCTTTTTGAACCAAAAACCAAATGAACGTATAAGCTATCGCTGATGCGATCATCGGTAAATTGGTAAAAAAGTAGAGCCTAGCTAGCAATTCCTTTTTCCAAAGAATAAGCCCAACTGAGAAATTCAGCAATGAAGTACACATCGCAATTAATGCAGCCACATAAGAAATGTTGGTACTTAGCGAAAGACTATCAATGGCCAGCATATTAATAAGCTGAATACTTATTATAGCTAAAGCAATCACTGCTAAGAACTTATAGAATCCGGTAAGCCTGGGGTATTTCGATCTGGTGATCCCTATAAAGGACTGGGTAAAAAGTAATCCTCCCAGTGCAGCAGTAGTTGCCGTTACGATTGAAATACTGCCAACAAAATCTAAATGGTTCTCACGGAATATCGGCAATGAAATATGAGCAGATAGCCCAAAAATCATGATGCAGTAATGAATAAAGACCTTATTTCTTAATACAAAATACAGCAATAAGCTGTTGATCCCCATTATTAAAAAAATCGAGGAAAAAAGAATTGAAATGTCGTCTATGGATAATTCTAAGGAAGTCAACAATAAAAAATCTTACATGCAAGATAATTAGGAATGGAAACTATGATTCTGGCCAACTTTTAACTTAATAAGCTAAATCACTTTTGCTTCAAACGTTCACAACATATTTTTACCCCTAGCCATCTATTAATCTTTAGAATATGAAGAAAGTATATTATTTATCCACATGCACTACTTGTAAGCGAATCATGGATGAATTAGGTCCTTTGATCTCTGATTTTGAAAAACAGAATATAAAAACAGATCAAATGACGTTTGACCAAATTGATGAAATGAAAGAAAGAAGTGGCACTTATGAATCGCTCTTTTCAAGAAAAGCATTGAAGTATAGATCGATGGGTCTGGGTGACAAAAATCTTTCAGAGGATGATTATAGAAAGCTTATTCAGGATGAATACACTTTTTTAAAACGACCAGTTTTCATTGTCAATGATCAAATATTTATTGGTAATTCAAAGAAGGTCATTGATTCAATGCAAAATCACCTAAGCTAACCATCGCTCAAAATCGTTCGTTTATTCAGCATGCCTAAATTTTTCACGCTATTACTATTACTTAGCTCATGCGGAATTGATCGAACAATTAATTCCATCTCATCGGCAGAAAAACGTGATTTCGATAGTTTTAAAAAACTAGATCAGAAACATAAGCTATCAATTGCGGATAAATCAGAACCAGGAGAACCTCTTACCCTTTGCTTGACTTTTGTTGATAAAATAACAAAAGCTCCTCTTGTAAATAGGCAGGTGCACTTTTATCATACCAACATCAATGGAGATTATCGACCAGAAATAGCAGGAGATGAATCAACAGCCAGATTAAACGGGGATGCAATAAGTGATTCGAATGGCAGAATATTAGTGAGCACTATACTACCTGGTGATTATGGAAGTTCGACAGATAATCGTCACATCCACACTTCTTTCTTTGGAGCAAAACCAGAAGCCTATGACATACATTTCAAGCAATACACAGGAATAATGGGTAAACGATTTATTGATGGCAGTGATCAACATTTCTTGGCTGATCTAAAGAAAAACATTGATGGCACTTTAATTGGTTTTTTGACAATCGAGGTAAAAAATCCATAATTGGTCATTTTAATGCATGGTTTATTTCACTATACTTCATAAGTTGGACTTCTCTACGTTTTAAATACTATCGATAAAAACCAAGCTTTGATAGATATAATTGTGATTAGAAACGTTCAAACTTATTGTCAGTAAAAAACTACACTGAAACATTAAAAGGCTTAAAGTATCACTTTAAGTAAAAGCGGTTATAACGTGTTAGGTAGATTACTTATATAGAATTATGTGAATCTATGGATTAAATGTGGTCAAATTCCGTCACACTTTTGTATCATACCAAACACTATAGGTATGACACTTAACACACTTGTACTCATATTAAGTCTATTTGCCATTCAAGGAAATGGTAAGGAGAATGACTCCATGGAGATGCGTCTTGAAAAAGGGCATGCTCTTATGGAAACTGTATTTGACCGATTTCATATTAATTATGAAATGAGTAGGCTCCATAAAGTTGGCTACTATAAGGAATCTGTATCTGATTCAGCTTCCGTTTATTATTTAGCGGAGGGAATCGTTGACATTTACATTCCATGCAATCTTAATAAAACTGAAAATGCATATGTGAGCCCAATAAAGGCACGCAAGAAAGTATTCAAAGAAGTAGATAGCGAAAGCTTGTTGCTTGGCAATGCCAGCGATATGGCCCGTTCATCCATATGGCGACCAAATTCATTCCTGGATGAGAAGCATCGGGATGATTATAAATTTAGTTACTCATCTGATGACACCTTTAAAGGATCTGATGTGGCAATTGTTGAATTTGAACCTAGAAAAGAGCATGGGACTACCATGGGACGAATCTATGTGGATAAGAATAGCTATGCCATTGTCAAAATTGAATATCAACCGATAATTATAAAGTCCCGGGTTTGGAAAAACATTACTTGGACGGAAGAATTTACCTATAGAAGTGGCGCATATGAGCTTACAAACGTTCATTTCCATGGTGAAGGATCTGATAATCATTATCAATATGATGCTACCTTAATAATGGATCAACTGGAAGTTGTTAGTAAATTTCCTGAACATGAAGTTTTCTTTCAGGATGAGGTACCTCTATTTGATCGTGCACAAGATGAACTTGATGAATCTTTTTGGGAAGGTTTCAATTTCCTTAGACAAAACATAACTACCGATCAACTACTAACAGCAAAAAATCATTAAACTAAAAATGATTTAATCTCGTGAGAGAATAATATAATTTTCTCTCATGAACCGAATCGACCGACTCAATGCACTCCTCATTCATCTTCAGGGGAAGCCTAGAATTCCTATCTCTGAACTTGAAGATAGGTTTGAAGTAGGAAGAAGAACCATTTTCAGAGATATTCGATCATTGATTGATGCCGGAGTACCTATTGGCGGTGATGCTGGTCAAGGATACTTTATCGTCGAGGGCTATCGTTTGCCACCAGTTGTATTCAATAAAGAAGAAGCAAGTGCCATTCTCTTAGGTGCTAAATTCATTGAACGTAGCGCAGATCCTCAAACCATCGATGCTTTTAATAAAGCCATGTATAAGATCAAGGCGGTATTGAAATATTCAGATAAAGAATTTCTTGATAACCTTGAAGACAGGATAGCCATCAGACCCAGTCCAGTACCCATGCAGCAGCCCGATTCTCACCTCGCCGAAATTCAGCTGGCTATAGCTACCAATAGGGTACTCTCAATGAACTACTATTCACACTACAATGACAAAACTACCGATCGAGAAGTAGAGCCACTTGGAATGGTCTACTATTCAAGTCGGTGGCATCTCATTGCCTTTTGCAGACTCAGACAAGATCTCAGAGACTTCCGAACAGATCGTATTCAAAAAGTGATTGTCCAAGGCGAATCATTTGATCCAAATTGTCACCCCAATTACCTTGATTTCTTAAGTGAAGCTCTTATTGGAACAGATGCTAAAGAGGCGATCATTCATACCTCAGCGACCGCAGCTCGATTTATGGGAGAGCAGAAATATTATATGGGTTTCGTGGAAGAAACAAAACTCGAAAACGGAAGATATGAAATGAAATTCGTCACTCCACATTATAACTTTTTTGCGCGATGGCTGATGTCTTACGGAGATGAAGTAGAGATCATCTCACCATCAGAATTGCAAGGTATCGCAGCAAATTTCGCAAAAGAATTACTTGAGCATCACAGTGCGCCATTTCTAACTAGAACATAAAATCATGAAATTTTCAGTTTCTATTTTTGTAATAACCTGCTCACTCACAGTTTTCTCTCAAAACATTCAAAGTGAAATTGATGAACAGGTTTGGATTCCATTTACCAAAGCATGGGAAAGCAACGATGGTGAAGCGTATAATGCTATTCATTCGGATGATGTATGGCGCATTAATCCCGGAAGATTACTTATTGGAGATGAGTACAAAAACAGAAATCTAGAAAAAATGCACGGCCTGCCTAAAAATCAGATCATAGAATTCACATTCGAAACACGTACTGTTAATGGTGAAAATGCCTACGAAGTAGGCTATTATCGCATCACACGAAATCAAGATGGCCAACAATTTGTTGGTAGATTTCATGTAGCACTGAGAAAAATCGATGGCCAATGGAAGATCACTCAAGATTGGGATACTGGAGAGATCAATGGAGTAAAAATCACCCCCGAAAGTGTAAAGAATAGAGATTTTACACATTTTGAATAATTTTTTTTAATCTGGGATTTTCGAGTGACATAGGGCTGTCACTAAAGCTCATTTCTTTGTTTTCATTATCATATAACTCACATTAATTATGGAAGCAACAATTGAAAAAATCGATTTAAAAAAAGAAGATCCCAACTATTACAAGGCCAGAAAACAACCAGAAATCCGTGACTTAGATAGCTACTATTACCTGACACTTTCTGGAAGATGTGATCCACAATCGGATCAATTTCTAGAGGCAATTGACAAGCTTTATGCAGTGGCATTTAATATCAAATTCATCTGCAAAGCAGAGGATATGGATTTTGTCATCCCTAAGATGGAAGGCTTTTGGTGGATTGATGGAGGCCTGGAGGCTCAGCATAAGTTTGCTCAAACTCCTCCCGATGAATGGAATTGGAAGATCGTTATCAGAATGCCGGATTTTGTAGAAGGTGATCACTATTACCGGGCTATTCAAAAGGTGAAAGCTAAAAATCCTGAACTTTTATCTGACGATGAAGTGAAGTTAGAACTCATAAATGAAGGATTATCTGTACAAGGTTTACACATTGGTAGCTTTTATGAAGAGGAACCAACCATAGCCAAAATCATGGAATTTATCCAGGAAAATGGCTTTAAAGTAAACGGATATCATCATGAGATTTACCTTAGTGATCCGAGAAGGACACCAGAGGAGAAACTGAAGACCATTTTGAGATACGCTGTAAAAAAAAATGAAAAATGAATAACAATATTCTTGGCTTAAGAACCACCATTTATATGGTTCCTGATATTGAAAAAGCTAAATCATGGTACACTAAGGCCTTTGATACGGATCCCTATTTCGACGAGCCCTTTTATGTAGGTTATAATATTGGTGGATACGAGCTGGGATTACAACCTGAAAAAGTAGGACAGAAAAGAGCAGATAATATTGAGTCCTATTGGGGTGTCAAAGACATCAGGAAAGAACATGAACGGTTTATTAAACTTGGCGCTACAGAACACACGGAGATCAGGGAAGTGGGTGGCGGAATCGAGGTGACGACTCTATTAGATCCATGGAAGAATGTGATCGGCTTGATTTACAATCCACATTTTAAACTTCCATGACTGTTGAAGATTTCATACTAGGACTCGATGGTCAGCAAAAGGCCATCGTTTCCTTTTTACATCAGCGGCTCACAAGCCAACATGACCTGATCCCAAAAATCAGATTTAAAATTCCCATGTATTTTAGAAGAACATGGGTCTGTTATTTAAATCCAATTAAAAATGATGGAATAGAATTAGCCTTCCTTAATGGCAGCAACCTATCTAACGATCAGGGTTTATTAAAAAGTAAAGGTCGCAAGATGGTTTCAGGCATTGACCTAAATGATGTATCAGTTATTCCGATAACACCAATTGATGAAATTGTTCAGGAGGCATTGATACTTGATGAATTAGCTAAGTCAAAATCTTAAGTAATTTACTTATGGATATTGTAAGTAAATACACTTAATTATTCCATATTTAACATCATCCAGGACAGAATTTGATACAAAAATGTAATGTCTAAACTATCTTTCTATGTACGATTCAATTAAGTTTTGGAAACCACATCCACCCTCACCACATCAAAAATTCATTCATTATTGAATGAAGCCTATCTTAAGCGGGTTAATGACTTAAAGTCAAGCATCCAACTTACTGAGGAAGCTCTTAGCCTAAGTAAGGAGATGGATGATAAATCTTGTATTGGAAAATCTCTATCTCATTTGTCGCTTTTTCATATGATTATTGGTGATTTTGATCTTTCCATCAACATGGCAGATGAAGCAATTGAAATCTTCGAAGAAATTGGTGATGAAAAGGGAATTGCGGATGCCAAATATACCATAGCAGGTGCTCTGTATAAAACAGATGATTATAACCTCGGCCTTACTTATTTGATCGACTGCCTTACCACGTACAAAAAGCTAGAGGATTATCATAATCAAGCCAGAGTAGAAAAGTCAATTGGAACTATCTATGAGTTTTTTGGTGATGTAGATAGTGCAATCAAAGCATATAAATCTGCCATTGAATCCGGACAAAAGGCCAATGATTTAAATCTTCAATCTAATGCTTTCAACCCTCTTTCGGGAATTTATCTGAATAAAGGGAAGAATAAAGAAGCAATGGGTTTGATTGAAAAATCCATTGCTTATAAAAAGGAAACAGAAGATACCCGGGGGCTTGCCTTTGCACTTTACGGACGGGGGAAAGTTTATACTCAACTAAAAGAATACGACAAAGCTGAAGCTGATTTTCTGGAAGCTGAAAGAATTCATAGAGACATGGGTGAAAAGCTTGGTCTGGCCATGTGTTTTCACAAAAGAGGTGCTCTCTATATTCAAATGAATAAAGATCGAGAAGCTGAAGAAATACTTGTTAAGGCACTGGAATACAGTAATAAGCATCGAATCATTCTGATAAAATTTAAGGCAAACCTATTATTACATGAAATAGCCAAAAAACAAAAAAATCACGAGTTAGCACTTAAATATCTGCAGCAATATATCGATGAAAAAGAGAGCGTAATCAATGATAGAACTGCGAAAGTGATTGAAAGCTATGATGTAATTAATAAAATGCAGACACTTGAGGCAGATGCAAGAGTTCAAAAAGAGAAGGCTGATTTAAACGAGAAAAAGAAACTGGAGCTTGACTCTTTTTTCTACAGAATATCTCATGATCTCAAAGGCCCAATTACTTCCTTGATGAGCCTTACTTATGTTGCCAAGCTTGAAGTGAAAGATGAAACGTCTCTTAGGTTTATTGACGATTATGAAAAGCAGGCAAATCGATTGAATACCATTCTGGACGGATTGCTCAATCTTACTAAGATGTCATTCAATGAAGACAGAAAACAGGAAATAGATTTTGAAAAAATCATTTATGACTGTATTACTTCATATAAGTTCCTTCCTAATTATGATAAGGTTGAATTTAAAATTGCTGTTGATCCAACTATCAAATATGAGGCTGAATGGGCTTTAGTTAATACAATTGTTCAAAACCTGATAGAAAATGGCATAAAGTATGCCAGAGTAGAAGAAAATAATCCTTTCATTTCAATTTCTGCAAAAGAAGAAAACAATAAGATTCTAATATCTGCGACCGATAATGGTATTGGGATGGATGAAGAAACAGTTGATAAGATCTTCACCATGTTCTTCAGAGTGAATCGGAAAATAGAGGGAACGGGTTTAGGACTTCACATATTAAAGCGAGCCATTGAGCGCTTGAACGGAGATGTAAATGTGGAAAGTAAATTAGGGGAAGGCACAACGTTCACAATATCCCTCCCCAAATAATCTTACATATGTATTGGTCTATTCTCAGTAGCTGCTAATGCAGCTTCCTTGAATGCCTCCATATAGGTTGGATGTGCATGAGACATTCTGGAGATATCCTCTGCGGATGCACGGTATTCCATTGCAGTAACACCTGCTGCTATCATATCTGCAGCTCTGGCTCCAATAATGTGAACTCCTAAAATTTCATCAGTGTCTTTGTCTGCTATTATTTTTACCAGTCCTTCGGTATCCATACTTGCTCTTGCTCTACCTAAAGCTTTGTATGGAAATTTGCCCGTCTTATACTTTTTACCCTGCTCTTTAAGCTGCTCTTCAGTATATCCAACAGATGCCACCTCTGGCCAGGTATATACTACTCCTGGAATTAAATTATAATTGATGTGAGGCTTCTGGCCGGCAATGCTTTCAGCTACAAACACCCCTTCTTCCTCTGCCTTATGAGCAAGCATGGCTCCTCGAACCACGTCTCCAATTGCGTAAATGTTATCAACATTTGTTCGAAGGTGATCATCTACTTCTACCCTTCCTTTATCGTCGGCTTTTACCCCTGCTTTATCCAGACCTAGTTTATCTGTATATGGCCTTCTTCCGATAGAGACCAGACAATAATCACCTTTAATTTCTACTTCTTCTCCCTTTTTGGTTTCAGCTTTTACCGTCACATTCTTCCCCTTTTTCTCAACCCCAGTCACTTTATGACCTAGATAAAAATCGAAACCTAATCCTTTTAAGGACTTCTGAAGCTCTTTTCCCATGGTGGAATCCATGGTCGGAATTAAACTATCCAAATATTCAACAACAGATACTTTAGCTCCCAATCTTGCATACACTGACCCAAGTTCCACACCAATAACACCTCCACCAATCACAATCATATGATTTGGAACTTCTTTCAATTCCAATGCTTCGGTGCTAGTGATTACTCGATCCTTATCAAGCTTAATGAAAGGAAGGTTAGCCGGCTTAGAACCTGTTGCGATAATTACTTTTTCTGCAGTGATTTTTTTCTTGTTTTTCCCATCAATCTGAATAGTATTTTTATCTACGAAGCTTCCCATCCCATGAAAAACATCAATCTTGTTTTTATTCATCAAGTAATCAATGCCTTCCACGTTTTGCTTCACCACATCAGCTTTGCGAGAAATCATTTGCTTTAGATTGACCTTGGGCTTATTGATGTCTATGCCATGCTCTTTAAAAGTATGCTCAGCTGCATGAAAATGCTCCGAAGAGTCTAACAATGCCTTAGAAGGAATACACCCAACATTCAAACAAGTCCCTCCGAGTGTATCGTACTTTTCAATGATGGCAGTTTTCATCCCTAGCTGTGCACAACGAATAGCTGCTACGTATCCACCAGGTCCTGATCCAATTACTACTACTTGATAATCCATAATTACAGATTTATGATTGGGAGATTTTTGATTTTAGATTGATTAAACGCCAAGAAGAAGTCTTGTTGGATCCTCAAGTAATTGTTTAACCCTCACAAGGAAACTCACAGACTCACGTCCATCGATGATTCGGTGATCGTAAGAAAGCGCAACATACATCATTGGCCTTACTACCACCTCCCCATTTTCCACTACGGCACGCTCTACAATATTATGCATCCCTAAAATCGCTGATTGGGGAGCATTGATGATTGGTGTAGACATCATCGAACCAAATACACCACCATTTGTAATGGTGAAAGTTCCACCTTCCATCTCTTCAATACTTAGCTTATTATCTCGTGCCTTAGTAGCCAATCTTACCACTTCTTTCTCTATCTGATCAAAGCTTAATGATTCAGCATTTCTAATGACTGGGACAACCAATCCTTTTGGTGCAGATACAGCAATTGATATGTCACAGTATTCACTGAATACCATTTCATTTCCATCAATCATACCATTAACTGCAGGCCATTCCTGAAGAGCAACACATACCGCTTTTGTAAAGAAGGACATAAATCCTAGCCCCACTTCATGCTTCTCTTTGAATTGCTCCTTATATTTTTTACGCAGATCCATGATAGGCTTCATGTTCACCTCATTGAATGTGGTGAGCATAGCCGTTTCGTTTTTCACAGAAACAAGTCTGCGAGATACAGTCTTTCTTAGAGAAGACATCTTCTCTCTCCGCTGCTCCCTTGACACTCCTCCACCAAATGTAGGTGCTTCAAATTGTGGTTTCGATGGTTTCGAATCCTCTTGTTTTGAGGATGCTTCTTTTTTGACTGATTTCTCTGCCTTCATTGCATCTTCCTTGGTGATACGACCATCCTTACCAGTCCCTTTCACATCATCTGGTGATATTCCTTTTTCATCCAAAATCTTCGCCGCTGCTGGAGACGCATGTCCAGTCGCATATGTTGCTTTATCAGCAGTAGTACTGCCTGATGATTCATCTGAAGAAGAATCGCTGGACGAAGAGCCCGAAGATGGTGCGCCACCCTCCATCACTTCTATTTTACAAATCAATGCTCCTATTTCTAAGGTGTCACCTTCCTGTGCTACTATTTGAAGCTTACCTTGTGCTTCAGCTGTTAGGTCAAAAGTTGCTTTATCAGATTCTATTTCAGCTATAACTTCATCCAGTTCAACAAAATCACCATCAGCTTTTGCCCAGTTGGAAATGGTTACTTCAGTGATAGATTCTCCTACCGCAGGAACTTTCATTTCCAATACTTCTCCTGTGGCCTTATTTTCAGCTGATCCTGAATCACTTGAACTTTGATCCTTTCCAGAAGATTCATTGCTAGCGTCTGAAGATCCCACTCCCGCACCACTCTCATCTATTTCGCAAAGAACCGCTCCTATTTCGAGCGTATCTCCTTCTTCTGCTTTAATTTTTAATGTGCCAGCAGCTTCAGCTGTTACCTCGAAGGTGGCTTTGTCTGACTCCAGTTCACAGATCACCTCATCCATCTCGACATAATCGCCATCGCTTTTTGTCCAGGATGCTACGGTAACCTCTGTGATTGATTCACCAACCGAAGGAACTTTCATTTCAAGACTCATTTTCTTCTTTTTTTAATGTTTTTATATTCTTTCCAGATTATTTCATATCAAATTTCAAATGCTTGCTTAACCAGTGTTTCTTGTTCTTCCTTATGGACTTTAGAAAATCCTGTAGCAGGTGAAGCACTTATTTTCCTGGATATCAAATTGAAATCCATGTTGATTCGCATATTGATATAGCTCCAAGCACCCATGTTTTTTGGTTCCTCTTGTACCCAAACAAGCTTTGGATTATTGTATTTTTTTAGAATTGCATCAATTTGCTTTTGAGGCCATGGATATAGCTGCTCTACTCGAACAACAGCAATGTCCTTAGCTTTCTTTTTCTTCTGCTCTTCTAATAAATCAAAATAGACTTTACCTGAACAGAAAAGTACTTTCTTAACATTTTTATTAGTTACGAAATCATCGCCTTTTACTTCCTGAAACTTTCCGGATGTAAAATCTTTCAATGGGGATATTGTGCCTTGATGTCTTAATAAAGATTTAGGTGAGAATACTACCGCTGGCTTTCTAAACTCCCAAGTCACCTGTCTTCTCATGAGGTGGAAGATATTAGCAGATGTGGTCAGGTTCGCTATAATGATATTCTCGCTTGCACACATTTGTAAGAATCGTTCCATACGAGCACTTGAATGCTCTGGACCTTGTCCTTCATATCCATGTGGCAACAACATCACCAACCCATTCATTCTTTGCCACTTACTCTCCGCACTCGTAATGAACTGATCAATCATGATCTGGGCTCCATTGGCAAAATCGCCGAATTGAGCCTCCCAAATAACCAAAGCATTTGGTGTAGCCATGGCATAGCCATATTCAAATCCTAATACGCCATATTCAGAAAGCAAAGAATTGTATATTCTAAGTGGCTGCTGATCATCCTGAATGTGATTCAAACCACAGTATGGCTCATTCGTATTCGAATCAAAAAAGTATGCATGTCTATGGGAAAAAGTTCCTCTTTTAACATCCTGCCCTGTCATTCGTACAATTGTACCTTGAGCCAAAAGAGATCCGTATGCAAGTAATTCTGCATCAGCCCAGCCAAGTTCTCCCTTCTCAAAGAAATTGGCCTTCCGATCCTTAAGCAATTTTTCAATTTGCCTCAATGGCTTAAAACCTTTAGGAACCTCAGAAATCGCTTTAGCTACTTTTTCAACAAGCTCTTTAGAAATTGATGTGTCCGGTGAAGCATCGAAATCTTTTGCTTCCGAACGTCTCAGGTGATCCCATTCTTCTTCAATTTTTTGAGGTTTATAAGGAAGTGGGTGCTCTTTGATTTCATTTAGACGGTCCTGCAGTTTATTCTTAAACTCCTTCTCAAGTTTTTTTACTTCCTCTGCACTTAAGTCCCCCTTTTCAGTAAGCTGCTTAACATAAACTTCTCTAGGATTTGGATGCTTGCCTATTGCATTGTAAAGTTTTGGTTGAGTGAATTTTGGTTCATCACTCTCATTGTGTCCATGCCTTCTATAGCAAAGCATGTCAATGAAAATATCCTTATTGAATTTCTGACGATATTCCGCAGCAAGGTTTGCACAAAATTGTACTGCTTCTGCATCATCCCCATTCACATGTAAGATTGGAGCATCTACTATTTTTGCTAAATCCGTGCAATAAATACTTGATCGAGCATCAGCAAAATCTGTGGTGAAGCCCACCTGATTGTTAATAACGAAGTGAATTGTCCCACCAGTCTTGTACCCATCAAGCAATGACATTTGGATACACTCATATACGATTCCCTGTCCAGCTACAGCAGCATCACCATGTATCAGAACAGGAATGGCCTTATCCATATCCCCATTATACTCATCATCGATTTGAGCTCTGGAGTATCCAAGCACCACAGGGTCTACTGCCTCCAAGTGCGATGGGTTAGGAGCCAACTTGACATAACATTTCTTACCTGCAGTAGTATCAAGGTGCGATGCGTAACCCAGGTGGTATTTTACGTCACCATCACCCATGGTTAAATCCACCTCCTGATTTCCTTCAAATTCGCTGAATATTTCTTCGTAGGTTTTGCCCATGATATTGGCCAAAACATTCAAGCGACCTCTATGCGCCATCCCTATCACAACCTCCTCAGCATTAAGCTCAGCTCCTTTATTAATGATTTTATCCAAGGCAGGGATCATATTCTCACCTCCTTCTAGTGAAAATCGTTTTTGACCTAGAAATTTGGTGTGAAGGAAATTTTCGAATCCGCTTGCTTCATTAAGCTTTGAAAGAATCCTGTGTTTCTCTTCTCTGGAAGGATTTATATCAGCTCCCTCGGTCTCTATTTTGCTTTTTAGCCATTCACTGACGTTTGAGTCACGAATATGATTGTATTCAAATCCAATAGAGCCAGCATATACCTTCTTTAGTTTTTCTAATATTTTCCTTAATGGAGCTTTCCCAAGACCAATCTCCTCACCTACTTCAAATTCTGAATCCAGATCTTTTTCCGATAATCCGAAATCAGAAAGTTCCAATTTTGCCGTATGTGGGCGTCTTTCACGAACTGGGTTTGTCTTAGCAACCAAGTGAGCCCAAGCACGATAATTATAAATCAGATTTCGTACAGCCGTTTCTTTTGGAGTAGAAACGATACTATCCTCCCCTCCACTTCCATAATTCTCCTGTGCAAACTCGAATCCTTCAAAGAATTTCTTCCATGATTCATCAATACTTTCAGGATCATTTTTATACGCTTGGAATAATTCATCCAGATAATTGCCGTGAGCATTGGCGATGTAAGAATATTTGTCCATATTCAATTTAGTTGTGAAACAAAGGTATAATCAATATAGTTTCTTTAAAAATCGTAAAATCGGTTTTACAAATACACGATGAGTGAATACCTCCATTCTAGCGTGTCAATAGAGAAATCTGTAGTTATAATGTGAAATTAATTAACAGACTGATAACCATCTCTTTCTGATGATTGGGATTATTTTATTTCTAGCTTCTTTGATCAGCAAAAAACAACTACATTTGCGCTCCATTTTTAAAACTTTTGATGGACGAGTTCCATAAACAAAAAGAATTATGCCAGTAAAAATTAGATTAGCGCGTCGAGGACGCAAAAAGAACGCCATGTACGATGTAGTAGTGGCAGACAGCAGAGCACCACGAGATGGTCGCTTTATTGAAAAAATTGGTACCTACAATCCGAACACTGACCCTGCAACTATCAATCTTGATGGAGATAAGGCATTTGATTGGGTAATGAAGGGTGCTCAGCCAACTGATACTGTGCGAGCAATGCTTTCATATCAGGGAATCATGATGAAAAAGCACTTACAAGTAGGTGTTAATAAAGGAGCTATCACTCAGGAACAAGCTGATAAGAAATTAGAAGCTTGGATGAAAGATAAAGAATCTAAGATCCAGGGTAAGGTAGACACTCTTGCTAAAGCGAAAGCAGATAAAAGGAAAGCTGCATTGGAGGCAGAGAAGAAAGTAAGTGATGCAAGAGCTGAAGAATTGAAGAAAAGAGCTCAGGAAGCAGAAGCTGCTTTGGTTGAAGAAATCAAAGAAGGTGGAGCTGAAGGAGATGAGGATTTAGCTGAAGATGCTGCTGAAGTAGAAGAAGCACAAGCTGCTGAAGCCACAGAGGCACCAAAAGAAGAAGCCAAGGCAGAAGTTCCCGTAGAGGAAAAGAAAGAAGAGCCTAAAGCTGAAGTGAAGGAAGAAGCTCCTGCTGAGGAGAAGAAAGAAGAGCCTAAAGCTGAAGTAAAGGAAGAAGCTCCTGCAGAGGAGAAGAAAGAAGAGCCTGAAGCTGAAGCTAAAGAAGACAAAAAAGAGGGCTAATCTGCTATGCGGCAGGATGATTGCTACCAACTAGGGGAAGTGATCAAGACCCACGGTCTTAATGGAGAAGTTAGCGTCCTCCTGGATGTAGACTTCCCTGATGAATATCAAAATTTGGAATCAGTATTTCTGGAACAATCCGGAAAACTGGTTCCTTTTTTTATTGAAACCATTCAGATCAATGGGAACAAAGCATTGATTCGCTTTGAAGACATTGAATCTTTAAATGATGCCAAAAACCTGGTAAAATCAAAAATTTTCCTGCCCCTCTCCTCACTTCCTGAACTTGAAGAGGGCCAATATTACTTCCATGAACTGGTAGGATGCGAGGTTTTTGAAGAAAAACAACTCATTGGCATTGCCAAAAATGTGATTGACCTTAATGGCAATCAATTACTATCTGTTGAAGCGAATGGCAAGGAAGTTTTAATCCCACTTCTTGATGAAATCCTATTACAGGCTGACATTAAAAATCAAAAGTTAATGGTTAAGCTACCGGAAGGATTACTTGATATGTATCTGGAGGATGATTCTGACCCTCAAGATGACTCTGACCCTCAAAAAGAGTAATAAAAGTGCTCTGTCTTCTCTGTGATTACCTTTGTGTCCTCTGAAGAAAATTATGCGAATAGATATCATCACCTGTTTACCTAACCTTTTTGAGGGTCCTCTCACTCAGAGTATTGTTAAACGCTCAATGGATAAAGGTCTGGTTGAACTGGAAATCCATAACCTTAGAGATTACGCCACAGATAAGCACAAGCATGTAGATGATTACGCATTTGGTGGTGGTGCAGGGATGGTCCTGATGATTGAGCCAATAGATAAATGCATCTCAGGCTTAAAAGAGAAAAGAAACTACGATGAAGTCATCTACCTTACCCCCGATGGAGAAACTTACAATCAGTCCATAGCCAATCAGCTTTCACTAAAAAAGAACTTCATTTTCCTTTGTGGACATTACAAAGGAGTAGATCAGCGTGTACGAGAACATTTGATTACCCGTGAAATTAGTATTGGTGATTACGTCCTTTCCGGAGGCGAGTTAGCAGCAATGGTATTGGCTGATTCTCTCATCCGATTAGTTCCAGGTGTTTTAAATGATGAGACCTCTGCCCTTTCCGATTCATTCCAGGACAATCTACTTGCCCCTCCTGTATATACCCGCCCTGCAGAATACAAAGGATGGAAAGTTCCTGAAGTGCTGACTTCTGGCCATGAAGCTAAAATTGAAGCCTGGAGAAATGAACAGGCTTTGAAAAGGACTGAAGACAGGCGTCCGGATTTGCTTTAGTTATTCACTACAGATTTCGGAATAATCAATGTCTTGAGCGAGTTTAAATACCCCTCAATAGGTATTTCGTAAGACAATCATATTTTGCAATTTTATCTTGCAGAAATTAGATTCTGTGCAAACAGAAAACATTTTCATTATTTTTAATAAACCAACTCACTAACCCTTACAATTATGAAATTCAACCCAAGGAATCTAACACTATCTTTATTACTGTTAATTACATCGCAACTAATGGCCCAAAACCCTCCGACTATTGTTGATGATGAAATCTACGTTAGCCCAATACATATCATGTGTAATGAAAGAGAAGTTGAGGCATATGCTTTTAAAATAATAACTGATGATAAGAAAGCGGATCTGTGGTATAGGATAAAAAAATCCGACAGTACATGGGATGTTATGTTTACTCTTAAAGAGCCTCAAAATATTGGTCAGGTGGAGAAAAAAGATTGCTATGATGAATATCCTGATGCATGGGTTGCTGCAACAAATAATCTCATTTCTGAGAAATTCAATAGGATTTTATGGTTTGGTGGTGATAAAATAATGCAGTTCACATTAAGATTACCTCCATCCACGAGCGATTTAGATTTAAATGTTTACTTATGCAGTAATCCAGACGATTGCCCACCGGAAATCATGAAAGGAGCTGAAGAGCATGATGGTACTATTCATTTCCCATGCAATGATGAATGCTAGTTCATGCAAATCATTCGACTTTTATTGATTTTACCATTTTTACAAAATTCATTTTTTGATCGATTAAATGAAGCTATAAAGATTTCGGATGAGGGTAATTATCCTAAAGCAATCGAACTCCTGCATGATATTATTGATGATGCGCAACTGGCATCAGAAGACTCGATCCTGACTTACTCTTATATTAAGTTGGGATCTGCTCTTTGCAAGGCTAATAAGTGTGAGCTGGGGGTGGCATATTTTTCCAAGGCACTTAATAAAAGTAATCAGCTAAATAATTCAAGCCTGAAGTCTTCGGCTTTGTTTGGATTAGCTGCTGCTTATCAATTATTGAATAAGTATGACTCATCTTTAATCTATTATGAACAAACTGTTCCCTTGTTTCAGATTAATAATGACTCAACAACTTTGAGCTATTTGTTTAGTAATCTTGGCATGCTTCATTCAAAACTTGGAGACTACAATGAATCCAAGGTCTATTTCAGTAAAGCCAAAGACATCCAACTTATTCAAAAAAATTATTTGGCACTAGGTGACACCTACTACAATCTGGGATTGGCGAATTTTCAGATGGGTGAAATAGAATCGGGATTAATTAATTACAAACTGGCACTGAAATACTACAGCGATGATGAATCGGTGAGCAAAACTCTTAAAGCGATTGGAAAAGCTTTCTACGAATTAAATGTTTATGACAGTTCATCTTATTACTACTTTCAATTCGATTCACTTAATCATGATATTCTACACAGTGAATACGAAGACAAAATCCTCGAACTGGAAACCAAATTCAAAACGGCAGAGATAGAAAGAGATAATGCTTTAAAGCAAGCGGAAATTGAAAAAAATAAACGAGAGCTTACCATCCTTTATATTTTCTCATTCTTCCTCATAATCATATCTATTGCTATTTACTACATCCTCAATCAACGTAGAAAAAGAATCAAAATAGCTTCAGAAAAAGCCATTCAAGATCTACTCTCCGAACAGGAAAGCAAAGCAACTTCTGCCATTCTTGCAGGCCAGGACAAAGAACGGAAAAGGATTGCAGCTGAATTGCATGATAATTTAGGAAGTATACTCGTCACGTTGAATATGTATGCAGATTCAATGCAATCGAAAGACAAAAAAGATATTCCAGCATTAGCTGAAAAAATCTCAGAGGTTGCTCAGTTAGCAAATGAAGAAACACGAAAAATTTCTCATAGCTTATATTCAGGTATGCTCAAACATTTTGGGCTAGAGGCTGCAATCAAACAACTAACTGAAGCTGTATCATCTGCAAGAAACATTCAATTCAAACTGAGTCTTCAAATTGACAAAATCCCTTCTGACGCTGGACTTGAAATCTATCGTATTATTCAAGAGCTTGTTAACAATACTTTAAAGCATGCGGAATGTACGAGAGTACACCTTGAAATAACACATATTGATCAATCGATCAATATAATATTTGAAGATAATGGCATTGGCTTTAATAAGAATGAATTTCAAGCAGGGTTAGGGCTTAAGAATATAGAAAATAGGGTTGAAAAGCTCGAAGGTGAGCTCACCATAGACTCTAAACCAGGAAAAGGAAGCACATTCATTATTGAAATTCCAAATCTATGAAACAAGTAAAAATATTAATCGCCGATGATCATCAGATAGTGATCGATGGTTTGAAAATGGTGCTAAGTGCAAGAAAGGATTTCGATGTAGTAGGTGAAGCGGCCAATGGAAATGAAGTTTTGGAATTTCTATCCCAAGATAAAGTGGATGTCGTCGTACTAGACATTAATATGCCAGAGATGGATGGCATTAGATGTGCCAAAAAAGTAAAAAAACTCTATCCTGAAATCAAAGTAATCATTCTCACCATGTATGCTCAAAAGTCTTTTGTTGAAGAGATCATTAAAATAGGGATAGATGGTTGTTTGCTAAAAAACAATACTGGAAAAGAACTTTCGGATGCAATTTCAAGAGTGCATCAAGGAAAATCATATTATGATCAAATTCAAAACTTCAATAAAGATGATTCTGATCTTAAAGAATATCCCTTGAGCGAGAGAGAAATAGAAATCATTCGCAAGCTTGGAGATGGCCTTACCAGTTCTCAAATTTCTGACGCTCTATTTATCTCTGAACATACTGTAAAAACGCACAGAAAGAATATTTTAAGAAAACTTGATTTGCATAGCAGTTCGGAACTGATTCAATATGCACTTAACCATGGAATTATTTGAATCAATATCTTTTTTTCCAATTCTTATTTCTATATTTGCACTCCTTTTTCAAAACACTCAGCAAAGAGTAAAGAGATGAGCACAGAATTATTGAAAGTTGTAGCCGAAGAATATAAAGACATCAAGTCAAATCATCCTTCTTTTGGTCCTGGTGACACCATCAATGTTCACTATAAAATTAAAGAAGGTAACAAGGAACGTGTACAGCAGTTCCAGGGTACTGTAATGCAGATAAAAAATCAGAACACCAACGGTGAAACCTTCACTGTAAGAAAAGTTTCTGGTGATATTGCTGTGGAGAGAATCTTCCCAATTCTTACCCCAAACATTGAAAAAATTGAAGTTCTTCGAAAAGGTAAAGTCAGAAGAGCCAAGCTATATTATCTAAGAGGTAGAAAAGGTAAAGCTGCCAGAATTAAGGAAAAGCTTTCCAGATAAAAATTTCAATCCTGACCTCAGTGTCAGGATTTTTTTTGCCTTACTTCCAGTTAACTTAGCTTTCATGAAGCTAAACTTCACAAAATATCAAGGAACAGGTAACGACTTCATTTTAATTGATGATCTAAATCTCACTTTTCCTGCTGAGTTTGATTTGATTCAAAAGCTCTGCGATCGGAAATTTGGGATCGGAGCTGATGGGTTAATACTCATCCAAAATCATCCTGAACTGGACTATCGAATGATCTATTTCAATTCGGATGGTTCTCAAAGCCTCTGTGGAAATGGATCACGGTGTGGATTTGCATTTGCTAAAACACTAGGATTAGTAGAGCAGATGGCTACTTTCGAAACAACGGATGGTGTCCACCAAATAAAGGAAAAGAACGGACTGATCCATTTTCAACTTTTTGATGTCAATGAAATTATGCAGTTGAATGATACCGAATGGTTTATAAATACGGGATCCCCTCATCATATAGTCCAGGAAAAAGAAGTTGATCGTATTGATATTGTTTCATTAGGCAGACAAATAAGGAATGGATCAGCTTATTCCAGCCAAAATGGCACGAATGTCAACTTTGCACAGCTTTTGCAAGACAAGGTCAAAATAAGAACATATGAGAGAGGTGTTGAGGATGAAACACTAAGCTGTGGAACCGGAGCTACAGCAGTAGGGATTATGGCAGGTAAATTAGGATATTCAAGTCCTGTACATATTCAAACCAAAGGAGGAGATCTGAAAGTTTTGTTCACTCAAAAAGAAGGACAATTCACAGATATTTGGCTTGCTGGACCAGCTGAAAAAGTGTTTGAAGGAAGTGTTATAATCTGACCCTCTTATCAACAAACCATTATAACTTTAAGGCCTTTTAATAAAGGCTAATTTTGAAACATAGACGGAGGTCTTAAAATAATATTTTTCAATGCTAAACTCGATTACGAAGGGATTTGCCAAGATTTTTGGCACGAAGACTGAAAAGGATCTCAAGGAACTCACTCCTTACGTTGGACTAATCAATGCTGAATTTGATAAACTACAGAACATCTCTGATGATGAACTTAGAGGGAAAACATCAGAGTTAAAAACAATCATCAAAGACAGATTGAAGGATATCGATGATCAGATAGAAGCCCTTCATAAGCAAGTCGATGAGGATAAAACACTAGACGTACATCAGAAAGAAGAGATTTTCGGACAAATTGATAAGCTGGAAAGCGATAGAGATGTAGAGCTTGAAGAAGTTTTGATGGAGATTCTTCCACTTGGTTTTGCAGTGGTAAAGGAAACTGCCAGAAGATTTGCTGAAAATGAGAAAATAGTAGTTACTGCCACTCAATACGATAAAGAAATTGCTGCAAAAAAAGATAACGTAGAAATAAGTGGTGAGACAGCTACCTGGAAGAACAAATGGATGGCTGCCGGCAATGAAGTATTGTGGAATATGGTACACTACGACGTTCAGCTTATTGGTGGTGTCGTATTGCATCAAGGTAAAATAGCTGAGATGCAAACGGGTGAGGGTAAAACACTAGTTGCTACTCTTCCCGCTTATTTGAATGCACTTGCTGAAAGAGGTGTTCACATCGTGACAGTTAATGATTACTTAGCAAGACGAGATGCAGAATGGAATGCGCCATTGTTTGAATTTCATGGCCTTAGAATTGATTGCATAGATAACCATCAGCCCAATTCCACGGAAAGAAGAAATGCTTACCTCGCAGACATTACTTATGGAACCAATAATGAATTTGGATTTGACTACCTGAGAGACAACATGTCAAGGAGTCCGGAAGAATTGGTACAAAAGAAGCACCACTATGCTATGGTCGATGAAGTGGATTCTGTCTTAATCGATGACGCCAGAACCCCATTGATTATTTCAGGACCAATTCCAAGGGGCGATGAACATGAATTTTATGATCTAAAACCTCGTATTCAGCGACTTGTAGATGCTCAAAGAAAACTGGTTGGTGAGTACCTGAATGAGGCAAAAAAACTAATCAAAGAAGGAAAAGAGGGAGAGGCCGGACTTCCACTTTTCAGAGCTTTCAGGGGCTTACCAAAGAATAAGCCACTCATAAAATTCATGAGTGAAACCGGAATAAAGCAAATCCTTCAAAAAACAGAAAACATTTATCTGGCAGATAATCAAAAACGAATGCCAGAGGCTGACGAACCGCTTTATTTCACCATCGATGAAAAAATCAACAGCATTGATCTTACGGAGAAAGGCATTGACTTAATAACCGGAGAAGGGGAAGATGCCACATTCTTTATCCTTCCTGACATTGGAGATGAAATTGCCCAGCTAGAAAAAAATGAAGAGCTCCCTGAGAATGATAAACTTCAGAAGAAAGAAGAAATCATTCGCGAGTATAACATTAAAGGTCAAAGAATCCACTCTGTCAATCAGCTCTTAAAAGCATACTGCATGTATGAAAAGGATACTGAGTATGTGGTAATGGATAGCAAGGTGAAGATTGTAGACGAACAGACCGGCCGTATCATGGAAGGTCGCCGATACTCTGATGGGTTGCACCAAGCCATTGAAGCGAAGGAAAATGTGAAAGTAGAAGATGCAACACAGACTTACGCTACAATCACTTTGCAAAATTACTTCCGAATGTATCACAAGCTTGCAGGTATGACAGGTACAGCAGAAACAGAAGCGGGTGAGTTTTGGGACATCTATAAATTGGATGTGGTTGTCATCCCAACCAACAGACCAATCGCCAGAAATGACGAGAATGACAAGGTATACAAAACGATTAGAGAGAAATTTAACGCTGTAGCAGAAGAAGTCGTTGAGCTTACTCAGGCAGGAAGACCCGTACTTGTAGGTACTACTTCAGTAGAAATATCCGAGCTATTGAGCAGAATGCTTAAAATGCGAAACATCAAGCATCAGGTTCTTAATGCAAAGCAGCACGCTCGAGAAGCAGATGTAGTGGCTGATGCTGGTAAGCCGGGCGCAGTTACGATTGCTACCAACATGGCAGGAAGGGGAACGGATATTAAGCTTTCCTCTGAGGTGAAAGAAGCTGGTGGTCTGGCTATTATAGGTACAGAAAGGCACGAATCACGAAGAGTAGACAGACAGTTAAGGGGTCGTTCCGGTAGACAGGGTGATCCGGGATCTTCACAGTTTTATGTATCTCTCGAGGACAACCTTATGCGACTCTTCATGTCTGATCGTGTAGCGAAAATCATGGATAGACTTGGATTGCAAGAAGGTGAAGTGATCCAGCACTCAATGATTACAAAGTCCATTGAAAGAGCTCAGCGAAAAGTAGAAGAAAACAACTTTGCGATTAGAAAAAACCTTCTCGAGTATGACGATGTAATGAACTCTCAGAGAGAGGTTATTTACAAGCGAAGAAGAAATGCTCTCTACGGAGAACGCCTTGAGCTTGACATCCTTAATATGCTATTAGAGACTTGTGAAGACATCATCTTCAATGCGAAAGGAACGAATGATCTCGATAGCCTTAAACTAAATGCCATTTCTATTCTTGGGTTAGACTTCAATATCACCAAGGAAGAACTTGAAAAAGAGGATGAGAATGTACTCTCAGAAAGGCTTTATAATGAGACACTAAAAAGCTATCAGCTGAAGAACCAACTAATCAAAGACAAGGCGCTTCCAATTCTAAAGCAATTGAACCTTACAAGAGGTGCTACCTTGGAAAATGTATTGGTACCGTTCACAGATGGTAAAAAGCAAATTGGAACATCCGTAAATCTTAAAAAGGCTGTTGAAACTGAAGGGCAAGAGCTAATCCTTGAAATGGAAAAAATGATTGCCTTGGCGACTATTGACCTACTTTGGAAAGAGCACTTAAGAGAGATGGATGATCTTCGTCAAAGTGTTAGAAATGCTCAGTATGAACAAAAGGATCCACTTTTAATCTACAAGTTCGAAGGGTTTGAAATGTTTAAGCGATTTATCGGTAGAGTGAATGAAGAGACTATTTCATTCTTGATGAAAGCTGAAATCCCTGTTGAGCAACCTGATCAAATGCAGGAAGCGAAAAAACAGCAAACCGCCAGAAACTACAAAGAACAAAAAGAAGAAAGCAGATCTGCATTGGCGGGTCCTGATGGTGGAAACAGACCACCTGTTCAACAGCAGTCTCAACCGATTCAATCTCAAAAGATTGCAAGTAGAAACCAACGAGTGAATGTACAATATGCTGATGGATCAGTTAAAAAAGATGTGAAATACAAAACGGTAGAAGACGATATTAAAAACAATAGATGCGTACTTATCGATTAGTCATATTAATTCTGCTGGTTGGCTGTAAAGCCGCAACTCCAACAGCTCCGAGTAAATACTCAGAGGATTTGAGCATTCACCGCCCAATCCTAATTTCTGTTGAGGACAGTACAGACCTTAAGCAGGAAGTTGTTACAGAACAGTATAGTCCTCTTGAGGGGCACATTAAACTAGAGCTGGATAGCATTGCCAAAGTTGCTTTAGAACAAAACAAATCTGGTAAAACGGTGGACGGATTTGTAATTAATGTTTATTCGGGTGGTAGTCGTGATGAGGCAAACCAAGCCAGATCGAAAATGCTTGAATTATTTCCTGAGCTTGAACCTAAGGTGACCTATCATCAACCGAACTTTCGTGTCATTGCCGGTCGATTCACCAATCGATTAAGAGCTAATCGTATATTCCAGGATGTAAAAGAAGAGTTCCCCCGCGCATTATTAATTCCTGAAAGGTTTACTCAGAGATATGAGTGACCTCATCAGTAAAATAAAGGCACTGGCTGAAACTCATTTCGGAGAAATTCTTGAAGTAAGAAGGCATATACATGCTAATCCTGAACTTTCTTTTCAAGAACATAATACAGCTGATTTCATTGAGGAGAAGCTGAAATCCTTTGGAATAACAAATACCCAACGAATTGCTGACACGGGTGTCACATTCTGCCTTGAGGGAAAAGAAAAAGGTAAAACAATAGCGCTTCGGGCAGATATTGATGCGTTACCAATCCTTGAAGCAAATGACGTCCCCTACAAATCAAAAAATGAAGGTGTTATGCATGCGTGTGGGCATGATGTACACACCTCCAGTTTGTTAGGAGTAGCAAAGATCCTTTCAGGACTTACTGAAGAATTTAACGGAACCATTAAATTCATTTTTCAGCCTGCCGAGGAAAAATCTCCAGGCGGAGCATCTATTCTAATAAAGGAAGGTGTTTTAAAAAATCCACAACCTGAAACCATTTTGGGTCAACATGTCATGCCGCTCATTCCTGAGGGAAAGGTGGGATTCCGGACTGGAAAATATATGGCTAGCGCTGATGAAATCTACCTGACAGTTAAAGGGAAAGGTGGACATGCTGCTATGCCGGAAACTTTTGTAGATCCAATAGCCATCTCTGCCCAAATCCTTGTTTCGCTACAACAAGTGGTTAGCAGAATGGCCAATCCAAAAATTCCTTCTGTACTTTCATTTGGAAAAATTCAAGGTGGAAACATCAATAATGTGATTCCCGAAGAAGTGAAAATTGACGGTACATTTAGAACATTCGATGAAGAATGGAGGAAAAAGGCGCTTCAAAAAATCAAAGATATTTCCACCTCCATCGCTGAGTCAATGGGTGGTTCTTGTGATGTGAATATTGCTTCCGGCTATCCATTCCTTGTAAATGATGAAGCTTATACTTTGCGGAACATCGAAGCAGCAAAGAACTACTTGGGTGATGAAAATGTAGTGGAGCTAGACCTCTGGATGGCAGCAGAAGATTTTGCGTTTTATACCCATGAAGTTCCAGGGTGCTTCTATCGTCTGGGAACCAGGAATGAGCAAAAAGGCATCACATCTGGCGTCCACACCCCTACATTTAATATAGACGAAAATGCCTTGAAAACCGGGATGGGACTAATGGCATATTTAGCTATAAATGAACTAAAGAATTAATTACAGGGCTACTTCTGTCTGAAATCTAAAGACTAAGTATTCTCTGGTTTGGCCAGGGAAAGTCTGATAGCTTATATCCGTTTGAAATTTCAGGTCATGCCCAGAGATATATCTAGATAATCCTAAAGTATACTCTCTTTGATCAGAAAAAACAGATTGTGTTGCATCCGCATTAATATCCGTGAATCTGCTAGCTATTTCCCAATTGGAAGGGAATAGGTAGCCCGCTTGAAAAACAAATCCTGTCCCTGTCCCATAGCTATCTTCGTTATTCCCTGCAGTACGCTTCACATACTCTGACATGGCTGAAAAACCATTATACTTAAACATCATATCTGCAATGAATGATTTTAAATCTGTTGGTAGATAAGCATCATCAGTATCTGTTACAAACCCACCTAGATTACCTCTTGATCGCACAGCATTCGTATTCAAATCTCCAGAAACACCAATTGAAAGTTTTGGTGTCGGTTCTCTTTTTAGATCAGAACCAAAGTAATCTCCTTTTCCGGTAAAACTCCCCATTGGTAAAAACTCCAATCTACCGGTAACCTGATAGCCCTCTACTGGATTTCTAGCAATAACATTTCTTCCCTGCCCCATTGATATTGCCAAAATTTGTCTGAATTTATCATTGGCACTTTTGTGTCTTAGCTGAACTCCAACATCACGATCGAGATTAAAGCGTGAATTCACTAAACTTCGATCAACAAACTGAAGATTTTGAGAAGAGATTACACGCTCACGGTTACCCGGCAGTTTTGTTTGTCCGTACCAAACATGCCAGTTTTTAGCGAAATTCCACTTTATCACCGCATCAAGAACGATATTGGCTGTATTACCTGACTCAGCATTGTGACCACTTCGCTGATCTCTATTCGAAACGGCCAGCTCCAGTTTGTAAACGATACTTGGATCGATAGCCCACCCATCAAACTTCAACCGTGTTCTTCTAACCATCAATGCATCTTCATATACATTATCTTCTAGGTCATATCTGCCATCATACAAGGTTTGAAATCGGAATCCGAATTTTAAAAGAAAGGACGAATCTTGTGCAGCAAACTGTAAACGCTTGCCCCATTTACTGGATGTTGAATCCTGGGCGTGCACATGAGGAATTATAAACGCAAGAAATAGTAGTGTAGTGTAGGCTTTTTTCATGCTAAGCAATTAAGCCTGCAATGTTAACTAAACATTAACTAAACATTAAACAAGATACTTTGAATGGAGGATTTTTTGACTTAAAAAATACATAACTCATTGATTATCTATCTGTTATAATTCTAGTTTTAATAAATATTCACGTAATACACACGACACATTAAAAATTTATCTTTGCGCAAAATCTTACAAAAAAATGGAATACGGACTGTTAGACCTACTTAATTTACTTGGGGCCTTGGGCTTTTTCATCTACGGGATGAAGGTGATGAGTGAGGGCATCCAAAAGGTGGCCGGCTCAAAAATGAGAAACATTCTCAGCTCAATGACCTCTAACCGATTCAAAGGTGTTTTTACCGGCTTTACCATAACAAGTTTAGTGCAGTCCTCATCGGCTACTACTGTGCTTGTCGTAAGCTTCGTTAACGCCGGACTTCTTTCATTGACTGAATCAATCGGGGTGATTATGGGAGCCAATATTGGTACAACGATCACAGCATGGTTGATATCAATTGTTGGATTTAAAGTGAAAATTGCGACTTACGCATTACCAATAATCGCCATTGGGTTCCCGTTAATGTTTTTTAATCGTGAACGATTGAAATTCTGGGGTGAGGTTCTTGTAGGTTTTGCCTTACTTTTTATGGGTCTTGCTTTACTTAAAGATTCAGTTCCAGATCTAAAAGCCAATCCTGAAATCCTTGAATTCCTTAGCCGCTATACTGATCTTGGTTATCTATCGATCTTATTATTTGTATTAATAGGTACAGGATTAACAGTCGTTGTTCAATCTTCGAGTGCTGCTATGGCATTAACACTTGTTATGGCTAATAATGGCTGGATTCCGTTTGAATTAGCTGCGGCAATGGTACTTGGAGAAAACATTGGAACTACAATTACTGCAAACCTTGCCGCTTTGGTAGGAAACGTTCATGCAAAAAGAGCTGCGCTTTCTCACTTGATCTTCAACTTGTTTGGAGTTCTATGGATTCTAATATTGATTAGGCCTGCCCTAAATCTTGTTGACTGGTACTTGGTTTCAAGTGGTTCAGCTTCTCCATTTGTTACTGCCACTAGTATCCCTGTAGCACTTTCTATATTCCACTCCACGTTCAACATACTGAATACTTTATTCCTTATCTGGTTTGTGAATTTTATTGCCAGAACAGTAACCCGAGTTATAAAGTCTACAGGTGAAGACGAGTTTTCTTTGGAGTACATCAGCACCGGTATGATGAATACTTCAGAGCTATCAATTGAAGAAGCTCGTAAAGAAACAGTACGTATGGGTGAAATGACTCAGAAGATGTCCAAGCAGTTTCAAAACCTCATCTTAGAGGAAAAACCTAAGAAGGTGAAGAAGTTATTGAAGAAAATTCGTGACTATGAAATCATCACCGATAGAATGGAACAAGAAATTGGCGAATATCTGATGAAAGTTTCTGCAAACGGTACCTTAAGTAACACCAGTGCTGTAAAAGTTACCAGCTTATTAAGTTCAGTTAATGATCTGGAGCGAATTGGAGACATCTTCTTCCAAATGTCCAGAGATGTAGAACGCATCCTTAAGAGTGACAAGAAATTCAAAAGCAAACAAGTAAAGAATCTTCAGGAAATGATGGAGCTTATTGATGAGGCTCTAAAAATTATGCACACCAATTTAGACTCAACTGAAAAAGATAACTCATTAGAGCCGGCAATGATTGTTGAGGAAAAGATTGATTCGTTGCGTAATGCATTACGAAAGGATCTTACCAAGGACATTAAGAAGGATAAGTACGATCCTCAAAGAGATGGATGGTATAAAGATCTTTTCCATTTATGTGAAAAGGTTGGTGACCATGCCATCAATGTATCAGAAGCCATGACGGGTGAAAAGGAGCGAATCTTGAAAGAGGAGTTAGAATCAGAATGATAAGAAATTTGTCCTTGTCAACTGACATGGGAAAAAACTATCAATCCATACTTAAAAGGACACTCATTACTGGAGTGTCCATTCTTTTTTTTCTATTTTCAATAGAACTATTAGGCGTGTCTTTAGCTGAGATGGCCGAACCTTTTACTGAAAGTATTTCAATGGTAACAGCCAATCCGTTCATCGGCCTATTCATTGGCTTGCTATCCACAGCTTTACTTCAAAGTAGCTCTACTACTACATCCATTGCAGTAGCGGCAGTGGCTTCTGGGGCAATCAGTCTTGAAAATGCTATTCCTATCGTTATGGGTGCCAACGTTGGTACTACAATCACGAGTACTATCATATCGATGAGTTATATCTCTAAACACAAAGAGTTTAGAAAAGCTGTCGCTGCAGGTACTTCGCACGATTTCTTTAATATACTCACCGTTTTATTGCTTTTCCCTCTAGAGGTTAACTATAGATTCCTTGAACGAACAAGCGCCGCTATTTCTTCTCACTTACACGTAACAGGGAGATCTTCGGCCTCTGATACTGGCTATGAATTTACATCCATTTTTGAAACAGCTACAGAATGGATAATTATCAATTTTGGTCCTCTCTTATCACTCTTGATAGGAATCATTTTGATATTCACCTGCATTAAGCTGATCTCAAAATGGCTCTATAAAATATTGATTGGAAAGACGAAAGATCAGTTTGAGAATGCTGTTTTTAAAAACAAATTCAGAGCCTTTAGTTGGGGGCTAATTATTACATCTGTTGCACAATCAAGTTCACTTACTACTTCATTGATTGTTCCTCTTGTGGCTACAGGAAAAGTAAAAATCAAAAAAGCATTTCAATTCATTTTAGGAGCCAACATTGGAACAACCATTACCGCTCTCCTGGCAGCAATCTTTCAGTCCGAAGCAGCAATTAGTCTGGCTCTTGTTCATCTATTATTTAATCTCACAGGTGTTCTTATTTTCTACTTCATTCCTTACTTGTCACAGCTTCCTGTAATACTTGCAAAGAAAATGGGCAGACTTACCATGAGCATGAGAATAATAGGTTTTGCTTACATTTTTGTAGCGTTCTTTATGCTACCTTTTACACTTATTTATTTCTCAAAGACAGTGGAAAAGCAATCCGATCCTATAGAAGTTATTACAGAGGATTAGATTTGTGAATAAACAATTTGAATATGGCATCTTCTGCAAGAAAGGTGATTGATAATATTGTTGAGTTTATCGAAATAAAAACTGAGCAAATTAAGTTGCGGATCATTTCCAGGATCGCTCGAATGCTGTCTGGTGTAATCGCATTATCCCTACTCGCTGTATTTGGTTTATTCTTTTTCTTTTTCTTGAGTTTCGCGATGGCAGAGTTGATCAATATTGGGATGGATAGTGCCTATCTTGGATATCTGATAATATCTGGATTCTATTTGCTAATAATTATAATTGTAACAATACTGGTTAAAAGTAGACTTCTTCAGAAGTGGATAGAAGTGCTTATTGTAAAACTTGAGGAAGCCAAATATGAGCAAGAAAGAAACCATTGAATCCCGGGTAAAGGCTCTTACAGAAAGAGAGCAAAAAATCAAGAAACAACTTGACAATGACTCAGATGAAATGAAGGACAAAGCAATGCGAGTAGGAAAAATTGCATTGGTTGCGGGTGGGGTAGCGTTACTAGGTTATTGGCTTTTCAACATCTTTTCAGATGATGATGAGGAAGTTGAGAAACCAAAAAAGAAGAAAAAGCATAAGAGATCTTCTCCAAATACAACAGCAAGAATTACTGCGCTTTTAATGCCCTATCTGAATAAATTTCTAGACGGTGTGTTGGATGATGAAGACAATGATAAGAAAGAGGATATTAAGAAAGAAGAAGGTCAGGAAACTGATTAAACATTCATCAAAGACTCCCTACGACGCATTTTACCTGCAGGAATACCAAACATCATTTTAAATCTTCGGCAGAAGTATGCGGTATCCTTATATCCTACTTCTTTACCAATATCTCGGATACTCTTCTTGCTTGTCCTTAACAGATTGACAGCCGCTTCCATGCGCTGATACTCAATGTAATCCTGTGGATTGATTCCTGTAAGCATTTTGAAGTACTGACCAACATAATCTTCAGACACATTCGCCACATTGGCCAAAACCTTGTTAGAAAGATCATCAGAAAGATTTTCCTTAATGAAAGTGAAAATATCAATGAGTCTTGGGTCTTTGAAATACGTGCTATTGGTAGCTAATTTCTCAACGAATAAGCTATTATTCAAAATATAACGAATGAGCTCAATCGTCATGTTTTCAGTAAGCACCTTAACAATCCGATCCCTGCCAGGCATGCTTGCCTTTACCTCGTCATTAATTTGCTGAATGAGTCCAGCCAGCTTATAATTCTCTTCGATTTTAAATGGAGGGATATCCAGAGAAGAAAAGAAGTTTACCGAGTCAAAAGCTTTCGCATCAAAAGCTACATAGCTATAGTGCTCGTCACTAATTGAATGTTCATTGTAAGACTTAAGAAACTGATCTTTATTGGTTAAAAAATCATCTTTAGAAAGGACTGTAGCTGCTCCAGACCCATACGTCATTGAAATAGGGCGACCTCCTGGTACGAAGATCACATCTCCCTCTACAGCCGTCTCTTTTTCCTTTCCAAACCTGATTTCTCCTCCTGTAACTAATAAGAGGTAGTTTTCAACCTCATAGTTATTATCGATAGTAACCGGCTTTAAAATATTAATATTTTTAGCCTTGATATATCGAATCTCTAATGATTCAATGATTTTATTGTAGTCCTCCATTTATGAATAAAGCTGGTTAATCTATCAATAAATAGTAAAATAATAGGACGAATCTAATAATATTCGCCCTCAAAACCTAATTGGAGTGGATTAGGGTAATATCCAGCTATTGAACTATTTCAATAAACCTCTTGAAATTACGATGCGTTGAATTTCAGAAGTACCTTCATAAATCTGAGTGATTTTTGCATCTCTCATTAATCTTTCCACATGAAATTCTTTCACATAGCCATATCCACCATGGATCTGGACCGCCTCGACTGTTTGTGTCATGGCTACTTCAGATGCATATAGTTTGGCCATTGCGCCTTCCTGGGAGAAGTCTTCGCCAGCGTCTTTCTTTTGGGCTGCTTTTAGACATAATAATCTAGCTGCTTCAATTTGAGTGGCCATATCAGCAAGTTTGAATTGAATTGCCTGATGTTTGGCTATTTCAACACCAAATGCTTTTCGTTCTTGAGAATATTTAAGCGCCAGTTCAAATGCACCAGAAGCTATTCCTAGCGCCTGAGACGCTATACCAATTCTTCCGCCATTCAAAACATTCATCGCAAAGGTAAAGCCAAAACCATCGGCCCCTATTCTATTCTCTTTTGGAACTTTTACATCCTGAAACATCAATGAGTGGGTGTCACTTCCTCTGATTCCTAGTTTATCTTCCTTCCTTCCTACTGTGAATCCTTCCATATCCCTTTCTACGATGATGGCATTGATCCCTTTATGTTTCTTTTCGGCATCCGTTTGAGCCATTACAATATAGTAGGAAGCTGAATTACCATTGGTTATCCAGTTTTTTGTTCCATTCAATAGGTAGTGATCACCTTTATCTTCAGCAGTGGTTCGTTGAGAGGTAGCATCTGAACCCGCTTCTGGCTCTGAGAGACAGAATGCACCGATTTTCTGGCCGCTCGCTAAAGGTTTAAGATATTTCTCTTTTTGCTCTTCTGTTCCGTATTTTTCTAATCCCCAGCATACCAATGAATTGTTTACAGACATACAAACAGATGTAGATGCGTCGATCTTGGATATTTCTTCCATTGCCAGCACATACGAGACCGTATCCATCCCGCTTCCACCGTATTTTGGATCAACCATCATACCCATGAAGCCAAGTTCACCCAACTGCTTAATTTGTTCAGCAGGAAACTGTTGCTTCTCATCTCTCTCGATTACACCTGGTAAAAGCTCTTTTTGTGCGAAATCTCGCGCTGCATCTCTAACTGCTAATTGCTCCTCTGTAAAATTGAAATTCATCTATTTTATGTCTTAGATTTATACATTAGTCGAATTGGCCGCAAATATATTCAATAAGATTCAAGACCATTACGAAAACTATTGTATCATCGCTTTTGTTATGCAGTAAACCAAACGACACCATCGAGTGTCATAATTAAATTAAAACTTAATCGTTAATTCTCTTAAAACTTTATTTATGAAAAATTTGAAATTAAAATTATTACCAATATTGAGTCTTTTCGTCATAGCAGCAATGACTAGCTGTGGTGGTGATGATGAAATAACAGCAGCTGCACCATCAGTAACTGTCAACGCCTCTGTGGATGGAACTGCAATTGCAAGCGGAGATGAAATATCAATCGGATCTGATTTGGTATTAAATGTAACTGTAAATGCTCCAGGAGGGGTAAATGGATTAGATGTTAATGGTACATCATACAGCAGAGCTCAACTTAATGCTGATGCAGGTGCAACAACTGGAAGTATAACGCTAAATTCGACCGTTTCTGTTGATCTTCAAGTAGGAGCAACTGTTGCATTTGAATTTGAGGCAGTAGATGATTTAAATCAAACATCGGAGGTTGTAACATTCACATATGTTGTGGCAGCAGCACCATCACCTGATGCTAGATCTTATTCAGCTGTTCTTTTGGCTGCACCTACTGGTGACTTAATGAATCAGAATTTCTTTAGTGTAAGTTCAGGAACTAAGTATTCAAGCAATGACGTGACAACAACTTCAGAATCTGTTTCCCCAACAATTGATTTTGGATATTATTACGGTCAAACAGGTGAAGCTTCTATTGCATCTCCAGCAGGTTTTGAATCAACTGTTTTCGCTGCTCAAGTAGAAGGTTGGACAACTAAGAACGCAACAGTTCTGAAGACAACCACAATGACAGCTACTGAATTTAATGAAACAGCATCCTGGGCTGATATCGATGCTGCATTTGATGCGGGTACTGCTGATGATAATGGAATTATTACTAATCTAACTGTTGGTACTGTTCTGGCATTTGAAACTGTCGGGGGAGTAAAAGGACTTATCCATGTTTCAGCTATTGAGCCTGGATTTGAATCAAATGATTCTATTACACTTGATGTTCTTGCTCAGCTAGAAGCAACAGGAACTAATTAATAAAACAATTACTTCATAAAGAAAGGGATGCTGAAATCAGCATCCCTTTTTTTGATTCATATCATTTTGTGTTAATCCCTGCTTCCCAGGAAGATCATCACATAATACAACAGGGTGGCTAGCGCACCAAGAGCAGCCACCAAATAAGTAGAAGCAGCAGCATTTAATGCATCTTTTGCCATATCATGCTCTCTGGCATCCACAATGTTTCGATCTTTTATCCATGCTAATGCGCGATTACTTGCATCATACTCTACAGGTAAGGTTACAAACGCGAAAAGTGTGAATACACTGTAGCACGCGATAATTACGAGTAAAGCTAACTGCGGATTTATGATTCCCGGAAGAGCAAATGCTCCAAAAAACATTGCAATAAAAACTATATTGATAACTCGTGCACTTACATTCTGCACAGGCACCATTGCAGATCTGAATTCCAGCCATTGATACGCTTTTGCATGCTGTACGGCGTGACCACATTCGTGAGCAGCAACAGCCGCTGCAGCTGCTGATCGTCCATTATAAACATCTGGGCTCAGATTCACTGTTTTATTTGCTGGGTTATAATGGTCAGTCAGTTTACCTTGAACAGACGTGACTGTGACATCATATATATCATTGTCTCTAAGCATCAACTCAGCGATTTCTCGTCCTGACAATCCGGAACCAAGTGCTACTTGCGAATATTTTTTGAATTTATTTTTTAACCGTGTACTAACCGCCCAACTGGCGATCATAAACACAACGATAATTACTATTAACATATCTCTAATTTTTTATTAATCATAATCCATTTTATCTGTGATACGACAAACCTAGGGTTGTGTTGTACCATTTTCAAGCCAATTATTATTTCTGCCAATTTGTCTATTTTGTTGGTCGCTTCCTACGAATAATAAAAGAAATCACCAATGCAATACTGCCAAAAATTGCAACTGCTACAATCTGAGAAGTATGTAATAAAGTGGCAAGAAAAATTCCTGTGGTCTCATCAATGGAGTATAACAACAACATTCCTGCTATCATCCCGTGATAGGTGCCAAATCCACTTTGTACTGGTATCGAAAGCGCTATACCGCCTGTGATTAAAAGCATAAATCCCGCTCCCAGTCCTAAATGCGCCGTTTCTGGTAATGAAAAAATAATAATGTAGGACATCAGATAATAAACGGCCCAAAGTACTAATGTTGAAATGAAAAAGCCGATGGGTCTTTTTATATCCTTGAGTGATAAAATACCTTGAACCAAACTTTTGATCAGACTTGAAAATTTTCCCTTAATCTTATCCTGTTTCTTTATGAATACTATTAGAAAAATTATCCCTAAAAGAACGATACTAGACATAATATACCATGCATAAGTTGGAATGGTTAAATCTTTATAAGCTTGCCTTAAAAAATTTATTAATCTATCAGATTCGATGATCAGGCTTATCAGTATTAAAAGCAACAATGTGCAAAAATCAATGATTCGTTCAGTTATAACACTCCCAAGCGCATTGGGCATTGATACATTATCATTCCGTTTTAGAACACCGCAACGAGTAATCTCTCCGAGCCTGGGTAGAGCCAAATTGGCGAGGTATCCTATCAAAACTGCCAATGTTGTACGACTTGTTTTTAATTCATAGCCTAATGGTTCCAAAAGAATATTCCAACGATAAGCTCTTGCCATATAAGCAACTATGGAAAGTAAAATAGAAACAATGACCCAAGTGTAATTAACTGATTTAGCTCGCTCCCAAAACTCAATCCATTCTACATTTTTAAATACCAAGTACAATAAAAATGCAGCGATCCCAATACTAATCAGTATCTTAAAAATTGCAGTTAAGTTCTTGACCATTTGATTATTAAGAACTGAGTTTGTTCTTTTCGTCTGGGAATATCACGATTGGATCATGACTTTTAGCTTCAGATTGATTGATAGAGCAATATGAAATGATAATTACAATATCACCTACTTGTGCTTTCCTTGCAGCTGGTCCATTTAAGCAAATTTGACCAGAACCTCTGACACCTTTGATCACATAAGTCTCAAGTCGTTCACCATTATTAATGTTAACAATCTGTACTTTTTCATTCTCCACTAAATTGGCAGCATCCATTAGGTCTTCATCAATTGTGATTGACCCAACGTAATGAAGTTCAGCTTCAGTGATCTTGACTCTGTGAATCTTGGATTTTAATACCTCTATCAGCATTCCCATCTATTTGAGGCGCAAATATAAATTATCAATTAGTCTTACACCCTCTACATAACCGGCAACACACACAGCAAGTTCGTCTAAGCCCAAATAATCATCGATTGGTTTTAGATTTGATGGATCTACAGCTTCTAAATATTCGAGTTGAAAGCTATCAGAATCTGCATAATTTTTCTTAGCCACCTCGAGTAACATATCAAGTGATTCTCCATTTTCAAGACCCTCGCCAATACATTTTAATTCCCTGAAAATAATTGTCGCATCTTCTTGACCTTTCTTAGTAAGTCTCCTGTTTCTAGAAGACATTGCTAAACCCGACTCCTCTCGGACGGTTTCAACCCCAATAATTTGTGTTTGAAAATTAAGATCTTCACATAATGTTCGGATCAATATAAATTGTTGAAAATCTTTAAGTCCAAAATATGCACGATCGGGACTTACCAAGTGTAACAACTTGCTAACAACAACTCCAACACCTTCGAAATGACCTTTTCTAAATTCACCTTCAAGTCTTTTGGATAAATCGCCAAAATTGATAGATACAGCTGGCTTTATAGGATAGAATCCATCAACAGTTGGACTAAATACCACATCCACGCTAAGCTTTTCTAATTTTTTTATATCATCTTCAAATACACGAGGGTATTGCTCTAAATCAGTAGCATTATTGAATTGTAACGGATTAACAAAAATACTTACTATCGTAATATCATTTTGGGCCATTGAAGCACTGACAAGGGCTAGATGACCTTTGTGGAGTGCACCCATGGTAGGAACAAAACCGATGGTCCTTGTATTTTTTTTAAAAAAAGAAATAGTTTCGACTAACTCACTCGGAGCGCTGATTATGCGCATATAATCAATGAATTTTAAGGGCTAACTTATTGAAAGCGTTGACAATAAATCAAAATTATGGTAAATTTGTGGTCATTTTTAGGTCCCATCAAGAAATTAATCAAAAGCACTTATGGAAAATATTAGAATCCTCTATGTGGCAAGTGAGATAAATCCATTTCTCAAAACCACAGAAGTAGCGGAGTTTGTGAGAAGGCTGCCCCAGGCAATGCAAGAAAGGGGAATGGAAATTAGGATTTTAGTTCCAAGATTCGGACTCATCAACGAAAGAAAGAACAGACTGCATGAAGTAGTTAGACTTTCTGGAATAAATATTGCAGTTGGAGATGAGGAAAAACCACTTGTAATAAAAGTAGCATCTATTCCAAATGCAAAGTTGCAGGTCTACTTCATTGATAATGAAGACTATTTTTATCGCAAATCAGTGTTTTTTGATAAAGAAGATAACTTCTTTGAAGATAATGATGAGCGAGCAATTTTCTTCTGTAAAGGAGTTCTTGAAACAGTTAAGAAACTTGGGTGGTCTCCGGATATTATTCACTGTAACGACTGGATGACAAGTCTGATTCCATTGTATACGAAGACAACATACAAGAATGATCCCATTTATAAGGACTCAAAGACTGTTTTCACAATTTATAACAATCGCTTCTCTCATAAATTTGGAGAGGACCTTTTAGAGAAAGTGAAAATGATTGATATTGACGATCAAATGCTGGATCCATTGAAAACCGCAGACTATGATGGATTTGTAAAGCTTGGCATGCAATATGCTGATGCAGTTATAAATGCAAATGAAGAAAATACAGACAGCTTTAAAAAGCTGATCGCTGATTTAGGGGATAAGAAAACCGATACGATTGAGAAAGATGAGAATTTTGAAGAGTCTTATTATAACCTTTACAATGAACTTATTGGATAAGAAGCTCTCAATTAAAAATATACTAAAACCGGGATTAATGATTTTGATCCCGGTTTTTTTCGGTTGTGATTCACAAGAAGACATTGGAGTACGCTATGAGCTGGATTCCGATGCTGTCGTTAAATTCGTTGAATTTGACTTGCCTGCTACCAACGTATATCTCGATAGTCTTAGAACAGATGGAGAGAATCGAATATTAGTAGGAGCACAATCAGATCCAATTACAGGCTCACTTCTGGCAGAAGGATATTTTCAATTTCTATACGAAAAAGGACCTCTTCCAAGAGAAAAAGCAACTGATGATAATCCAAATCCAACAGACACACTGGTAGTTGATTCTGTAGTAATTGTTTTGGAATCTAATGGAGTTATTCCTCAAAGAGGTACTTCATTTCAGGAATTTACAATTAATGAACTGCCTGATACGCTTGAAATTAGTGCGATTTATTTATCTAATTTAAAGCAGAACATAGGAAATTCAATTGGCTCTTTTTCGAGTAATATCAATGTTGTCTTAGATACAATTTTTAGGGTTAAACTTTCAGATACTTTCTCACAGACACTTTATTCCAGACTAAGCGAAATTGCTGGTGATTCTGAACAGTCAATTGCTATAAGTTCTTTTAAAAATCTAGCATTGGTGCCCGGAGCATCTTCGCAGAGTATTAATTTATTTAGTTTATCTAGCGATACTTCTAAATTGATTGTCTACTCTTCGCCATCAAACACTGATTCAAAGGATACAACCTACCTGACTTATTTTAAATTATCTGGAAAACACTATACTCATTTAGATAGAGATAGATCTGGATCAAGCTATGATGGTATTCAAGAAAAAGAAAATTTTGATATTGCTAGCAATAAGACAATAATTGAACCTCTCACGGGATTGAGTACAGCCTTTTCTGTAGAAGAATTGTCTGAATTTTTTGCTGCCAATGAACGAGTGATCATCAATAAGGCCACTATTGCATTGGAATTTGAGTCAGAAAACAATCGCGACACGTTAGTAAATTTCATGAGCTATTTAAGAAAAGGTGATAACCGAATATATGGACCTGCGATCGTTGAAAATGCATTTGACAATATTGTGATGTCAGATAATGGATATTTGAGTTTTGAAGTTGATCCAGCTAATGGAACTCTTAGCGAAGAGAAGGAGGAAATATTAATTAATTCAACGTTATTCTTTCAATCGCTATATGGCCTCTATCTTGAAGCAGATAGCCTGGTTTGGAGAGGACCCCTAGGTGGTTCAAATAAGACAGTGAATGATTTGGTACTTATCAGCCCGATTGATTTAACACTTCAAAGAACCATATTCAAAGAAAATGGCATTAAACTAAGACTCTTTTATACGGAAGTAGAACAATAGATATTATGTGCGGCATTGTAGGATATCTAGGCAAACAAGAAGCTTATCCGATTTTAATCAATGGATTGAAGAGGTTAGAATACAGAGGTTATGATAGTGCGGGAGTCGCATTGATTGAAAATAATAATCTTGCGGTATTCAAGAAAGAGGGAAAAGTAAGTGATCTTGAAACAATTACAACTTCTGAGAGATTTAAGAGTAACATTGGAATAGGCCACACGAGATGGGCTACCCATGGAGAACCCAATGATATAAATGCTCACCCACATGTTTCTAATAGTGGCGAACTTGCTCTTATTCATAATGGCATTATTGAAAATTATGGTTCTCTTAAAAAAGACCTTATCCAACGTGGTTATACATTTGAAAGTGATACGGACACGGAGGTTTTAGTAAACTTCATTGAAGATATCAAACAAAGCGAAAAACTACCATTAGAGGAGGCATTAAGAATTGCATTATCCAAAGTTATTGGAGCCTATGCAATTGCAATAATTTCAAAAGATAACCCTAATAGGCTTGTTGCGGCAAGAAAGGGAAGTCCTTTGGTTTTAGGTCTTGGTAAAGATGAATTTTTCTTAGCATCAGATGCAACGCCATTAATTGATCATACTAATGAAGTGATCTACCTCAATGATGAGGAGATTGTGGTAATGGAGAATGGGAAATATTTTATCAAAGATGCACATGATGTCCCTCAAACACCATACATCCAAACATTAGAGCCGGAGCTTGAAGCCATTGAAAAAGGAGGGCATGAGCACTTCATGCATAAAGAGATTTTTGAACAGCCGCTATCTATTGCCGATTGCATGAGAGGCCGTCTAAATGCTGATAAAGGAACATTAACATTAGGAGGAATTCGGAATTATGCTAAAGCGCTTGAAAATGCCGAAAGAATAATAATCATTGCCTGTGGCACATCATGGCATGCAGGCTTAGTGGCTGAGTATGTTTTTGAGGACCTCTGCCGAATTCCTGTTGAAGTGGAGTATGCATCTGAGTTTAGATATAGAAATCCGGTTATAAAAGAAGGCGATATCGTTCTTGCAATTTCTCAATCTGGAGAAACGGCAGACACACTTGCGGCGATCGAACTTGCGAAGAGTAAAGGTGCAATTGTACTTGGAGTAGTCAATACAGTAGGATCATCAATTTCCCGAGCATCACATGAAGGTGCCTATTTACATGCTGGACCTGAAATTGGAGTGGCTTCAACAAAAGCATTCACAGCACAGCTAACAGTCCTTTATATGATTGCCTTAAAGGCAGCAAAAAATAAGGGGACAATAGCCGAGAATAGATTTCAACAGCTTGTTCGTGAGCTTAGTCTAATCCCCGGGAAGGTAGAGAAAGCACTATTATCGAACGATAAGATTGAAGCTATTTCAGATATGTTTAAGAATGCTTCTAATTTCTTATACCTCGGTAGAGGGTACAATTTTCCGGTTGCCTTAGAAGGAGCTCTTAAATTGAAAGAGATTTCATACATCCACGCTGAGGGGTATCCTGCTGCAGAAATGAAACATGGACCAATTGCTCTGATTGATGAAAATATGCCGGTCGTCGTTATTGCAACTAGAGATAGCAGCTATGACAAAATCGTTTCAAACATTCAGGAAGTTAAGGCTCGTAAGGGAGTCGTGATAGCAGTTGTAACAGAAGGTGATGCACTTATACCTGATATGGCTGATTTTACCATTGAAGTTCCTTCGACTCATGAATCCTTAATGCCACTGGTGTCTGTAATCCCTCTACAGCTTTTAAGTTATCACATTGCTGTTATGAGAGGAGCAAATGTTGATCAACCAAGAAATTTGGCAAAATCAGTGACTGTTGAATAATTTAACAGAATGAAGGAGATCATTAACTCATCAAAAGCCCCTGCACCTATAGGTCCTTATTCACAGGCAGTGAAATCGGGTCAAACACTTTATGTATCCGGGCAAATCCCAATAGATCAACAGAGTGGAAATCTGATTGAAGGAACTATTGAAGAAGAAACGGATCAGGTGATGAAGAATATAGGATTCATCCTAGAGGAAGCAGGGCTATCATTTGAAAGTATTCTAAAATGCTCAATATTCGTTTCAAGCATGGCTGATTTCTCTAGAATCAATGGTGTTTATGGGAAATACTTTGAAAAGAATCCACCTGCAAGAGAAACAGTTGAAGTAAGTAAGCTTCCAAAAGGTGTCAATGTGGAGATATCCTGCATTGCTTCCTACTAAGAATCGTAACTATTCCTAGCATTCCGTTTTCTGATTCTTATTTTTGCGCTCCAATCAAAACTTTAGATGGAGAACGTAAGAGTAAGATTTGCACCAAGTCCAACCGGAGGTTTGCACATAGGAGGAGTTAGGACAGCCCTATTCAATTACCTATTTGCAAAAAAATATAATGGGAAATTCGTTCTACGAATTGAAGACACTGATCAGGCCCGGTTCGTAGAAGGTGCTGAACAGTATATCAAAGAATCTCTGGAATGGTGTGGAATCTCACCTGACGAAGGTCCAGATCAAGGTGGTGAGTTTGGCCCCTATAGACAATCTGAGCGAAAAGAAATCTACAAAAAATATGCAGATAAACTCGTAGAGGAAGGTAAGGCATATTATGCATTCGACACCCCTGAAGAACTTGATGCAATGCGAGAACGGCTGAAGGAGCAGCGGGTCGTTAATCCACAATATGATACTATCACTCGAACAACCATGAAAAATTCACTGACTCTCTCAGAAGAGGAAGTGAGAAGGAGAATTGATAATGGAGATCCATATGTTATTCGAATCAAAATTCCTAAGAAGGAGGAAGTGAGACTCAAAGACATAGTGAGAGGTTGGGTCATGGTACATACTGAAGTATTGGATGACAAGGTTCTTATGAAATCCGATGGTATGCCTACTTACCATCTGGCTAACATCGTGGATGATCATTTAATGAAAATCACTCACGTCATTAGAGGGGAAGAATGGTTGCCTTCTGCCCCATTACATGTCCTGCTCTATCAATTTCTTGGGTGGGAAAATGAGATGCCAGAATTTGCTCATCTTCCATTGATTCTGAAACCAGATGGCAATGGAAAACTCAGTAAAAGAGCTGCAGATAAAGCTGGTTTCCCAATATTTCCATTAAACTGGAATGACCCAGATGCAGAAGAAACCTCTCAAGGATTCAAAGAATTGGGTTTTATACCTGATGCCCTTATTAATTTTTTAGCTTTTCTAGGATGGAACCCGGGCACTGAGCAGGAAATATTCTCACTAGATGAATTAGTCAAAGAATTTTCTGAAGAAAGAATAAATAAAGCTGGAACTAAGTTCGATTTCGACAAAGCAAAATGGTTCAATCAGCAATATATAAAGTCTAAGGACTCGGATTTATTTGCGGAAGATCTTATCCAATCGTTTAAGGATAACTATGCGATTGAGTGCTCTGAAGAAAAAGCGATCCAAATCATAGATTTATTGAAAGAAAGGGTCACATTCCCAAACGAATTTGTTGAGAATGGTTTGGTTCTATTTAAGAACCCTGAAAGTTTTGACGAAAAAGTAGTTCGAAAAAAATGGAATGAAGAGGCTGCTACTGTTCTTTCATTATTTTCTAAAACAATCGAATCCTATCAAAACATTTCTGCAGAAGATGCCAAAAATCTCTTCTGGGAAACCTTAGAAACAAATGGATATAAACCAGGTCAGTATATGCAAACACTAAGATTGGTTCTAACAGGCGAGGGTTCCGGACCAGATCTCATGACAATCATTGAAATTTTGGGTGGTGAAAAAACAGCGCATCGAATCAATTCTTCGATAGATTTGTTAAACAGTCAAAGCTGATATCATGAGCAAAAAAGAAAAAGCCCGCGTACATAAAGATCTTGATGGTTTAGAGCTTAATGTTGATTCATTTGGCGAAATATCATCGAACATGCCAATAGATAAACTCAATAAATTCCTGAATAAAAATGTTGAAGATAAAAAACTCAAGGACAGGGAGGATATTGACGATTTGAAGAAAGATAAATAATCATTGCTCTACACAAGCCCATTTCGCTATTTTCGCACATTCGATAGAGCAAAATGAAAAAAATTGGCATCATAAAAGAGGGCAAAATTCCGATTGACAGGAGGGTACCTCTTACTCCTTTTCAAGCAAAACAAGTCAAAGAAACATTTGATGTTGAAGTTTTGGTTCAATCTAGTGATATTCGATGTTTCTCGGACGATGATTATCGAAATGCTGGATTGGAAATCGTTGAGTCGGTATCAGATTGTGATATAATTCTGGGTGTTAAGGAAGTGCCCATTGAGATGCTCTCTGAAAATAAAACGCATTTTTTCTTTTCTCATACCATTAAGAAACAAGACTATAATAGAGAGCTGCTTCGAGCTATCCTTAATAAGAATATCAACCTCATCGATTGGGAAACACTTACAAATGAAAACGGTAATAGAATTATCGCTTTTGGAAGGTGGGCTGGAATAGTAGGCGCTTATAATGGCATTTGGACATATGGAAAGCGATATAACCTCTTTAATCTCAAAAGAGCCCATGAATGCTTTGACTATGAAGAGCTTAAAAAGGAGCTTAAAAAAATTGATCTTCCGAATATTAAAATAGCGCTTACCGGGGGTGGTAGAGTAACGAAAGGAGCGATGGAAGTATTATTAGGAGCTGATATTAGACAGGTCACTCCTCATGCATTCATAACGGAAAACTTTAATGAGCCGGTCTTTACGCAACTGAATTCAAGAGATTACAATAAGAGGAAAGACGGTGCTGAATTTCATAGAAATGAATTCTACAAGAATCCTGAATTATACGAAGGAGATTTCTTGAAATACGCCAAGGTAACTGACATTCTAATCGCATGTGCATTTTGGGATCCTGCGGCACCAGTTCTATTTCGCAGAGAAGACATTGTGAAAGATGATTTTGATATCCGAGTCATTGCTGACATCACATGCGACATTGAAGGCTCAATTCCATCTACTAAAAAACCGAGCACCATCGATGATCCAATCTACGATTATAATCCAAGCGATGACGAAGTAGAGCAGGCACTCATCGATGAAGGAAATATCACAGTAATGGCTGTAGACAACCTTCCATGCGAACTTCCCAGAGATGCCTCTGAAAGTTTTGGTTCTGAATTAGTCAATAATGTTTTACCTCATTTGTTGGGAACTGATGAAAACGGCATTATCGAAAGGGCGACAATTACTAAAGCCGGAACATTGACACCAGCCTATAATTATTTACAAGATTATGTTGATGGTAAATAAAAAACCATCCGATGGTTATCGGATGGTTTTTTTAAAGACTTGGGAGGGTTTTGATTTAGAATTCGTCTTCTTCTTCAAACTGTGCGAAGAATTCCTCCATATCTTCAATCACAGGCTCTAACAAATCTTCTAGATTATCCCTTGATCCATCTTCATATTCAACATATGGAACATAATCTTCAAATCCAGGCTCTATTTCTTCCAATACAAAGACAATATCTCCTACTTTTTCATCTCCAGCGAACAATGCCAGATCTATGAAATCATTCGGGTCTGCATCATCCTCAATATCTCTTACATCTACATTTCCAGCAATTTTTATGTCTCTGTAGCTTACAGATCCTTCAAAATAAACCGGTTCTTCTTTGTCTGCAGTCTCAAATTCAACAGTTAAATCAACAGCAAGGATTGACTCTTCTCCAAGTAACATCGAACTCGACACTAAAGATGACTTATCAAAGGTGTCATCAAAATCTAGTTGGAATGTAAATGGTGTAACAAATAAACTAACATCAGCCTTCTCAGGAGCTCCGGTGCTAGACCAATTGGCACTAAAATCCAATTCAATAACAGTAACGTCATCAACCTTAACATAGCCTACAATAACTGTTGGAAGCTCGTACTCATCAACATAGTCTGCATGTACTTCTCTTATTGTTACAAATTCTAGCTGAGAAATTTTTAGTTCAGCGTTATTTGTTTGTGACCCTTCTGTTGGAAATTTTACAATAAAGAATTCAGATGCCTCTTTATCAAAATCTTGAGTTTCAGGGTTCCATTCATACAATCCTTTGATATCATCAAATGTCATAGGATCATCATTAGAAACTCTGGCAGCTGGTCCATCAACAAAATATTGAATAATCAAATCCAACTTTTCTTTAGTCCAGGCTTTTTCACTTACTCTCCCTCCGATTACTGCAGAATTTTCAAGTAAGTCTGCAAAATCCATTATTGCCTGCGTCCCATCAGACTCAATCAATGAGACAACATCGTCTCCAATTTTATCCGCAGAATTGTTAACAAGAGCTTTCGCCTCATCAGAAGTCAATTCTACATTTTTCTCATCATCATTATCACATCCCGTTAGGATGAATAAACTCAACAATGATATTCCAATTAGTTTTTTCATAGTGATAGTAACTTTTCCTATTTAAAGATTTTTTGTAATTATTTATTGAGGCACATAAAAAAAGCCAGACCCCCAAGTCTGGCTTTTGATTTATTTCTTCTTCGATGAATCAGCCATTCATGCTGACTAAAAACTCCTCATTGTTGGCCGTACCCTTCATCCTACTAAGTAAGAATTCCATCGCTTCATTACTATTCATATCAGACATGAACTTTCTCAGTATCCATACTCTGCTAAGTTCTTCTTTGTCCATCAATAGATCTTCACGGCGTGTGCCGGAAGCTGGTACATCTATAGCAGGATAAACTCGCTTGTTAGATAGTTTTCTATCTAATTGTAGCTCCATATTACCTGTACCTTTGAATTCTTCAAATATCACCTCATCCATCTTAGATCCAGTTTCAATCAATGCTGTAGCGATGATAGTAAGTGATCCACCATTCTCCACATTTCTTGCTGCTCCAAAGAATCTTTTTGGTTTATGTAAAGCATTAGCATCAACACCTCCAGAAAGAATTTTACCAGAAGACGGAACTACTGTATTATGTGCTCTCGCTAGTCGAGTAATTGAATCCAGAAGTATCACTACATCATGGCCACATTCGACCATTCTTTTAGCTTTTTCAAGTACCATATTGGATACTTTCACGTGCTTGTCAGCTTGCTCATCAAAGGTAGACGCTACAACTTCACCTTTAACTGATCTAGCCATATCTGTTACCTCCTCTGGTCGCTCATCAATAAGAAGTACCATCAGGTAACATTCGGGATGATTTTCGGCAATTGCATTAGCCACATTCTTTAGAAGGACTGTTTTACCAGTTTTTGGTTGCGCTACAATCATTCCTCTTTGTCCTTTTCCAATTGGTGAGAAAAGATCAAGAATTCTTGTAGAATAATTATCCGGCTTTGTGCTTAGATTAAGTTTCTCCTGTGGAAATAGAGGTGTTAAATATTCAAATGCAACACGATCTCTTACTTCCTCTGTTGTTTTACCATTTACAGTTTCTACCTTGAGAAGAGCAAAGTATTTTTCTCCATCTTTCGGTGGTCTGATCTGTCCTTTCACAGTGTCTCCGGTCTTCAATCCGAAAAGCTTGATTTGTGATGGAGATACATAGATATCATCTGGACTCGCTAAATAGTGATAATCACTTGAACGAAGGAAACCGTAACCATCCTGCATGATTTCAAGGACACCTTCGTTTTCTATAACGCCATCAAATTCTTTGATTTCCTCGTTATAAGCTTCCTTTTTTCTCCTTTTCTCCTGACGCTCTGCTTCCCTTTCTGCTCGCTGACTATCTCTCTCCTGGCGTTCTTTGTTGTCAGAATCTTTTTTCTCTGGTCTATCCTCTTGCTTCTTGTCTTCAGTTTGTTTTCTGTCCGGTTGACTTTTTTTGTCTTCCTTCTCGTCTTCTGAAGCTTTTTCCTTCTTAGGAACTTCTTTTTTAGGCCGAGGTTTTCTTTCTGGCTTCTCTTTTATTTCCTCTACGGGAGCACCTCCCGTAGTTTCGTTTTTAATTTTCTTGATTTCGCCTTCTGGCATACTTGCTTGCTGATCAAGGATCGCGTAGATTAAATCCTGTTTTGCTAGCTTTTTGTAGTTCTTAATTCCTAGTTTTTCTGCTATTTCTTTCAGTTCTGATAGCAGCATAACACTAAGATCATCTAGTGTGTACATAACTGTGTGTAAAAGTGGGTTTCAAAATTTGTTAGTAAAATGATTCCGAAGAATTCGTGGTAATCGCTTAATTAGCTTTTTTTTGTAAAAGCAGAAAAACCCGGATGAGCCTTTCTTGGATTGCTTCGCAATAATATACGATCCAACCCACTATCACAAACATTACTAAAAATTTTACCTTTTTATAATTCCTGCATCAATTCATTATAAAATGAATTTTCTTTGCGGTTCAAATAATAATTTGAAATTTCATGCTGCAAGTAACAACAATAGAGAAGGATTTTGATCGATGTGTCGAGGGCCTGAAGAAAAGGGGACTCGAAGATGCTAGTGAATTATTAAAAGATGTGCTTAAGCTTGATAGCAGTAGAAAAAAAATCCAAGGCGAGTTAGATGAAATCCTTCATGAATCAAACAAACTGGCTAAGGAAATAGGTGTCTTATTTCAGCAAGGTAAAAAAGATGAGGCAGAAGGGATCAAGTCTAAAACTTCAGAACTAAAACTAAAAAGTAAATCCCTTGGTGTGGATCTCAATTCTATTGAAGCCTCACTAACAAAACTTTTATATGACCTTCCCAATATTCCAAATGAGGCTGTGCCTGCAGGCAATTCTGAAGAAGACAATGAACTTGTTAAATTATCTGATAATAACATACCTGAGCTTGGAGAACATAAAAAACCTCATTGGGAATTAATCGAAGAATTTGATATTGTTGATTTTGAACTTGGAAATAAGGTGTCAGGAGCAGGATTTCCATTCTACAAAAAGCAAGGTGCCAGAATGGTTCGAGGGATGATAAACTACTTCCTTGACCAAGCTACGGAAGCAGGATATGAAGAAGTTCAACCGCCTGTAGTCATAAATGAGGCTTCCGGGTTTGGCACAGGTCAACTTCCTGACAAGGAAGGCCAAATGTATCACATAGAGGCAAATGACCTTTATTTAATACCAACTGCGGAAGTTCCTATAACAAATATGTATCGGGATGTAATACTCAAAGAGAATCAACTTCCAATCAAGCACTCAGGTCACACCCCATGTTTTAGAAGGGAAGCGGGCTCGTGGGGATCACATGTTCGTGGCTTAAACAGGCTTCATCAATTTGATAAAGTCGAAATCGTTCAGGTGGTAGAGCCAAAAAATTCTTACGATGTTTTGGATCAAATGATAGCACATGTTGAAAACCTAATTAAGTCATTGGATCTCCCTTACAGAATTCTTAGGCTTTGTGCAGGTGATCTAGGATTTACATCTGCAATAACCTATGATTTTGAAGTGTTCTCTGCTGCGCAAGAAAAATGGTTGGAAGTAAGCTCAGTTTCAAACTTTGAAACTTACCAGGCCAATAGGCTTAAACTCAGAATTAAAAATAGTGAGGGTAAGAAAAAGCTGGCTCATACACTAAATGGAAGTGCACTGGCCCTCCCCAGAATCATGGCTGCTATATTGGAAAACAACCAAGCTGGTGATCATATAAAGATGCCTGAAGTATTGCACTCATATCTTGGATTTAAAGAGATAAGAAAAAGCAAATAACCTTTGGAAGTCATTCTATTAATAACCAATGGATGATTAAATTCATAGGCTTAATAAGAACATATGATTGAAATTAGAGAAGGTAAGAAAGCAGATTTGCCACAAATACTGGATCTTATCAAAGAACTAGCTATTTATGAAAAAGCCCTTGATCAGGTAGCAAACACCGTGGGAAGAATGGAAGTTGATGGATTTGGTGAAAATCCAATATTTGGCTTCCTCGTTGCAGAGGAAAACGGACAGATAATAGGGACATCAATCTACTATTATCGTTACAGTACCTGGAAAGGCAAAAGACTATACTTAGAAGATTTAGTGGTAACTGAATCTAAAAGGGGAACCGGTGGTGGTAAACTTCTCTTTGAAGCAACTCTTGAAATCGCTCGGGAATCTAACTGTACTGGAGTGATGTGGCAAGTTCTTGATTGGAATGAACCCGCAATCAACTTTTATAAAAAGTACAATACTCGATTCGAAGATGATTGGATCAATTGCAATGTTGATTTTTAAACTTCTTCCAGCACAGTTCTAAAAGCCGCCATTTTAGTGCCGTACCGAATAATAGATTTTTTTTGAATTTTAGGAGCCACTGTGTTTAAGTAAGTCTCAAGATGACCCAAGGTTTCAGCATTGTACTGGATAGCGTAGGTTGACCCAGTCTCATCTTCCTCTTGGGATAGCATACGCATCATTCTGTGATTAGTGAAATATCCAGTTTCCATTACCTCAGGAATATGAGTGGTCTTCATCCATTCTATCCAATCCGGTTCTACATCCTTATCAATGTTTACGGTTACGTTATATAATATCATAGTTAAGTTAGTGTTGAATATTTCGACCTCTTCAGAAAACGATATTTTTGTGGTTAGGATTCAAAACAATCTTATTCAAAGATAGGTTATCATGGGGATGAGCGTATATTCAATTAAAGATTTGGAACATCTATCTGGTATAAAAGCACATACCATTAGGATTTGGGAGCAGAGATACGATCTTTTTTCTCCCCAAAGGACAGCCACTAATATAAGATACTATAATAGTGATGATCTTAAGCTAATTCTAAATATTGCTATGCTTAAAAATCATGGCTATAAGATTAGCAAGATTGTAGCTATGCCATATGACATACTTCGAGAAGAGGTAAAAACAATAGGTTTAGAAAATCAGACATATGAGGATCTGATAACTGGATTAACTGTTTCGATGATCGATCTTGATGAAAATGGATTCTCGATAATTTTAGACCAATGTATTGAATTACTTGGATTTGAAGAAGCCATGATGAAAGTGGTTTATCCATTCATGAAAAAAATTGGAATTCTGTGGATGACCAATTCCATCAATCCCGCTCAAGAACATTTTATCTCACATCTGGTACGTCAAAAATTGATTGCCGCTACAGACAAAATTGAAATCAATACAGATGGCCTACTATACCTCCTGTTTCTCCCGGAAGGTGAATTACACGAACTGGGACTATTGTTTGCTAATTTTTTATTGAGAAGCAGAGGAAACCGCACCATATTTTTTGGTCAGACTGTACCACTTAATGCACTCGAAGAAGTATACCACAAATTAAATCCAGACTATATACTAACTGCCTTAACCACTGCTCCTGAATCAAGTGAGGTCCAAAAGTATGTAAATTCTCTAGGGAAGAAGTTTAAAGACTGCAGTATTCTGATAACGGGAAGTAAGGTAATTGGTCAGGATATCGAGATCCCCCAAAATGGTCAAATACTGAATCAATTCGAGGATTTAGTATCTCATACAGAAATATCAATTCTTAAAGCTTAATATCCACTTTTTTAGAAGTGTTCTAGGCAAGTATTTTTTTTGTTTAACTATTTTTCTTGTTTGTTAAACAAAATGTTATTACTTTCGTTTAACCTTTTAACTAAAACATTAAACAATATGACAGCTTTAGAATTCGGTTATAAAATTGAGAACCTAACCAGCTCACTCAAGCCATATGCGTTGAAGTTGACTAAAGACGGTGAAGACGCTAATGATTTACTACAAGAAACTGTATTTAAAGCTTATAGTAATAGAGATAAATTCCAAGATGGGACTAATTTAAAAGCATGGATGTATACCATCATGCGTAATACCTTCATTACCAATTATCAAAGAATGGTGAGAAGAAATACCTTCATTGACACTACCGAAAACAATCATTTTATCAATTCTTCAAGTACATTAATTGAAAATGGTGCTCAAGGAAACTTTGTGATGAGGGATATTCAGGCCGCAATAAATGGGCTTAAAGACATGTATAAAGTTCCATTTACCATGTACTTTAGAGGGTTTAAGTATCATGAAATTGCAGACAAGCTCGAGATACCAATAGGTACTGTGAAAAATAGGATTCACATAGCTAGAAAGGAGCTAAAAAAAGGATTAAAAGTATATGCCAACTAAGAATTTCCATAGTAGAGTAGTAGTGATAGGGGCCGGATTTTCCGGCCTTTCTTGTTCCTGCCATCTTGCACAAATGGGCTATAAGGTTACCTTGCTTGAAAAAAATGATCAAGCTGGTGGAAGAGCAAGAAGCTATACAGATAAGGGATTTATCTGGGATATGGGTCCATCATGGTATTGGATGCCAGATGTATTTGAGAAATTTTTCAACACTTTCGACCGGAAAGTCTCTGACTACTACCAACTGGATCGACTGGATCCATCATATAGAATCAAATTCAAAAATGATACGATTGATATCCCCGCCAAAATGGGGGAGCTTGAAAAGCTTTTTGAAAAAATAGAACCTGGGAGTAGCAAAAAGCTGAAATCATTTTTAAAACAAGCCAAATACAAATACGATGTTGGAGTCAAAAAGCTTGTTTATAAACCAAGTAGAACATTGCTCGAATTCGTTGATCCTAAACTTTTACTTGGTTTACTCAAAATGGATGTTTTCACATCTATTTCAAAGCATGTAAGAAAACACTTTAAGGACGAAAGGCTCATTCAATTAATGGAATTCCCTATTCTCTTTCTGGGAGCCACCGCTGAAAACACTCCTGCACTCTATAGTCTTATGAATTATGCAGATCTTTCATTGGGTACTTGGTACCCTAAAGGAGGGATGAATTCAGTGGTAAAAGGTATGGTTCAGCTGGCAGAGGAGCTTGGAGTTGAAATAAAATTAGGTGAAGAGGTTGAAAGCTTTTCATTTCACGATAAAAAGGTTCAATCTGTCAATACCCAATCATCATCTTTTGATTGTGATGTGGTAGTGGCTGGAGCAGATTATCATCATGTTGATCAACATATTTTGCCTAAAGAATTTCAAAATTATGATGAGAAGTATTGGGATTCAAGAGTCCTGGCTCCATCGTCTTTGTTGTTCTACATTGGAGTAAACAAAAAGTTGCCCAATTTGGAACATCACACCTTATTTTTTGATGAAGATTTTAAGCAACATGCAAGTGAAATTTACGACAAGCCACAATGGCCCAGTAAACCATTATTATATGTTTCGGCAACTTCAAAAACAGATGATTCTGTAGCTCCTGTTGGAAAAGAAAATTTAGTGGTTTTAATACCTGTAGCGCCTGATATTGAAGATACGGAAGAAACGAGGGAAAAATACTTTGATCTCATAATGAATAAACTTGAAGACTTTACTGGTGAAAGCATTCGAGATCACATAATTACCAAAAGAAGCTATGCGCATAAAGAGTTTATTGAGGATTATCATTCATTTAAAGGCAATGCTTATGGATTGGCAAACACATTACTGCAGACGGCTATTCTAAAACCTTCACTCAAGAATAAGAGTCTCAAAAACCTATTTTATACTGGTCAATTAACAGTCCCGGGCCCTGGAGTTCCACCATCGCTGATTTCCGGGGAAGTAGTGGCCAGAGAAATCGAAAAAGATTTTCCTATTTTTAAAAGCTGATGGAAGAACTTTTCACACGTACTGCTTTCGATTGTAGTAAGTTGATAACAAAAACTTACAGTACATCTTTTTCATTAGGAATACGAACGCTTCATTCACGGTATCATGATGCTATTTATGCTATTTATGGCTTTGTACGGTATGCCGATGAAATCGTAGATACATTTCACGACTATAATAAAAGTGAGTTATTGAGTCGATTCAAAAAGGACACATACCAGGCGATAGAAGAAGGCATAAGTTTTAATCCTGTCCTACATAGTTTTCAACAAGTTGTAAATCAGTTCAATATCAACCATGATCTCATTGAGGCCTTCCTAGTGAGTATGGAAATGGATCTTAGCAAAACAGATTATGCTGATACTGATTACAAGAAATATATCTATGGAAGTGCTGAAGTAGTCGGGCTGATGTGTTTGAAAGTATTTCTAGAAGGTGATGAAGAAAAATATCAGGAACTTCTCGAGTCTGCAAAACATCTTGGGTCTGCCTTTCAAAAAGTAAACTTTCTTAGAGATATAAAAAGTGATTATGATGAGCGCGGAAGAGTATATTTTCCGGGGGTTGATTTTAATAGATTCAGCAAAGAAGAAAAGAAAGAAATTGAAGCTGACATTAAAGAAGATTTTAATAAAGCATTAACTGGAATTAAAAAATTACCGAAAGGAGTTAGAGCAGGGGTTTATTTAGCATATATATACTACACAGTTTTATTCAAAAAAATAATCAAATTAACCCCTGAAAGAATAAAATCTGAACGAATTCGTGTCCCCAATTCCAGAAAACTCTTTCTTTTGATTAAGTGTTACCTCCTACATAAATTCAATTTTATCGTAGAGTAAACAAGACTACTTTTACTAAGTTATAATGGATATATGAGCGTATTAATAAATATATTAATTGTAATAGGAACTTTCCTATTTATGGAAGGAGTGGCATGGTTTACACATAAGTATATCATGCATGGTTTTTTATGGAGTTGGCATAGATCCCATCATAAAGTACATGATCATGCACTTGAACGCAATGATTTGTTTGCCGTAGTTTTTAGTATACCATCAATACTAACAATATATTTCGGATATGATAATTATCAGGAATTTTGGTGGTTGCTCTATGTAGGGATTGGTATTCTATGTTACGGTCTGTTTTATTTCATTTTCCATGACATCATTGTTCACAGAAGAATAAAAATTCCATTTAAAGCTAAAAGCAAGTACATGAAACGAATAATGCATGCACATTACATGCATCATGAAAAACACAGTAAGGAGGGAGCTGAGGCTTTTGGATTTTTATATGCCCCTAAAAAGTATCAAAAATAACGTACTTTCATTATCATTTGATAAGTATTTAGCAAATCGTTACATTTGATCATCATTAAGTACTCAGCTTGTTTGACAAACCAAAAAAAAGCGAGCTAAATGGCAGATCAGAAAAAAGAAGAAGAATGGAAGCCCATTGATGGGTTCTCCAATTATGAGATTTCTAACCGAGGTAAAATCCGAAGTAAGAGTAGAAAAGTGTGGCATAAAGGCAGTAAAACCCATATGAAGCTGAGAGGTAAACTCATGCGTCAGCGTTGGAATAAAATCTGTAAGTGCTACTTTTTAGATTTAATCGATGATGATGGTAAAAGAAGAACGGTTTATCCTCACAAAGAGACAGCAAAAGTCTTTGTAAAGAATTCCGATTCAGCTAAGACTATGATCATCCATAAAGATAACAACCCTCGAAATAATTATTTCGAAAATCTTGAATGGAAGACTAAATCAGAGCACATGAAATGGCAGTTTGAGGTGGGCAATAAAAACAATTATAAGGTCTGGAAAACCAGAAAGAAAAGATACAAAAACGGTTTTAAACCGGATACTGTTCTTCCTGGAAGGCCTAAGAAGAAAGCTACAGCCTAAAAAGAGTAAGGGGTTCCAAGTGGAACCCCTTTTTTAATACTCTAACTAACCTAACCTAAAATCGCTAAACGCAATTGTCTTTCGTTCACAGGTAAAGCCAGTGAATCAATTTCTTGTAACTAAGAATGAGTTTGAATTATTCTGCAGATGGATCTACGCTAACGTAGGATCTGTCTTTTCTTCCTTTGTGGAATTTCACAACACCATCAGCAAGCGCAAATAAAGTATGATCTTTACCAAGACCTACATTATCTCCAGGATGATGTTTAGTACCTCGCTGGCGTACGATGATATTTCCAGCTACAGCTTTCTGTCCACCGAAGATTTTTACTCCAAGTCGTTTACTTTCTGACTCTCTTCCGTTTTTCGAACTACCTACACCTTTCTTATGTGCCATGAGATTTTATCCTTTTATGTCTTCGATCAATATTTTAGAAAACTGCTGACGGTGACCATTCTTCACCTTATAGCCTTTTCTTCTTTTCTTTTTGAACACGATCACTTTATCGTCCTTCACATGCTCAAGAATCTTGGCAGAAACCTTAGCTCCTTTCACAGTAGGCGCACCCACTTTCACTTTACCATCGTTATCTACGAGTAAGACTCTATCAAAGTCTACTTTCGATCCTTCCTTGCCCTCCATTAGTGGAGCGTAAAGAAATTTGTCTTTTTCTGCTTTATACTGCTTCCCAGCAATGTCTACTATCGCGTACATTTTATCTTCTTTTGAAAAAAGGATTGCAAAGATACTATTCTAGTAGGAATATCCAAACATGAAGTGCAGATAAAATAGTGATAAAATATTTTTTATTTTTTTTTCACTTTTTTTTACCCCCATTTCTGCGTGTTTTCCTCAAAGTAGCAATTGCAAAATTGTGATCTAAAACGCTATAAAACAATTTGTTATAACAAATATTTAATTTCCAAATCGCACATTCCGCACCCGTAATAACTGCTTGGATTTTCCCCTCATTTTAAACACATTTGTAGACAAGCCGCGAGAAAAAATAAACCACTCTTAGGGCTGTATCCCAAGACTTAAAAAAGTTTAGAAAAAGCACACAGTTTTAGTGAGCTTAGGGGCGTTTTATTGTTTAAGAAATAGACTAAAAACTATTCAGAAAACAGAAATTATGAGCGATACAACAGCACATGTAGAAGAACCTATCTTGAAAGAGAATAAAGATCGCTTTGTTCTCTTCCCAATTCAACATAATGATATTTGGGAATTCTATAAAAAAGCAGAAGCAAGCTTTTGGACTGCAGAAGAGATTGATTTGAGTCAGGACCTAAAGGACTGGAACAATACGATGACAGATGATGAAAAACACTTCATCAAACACGTTCTTGCATTCTTTGCTGCTAGTGATGGTATTGTAAATGAAAACCTTGCTGAGAATTTTGTTGCTGAAGTACAATACACAGAAGCTAAGTTTTTCTATGGGTTCCAAATTGCTGTTGAAAATATCCACTCTGAGACTTACTCCTTATTAATAGATACCTATGTAAAAGATCCAAAGGAAAAGGATTACCTCTTCAATGCTATTGAAACGATGGATTGTGTGAAGAAAAAAGCAAACTGGGCGCTTCGGTGGATCGATGAAGGATCATTTGCTGAAAGGCTGGTTGCTTTTGCAGCAGTAGAAGGTATCTTTTTCTCTGGAAGTTTCTGTAGCATTTTCTGGTTGAAAAAAAGAGGGCTAATGCCAGGTCTCGCATTTTCTAATGAATTGATTTCAAGAGACGAAGGGCTCCATTGCGATTTCGCATGCTTACTATATACGGATCATGTAAAGAATCAGCTTCCAAAAGAGACTGTTCAGGAAATTATTAAAGATGCAGTTACAATAGAGAAGGAATTTGTAACTGATGCACTCCCAGTGAAACTAATAGGAATGAACTCAGACTTGATGTGCCAATACATTGAGTTTGTGGCAGACAGACTATTGAATGAGCTTGGATGCGAAAAAGTATATAACTCAACCAATCCATTTGATTTCATGGAGATGATTTCGCTGCAAGGAAAAACCAACTTCTTTGAGAAAAGAGTGGGTGAGTATCAAAAAGCCGGTGTAATGGATGGCGATAGTGGAAAATCCAAATTTTCATTAGATGAAGATTTTTAAAGAATTTATTGTAATCACCTTATCAAGATAGCCCTATGTTAGTAGTAAAAAGAGACGGAAGAAGAGAATCCGTCAAGTTTGACAAAATCACAGCTCGAATCGAAAAGCTGTGTTATGGTTTAAACGCAGACTTTGTTAAGCCAGTCGAGATTGCCAAAAAGGTAATTGATGGTTTATATGATGGAGTTTCTACCATCGAACTCGATAATCTAGCAGCTGAAACTGCAGCAACTATGACTACACGTCATCCTGATTTTGCCAAGCTAGCGGCCAGAATCTCCATTTCTAACCTCCACAAGGTAACAGAGACATCATTCTCTAACACAATGAAGAGAATGTATGAATACATCAATCCTAAAACGGAGGAGAATGCTGCCTTACTATCCAAAGAGATTTATGGAATCATTCGAAAGAATGCGAAGAGACTGGATGATGCAATTGATTACAACAGGGATTACAATTACGACTACTTCGGCTATAAGACATTAGAGCGCTCATACTTAATGAAGCTTGATGGAAAGATTGTGGAGCGTCCGCAACACATGCTCATGAGAGTATCAGTGGGTATTCATGGTGAGGACATTGATTCAGCAATCCAAACATATAACTTAATGTCAGAGAAGTGGTTTACACACGCCACTCCTACCCTTTTTAATGCGGGTACTCCAAAACCACAACTTTCTTCTTGTTTCCTACTTTCGATGCAAGACGACAGTATAGATGGTATCTATGATACTTTGAAGCAATGTGCCAAAATCTCGCAATCTGCTGGTGGTATTGGACTTAGTATACATAACGTTCGTTCTACAGGAGCTTATATTAAAGGAACAAATGGCACCTCAAATGGTATCGTGCCAATGCTTAGAAACTTTGACATGACTGCTCGTTATGTTGACCAGGGTGGTGGAAAAAGAAAAGGAAGTTTTGCCATTTACTTAGAGCCTTGGCATGCGGACATCTTTGATTTCCTGGATTTAAGAAAGAACCATGGAAAAGAAGAAATGAGAGCCAGAGACTTGTTCTACGCTCTTTGGATTCCTGATCTTTTCATGGAACGTGTAGAGAGTAATGGAGATTGGACAATCATGTCACCAGACGAGTGTCCGGGACTTTATGAAGCATACGGAGATGAGTTTAAAGCACTCTATGAAAAATATGAGCGTGAAGGAAAAGGTAGAAAAACCATAAAGGCACAAGATCTTTGGTTTGAAATACTTGAAGCTCAAATTGAGACTGGAACACCTTATATGTTATATAAGGATGCTGCTAACAAGAAATCAAATCAAAAGAATCTCGGTACCATCAGATCTAGTAATCTATGTACTGAGATCATGGAGTACACTTCTAAAGACGAAGTGGCGGTTTGTAACCTGGCTTCTATTGCTCTATCCAGGTTTGTGATTGATGGTAAGTTTGATCATGATAAATTATATGAAATCACTAAGGTGGTTACTCGTAACCTTAACAAGGTCATCGATGTAAACTACTACCCGGTACCTGAGGCTAGAAACTCCAATATGAAACACCGTCCTATCGGTATTGGTGTTCAAGGACTAGCTGATACTTTCTTATTATTAAAGCTGGCTTTTGAGTCTGAAAAAGCTAAGAAGCTTAATAGAGAGATATTCGAAACCATCTACTTCGCTGCAATGGAAACCTCTATGGAAATGGCAGTAGAAGAAGGTCCTTATGAAACATTTAAAGGATCTCCAGTATCTAAAGGAGTATTCCAGTTTGATATGTGGGGTGTAACACCTGATTCCGGACGATGGGACTGGACTGAACTTAAGCAAAAAGTGAAAAAGAATGGAGTAAGAAACTCTTTACTTCTAGCTCCTATGCCTACAGCTTCAACCTCTCAGATTCTTGGAAATAATGAGTGCTTTGAGCCTTACACATCTAACCTCTACTTACGAAGGGTACTTTCAGGAGAGTTTATTGTTGCCAACAAGCATCTAATGAAAGAGTTGATTAATCTTGGTCTATGGGATGAGCGCATGATGAATCGTATCAAAGCAGAGAATGGATCCATCCAGAATATTCCAGAAATTCCAGAAGACATTAAAGAAAGATATAAGACCGTTTGGGAAATTTCCCAAAAAGCTATCATCGACATGTCAGCAGAAAGAGGAGCGTACATCTGTCAAAGTCAGAGCTTAAACATCCACTTACAGGATGCAAACTTCGGCAAGATGACATCCATGCACTTCTACGCCTGGAAGAAGGGATTAAAGACAGGTATGTACTACTTGAGAACTAAAGCAGCGACTGACGCAATCAAGTTTACTGTATCAAAAGAAAAACAAGAGCAGCCAAAGGAAGCTATAGCCGCCACTCAGGCGGAAGGAGCTCAGACCCAAGCACAGATTGATCAGCAAGCAGCAATGCAATGCTCATTAGACAATCCGGACGATTGCGAAATGTGCGGCTCTTAAAGTAAATAAGTGTAATTCTTTTAAAGCCCTGTCTGCTTAAATGGAGATAGGGTTTTTTATATTGAATCGTAATGATTTTATTTGGTTAAAGGCTAAGTAGGCATGAATTAAACTGCTCCTTTAATTATCTCATCAACAACATCAGGATTAAGAAGTGTTGAGGTATCACCGAGATTGTCGGTCTCTTTACTAGCAATCTTCCTCAATATTCTTCTCATTATTTTTCCTGATCGGGTTTTAGGTAAATCAGAGACTAACTGAATGTGATCGGGTTTAGCAATAGGTCCGATCATTTTATTTACCGTTTGCCTTATTTCCTCCTCCAATCCGTCAGACTCAGCGATAACAAATGCATAAATACCTTGTCCTTTGATATCGTGAGGAAATCCAACGACAGCTGACTCAATCACTTTTGGATGTTCATCAATTGCATTTTCCACTTCTGCTGTTCCCATTCTATGACCTGACACATTAATCACATCATCTACCCTACCTAATATTCTCAGATAGCCATCATGATCTCGCTTAGCTCCATCACCAGTAAAGTATTTGTCCTTATAAGCAGAAAAGTAGGTATTTCGGCATCTTTCATGATCTCCATAGGTAGTCCGTAATATGGATGGCCATGGAAACTTAATACACAAATTACCTTCAACATTATTACCCTTAAGCTCATTCCCCTCTGAATCAACTATTACAGGCTGTATGCCCGGCAAAGGAAGTGATGCATGTGCAGGTTTAGTAGGTGTAATACCCGCCAGCGCAGAGACCATAATTCCTCCTGTTTCTGTTTGCCACCAGGTATCAACCAATGGACATCTTCGCTTTCCTATATGTTCATGATACCAGTGCCATGCTTCTTCATTGATTGGCTCGCCCACTGAACCAATTACTTTTAACGAGTCTAATTGATGTTTTTCTACCGGCTCCAGCCCATGAGCTTCCAATGCCCTTATTGCAGTCGGAGCAGTATAAAATTGATTGACCTGATGTTTATCACAAACTTCCCAAAACCTGCCTGCATCCGGATAAGTAGGTATTCCCTCAAACATAACAGTAGTCGCACCGGCAAGCAGTGGTCCATATACGATATAAGAGTGACCTGTGATCCACCCAACATCGGCCGTGCACCAATAAATATCTCCGGGTTCGTATTGAAAAACATTTAAAAATGAATAATAAGTGTAAACCATATAGCCCCCACAAGTATGAACAACCCCTTTAGGTTTGCCGGTGGATCCAGATGTATAGAGAATAAAAAGCATATCCTCTGAGTCCATTTCTTCTGACTCATGGTGTTCGGGCATTCCTTTGACTGCATCGTGCCACCAGACATCTCGTCCGGATTTCATCTGTACCTCTGTATTGGTACGCTGATACACAATGACTTTATCAACAGATTTAGTTTTTTCTAATGCCTCATCCACGACCCCTTTCACGTCTATAGTCTTGGTACCTCGAAAGTTTCCATCAGATGTTAACACCATCTTAGCCTGACAATCATTGATGCGGTCCGCTAAAGCACTCGAGGAGAACCCTGCAAAAACCACAGAATGCACAGCGCCAATACGGGCACATGCAAGCATTGCAACTGCTGCTTCTGGCACCATGGGCATATAGATGATTACACGATCACCTTTTCCTACCCCATTGGCAACCATTGCATTTGCAAACTGGCAAACCCTGCTATGTAGTTCTTTATATGAAAGTGAAATAGATTCTTCGTCAGGATTATTTGGTTCCCACAATATGGCAACTTCGTCCCCTCTCTCTTCTATATGTCTATCAAGAATATTTTCTGTGATATTCAGTTTTCCACCAATAAACCATTTAACATCAGGCCCTTTAAAATCCCATTCCAGTGTTTTGTTCCATTTCTTTCGCCACGTAAAGGAATCAGCTATTTCAGCCCAAAAACCTTCAGGATCTTCCACGCTGTGATCATACTTTTTGGTATACTCACTAAGAGATGATATTCGGTGTGATTTTGTAAAATCATTCATAGGTCTAAATCTAATAAACGTGCATCTTTGTACCACAGAATAGGACATCAATCCTGAGATAGACATTATCTAAATTTCTCTTTGAGAAAAGCTTTTACATTTCAAAAGAAAAATCCTATCTTTGCCGTCCTAAATTTTTGGAACAGAGAAAAGCGTTATGGCAAACCATAAATCAGCACTTAAGAGAATCAGAAGCAACGAAGCGAAGAGACTGAGAAATAGATATCAGCATAAAACGACTCGTACGTTCATTAAAAGACTAAAAGAAACAACTGATAAGAAAGCAGGCGAAGAGCTTTTAACTCAGGTTATTTCTATGGTGGATAAACTTGCTAAAAAGAACATTATCCATGATAACAAAGCTGGTCACCTTAAGTCACAATTGACTAAGCACGTGGCAGGCTTATAAGCCTCAGCTTTTAAAGACTTTTTTTTTACCCTGCGCAAGCAATTGTGCAGGGTTTTTTGTTTCAAAACCGAAGTGATTTATCTCGAAGGTTTTATTTTACGGGTTCTTATGGAAGATAACCGTTTGACGATAAAACGTTGGGCTGAAGAGGACAGGCCTAGAGAAAAACTAATACTAAAAGGAAAGGCTGCATTATCTGAAGCAGAGCTGATTGCTATCCTTATTGGGTCCGGAAATACGGAACAAACTGCAGTGGAGCTCTCACAACACATTCTCAAACAATGTGAAAACAGTTTGATGAACCTGGCTCGCCTTTCTGTCAAAGACTTACAAAAATTTAAAGGAATTGGGGAGGCGAAAGCAATCTCTATTGTAGCCGCTCTAGAATTAGGTAGAAGAAGAAAAGATTCCGAACCTAAAAGAAAAGTGAAGATCACTTCATCTAAAGACGCTTTTGAAATCTTAAGAGGCGATATGATGGATCTCAACCATGAGGAATTCTGGTTGCTTCTGCTTAAAAGGAATAATGAGGTCATTAAAAAAGAAATGCTGAGTCGTGGTGGAGTCTCAGGAACAGTAGTAGACCCGAAAATTATTTTCAAGCGTGCACTTGAGGAAACAGCCAGTGGCCTCATTCTCGCTCACAACCACCCCAGTGGAAACCTGAAACCAAGCCAGGAAGACATTAACTTGACCAAACGTCTGAAAGAGGCAGGTAAATCACTTGATATTTCGGTGCTTGATCATTTAATCATCACGGATCATACTTTTTTCAGTTTTGCTGATGAAGGCATTTTGTAATCCTCTTATCTAAATTTGCATCATGAAAAAGGCATGGCTGATCCTTATGCCCATTGGGGTAGTGGTATTCTTTATGTTGCGTTCAGGAGGGGATGATGAAAGCTACTCTCGGGAGATTAATCAATTTTGGGAAGACAGACACGATTTCTTCAAAACCTCGAAAGCCAGTCCATTTGTCCAGAAAGAAGTTGAATACAAAGCAGTTGAATACTTCGCTCCAAATCCTGAATACAAGGTAAATGGCACATTGAGTAGATATAGTAAGCGAGAAACACTCACGTTAGGCAATAGCGACGGTACCACAACCACTTATCTCAAGTTTGCTGACGTACAATTTAAGATCAAGGGTCAAAAGTGCTCACTACTTATTCTCAAAGCATTGGGTTTTGGTAACCAATACTTACTTGCTTTTGGTGATGCAACTAGTGGTGTTTCCACTTACGGTGGTGGTCGTTATCTTGATGTTGCCATCGGAAAGTCAGATCAGATCACATTAGATTTCAATAAGGCCTACAACCCCTACTGTGCCTACTTTGAAGATTTTACCTGTCCGTTACCCCCCCGCGAAAATCTTTTAGATGTTACTATTGAAGCCGGGGAAAAGAATTATCCGTATTAGGTGCTCAAACTCAACCCACAGCTTAACAGATTCTTTATTTTTGCTCTCTTAATTTCAAGAGCACGATAAAGGCATGAAGATTTCTTACAGTTGGCTGAAAGAGTATATTGATTTCAACGAAACACCTGAACAATTGGGTGACATTCTGACCCAAACAGGTCTGGAAGTTGAAGGCATTGAGAAAGTAGAGAAAATCCCTGGAGGACTACAGGGTATTGTCGTTGGTGAAGTCATGTCTTGTGAAAAGCATCCAAATGCTGACAAGCTTAAAGTAACCAAAGTAGATATCGGTGCTGATGAACTTTCAGATATTGTATGTGGAGCTCCTAATGTAGCTGCCGGGCAAAAAGTGCTGGTCGCTACCGTAAATTCCACAATCTATCCTACTAATGGCGAACCATTTAAAATCAAAAAAGCCAAGATTAGAGGGGAAGTTTCTGAAGGAATGATCTGTGCTGAAGATGAACTAGGGCTCGGCACCAGTCATGATGGCATCATGGTGTTGGATACTGACAAACTCAACGGTACACCTGCAATCGAACTATTTGAAACGGGTGAGGATCATGTTTTTGAAATAGGATTGACACCTAATAGAGGAGATGCTACCTCTCACATGGGAACAGCCAGGGATCTTAAAGCCTACTTTAGAAAGGAACTTCAGCTTCCTGAAACTAAAACATTTGATATTACGGAAAGCAATCCTGTCACTATTGAGATTGGAAATACGGAAGCATGCCCCAGGTATTCCGGAATCACCATTCGTGGAGTAGAAGTAAAAGCTTCACCAGACTGGCTACAATGGAAACTTCGATCGATAGGCTTAGAACCAATTAACAACATCGTTGATATTACAAACTATGTATGTCATGCCATCGGTCAACCTATGCATGCCTTTGATGCTGATAAAATCGAAGGGAATAAGGTCCTTGTGAAAACGCTTCCTAACAAAACCAAATTCACAACGCTTGACGAAAAAGAAAGAGAGCTGCATGAAAAAGATCTGATGATCTGTAATGGCAAAAGTGAAGGCATGTGTATCGCAGGAGTATTCGGAGGGATTCGATCAAGCGTTACCGAAGCTACCACGGATATTTTTCTTGAAAGTGCTTATTTCTCAGCAGACTGGGTAAGAGCTACTGCTCAGCGACACTCGCTTTCTACAGATGCCTCTTTCAGATATGAAAGAGGTGCAGACCCGGAAATGACCGTTCCAGCAATAAAACTTGCAACTTCACTCATTTTAGAAATAGCAGGTGGTCACGCTGCATCTGAGATTTTAGATGTCTATCCAGAAGCAATTAAGAAAAAAGAAGTTGATATCACCTTCCAAAACTTTCATTGGATCATTGGAAAGGAGCTGGATAGCGACTTAATCATCGAAATATTAAATTGGTTGGATATCAAAACAGAGAATATCACTAAAGAAGGGTTTAAAGCCATTATACCGGCTTATAGAAGTGATGTGACAAGACCTGCTGATTTAGTTGAAGAAGTACTTCGCATTTATGGATTCAACGAAGTAGAGCTAGATGAAAACTTCTCTGCTGATTACCTAGCTGAGTTTAATGAATATGAACCATACAGGGTACAGGAAGACCTTACCAAATTTTTGGCAGGTAATGGTTATTCTGAAATATTGACTAATTCATTGACCAATCCAAAATATCACGAGAAGTTTCCTTTAGGCGGTGAACCAGTTGAAATGCTCAATCCTTCCAGTGAAGAATTGACGATCATGAAAACATCACCTGTTTACACCGCATTGGAATCAGTGGCTTATAATATCAACAGAAGAAATCCAAACCTTAAGTTTTTTGAGTTTGGACGCTCGTACAAAAAAGAAGACAAAGAATACAAAGAGGCTGAGTGGCTTTCTTTTTATCTCACAGGGAATACCGTGGAAGAAAATTGGTTGGATGAGCCTCGAAAGAATTCATTTCATGATCTCAGTACTGCGGTAGTGGGAATGTTGAAATATGCGGGTATTCGAAAAACTGAAATTATACCGTCCGAAAAAGGTACACTTTATGAGTATGGTGTAGTCATCAAGAAAGATGGAAAAATGCTTGGATTACTAGGAAAACTTAAGCGAGAATTGCTTTCTATTTATGGTATCAAGCAAGATGTATTTCACGCACAGTTAGATTGGAACACCGTATTAAGTTTATACAAATCGGATGTTGCATACGAACCTATTCCAAAATTCCCGGAAGTGAAAAGAGATTTGTCACTTGTGCTGGATAAAGGAGTGCCTTACTCAGAGATTCAGAAACTTGCATTTAAGCAAGAGAAAAAATTATTGAATCGAATGAACCTTTTTAGTGTGTATGAGGGGGATAAAATAGAAAAAGGAAAAAAAGCTTATGCAATTAGTTTTTTTCTTCAAGATAAATTCAAAACTTTAACAGATAAACAAATTGATAAAAGTATGAATGCATTGATGAATCTTTATGAAAAAGAACTTAATGCAGTAATACGAAAATAGATGCCAAGCGAAAAGTTATATCGTGAATTTCAAAATCTTGAACGCAAGATTCAATTAGTGTTAAATGAAAACAAGCGCTTAAAAGATGAATTGAATCACGCCAAAGATGAGAATGGCAATCTGAAAGAGAAAATGAAAACTCATGAGAGTAGCTTGAGTAACTTTCAGAACCAAATGAATATAAATAAATTAGCAAATAACATGGTAGTCAGTGAGGGTGATTCAGTGAAGCTGAAAGAGACGATAGAAGGCTACATCAAGGAGATAGATAAATGTATTGCCCATTTGGCAGAATAATTAAATAACCACCGAATGGCAGAACTATCCATAAAAATCAGAATTGGGAACAGGGAGTATCCCATGAGAGTGAAAGCGGAGGATGAGGAAAGGATTAGAAGAGCAGGAAAATTATTAAATGAGAAAATAAAAAATTACCAAAATCAATTCGGAATAGATGATACTCAGGATTTGGTTGCAATGGTAGCTTTTGATTGCCTGGTAGAGAAACTAAAACGTGAAGAAGCATCCGATGCTTCAGACGACTATGCTCTAGGTGAAATTTCTAAGTTAAATCAGCTCATAAGTAACTCCATCTGATTATATCGCCCTTGATTTAGAGAAATCTGACTATCCTGTTATTTGATTCACTCAAATACACACAGATGGACACCACATTAATAATCGTAATAACTGCAGTTGTCAGCGCTCTGGTTGGCTTACTTATAGGTAGGGCCTTGCAAGGAAAAAACGCCAGCAAAAAAGTTAAGGAGGCCGAAGAGCAATCTAAACTTATACTAAAGGAAGCTGAGGTCACAGCCGAAAGTATTAAAAAGGATAAAGTACACGAAGCAAAAGAGCAACTCTTGAAAATGAGGAGTGATTTTGAAGATGAGTCTACACGGAAGAAGAACATCCTTATTACGAATGAGCAAAAGCTTAAGCAAAAAGAATCCAACCTGAATAAGCAATTTGAGCAGGTCAAGAGGAAGGAAGATGAAATAAACAACCTGAAAGAAACACTTGCTAATCAAATGGAGATTGCTCGTCAACGGAAAGACGAGTTTGAAAAAATGCAAAAGCAGCAGGTTGCGATACTTGAAAAAGCTGCCAACCTTCCAGCTGATGAGGCCAAGGCCCAGCTCATGGAAGCACTGAAAGATGAGGCTCGAACCAGTGCTTCGGCACACATTAAGGAGATAGTGGAAGAAGCGAAAATGACGGCTACTAAAGAGGCTAAAAAAGTGGTGATCGAAGCAATTCAGCGTACTGCAACTGAGCATGCCATTGAAAATACTGTTTCAGTCTTCAACATTGAAAGTGATGATATCAAAGGTAAGATCATTGGGCGTGAGGGTAGAAATATACGAGCACTTGAAGCAGCTACAGGTGTAGAAATTATTGTGGACGACACTCCAGAGGCTATCATTATTTCAGGTTTTGATCCTGTTAGAAGAGAGATTGCAAGGCTTTCTTTACATAGACTTGTTCAAGATGGAAGAATTCACCCAGCACGAATCGAGGAAATTGTCAACAAGACATCAAAGAACATTGGAGATGAAATTATTGAGATCGGTGAGCGAACCGTCATCGACTTAGGAATTCATGGACTTCACCCGGAGCTTATCAAAATGATTGGCAGGATGAGATTTAGATCATCCTACGGTCAAAACCTTCTGCAGCACTCTCGTGAAGTCGCAAATCTTTGTGCCACACTAGCATCAGAACTGGGTCTCAACCCTAAGCTTGCTAAACGTGCCGGACTCTTACACGATATTGGAAAAGTTTGGCCGGATGAGCCAGAAAAGCCACATGCAATAATTGGAATGGAATTGGCGCAGAAGTACAAGGAAAATACGGAAGTGTGTAATGCGATTGGTGCTCACCATGATGAGATAGAAATGACATCAATGATCTCCCCTATCGTGCAGGCATGCGATGCGATCTCTGGATCCAGACCGGGAGCAAGACGTGAAATTATGGAGCAATACCTGAAACGATTGAAAGATCTGGAAGGAATTGCGTTAAACTTTGATGGAGTGAATAAGTGCTATGCTATCCAGGCTGGTCGAGAACTCAGAGTCTTGGTTGATGCAGAAAACGTAGATGACAAAGCGGCAAGCGACCTGTCATTTAACATTTCTCAAAAAATAGAAAAGGATATGCAATATCCAGGTCAGATTAAGGTGACGGTCATTCGTGAAACACGAGCTGTTGCTTTTGCTAAATAGAATTAAAAACAATAAGCTATGAAAAAAATCATATTTAGTCTCTCAATTGTTGGGCTACTATTCATTTCCTCATGTGGCGGTGATGATGACAGTACGCCTATGGCCGTTGGTCTTTCTGGCACCATTAATTATGACGGACAATCATACTCAATAGTTAATGGTATTCTTGGACTTTCAGTTGAAGAAGGTAATGCTGTTGGTGAATTTTTTATGGCCGATGGAACCATTACTGCGACATCTACTGGGGTCTCTACTAGTGATAGTCAAATAATCATTTCAGTAGTTGCTACTTCTGTTGGAACTGCAACGCTTGGAAATGGTGATTATGCGACAAGTACAGATATTCCTGAGAAGTATGCAGATATTCAGGTCACAACCTCTAGTGGTAGCAAGCAAGCATTTACCAATGGCATTGTGAACATATCAGGTTCAGAAAACACATACACCATTTCATTTGATGTACCGTTTGGTCAAGGAATAGAGTTAACTGGAACTGTGAGTGGGACTTACGCAGCGCGATGATTAGAGTGAATTAAAAAAGAATTATTTTAGCAAAATGTTGTTTAGCTGGTCCAATAAGAAAAGAAAATTTGTAAAGAAGTCAAAACGACTCCTTTAGTCCGGCTATTGAATAGATTTATATTTTTAAATAATATTTCATGAACCGGAGCATCAGCTTCGGTTTTTTTGTTTAACCAATTTGTGAATTTAATAATGAAAAATGCAGGCCTAGTCCGAGCAGTGGAGAATCACGGCTCACCCTTATATGTTTATGATTCTGATCAAATTAAAGAAAACTATAAACAGTTTATCAAAGCATTTAAGGTTGATAGTTTAAAGGTTCATTATGCATGCAAAGCACTAAATAATCAATCCGTTCTCAAACTATTTAAATCACTTGGTGCTGGACTTGATTGTGTTTCTATAGAGGAAGTTCACATCGGGTTGCATGCTGGATATCAGGCAGAGGATATATTATTTACGCCCAATAATATCTCAACAGAAGAATATGAACAAGCCATCGAATTAGGTGTGAAAATCAATGTAGATAACCTGTATACTTTGGAGTATTTTGGAATGAACCATCCTGAAATTCCTATTTATATCAGGATAAATCCTCATTTGATGGCTGGTGGGAATCAAAACATCTCTGTTGGGCATATTGATTCAAAATTCGGCATCTCGATACATCAGGTTCCAAACATTGAGCGTATAGTGAAAAAACTTGGAATCAATGTGATGGGAGTGCACGTACATACCGGGTCTGACATCCTGGACGCTGAAATATTTATTAAAGCAGCAGAACTTGTTTTTAGCGTTGTAGAAAAGTTCGAGACGGTTACACATATCGATTTTGGGAGTGGTTTTAAAGTGGCATACAAACCAGATGATTTACATACAGATATAGCAGCATTCGGTAAAAAGTTCAGCAAGTCATTTAATGACTTTTGTACAAAACAAGGTAAGACATATACTTTGGAGTTCGAACCAGGAAAATACATGGTTAGCAATGCTGGTTATTTTGTTGCAACAGCAAATTTGATTAAACAAACGACCTCTTGCACCTTTGTTGGCCTGAATACAGGTTTTAATCATTTCATTAGACCTATGTTTTACAATGCCTACCATCACATTGAAAATCTTTCCAATCCAAATGGCGAGAAGAAGGTGTACAATGTAGTGGGATACGTTTGTGAAACCGATTCATTTGCTTCAGATCGAATCATTCCAGAGGTAAGGAAAGGTGACACACTTGTTTTTAAGAATGCCGGTGCGTATTGCTCAACAATGGCTTCCAATTACAATTCTCGACCCAGACCTGCAGAAGTGATGATCAATAATGGTAAGGAACATTTGATTAGGAGGAGAGAGACTATTGAGGATATGCTTTGTACTCAGGTAGACGCTAAGATAGAATTTTAGGATACCTCTTTTATTAGAAGCAAAGAGTTACTGATTCTCAAACTCATGTTTGAGTAGCCATTGCTTTCTATGAATACCACCTCCATACCCTACAATACTCCCATCGGAACCAATGATGCGGTGGCAAGGAATAATGATTGAAATCTTATTTTCACCATTAGCTCTTGCCACTGCCCTGACGGCTTTTACATCACCAACAACATCAGCCTGTTGTTTATATGATCTTGTCGTTCCGTATGGAATTTTCATAAGAGCATTCCAGGCTTTTTGTTGAAAATCTGTTCCAGGAACAGCCAATGGTATATCAAAGGATTTTCTTTTCCCTTCAAAATATTCCTGCAATTGTTTTGCTGTATTATCAATCATTGGGTGTTTTCCTGTGATCATCTCGGATTGCATCCGTTTTTTCAATACCTCTATCTGAGTTTCCAGCATTTTCCTGTCCGTAAACTCTAGAAGACATAATCCCTCATCAGTCACACCAATCATCATTGGACCTAAAGGTGTTGGGATACGATTGATTGTAATGATTTGACCTTGAGTACCTGGTGAAAATCCTGTCATATTCTTAAATGTATCTGAAAAACCACTTAATGAGTCATAGCCTTGTTCGAAAGCAGATTGAGTGACTGTTTGGCCTTCCTTTATTTTTAAAAAAGCTTCATTGATTCTGCTCATTCTAAGATATGCTTGAAAAGTGATACCATGAGTCTTCTTGAAATATCTCCGGACTCTACTAGGACTATAGCCGAGTTGACTCAGTTCATAATCTTTCCATTTTTTAGTGGGATAGCTTTCCACTTCTTTTAATAATGGTACCAACCAGTCTGGCGCAGAATGATAACTTTTCATAGGTCTACAGACTTTACATGCTCGATAACCATTGCTTAATGCGTCCTTTGTTGACCGAAAGAACTCAACATTTTCATACTTCGGTTTTCTTGCAGAACATGTAGGTCTACAAAAAATGCCTGTTGTCTTGACTCCTGCTATAAAGACTCCTTCATAATGAGAATTTTTGTCCAGTAGGGCTTGATACATTTCGTCAATGGAAGGGAGTGTAGAGATCATACTTCAAAAGTAGATAAGCAAGACTTCAAGGTACAACCGAAAAATGAACAACCATTTTTCAACGGTCTCCTTAAACACTTTCATTAAGAAAACACTAGCTTCAATTATTTCATATCAAAAAATACTTAGTTATGGCATACAATGAATACCTGGCTGATAGATTGAGAAATGCATTAAATGCTCGAAAAATCTCATTCGAAGAGAAGAAAATGATGGGAGGGCTTTGCATAATGGTAGATGACAAGATGCGTATTGGGGTCATAAAGGATGATCTAATGGCACGGGTCGGTCCAGATGCATATGATCAATTACTTAAGAAATCTAATGCAAGAATCATGGATTTTACTAAACGTCCCATGAAAGGGTATTTATATGTAAATCCCGAAGGTTGGGATAATGATTCTGAGCTCAACAAATGGGTAGATCAGTGCCTGGAATTTAATAAAGAGGCTAAATCGTCTAAGAAGAAGTGACTCCTCCAGTGGGTATTTTTCCTAAATACTCACTAACTTTTTGATAGCAATCGATCACTAACCTAAAGTAAACTACTATGAAATACGCATGTGAGATTGTAATTGATAAACCACGGGATGAGGTTATTAAATTTTTTGACAATCCTGACAACATGAAATATTGGCAAAAAGGGTTTGTGAGTTTTGATCACATTTCCGGCGAGCCAGGAAAACCTGGAGCTGAATCAATCATTAAATATGACTTTGGAAAAAGAAAGATGGAATTGATTGAAACCATCACTTTTCGTCAGCTTCCAGATGAATTTCATGCCAATTTTACAACAAAAGGAGCTGTGAATATTCAAAAAAACTATTTCAAAGACGAGGGTGATAAAACCCGTTGGATTTCAGAAGCAGAATTTAAGTTTTCAGGTTTCATGAAACTCATGGCCTTTTTCATGGGTATAAAACCATTTAAAAAGCAAACAATGATTTTCATGGAGGATTTTAAGTCCTTTGCTGAAGGCAGACCTCAATATGGAAATTGAAAGCATTCGAGAGTACTGTCTCCAAAAACCCGGAGTGACGGAAGGAATGAAATGGGGTGATCATCTAACGTTTATGGTCGCAGAAAAAATGTTTGCCATCTTCGGATTAGATCAAACACCGATTAATGCATCATTTAAAGTCAGCGATGAAGACTTTGAGTTGATGCAGCATCAGCTGGGTATGAGAGCAGCGCCTTACCTCGCCAGATACAAATGGATCGCAATTGATGACATTGGGATCATTCCGGAAAGTGATTGGAAGAGGATCTTGGATAATTCTTATGAGTTGATAAAAAACAAATTACCTAAAAAGGTGCAAGCATCAATAACGGCTCTTAATTAAACGGAAAGAAAAATTCCAACATGTCATCGGTTGTTGCTCTCCATAGTCCCCAACTATGACCTTCAGGAAGTTCCTTCCAGACTACATCATATCCCGTTTCAATTAGATAATCTTTTATCTTTCTCATATTAGGAGGTAGTGAGCTTCCCTCATAAGTACCCCAAATTGTAGCTACTTTGATTGCTTTCTTCTCACCATCCATCACTATTCCATTCGTGTGGAAATTATTTGGCTGAAATGCTCCTGAATGGATGCCGCAATTACCAAAAACGTTAGGGTTTTGAAATGCGATGATTGCCGAAATGTTTCCCCCATAGGAATCCCCAATTACAGCTCTTGAGTCTGCTATTTGTAATGTGCCATAGTTGCTATCAATATGAGGTACCAGTTCATTCACAAAAAAGTCTGTGTACTTGAATCTATCGTCAAAAGCATATTCTACGTTTCTGTCATTAGGAACGACAAACACTCCAATAGTCGGAACAATTCTTTCATCTGCAATCAGGTTATCCAACACATTCTTTGAGCTCGCTAAGTTGAGATAGTCAGAACCATCCTGAAAATAAGCAACTGGATATTCACCCGATTCAGAATAAGCAGCTGGTAGATAAATATGAACCGTGTAGGTCTTACCGGTAGCAGAGCTAGTAATCTGGATTTCTGAAACAGTCCCCTTATCAATCCCTTCTCTTGATTGTATTTCTTCCGGCTGCTCATATTCTGGCATTGCTAATTCCGAATTGGAGCCGAATCCTCCGCCAATACGATTTGGATTATTTGGATCTAAGATCCAATTGGAGCCATTAATTACCAGTTTGTAATCCAGCCTTGCATTTCGCTCGAATGTTTCCATTCGATACCAAAGGTCTGTGTCTCTTAATTGCGTGAACTGCTTTCCTGTTGGATTCCAGCCCGTAAAATCTCCAGCAATCTGAACTTGTGAAGCCTTACCAAAGTAGAAGAAGTAAACAATGGTATCTTCTTCTATGTGTGGTGCTTCCAATGAATCCAGAAAGGCTTCAACTAATGCATATTGATCAGTAGAGTCTGAAAGAGATACCGCTTCTATCAATTCTGAAAAGCTATTTATTTCTTTTTCCTCTTCAAGTACCGGTCGATCCTGCTTACATCCAAAAGCAAGCAAGATCGTCAATAAATAAAATAATTTACTCAGGTGTTTTCTCATCCGGAAATTCTTTCTTAAAACCATCCCAATATTCTGCAATGGTTTGCTTCATGTCTTTTCTAAGCATTAGGATACCAAACAAGTTTGGCAATGTCATGACTGCAATCGTAATCCCGGAAAGTGTCCATATAATTGTTGTATCGGCAAAGGATGCAATGAAGAAAGCTACAACATAGACCAATCGGTAATACTTCACTGATTTTGGTCCAAATAGATATGTCATGGCTCGATCACCATAGTATGACCAACTAATTGCCGTACTAAAAGCAAACAATAGCAATCCGATTGAAACGATGTACTTTCCTGATTCGCCAAAGAAACTACGTGTAAATGCTTCAGCTGTGAGTGGTGCACTGTGAACCAATGATTTTCCTTGAAATACTAATTCCAGACTTTCAGGTTTTCCATTAATAATATTGACAGCTCCTGTTACAGGCTCTCCATTTTTAAGAATACTTACCTCTTCGGCTAAAGATCTAGCGTTGATAATAGATACTTCATTTAGTATTTCGCCATCAACTACATTAAGTGAACCATTAAATAGTGGCAGTGCATTTGTTTGGCTAATATGTCCATATAGCTCCTGCTTTCCTGCATCGGTTGCGTCGGAATAAATCCCTTCAACAATGCTCATGTCCGTGTAATCGAATTCATTCGACAATTTCTCATTCCAAACACCGGATGATAAAAGAACAAGTGCGGTCACAGTACATATAACAATCGTGTCAATGAAAGGCTCCAGGATGGCCACAAAACCTTCAGAGACCGGTTCGTGACCTTTGGCTGCAGCATGTGCAATAGGGGCACTACCCTGACCGGCTTCATTGGAAAACAATCCTCTACCCACGCCTTTATTAAAGGCAAATGCGATAGATGCTCCAAGGAATCCCCCAGTAGCAGCGGATCCGGTAAATAGATCTGCAAAAATTGATACAAATGAAGGAACAATATTTCCGATATTATAGAAGATTACCGCAAATGCTCCAATGAAGTAGATTAAAGCCATTGCTGGCACCAAACGTGAAGTAACCGCTGCGATTCGTTTAATTCCTCCTATGATAACCAACCCAAGAAGTACGGCAAGCACTCCTCCTACAAGCATTTCATCAAAACCGAATGTCGCATTCAGTGAATCTGCAATACTGTTTATCTGAGGTAGGGAACCTGTGCCAAAAGAAGAAAGGACAGTTGCGCCTGCAAAAATGGCTGCCAGCCAACCCATATTCAGCTTATTCTTCATGTAGTACATAGGGCCTCCGGCCATTGTACCATCTGCAGTTTTTTCTCTGTATTTATGGGAGAGAGTTACCTCCACAAATTTGGTACACATACCTACAGCAGCTGTCATAAGCATCCAGAAAACAGCAGCAGGTCCTCCAATATGAACGGCTAATGCTACCCCGGCAATATTACCTGTTCCAACTGTACCGGATAAAGCAGTGGTAAGTGCTTGAAAATGATTGGTGTCTCCTTCATCATCTTCCTTATCAAATTTTCCTTTAACCACTTTAAAGGCAAATCGGAAATAGCGTATTTGGGGAAATTTTAAATAAATGGTAAAGAAAAGTCCAGTTCCCAGAAGTGCGTATGGAAACCAGGCTGAGCTACCAATGTAACTATCTATTAAGGAAAGAAAATTGTTTAATTCTCGCATGAATCAGGTTTTGATTTCAGAAATTCGATTTTCGCAATCCGACAAAAATAACTTTTTTAATGAATCAAGCCTTACCTGGAACATTTCAATATGAAGCATGTTACATAGATGGGATAAGAAAGTCCTGAAAGGCACTTTTTTCGTATCTTTTCAAAAGAAATTTTCAAATTCAAAACCTAACATCGACATGGAAGAAGTTACTTCTGAAGCATCTAAATACACTCAAATTGCAATAGACATTATTATGACCTGGGGGCCAAAAGTGATTGCCGCAATTGTCACACTACTAATTGGTTTATGGATCATAGGCATCATTACTCGTGGAATTTCCAAAACCATGCAAAAACGAGACGTTGATCCATCGCTACGACCCTTTCTTAAGTCATTGATTTCCGCTGCGCTAAAAGTGATGCTGTTTATTTCAGTCATCGGAATGGTAGGCATAGAAGCTACAAGCTTTGTAGCAGTATTGGGAGCTGCTGGTTTGGCAATAGGCTTGGCTCTTCAAGGGACACTTCAAAATTTTGCTGGAGGAGTCATAATTCTACTTATAAAACCATTTAAAGTGGGTGATTGGGTTGATACTCCAAATCATTCAGGGACAGTCCACGCAATACAAATCTTTCATACCATCTTAAAGACACCTGATAATAAAACGATCATAATCCCGAATGGGCCTTTGGCAAACTCATCACTTACGAATTATTCAACAGAGCCACGAAGAAGATTGGACCTTACAGTAGGTGTCGGCTATGGTGACAGCACCGAAAAAACGAGGGAAACATTGATGGAACTCATCAATGCAGATGACAGAATTTTAAAAGATCCTGAACCTTTTATTGCCTTAGCAGAATTAGCAGATAGTTCGGTGAATTTCACCGTCAGACTATGGGTTGAAGCTACCGACTATTGGCCTCTGAAATTTGATATGAATGAGCGGATCTATAATAAATTCAATGAAGTTGGATTGAATATTCCATTCCCGCAAATGGACGTACATGTTCACAAAGACAATTAATTTTTGAAGGAATAAAGTCTTAAAAGTCCGTTTTAGATTCGGACTTTTTTTATTTTTATTAGATGAGGCAAAACATTCCATCCGGAGCACCATGGGAAAATGAAGTTGGATACTCCAGAGCAGTGCGTATTGGCAATACGATTGAAGTATCGGGAACCGCTCCTGTTCGTGATGGAAAAACGGCAGGAGATAATGCGTACGAGCAAACGAAGATTTGTCTTGAAATCATCAAAGAAGCCCTGGAAAAAGGAGGTGGGAAGATGGAAGATGTGATTCGTACCAGAATGTTTGTTACGGATATTGCTCAATGGGCCGCCATAGGTAAAGCTCATGGTGAATTTTTTGGTGAAATTAAACCTGCAACTACGATGGTAGAAGTTAGCTCATTAATCAAAAAAGATATGCTTATTGAAATTGAAGCGACCGCAATAATTTCTTAGCTTCTAATTAATAAAATTTACCATCTTTTTTTTATGATTCTCATTTGGCAATCTTCCATATCCAGCGGCCATATTGTCAATCATATGCTTTTCCTTCGATGTACCTGGAATAACGCAGGTGACTGCATCATTGGCTAGTAAGTATTTCAGAAAAAACTGACCCCAGCTTTTACAATCAAACTCGTCAGCCCACTCAGGTAATTGTTGTCCACTTGTCTTTCTAAACAAGGAGCCTCCCGCGTAGGGCCGGTTGGTTAGGACGGCCACACCCTGATCTTTTGCAACTGGCAATAAAGACTTTTCTGCATTGCGATCGATTATGGAATAGTTGACTTGTACAAAATCAATCTTTTCAGACTTTATAATCCGTTCCAAATCATCGTGTGCGCTATTTACATAATGAGTAATTCCAATGTGTCGAATTAGACCTCTATCCTTCCAATCATAAAGTGTCTTGATATGTGTTTTCCAATCCTGAAGATTATGAATTTGCATCAAATCCATTGGGTTGGCCTTCATTTTATGCATTGAAGCATTCATTTGATTGATACCTGATTGCTTTCCTGTTGTCCAAACTTTTGTCGCATAGAAAAGATCATTTTTGATTCCCAGTTCGTCAGACAAATCTCCAACAACCTTTTCTGACGAACCATACATTGGAGATGAATCAATGACACTTCCTCCCCCTTCAACCAGCGCTCTTAATACTCCCTTCAATGGTTCTCTCGCTGAAGATGAATTGCCAACATCAAATGTTTGCCAGGTACCAAGGCCCACTACCCCAATTGTCTTGCCAGAAGATGGAATAACTCTTTTCATCATTTGGGTTGTTTGTGAGAAGACAAGTTTTGGTATTCCCATTGCAACACATCCTACTGCAATATGCTCAAGGGCTTTTCTTCTTGATAAAAAGCGATTTTTCAATTTCATGGCTATTAAAATTAAAACAACCACAATTAAACAACACCTCAAAAAATGAATCTAATACCTGTATTATTCAGTGAGGTATCTTGATGTAACAACATCATAAACAAAGCTGGCCGCCAGTTTTGCAGTGCGACCATCATCATATTTGGGACTCATTTCTGCTACATCAAAGCTGACCAGCTTTTCTGATTGAAGAATTTGGCTTATTAATGGCTTTATATGATGTGGCAATGCACCATATGGGTTAACGGCACTAACGCCCGGTGCAATTCCTGCAGAAAAAACATCAAGATCTAAAGTAATGCAGACCTTATCCATTTGATCAATGAAAAAATTAATACGTGCCTGTAGATCCTCTTCTGACTCCTCAAGCAATTCTTCCATAGAAATGAATGATTGGTCTTTTTCACGCATCAACTCAAACATAGAAGCAATATTTACAGCTTCATTAATTCCGATGGGCAGATAATGAAAGTTGCTATACTCCTCAAACAGTTGATTTGCCCAACTTCCCGAGTGCGGCCCCTGAGGATACTGTCGTAAGTCAAAATGTGGATCAAAATTGATCATTCCTACCTTCTGACCTTGAAAGCTATCCAGTACCCCTTTGCCATGAGCATAGCTAATTTCATGTCCTCCTCCCAGAAGGATTGGAAAAGATCCCGCTTTGACCATCGCTTCCACATATCGAGCAAATTCCTTTTGTGCATTCTCTAATTGTTCTCCGCTCACCACCACATCTCCAACATCTGTCAGTCGTGTATTTTCATTAAAATGGACGGCTAAATTGACCATTGCTTTACGGATTGCATCAGGCCCATCTACAGCACCAGTTCTTCCCAAATTACGCTTCACCCCCACATCAGAACAAAAGCCAAGAAAACAAAAGCCCTGGGGGATTTCTGCATTGAGATCTCCTGTCTGAGTTATCTGATGCCATAAATCTTTCGTTGAACCTGGATCTTGTCTTCCTTTCCAAATGGATTGATTCCCTGGTCTGTACATATTAAATCTGTTTACCGTTTTTCCAAACCATATCTGGTTTGATCTTTCCTTGATTGTATAGTATTTCTCTATAATCGTCTACAGGAAAAGCGATCATATCTGCTTTCATTCCTTCTGCCAGTCGACCTCTATCATTCAATCCTAGAGCATTAGCTGCTCGAAATGTGATGCCTGAAAATATTTCAGCTGAGCTAAGCTTCTCGTAGATGCCCAGAATTGCCGCCTGAACCAACAGATCTCCCATTGGTCCGGAACCTGGATTCCAGTCTGTCGATATGGCTAACGATGCTCCTGCGTCCAATAGTTTTCTTGCTGGAGTGAATTGCATCCCTAAACCTATAGATGCACCAGGTAATGCAACAGCAACAGTATCAGATTTGGCTAAAATCTCCACTTCCATTTCCGTGCTAGCCTCCAAATGGTCAGCGCTTCGTGCACCTAGTTCTACAGCTATCTGACTACCTCCAGTGTGGAATTGATCCGCGTGAATCGTTAGATCGAATCCTAGCTTTTTGGCCGCAGACATGTAGTCTTTCGCTATTTCAACCGGAAATGCTGAAGGCTCAACAAAAATATCGACACGATTAGCAAGATCTTTTTCTATCAATTTTGGAAGCAGTTCCTTCTCCAAATACTCCAAGAATTCCTTCTTGTTAGTAAATTCTTTGGGACACACATGTGCAGCAAGACAGGTGGGTATCAAATCCGCCTCGATATCACCTTTCGCGTTTTTTACCACCTCCAGTATTTTCAATTCATTTTCAACATCAAGCCCATATCCACTTTTGACTTCTATGGTTGTGATACCATCTTTTAGATGACGTTTTGCTCTTTTAATGAGACCAGTTTTTAGCTCTTCTTTAGTAGCCGCTCTAGTTTTTTCTACAGAATCGAAGATTCCACCACCTTGTTCTAATATCTTTTCATAAGACTCTCCAGACATGCGAAGGGTGTAGTCCCTTGCCCGGGTACCTCCCCACACCAAATGGGTGTGACAATCAATGAATCCGGGAAGCAACACATGACTCCCCTCAATTTCTTCTATCGTGACATCATTCTTCCTGAGATCATTAAAATCCCCTACTTCCAAAATTTTTTTACCCTCAATTAATACTCCACCATTTTTAATAATATCTAAGCTAGAATCAGCCAGAGCACCTTTTTCGGGTGTGCGTGATAAAGTCAATATCTCTTTGAATGGTCCGATAAGTTTCGACATGGTACGAAAATTGAAATGATTACAAAAGTTACGATTTTTGCTAAAGTATCACGAACCACACCCATCATGAAAAAACTCATCACTTCATTATTAATTATTTTAATTACCGGATCTTCTTTTGCCCAAATGGGTAGTCTTTCTCTAGCTTTTGGCTTGCCTCAAAATGAATTCAGAGAGAATACAGATGCTACCGGTTTTGGAGGCGATCTATCTTTCGCATTTCCTTTTCAAAAAGGAACACCAATTTATCTTGGTGGAGATATTAATTACATGGTCTATGGGCTTAATTCACGAGATTATGATTTATCCGCTGATATTGTTGCCAATGGACAGATAATAGATCAATTGGTTATTCCCCTTAGAGTAACGAATACTAACAGCATATTTGGTACTCACCTTTTTATGAGAGCAGTCGCACCCTTTGAATTGATTCAGCCTTATGTAGAAGGTTTGATTGGCTTTCGATACATCTCTACTAACACAAAAATCATTGACCGATCGGATGACCAACAGTGGGCTGACGATGATGATAGTGACGTGATAACTAGAAAGACTGTTTTAGACGACTGGATATTTAGCTATGGCTATGGTGGTGGTTTTCTAATAAAAATAGGACCAAGTGTATTTATCGATTTACGAGCAGACTTTTTCAAGGGCCAGCGAACAAAGTATTTCGATGGAGATGATACATCGTCATGGACAATAGAATTTAACGGTGATCCAAATTCGTATGATAGAGAAACAGTATCCGGTGATAATTTATCCTACGAAACAGATCCACGTGAGTCAACTACTGATTTGCTGGTTTTGAAGTTTGGAGTAGCTTTTAAGATTTAATACCCATACTTCTCTTTCCACCTTGCTTTCAAAAACTTTCTCAATTCTTCTTCTCTAGCATTCTGTCCCGGATCATAAAGCTTCATGCCTTTGATTTCATCTGGTAAAAATTCCATATCAGCAAAATTCATGGGATGATCGTGGGCATATTTATACCCTTGCCCATACCCCTGGTCTTTCATGAGTTTGGTGGGTGAATTACGAATGGCCATTGGAACCGGGAGATCACCCGTTTTCTGAACCAGGGATTGTGCCTGATTGATGGCCATATAGCTGGCATTGCTTTTTGGTGATGACGCTAAATAGGTCACACATTGTGAAAGTATGATTCGTGACTCAGGGTAACCGATCATATTCACTGCTTGGAAGGCATTGGTAGCCATCACTAATGCAGTAGGATTCGCATTTCCAATATCCTCTGATGCCAGTATTACCAATCGTCTGGCAATAAATTTGACATCCTCTCCTCCTTCAATCATTCGCGCTAAATAGTAAACAGCAGCATTTGGGTCACTTCCTCGAATGGATTTGATAAATGCAGAAATGACATCATAATGCATTTCTCCTTTCTTATCGTAAAGGACCGTTTTACGTTGTGCCGCAGCAATCACTTTCTCATCTGTGATGATCTTTTGTTTCCCATCATCACTTTTGATAACAAGTTCCAATAAATTCAAGAGCTTTCGCCCATCTCCTCCAGAAAGGTTAAAAAGAGCTTCCGTTTCTTTAAGTACAACCTCGTCTTTTTTCAGTTCTTCATCTTGCTGAAGTGCTTTCTCAACCAGCATCAGCAAGTTTTCTTTTGTTAATGCATTTAGTGTGTATACCTGGGATCTTGATATCAATGCTGAGTTTACCTCAAAACTCGGATTCTCTGTTGTTGCACCTATTAAGGTGATGGTTCCTTTCTCAACTGCACCAAGAAGTGCATCTTGTTGTGCTTTGTTGAATCGGTGTATCTCATCTATGAAGAGAATTGCTTTGTTGCCTCTACTGGCTAATTGAATTACTTCCCGTACTTCTTTAACTCCTGCGCTTATTGCACTCAAAGTGTGAAATGGTCGCTTTACCTCATTGGCAATGATATTGGCAATCGTTGTTTTGCCTGTTCCGGGTGGTCCCCACAGTATCATTGACGGTACCTGACCTGAATTTATAGCCCTTCTTAAAACACCATTTTCACCAACTAAATGTTCTTGACCCACCAGATCTGATAGTTTAGACGGGCGCATACGTTCTGCTAATGGTGATTGATCTTGAAACATTTTTTAAAAATAAGAAAACTCCTTTCCCTCTCAACATACATTTGCAACCGTGAACTGGTCCGTTATAAAAACATATGGTGCCCTTGCCTTTGTCAGCCTCTTCTATGGCATAAACTATAGCGTACTTAAAATAGTAGTACCCGATTATGTTGGGCCATATGGCTTCATCGTTTTTCGGGTGATCATCGCCTCTGCCATTTTTTGGATGATCCACTCCTTTAAAAGAGAGAAGATAGATTGGAAAGCAGATGGTCTGACTCTTGGCCTTTGTGCATTGACAGGTGTAGCCGTTAATCAATTACTTTTTTACAAAGGAATTAGCCTAACATCTGCAGTTAATGGCAGTATCATAATGACACTCACACCTGTGTTGGTTCTTATTTGGGCATCACTTCTAGTGGGAGAGTCCATTACTAAGAGAAAGGTATTGGGAGTAACACTAGGTCTATTTGGTGCGATCATCATTCTCTATCAACCTGACAAGCTCCTTACATCAGGAGACTGGAGAGGCGATGTATTGGTTTTAATTAATGGTGCTAGCTATGCCTGTTATTTAGTCATTGTAAAACCTCTCATGAAAAAATATAACCCAATGACTGTTGTCACCTGGGTATTTACAATCGCTATTCTATTTGTTGTACCTATAGGGTTCACTCAAGCTACATCTGTCGATCTTGGAGCACTTCCTTCCAAGGTTTGGTGGAGTATGGGCTATGCTATCATTATCGTTACCGTTGTTGTTTATTTCTTAAATGCATGGACACTGGTAAAAGTTGATTCTTCGGTGGTGGGTGCTTTTATTTATTTACAACCAATATTTGCCACGCTCACTGCCATCTTATTTTTTGAAGAAATATTTCTTCTAAAGCATCTTGTGGCTGCTCTTTTTGTGTTTTCGGGGGTTTATCTTGTTACTAAAAAGCAACAGACTTAAAACTTATAATGAAGTTGGCCCTCCCAGCCTTCCAGATTTAAATACAGTTGATCTTCAACACGAAGAGAGGATATATCAATTGAATATTCTCTGGAAACAATTGCATCGCATAGCTCTTCATTTTCCAAAGCGATTTTTCCAAAGCGTTGAACAGGGTAAGATTCGGCGATGGCTCCAGAGTCAATCAATTTTATCACCCAGTCACTACCATCACAGCCTGAAGATTGGATGGTTAAAATCAATAAATCTCCATCGATTGCAGCATTTTCAATGGTATAGCTATCCGTATTAGTTTGGTTGTAAAGGGACTGACTAATTATCACCTCCTGATCCATATTTATTGGACCATCAGAAGAGCAAGATGTGAACACCATTATCATAAAGACAAGTGAGGGTAAAATCTTCATGTGCGTATTTTTAAAAATAACGATGATTAAGCAATAATTGTGCGAATCGACTTTGAAAATTGATCGAGATCTTCATCACTAAAATCTAAATGAGTAACAAATCGCACCAATCCTTTGCCAAAACCAACCGCCAAGACATCTCGTTTTTCAAGCTCCTCTAAAAACCATTTTTCAGATTTTCCCTCCTCCAATTTTCCAATCACAATGTTGGTATCAACGGGCATGACCTCTTCTACAAACGAAAGTTCCTGCAGGATTTGACCAATATTTTGAGCACGTTTATGATCCTCTGCTAATCGAACGACATGATAATCCAATGCGTAAATACATGCTGCTGCTAAATAACCCGCTTGCCTCATTCCTCCGCCAAAAACCTTGCGAACTCTCCTGGCTTCTTTGATTTGATCTTTGGTACCTAATAGAACGGAACCTACAGGAGCTCCAAGGCCTTTGGAAAAACAAATAGAAATTGAATCAAACAACCTTCCATATTGAGATGGCTCCTCCCCTGTCTTAACAATCGCATTAAAAAAACGGGCACCATCTAAGTGCAACTTCAGCCCATTATTGTCGCAGACTTTTCTGATTCTCTGAATTTCATCGATATCATAAATAGAGCCACCACCTTTGTTCATGGTGTTCTCTAGAACTACCAACTTGCTATTAGGAAAATGGATATCATCCGGATTTATGCTTTCTACTATTTGATCAGCAGTAATTCTCCCACGGTCGCCTTCCAACAGTTTGGGTGATACCATCGAATTGTACATCATACCACCTCCCTCATATAAATAAACATGCGAATGTTTGTGGCAAATAACTTCATCTTGCGGTCGAGTAAGAGTGCGCATCGCAATTTGATTCGTCATAGTGCCCGAAGGACAATAAAGAGCATCCTCCATACCAAACAGATCAGCAATTTTCCTTTGTAGTGCATTAACCGTTGGATCATCACCAAAAACATCGTCTCCTACCTTGGCAGACATCATTTCCTCCAGCATTTCAGGTGTTGGTTTTGTTATGGTATCGCTTCGTAAATCAATCATAAGTATCGTAAGTTAAGATCCAATCTGAATGCCCAAAGGTATCCCAGGGAACACGAGCCAAATCCACATTCTTATCAATTAATGCTTTCCGTTTATGTCCATTAAGCGAAACACTGGCATCCACAAATACTGCAATTTCCTTCCCTTGCGCTTCTAATTCTTTCTTCAAATGCTGAGCCAATTGCCAAATCATATCTGGCTGAACAGAAACTGAGGATTCCTGATCACGGGTAAGATATTTATTAAGATTAATCCTCTTCCGTTCTTTTGTCGCTTTATCCTCAACAAAAACTTGAGTGTAACCAGATTTTACTCGCAACATCATCCGCCAGGAAAGCCTGTGGCCCTCCTCTGTCCATGATACATCTCCATCAATAAAATGATGACGGAGAGGAAGTGCAATTTGAATTAAAAAATATATGGATAGCACATATGCCCATCCAAGAGAAAGTTTTTTTCTGATTGGATATGTTTTAGGCTTCTTCTTAAAAAAGATATTTCGTATTGTTTCGGGTGGAAAGAAAAATACGGTAAGACCTATCATTAGGTATGGAAATATCCCAATTCGGAATACAAAAGAATTGAAGAGGTTAAAAAAGATGGATAAAGCGAACCCCAACTTTCTGGTCTTAGGATAGAGCAGAAGGAAAACGATCATTCCATCATAAAGCACTCCCCCCCATGCAATGATATATTGAAACCACCTTTCTTGAAGCAATGATCCAATCAGCCAATAGTTTGATTTTTGATTAAACCAAATTTCCAGTGGGCGAGCCTCCAACCAATCCCAATGCATTTTATGAATACTCGCGTATACATAGACAATTAGAATTTGCAGAATAAAAAACCAATGACAAATTCTTGCGCAGGTCTCTTTTGAAATGGTCAATCCCCACTTTGCATCTAATGAATGACTCTTATGAGCTGGTAATAGCATCATGGCTGCACTTAGTAACACAAGTAAATAGTAGTGATTATTATAATGCGATTTCTGCATTATATACACCACCGCCCACATACTAAAAAAAACGAATGTAGAAGTTCTATAAAACAAGCCCAGCATGATGCAAAGCGCAGCAATGCCCATCACAATGAAATAGTAAATCATACCATTTCCATCAAGAGGCTGCAGCCATTCAAGGCCAATAACAGTGAATGTAAAATCGGGTTTAATAAATGCTTTATCCACCCAACCCGTCAAAATCGCTCCAAAACTTTCTGCAGCAGCCAGAAATCCAAAGACCATTCGGAAAAAGACCAGAGGGCTATTGTCTACTTCAGTGCCAAAAAAAGTACGAATTGAGGTGAGCATACTTAGTGTTTAGACTGTGAAAATAGAAAAGGAGCCCGAAAGCTCCTTAATTCTAAACCTAAGTAAATATGAAGAGGATTAATTACTTACTTATTTCTTACGAGTGCCATCACTTGAGGTTTTGGCTATTAACAATGTTTAACTAACAGATTATCATGCTCATCGAAAGTTTACCAAACCGTAATGATATGATGGAGTGGGAAAATGCCAAAAGCATGCCAAACGATTCAAAACCGGAAAGAAATTTTATATTAAATCAATTACTATTGAGCAATAGGCTCCTTTTAATGCGAAGCAAATTGAATAAGTAATTGGTAGACAGATTTAATCATATATTTTTGCGGAAAATCTAATAGAAATGAGTGTTCTTGTAAATAAAGATTCTAAAATCATCGTACAGGGTTTCACAGGCTCTGAAGGTACTTTTCACGCAGGTCAGATGATTGAGTATGGTTCCAACGTTGTAGGTGGTGTTACACCAGGCAAAGGTGGACAAACTCATCTTGACAAACCTGTTTTCAATACAGTGCAGGAAGCTGTTGATGAAACTGGAGCTGATGTTACCATTATATTCGTTCCACCTGCATTTGCTGCTGATGCCATCATGGAAGCTGCTGATGCTGGAATCAAAGTAATTGTTACGATTACTGAAGGTATACCTGTGAAAGATATGATGAGTGCCAAGCCTTATGCTAAATCAAGAGGTGCAGTTTTGGTAGGTCCAAACTGTCCTGGAGTCATCACTCCTGAAGAAGCGAAAGTGGGTATCATGCCTGGCTTTGTATTCAAAAAAGGAAAAGTTGGTATTGTATCTAAATCTGGAACACTAACCTATGAAGCCGCTGATCAGGTGGTGAAAGCTGGAATGGGTATTTCTACAGCTATCGGTATTGGTGGAGATCCAATTATTGGAACTTCTACGAAAGAAGCTGTGCAGATGTTGATGGAAGATCCTGAAACTGATGGGATCGTGATGATTGGTGAAATCGGTGGATCATATGAAGCTGATGCTGCAAAATGGATTCAGGAAAATGGAAATAAAAAGCCAGTGGTTGGATTCATTGCAGGCCAGACAGCTCCTCCGGGAAGAAGAATGGGACACGCTGGTGCCATTATTGGCGGAAAAGATGATACTGCTGAAGCAAAAATGAGGATCATGGGAGAATGTGGGCTACATGTGGTAGACTCTCCAGCTGATATTGGAGCGGTAATGAAGAAGGCACTCAGCTAATTAAGAATTTGACATTGAATAATTAAAGCCCCAAACTGGGGCTTTTTTTCTTTTAAAAGAAACCTAACTGTATTATTGCTGTCACTAAAAGAAACCCTTATGAGATTTTCAGTTATAATCTTATTCACTTTATTGTTCGCATGTGAATCTTATGAAGATAAGGTACAAATCGATGAAAATGATGAATTAGCATTTAATGCTTCCGACTCTGTATATGCCTTGTACAGAATAAATGATGGAGAAGAAATTCGAGTTGATCAAGATGGGTATGGGGGCACTTTTTGGAGTTCAAACGCAGACTCGCCTAAGAGCTATACTTTTAGCTTTCAAAATGAAGACTATACCGTCCTCAGTGTTACTCTGAATTTAAGTCAATCCGAGTCTAAAAACATCAATGAAACTTCATCTGTTGAAGAGCTCGCTTCACTACTTCATATTGGAAACTGGAACAGTCGAAAATACATTGGTGATACTAGCAGAACAGTGACTGTTAATTATCTAGACGAATACGAAAGGAGTTATTATAATGATTACAATCCTTCTATAAACAATTACAATCCAAATTTCGGGGTTTTTAATCTGGATTCCGTAATAGTAGAAACAAATAATAAATATTTACAATCAAAATTTGAAATTGATCAAGCGATCAGATTAAAGGGCAGTTTCAAGCAAATCGCATATAAACTAAAAAACAACAATCCTTACGAAAATGACTCTTTGGTTTTAAATGGCTCTTTTAATGCTATAATCAAACCACTTTCCGACAACTAATTGGAGATCAAGATTCCAGACTAACATAATGTTTAGAGTCCATATTGCTACTCTATTAGATAATTAATCCTTCAATTTAAGGATTAGGAAAATGCTAACTAAAAATTTAGTTCAAAATAATTTGCATCTTTAAACTAAATGTTTAGTTTTGAAACTAAGTTATTAGTTAAAGGATATATGAAGCCACTTACGCAAGCGGAAGAAGAGATCATGCAGATTCTATGGCAACTTGAAAAAGCGTTTGTCAAAGAGATTGTAGAGGAATACGATGATCCTAAACCAGCCTACAATACCATTTCCACACTTATCAGGATTATGGAAAAGAAAGGATTTGTGGGCTATGAAGCTTTCGGAAAATCACATCAGTATTATCCTTTGATTGACAAGGAAGACTACAGCAAGAAATACCTCAATCGATTTGTAGACAAGTATTTCAGTGGGTCTTACAAAGACCTGGTATCCTTCTTTACCAAGGAGAAGGAAATGAGCGTACGTGACCTTGAGAAACTATTGGATGAACTGAAAAAAGACCAATCATGATTATTTATATCGTAGAATTTTCAATCCTACACCTATTATTTTTTGGCATCTATAAACTGATGCTATCTAAAGAAACACAACTTGAATTTCTTCGATTTTTTCTGATTGGGTCTACGCTGCTTTCCCTAAGTATCCCTCTCATTGAAATTCCAACACGTACATCCTTACCGGTAGTAAACTTAGAAGCAACATTTTTACCCATGTTTGAAGTAGGTCAAAGTACTGTTGAAACTAGTTTATCTTGGTATGAAATTATATTCTATGTCATCACGCTGCTATTCATTGCACGCTTTTTATTTGGAATAGTTAGAATCCTGCATTATCGAAAAAACAGTAAAATCAATACCGTAGATGGAATTGAAGTAAGGGAGCTTCCAAACCTGGAAACCAGCTTTACATTCATGAAATGGATTTTCATCGACACCTCTCACTTCGAGAATCCAGGAGATATTGTGCAGCATGAATTAGGTCATGCCAAAAAACTCCATTCGCTGGACATGCTCTTTTTCCACCTTCTTACTATCCCATTTTGGTGGTTGCCTTCTATTTGGTTGATGATCAAAGAATTAAAAGATGTACATGAATTTGAAGCAGATGAGTATGCTTTGAAAACCAAAAACGAAACATATGCTAAGACCTTGGTGCATTGCACCTTGAAAGCGCATGGGATGAACCTGGCCAGTTCATTCGATGACGCTCCTATTTTTAACCGATTAAATTTTATGAAAAAGATGAAAAAGAAAATCAGTATTTGGAAAGTGGCGAGTATTGCTACTTTGGTGGCCATCTCAGGAGCCATGTTTGCCTGTGAAGAATACTTGGAAAATAATGAAATGGTGGCATTAAATTATTCACAAGAAACACAACAATTCTTAGAGATCATAAGAAATGAATATCCAAATGATAAATTCACGGTCGTTGTAGATCGGTTGCCTTACGGCTCTAAAATCGACGATTTAGAAAAGTATAAGGAATTATACACAGTATACACCATGGTAGCTGAAACTGTAGACTCAAAATTTCGCAATGTAGAAATGGTTCAAAGTGAAAAAAAGTCTACGACATATGATATGAAAACAATCAAAAGACTGATTAGCGAAATCAAATATGAAAAGACTAAAGATGAGAGTGTAGAGACTGTAGTTGAAGTTTCTGCATCTTTCCCTGGAGGTATTGAAGCATTTTATGAATATATTAGTAAAAACCTCAAATATCCTGTACAGGCAAGTAGGCTTGGTGTGGAAGGGAGAGTGTTTATTCAATTTATTGTAGAGGAAGATGGGAGCATTTCAAGCATTGAGGTAGTAAAAGGTATTGGCGCAGGATGCGATGCAGAAGCACTCCGAGTATTGACAAATTCACCCAAGTGGATTCCAGCCAAAGTGAATGGAAAAACTATTAGGCAAAAATTGATTCAGAATATAGCATTTAAACTCCCAAGCTAGAATAAGTTAAGCCCGATTATAACGGGCTTTTTTTGTCTTTACTCAAAATGATATAAGAAGATCATTGTCGCTGTAAAAGCCGGTTTTTTCTCTCCTTTAATCTCCAACAATGCATCAACCTCTGCCTTAGATATCCCTCTTAGATTCACCAAAGATTTCAAGGTAGCTGTAAGTTTAATCTCACTATCAACTTTTACCGCTTGTCCAAATTTCAGTCTATCCATTCCATAATTAACCAACATCTTCACATTGTTGAACTGCGCAATTTGCTCCCACAAATAAGGCATTAAAGAAAGGGTGAGATATCCATGAGCAATCGTAGTTCCGAAAGGTCCACTCTTTGCTCGTTCTTCGTCTATGTGAATCCACTGATGGTCTAGCGTAGCATCTGCAAATTTATTGATCTGTTCCTGATTGATCTGATGCCATTCAGATTCTCCCAATACCTTGCCCAGGTGAGATTCAAATTCTTCGTGATTATTGATGATTAGTTTAGCCATAGTATTGTTTTGAAAATGTGAATTTAGCTTAACCCGAATAATTTGGTATATATTCATTGAGAAAATACAACACCCAGATTAAAGGGTACTACCAGAATTATACGAATGAGGGCCTAATAGGCATAACTTTGTTCAAGCCAACTGAAACCAAGAATATTCCTTTTCAAAAGCTGCTTTAATTTGGTCGTTAGCCAGATTACCTATACTTCCTAAATGTGTGTGCCTTAAATTTCTGTCAGGCTGATATTTTCCGGATGTAATCAACTTTGCTACCTCCTTGTAAGCATCTCGAAAAGGCACTCCATCCATTACCAGTCGATTGACTTCTTCCACAGTGAACAAAAGATCATACTTTTTCTGATCTATCACTTCTTTATTAACTGCAAGCTCCCCGGTCATGGCAATGGTTACATCTAAGCAATCCATCAATTGCTTAAAAGCAGGCATAAAGCTTTCTTTTAACACCTGTAAATCACGATGATAACCAGAAGGCAGATTAGCTAAAATCATGTTCAATTCCTGAGGTAAATTCAGCAATTTGTTACACTTGGCACGGACCAATTCGAACCCATCAGGATTATGTTTATGTGGCATGATACTGGAACCTGTTGTATATCGGGTATCCAATTTTAAGAAACCATAATCATCCCCTGCAAATAGGCAAACATCCATCGCGTATTTGGCCAGTGTAGAAGCCAATGAACTTATAGCGAAAGAGGCTGATCTTTCATTCTTTCCTCTTGTCATTTGCGCATAAACCACATTGTGATTAAGTGCTGCAAAATCAAGTACATCTGTTGAATATTCTCGATCTAAGGGGAATGAAGATCCATATCCAGCACCTGAACCTAAAGGGTTTTTATCAGCAATCTGATAGGCCATTTTAAAAAGTAGAAGGTCATCTATCAGGCTTTCTGCATAGGCTCCAAACCATAACCCAAATGAAGATGGCATAGCTACTTGCATATGCGTGTAGCCTGGCATTAAGTAATCTTTGTTTGACTCACTTTTGTCTTGAAGTAATTCAAAAAGTGTCTTTACTTTTTTCACCAACTCCTCCAGGTTATGCTTTGTAAAAAGCTTAAGTGCGGTCAACACCTGATCATTTCTAGACCTACCGGCATGTACCTTTTTACCAACATCTCCTAGCTTATTTGTGAGCAACAATTCGATTTGAGAGTGGCAATCCTCCACACCCTCCTCTAGCATAAAATCACCCTTGATTGCCAATTCTTTTATTTCTTCCAACTCTTGTAAGAGTATCTCAACTTCCTCCTCTTTCAAGAGAGAAATCTTTCCAAGCATCTTTACATGCCCAATTGTACCGAGTACGTCAAAGTAGGCCAACTCAAGATCGAGTTCTTTGTCTTTACCGATGGTAAATCGCTCAAAGAGCTGGTCAATTGGTTCATTTTTATCCCAGAGTTTCATGTTAGTTTTTTTTAAATGATTTACGCTTCACTCGATTTTTCAAAAAGTGCATTAAGCAAGTATATATACCCTTCTATACCTCTTTTTATTTCATCAAGGTAAATAAACTCGTCTACCGTATGTGACCGTTCAGATTTTCCAGGTCCCATTTTAAAAGTCGGAAAATTCATAACCGCCTGATCCGAACAAGTAGGTGATCCAAATTTTTCAATACCTAGCTCGTCAGCGACTTTCGATATAAGCATATGATCTGGTAAATAAGAAGAGTTCAATCGAAAGGATCTCGCCTTCACCTCACTGTTGAGGTTTTCTCTTAACAACTGATGTACTTCCTGATTGGAATAGGCATCTGTTGTTCGAACATCCACAACAAAATGACAAACATCCGGAATAACATTATGCTGGTATCCTGCATTGATCATGGTTGTGGTCATTTTAATTGGTCCCAGATATTCAGATTCCTTCTCAAATGAATAATCATTGATCCATTGAATGTCTTCCAGTGCCTTATAAATGGCATTTTCTCCTGTATCTCTGGCTGCATGACCTGAAGTCCCTTTTGCATAGCAATCAAGGACCATAAGTCCTTTTTCTGCTGCCCCCATTTTCATTTCTGTTGGTTCACCCACTATTCCGAAATCAATAGGTTTTATATCTTCTAAAATGGATCCAACTCCATTTATACCTGAATTTTCTTCCTCGGCAGTAGCTGCTAAAATCAAGTTGAATGGCACTTTATCATACTCATAGAAATGAATAAATGTCATTATTAGCGATACTAAGCTCCCTCCAGCATCATTGCTCCCTAAACCATACAGTTTTCCATCTTCAACAATAGCCCTAAATGGATCCTTTGTATAACCTGAGTTTGGCTTGACGGTATCATGATGTGAATTGAGTAGAATCGTGGGTTTTGAGGAATCAAAATACTTATTGCATGCCCATATGTTGTTTCCTTTCTGATTGAAAAGGATTTCTTTTTCTCCTAAAAAATCTCCGATCAAAGAAGCTGTTTTTTCTTCTTCAGTACTCAAACTAGGAGTCTCGATCAATTTTGACAACAAGGAAATAGCCTCTCGAGAATAAGTCTCAATGGATGGTAGTGTACTCATTAGATTCAGGATTATTTAATTGTGAAAACGCAGAAACGTTTAGCAGCCTAACCAGACTAGCTCCTTGTTCGATGGTTGAAAAAGCATTGTCCAATTTAGGAATCATACCGCCGGTAATTACACCTTCTTTCTTAAGTCTTAAATAATCCGATTGATTAATAGACTTGATCAAAGAGTGCTCATCTTTTAGATCCTCCATAACTCCTTTGTGATCAAAAATAAAATTGAGAGACACTTCAAAATCGGATGACAATGCGCCAGCAAGCTCACTGGCTATTGTATCTGCATTGGTGTTTAATAAATGGCCTTCTCCATCATGAGTAAGGGGAGCCATCACTGGAACGATGCTTTTAGCAAGTAGATTCCTGAAAAACGAACTGTTAACTTTTTCAACATCCCCAACCCAGCCAAAATCTACCCCTTCCTTAACAGGCCTTTTTTTAGCAGGCATACTGTTTCCGTCTGCACCAGTCAAACCAACACAATCTACATTTCTCCCCAATAGTTGTGCTACCAGTTTTTTATTGATTCCGGCATAAGACATAATGACCACCTCAATCATTTCATCATCTGTAATTCTTCTTCCTTCCACCATCTTGACTTCAATACCCAGCGAATCAGCCAACTGACTTGCCATTTTTCCACCACCATGTACAAGCAATTTTTTTCCTCGGATCTGAGCAAATGCATCTAAAAAATCTGAGCATTTAGCAGGGTTATCCAAGACAGCCCCTCCCACTTTGACTATGGTTAGTTTTTCCTTCATTATAGACATGTCAAAATTTCTTTTAAAATCGTCTGCGCAGTAAACAATCGATTTTGTGCTTGTGGAATTACGATGGAATGATCGCTATCCAACACATTATCAGCAATCACCACGTTTCTTCTTACCGGCAAGCAATGCATTACTTTAGCTTCATTGGTGTTTCGAAGTTTTTCGAGTGTTATTTCCCAATCAGGTTGATCGACCACCTTTCCATAGTCTTGATAGGAAGACCAATTTTTTACATATACAAAATCTGCTTTTTCGAATGCTTTTTCCTGATTGTATTCTACCTGAATTCCTTCAGTAAATTCAGAAGCCAACTCCAGCCCTTCGGGATGTGTGATCGTTAACTCAAAATCCATTTGTTTGGCCCACTGCAGGAATGAATTTGAAACAGCTTGAGGTAAGGCTTTAATATGAGGAGCCCAGGTCATGACCACCTTTGGCCGATCAACTGATTTGAATTCCTCGATGGTCATCATATCTGTGAATGACTGTAGTGGGTGAAGAGTGGCCGATTCTAAATTAACGACAGGACACGTCCCGAATTCAATGAAAGAATTGATGACCTTTTCACTGTAGTCTTCTTCACGATTCACAAGAGCTGGGAAACTACGAACACCTATGATGTCACAATAGGAACAAAGTACCGGAACAGCCTCTCTAATATGTTCTGCTGTACCTCCATCCATTCGGATACCATCTGAAAACTCAAGCTGCCATGAATCCGAGCTTACATTCAGTGCAATTACATTCATGCCTAGATTATAGGCTGCACGTGTCGTACTCATCCTGGTGCGCAAACTGGAATTAAAGAAAACCAACCCAAGCGTTTTATTTCTCCCCAGTTCAGAATCCGCATGAGGATTTTGCTTAATCTCTTTGGAGGTTTTGATGAGACCTGTTAAATCAGCAACTTCTTTTGTGGATATGAAATGCTTCATCCTAATACGGATTTAAATGATTGAATAAAATAATCAAGATCCTCTTGAGTAATCGTTAATGGAGGTAAGATTCGAATGGTGTTAGGCTTGCTGGAAGATCCAATGAAAATGTGATGGTCAAATAATAATTTCTCTCGAATTTCCTTCCCCGGAACTGGTAGATCTATACCTATCATCAAACCTCTTCCTCTTACTTCTTGAATTGAATCAATTCCTTTAAGTTGATCCATAAGATATGCTCCAGCTTCGAAAGCATTCTTTATTAATTCCTCTTGTTCCAATACATCAAGTACCGCTAATCCAGCTGCACACGCTAAATGGCTTCCTCCGAAAGTAGTGCCCAACATCCCCATCCAGGGTGAAATATTCGGATTTACTAAAACACCGCCTATTGGAAACCCATTACCCATTCCCTTTGCTACGGTGATGATATCGGGATTTACATCAGCATATTGGTGTGCAAAAAACTTTCCGGTTCGACCATACCCCGATTGAATTTCATCTACAATGAAAGCAGCCCCGTACTTACTACAAAGCTTTTCTATTTTTTTCATGAAAGCGTCTGAAGGAATATGGACTCCACTTATTCCCTGGATTCCTTCAACAAGAACCGCAGCAACAGAATCATCCATAGTCGATTCCAGCATTTTCTCATCATTGAGTGGCAATCGAATAAAATTGCCCGTGTGATTAACCGGTGCTTGGATCTTTTCATTATCAGTTGCCTCAATAGCCAGTGATGTTCTGCCATGGAAACCATTTTCGAATACGATAATTTTCTTCTTCTCCGTGTGAAAAGCAGCAATCTTTAGCGCGTTTTCAATGGCCTCAGCACCTGAATTGCAGAGGAAAAATGCGTAATCTTCATATCCGGAAAGCTTACCTAGTTTATAGGCCAACTTATCCTGAATAGACATTTCTACTGAATTAGAATAAAAAGCTATTTGATTCAATTGAGACTCTATGCCGTTGATATAATGAGGATGATTATGACCTATGGAAATCACGGCATGCCCTCCATAGAGATCTAGATAGCGGCTACCATTTTCATCCAACACATAGCAGTCATCACCTTGGACGGGCTCTATTTTCAGGCGTGGATATACTTCGAATAATTCCATTTTAGGTGTCTTTCGTGGATTTCATTTTTGTAATTCTATTGTAGGAGGTCATGATCCCTCGAATAAGGGCAGAACTAAAACCTTGATGTTCCATTTCATTCAACCCTTCAATCGTGCACCCTTGAGGAGTCGTCACTTTGTCAATTTCAACTTCGGGATGTGAGTGATTTTCTAAAACCAATGATGCTGCTCCCTTAGCAGTCTGCATCGCAATCAACTGGGCATCTGCGGTATCAAACCCCATCTGTATTCCGCCCTGAGTTGCAGCTCTAATGTATCGCATGAAGAAGGCAATCCCACTTGCCCCTAGAACCGTAGATGCTTGCATCAAGTCTTCTTCAATGATCAGTGTTTTCCCCAATACATCGAATAGCTGCTTGCAAACCGCTAGTCCCTCTTTACTCGATGAAGAAATGCAAGTCATCGATTCGCCAATTGCAATGGCTGTGTTTGGCATTGCTCGTACAATTGGTACCGCCTTGCTGATCTGACTTGCTATTTGAGCAATCGAAATGCCCGTGATGACAGAAATCAATAATTGATTTTCATTGAGAACATCATCCAGTTCATCTAGAACTTCAGTTAATTGGATGGGTTGCACACACAGAATGATTACATCTGCTTCAGCCGTAGCTTCAGTGTTACTACTTGTAACTTTATAGCCTTGCGATAATAAGTCATCCAAAGAAGCTGTATCTCTTTTAGTCAGAGTAATGTCACTCGCTTGAGAGACATTTTTTTGAACGATTCCTTTCGCAATGGATCTTCCAAGGTTCCCTGCTCCAATTATGGTAATTTTTTTATTCTGCATTTTTAAAAGGCGATTGATTTAAGTTTAAGACCCGTAGTTTCTTCCAGACCAAACTGAAGGTTCATGTTTTGGACAGCTTGGCCTGATGCTCCTTTTAACAGGTTATCAATAACCGAGACAATGATTGCTCTTCCATCGATTACCTGTGGGTAGACTAAACATTTATTCGACCCGATTACTTGTTTTAAGTCCGGATTCTTCGGCACCACGTGGGTAAATGGATGATCACCATAAGATTTCTGATATATTTCAATTAGCTCCTGCTCAGTGCATGAAGTATGAAAATGAGAAGTAGTTATAATCCCTCTGGTAAATGCTCCCCGATAAGGGACAAACAGCAATTTCTGATCAAATGAGGTCTCTATTGAGGCGATGGTCTCTCCTATTTCATTCAAATGTTGATGCCTTAGTGGCTTGTAAACACTGGCGTTATTGCTTCTCCAGCTAAAATGAGATGTGGATGAAAGAGATTGACCAGCCCCCGTGGATCCGGTGATTCCAGAAATACTTATTTCACTATCGACTAAACCAGACTGAATAGCTGGCAGTAATCCCAGTTGGATACTGGTAGCAAAGCATCCAGGGTTAGCAATGTGCTTAGCTACCCTCAGATGATCTCGATTGAGCTCTGGCAATCCATAGGTAAAATCATGTGCCCCCTTTAGACGAAAATCCTGACTAAGGTCAATGACCTTTTTGTTTAACAAGAACGGATTCTCCTTAATTATACGGACAGATTCTCCATGACCTTTGCATAAGAAAACTACATCCAAGTTTTTATTGATTTCCTCCGAAAAAGACAAACCTGTTTCTCCAATCAGGTCTTGATGCACCTCACTCAACAATTTTCCTGATTGACTTCCGCTTTGAGCCAACGTGATTTCTACTTCAGGATGATGAATCAGTATTCGGATCAATTCACCTGCTGTGTATCCTGCTGCTCCTATAATTCCTGCCTTAATCATGATGGACCGAATTAAAGATTTTGCCCTGATTCGACAGAATTTTCACAAACCCCTTAGCATCATCACCAGTCCATGCATTGTTCATTTCACCATATTGACCAAAAGAAGACTTCATCAGATCATATGGAGATGAAATTCCCTCAACATAAAATCGATAAGGAGCCAAATGAATTTTAACTTCTCCAATGACATGCTGTTGAGTAGACACAAAGAAGGATTCAATATCACGCATAGCTGGGTCTAAGTATTGTCCTTCATGCATCATGTCACCGTACCATGCAGCGAGTTGATCCTTTAGCTTCAGTTGTGTTTTGGTTAAAATGTGCTTTTCTAATGTGTGATGAGCTTTGATGAGCATCAATGCTGCCGGAGCTTCAAAACCTACGCGTCCTTTGATCCCTATAATGGTATCACCTACATGAATATCTCGACCGATTGCATACTGGGATCCAAGTTTATTTAGCTGTTGAATAATCTCAATAGGATTATTTTTTTCACCATTTATGCTAACAGGTTCTCCAATTTTAAAGCCCACACTAATTGTTTCCGACCCTTCTTTTTGCAGTTGCCCAGGGAAAGCTTCTTCAGGTAAATACTGATCAGATGTAAGTGTTTCCTTCCCACCGACAGATGTTCCCCATAATCCTTGATTAATGGAATATTTAGCTTTCTCCCAATTCCCTTCTACACCGTTTTCTTTCAAGAAATTGATTTCTAGTTCTCTTGAAAGTTGTTGATCACGTATGGGGGTAATAATCTTTATTTTGGGACATAAAATCTGGAATACCAGATCAAAACGTATTTGATCATTGCCTGCTCCTGTACTGCCATGAGCAATTGCCTCTGCACCAATTTTTTTGGCCCATTTGGCGATGGCTACCGCCTGGAAAACGCGCTCCGCGCTTACCGAAAGTGGATAAGTATTGTTTTTAAGGACATTGCCGAACAAAAGATACTTGACTCCTTTTTGATAGAAGGTTTCCGTTTCGTCAAGAAACTGATAGGAAGCGACTCCTAATTTTAGTGCCTTGGTCTCAAGTTCTTTCTTTTCTTCAAGGGAAAACCCTCCAGTATTCACGGTAACTGCGTGCACCTCATAACCCAGGTCTTTGGACAAATGAATGGCGCAATATGAGGTATCTAAACCTCCACTAAATGCTAATACTACCTTCATGATATAATTTGTTTTTTAGCCAAACGCTTCTTTTTCAAATTCATAAATCGCTCATACAACTTCGATTTTTTCATGAAATTCCATCGATTGTTTTCAGCTTTTCCCGGATCATGGAGCATCGCTGTGCATATACAATTGGTCTTGTTTTTACTACTAAGAATTTCATAGTTCACACAACTTTTACAGCCATTCCAAAATTTTTCATCCTTCGTGAGCTCTCCGTAGGTTACAGGGATATAACCGAGTTCGGAATTAATCTTCATTACCGGAAGTGAAGTAGTAAGACCAAAAAGTTTAGCATCCGGAAAAAGCTTCAAAGAATGCTCAAAGGCCTTCTTCTTGATTTTCTTGGCCATCCCAGTAGATCGAAACTCATGCTTAACAATGAGTCCTGAATTGGCCACATATTGTTTATCGCTCCATGCTTCGATGTAGCAAAATCCAACCAATTTCTTACCTGACAGAGAAATGATGGCTTTCCCCTCGACAATTTTTTGTCGAATATATGCTGGAGATCTTCTGGCTATTCCAGTTCCGCGCTGTTGAGCACTTAACTCAATTAACTCGCTGATTTCATCAGCATAGGATTGATCATCAGATGTTGCAACCTGAACAATAATCTTGGACATTGTCTTTGTGATTAATACTGAAAAAAATGAAAAAAAGTAATGCGAAGGAGATCACCACGTAGGTGATACGAAACTATGATGTAGGCCTGAGCCTGGCCGGGTTGGCCCTAAAGAATCTTGGTGCTATAGTTTCGAAATGTTTCAATTTCTGTTTTCAGATAAGCAAAGTTTGAACAATTGTTTTGAATTAAACAAACAAAATTTAAAAAAACCGTTTCCTGTTGTACATTCACCCCTTAAAATTAGTCCATGAAGAAAAGACATTCTTATGATTATGGTGTGATAGGGAATTGTGCATTTACCGCACACGTGGGGTTGGATACCAACATTTCATGGATGTGTTGGCCAAGATTTGATAGTAGCTTCATATTTGGTGGAATGCTTGACAATGAAAAAGGCGGTGAGTTTTCCATACTTCCTAATAGCTCTAAATGGAGTACAGATCAATACTATATAGATAATACCAATGTTCTTTGTACGGAAATTCACTCTGATTCCGGTACGTATCGGGTAACTGATTTTACTCCAAGGTTTCACCAAATGGACCGATACTTCAAGCCGCTAATGCTGATTAGAAAAATTGAACGAATAAGTGGTGCTCCTAACATATTGGTGAAGTGTCAACCAAAAGGAGACTATGGTAATATAGTCCCTGAACCAAGTATTGGAAGCAACCACATCCGGTTTTTAGGCTTAGAGTCACATGTCAGGCTTACTACCAATATTTCTCTAAGTCACATTCTAAATGAAGAAGCTTTTGTCTTAAACGAAACTAAATACCTCGTGCTAACATGGGGTCCTCCATTGGAAGCCTCATTGATGGAAACCTGTGAGACCTTCCTAACTAAAACTGTTCAATACTGGCGTAATTGGATAAAAACCGCGAATATTTCTAATTTCCATCAGAAGCATGCGATTCGCTCCGCGCTTGCTCTTAAAATTCATCAATATGAAGATACTGGAGCTATCGTGGCAGCAACGACCACTAGCTTACCAGAAAGTCCGGGAAGCACCAGGAACTGGGATTATCGCTTTTGCTGGATGAGGGATACCTTCTATACACTCAATGCTTTCAATAACATTGGTCACTTTGAAGAACTGGAACAATACTTTCATTACATCCTGAACACCACTCTGGAAGAGACAGAAAGGTACCAACCTCTGTATAGTGTAACTGGTGAAAAGATATTGACTGAGAAGACTTTAGACTTAAAAGGATATAAGGATAATGTCCCTGTCAGAGTTGGAAATGATGCTTACACACACATTCAGAATGATGTATACGGTCAGGTTTTGATTTCTCTTCTTCCCCTATACAACGATAAACGCTTCGTTTTTGATGAACGATTTAACTCCATCGAGCTGATCTATAAGACCTTGAAAATGATTGAAAAGACCTTTGATGAAAAGGATGCAGGTCTTTGGGAATTTAGAAATCTGGCTCAGCATCATTGCTACACCTATTTATTTCACTGGGCTGGAAGTAGTGCAGCTATTCAGATAGCCAGAGCACTTAAAGATGAGAAGATAGGCGAACTAGCAACCAAGTTGAAAAAGAAGTCGGCAGCCATGATTGAAAAATGCTACGTAGGAAACAAAAAAGGATATTCACAAGCGGTTCGTGTTGATAGAATGGATGCAAGTACGCTTCAGCTTATTATGATGAATTATTTATCTCCGGAATCGGATAAAGCCAAAGATCATCTAAAGGCACTTGAGAAAGAATTGCATGCGGGAGATGGTCTTTTCTATAGGTATAAACATACTGACGATTTCGGTGAGCCAGAGACAACATTTTTGATCTGTGCTTTTTGGTATGTGGAAGCACTGGCTTGTACTGGAAGAATGGAAGATGCAATTAACTATTTTGAAAATTTGTGCAGCTACAGCAATCATGTAGGACTTCTAAGCGAAGATGTAAAAGCCACTGACGGAAGTATGTGGGGTAATTTTCCACAAGCATATAGTCATGTAGGGTTATTGAATGCTTCCAGCAGAATCGCTAGAAAGTTGGACAAGCCTAACTTCCTAAACTAACCATCAGCTTCAAAATTTCACGTATGTCATGGTTGTCTTTGACCCGGTAATTTGCCGAAGATGATGATGTTCCTACCTTAATGGTGAAAGCATCTGCCGGCATTACCTTGAAAGTATCTTCATCAGTTCTATCATCTCCACATGCCATGCAGAAATCATATTGTTTACCTTTTAACCAGTTAGTCGCAGCGTTTCCTTTATTAACCTGCGAATCTTTTACTTCTACTATTTTATGTCCCTCCATGATCTGAATATCCTTTTCAGAAGAAATGTATTTCAAATGGCTGGTGAGTTCTCGTGTCCTCAAATCACCTAATCCTGTCTCCACTTTCCTGTAGTGCCAAACCAAGGAATAATCTTTCTTCTCCACAAATGATCCTGGTGTTCGATCGACGTACATTTCCAGAATTTTTAAAAATTCATGCTGCCAGGATGTATCCAGTTCTGCGAATTGCTTCCATTCTTCATTATACTTTTTGTACCAAACTCCATGTTCGCTAATCAAGTCCAAACTCAATCCATCCAACCAGGAACCTAAAGTATGACGATCACGACCACTTATAACAACTACCTTATTTTTAGCATTATCACATAATTTTTTAAGTAGTGAAATCAATTCCTTGTCTGGTTTAGAATCTCCTGGATTTGGATGGAATCCAACAAGAGTTCCATCATAATCAAGAAAAATAATTCGCTGTTTCGCTGATAGGTAACTTTCCTTGATAAGAGTCTTTACTTGCTCATCAAGTGGTTTCGTTTGAAGGTTAGCCTGCTCATTCTTGATAAAATTCAATCGCTCCATAAAAAGATTTACCCAGGCATGAATATTATATCTTTTCAAAGATTTTTGCATGATGTCCATTCTTCTTATCTGCTCCTCTTCAGGCATTGTTAAGGCTTCTTTCAGGACATAAACCATCTGTTCAATGTTGGTAGGGTTGATAAGAATTGCATCAGAAAGTTCTTTGGAAGAGCCGGCCATTTCACTCAAAATAAGTACTCCTTTTTTATCCAACTTACTCGCAATGTATTCTTTGCAGACGAGGTTCATTCCGTCTCTCATAGGTGTCACTAAAGCAACATGGGCCATTCGATAAAATGCACTCAAGGCATTCAGAGGGAAACTTCTGTAGAAATAATGAATAGGAGCCCAGCTTATTCGACCAAACCTTCCATTGATCCTTCCAACCAATAGTTCAATTTCCTCTTTTAGTTGAGCATATTTTGGAACATTATCTCGAGAAGGAACCACCACCATGAGAAGAGAAACAGACCCATGAAATTCTTCATTCTCCTCTAGAAACCGTTCGAATGCAACTAGTCTTTGTGGTATTCCTTTTGAATAATCTAAGCGATCTATTGATAAAACGACTTTTACATCACCCAATGAGGTTCTATATCTTACCTCTCTGTCAAGCGTATCAGGTTGTGCAGAAGCATTTGCATACTTATCATAATCAATACCCATTGGAAGGGCATCTGCAAGTACAGGTCTGTTACCAACCGTGATCTGTCCATTCGTATTGCCAATTCCTGCTAGTCTATTCACACTTGACAGAAAGTGGCGCATGTCATCATAGGTATGAAATCCTATAAAATCTGATCCCATCATCCCGTTGAGTAACTCTCTTCTCCAAGGCAATAATCTGAAGGACTCGTAAGATGGAAATGGAATGTGCAGGAAGAATCCAATGCTTAAATTTCTTTTAATCTCCCTGATCATTGCCGGAAGTAACAATAATTGATAATCATGAATCCATAGCGTATCTCCCTCCTCCAGATGCGATTCTATCTCTTTAGCAAACTTTCTATTTACCTTTTTGTAAGCCTTCCACATTTCTTCATCATAGACAGTGTATTGATTGAAATAGTGGAAATTTGGCCATAGCGTTTCATTACTAAAACCTTCATAGAAATCATGAATTTCCGCTGCAGTTAGGAACACAGGACTCATATTTTCACCTTTCAACCGCTCAATGATTTCATCCTTTTCCTTTGATTTATTGATTGGAAGGCCAGGCCAACCAATCCAGATGTTATCTCCTTTTTTGTAAATGGAACCAAGGCCTGTCGCAAGCCCTCCCTCACTAGGTAAGTAAGTAAGTTCACCTTGGTTATCTCGCTGAATTTTAATTGGTAATCGATTTGAAACAATAATGGTCTTAGGCATTGAATTGAAATTTAGATTGGCTCAAATCGCGCGGAAAAGTGGGGTGAATCCACGAACATCTGATTTTATAACTGAAAAATAATGTGTTCATTTTCAATAAGTTAATAAATAACTTGATTTTTATTTCCATTAAAGTTTGGAGAAACCAAATTTCCTGCTCTAGGTTTGCATCATCAAATCGATAAGGTATCGATTTATAGAGAAGCGCCGAGAGACAGGCTCTATGACGCGCTAGCAACCCCCAGTAAAATGGCTGGAAAGGTGCTAATTCCTGAACGATAAATTGATTGCTATGAACAAACAAATTCACATCGTTCCCAAGGTAGCTGACAAACTGGTCAGACAGGGAAATTGCGTTTCCTCATCGATATTCCACCTCATGTGCATGTGTTGCTGTTGCAGCAACAGGTAATTCACATTTGATCCATCAGGGTTTGCGATCATCTAAGGACTGAAGTGTGCCTTCATCCGGAAAAATCCCTTCATAAATCAACTTGACAGTTATTTATGATAAATCCACTCTTCTCATTTTATCAATCAAAGAATTACAATCATGTCACACGAATTAAAATACGAAACATTACAACTACATGCCGGACAGGAAATCGATGAAACTACACGCTCCAGAGCAGTGCCTATTTATCAGACTTCCTCTTATACTTTCAAGGATTCTGAGCATGGGGCGAACCTGTTTGCTTTAAAGGAATTTGGAAACATCTATACACGGATCATGAATCCAACCAATGATGTTTTCGAAAAGCGCATTGCCGCTTTGGAAGGTGGGGTGGCTGCACTGGCAGTGGGTTCCGGACAAGCGGCTCAGTTCATCGCATTGAACAACATCCTTCAGGCTGGAGATAATTTCATTTCCACTTCCTTTCTCTATGGCGGAACCTACAATCAGTTTAAGGTTGCGTTTAAGCGACTGGGAATTGAAACTCGTTTTGCAAAAACAGATAAAGCCTCCGATTTTGAACGGCTGATCGATCAAAATACGAAGGCGATTTACCTGGAAACCATCGGAAACCCGGGATTCAATATTCCTGATTTTGAGGCCATAGCTGAAGTTGCTAAAGATCACGATATCCCCCTCATCGTTGATAATACATTTGGCGCTGCAGGCTACCTGTTTCGACCTCTGGAGCATGGAGCGTCCATCGTAACTGCCTCGGCTACCAAGTGGATTGGCGGACATGGCACTTCCATTGGTGGAGTGATCGTCGATGGAGGAAATTACAACTGGGGCAATGGAAAATACCCTCAATTTACCGAGCCATCAGAAGGTTATCATGGATTAAAATTTTGGGAAGTATTTGGCGAGGGCAATCCATTGGGCTTACCAAATATTGCTTTTGCAATAAGAGCACGAGTGGAAGGTCTCCGAGATTTCGGACCTGCGTTGAGTCCATTCAATTCCTTCCTATTACTGCAGGGATTGGAAACACTCTCGCTTCGGGTACAACGTACGGTAGACAATGCATTGGAACTGGCAAGCTGGTTGGAACAACATCTACTGGTAGAGAAGGTAAACTACCCGGGTCTCGCTTCCAGTCCATATCATCAGCTTGCTAAGAAATATCTGAAAAATGGATTTGGTGGTGTGTTTTCATTCCAGCTTAAAGGAGAAAAAGAAGAGACCACACAGTTTGTAGATAGCTTAAAACTGGTAAGCCACCTGGCTAACGTTGGAGATGCCAAAACGCTGATTATTCAGCCTTCCGCAACCACCCATCAGCAGCTATCGGAAGAAGAGCAAAAGGATGCAGGTGTTTTGCCAAACCTTTTAAGAGTGTCTGTTGGGATTGAGCACATCAATGATATCAAGTCTGATTTTGAACAAGCATTTGAACAAGTCTATGCAAACGCTGCTAACGTCTAAGTCATTTGGTTTTAAGGTTGAGGAACCTTTGGTCCTGGAGTGTGGAGAAATGCTCCGGGATCTTAGGATCCAATACACTACCTGGGGTGAGTTGAACATCAATAAATCCAATGTCGTCTGGATTTTTCATGCCCTCACCGCAAATAGTGACCCTTCCGAATGGTGGGAAAATTTCTTCACTGAGGGTAGTCCAATCAATCCGGCAAAAGACTTTATTGTGTGTGCTAACGTGCTTGGGTCTTGCTATGGCAGCACAGAACCAAAAGGTTTTGATTTTCCATTGATCACCCTTCGGGATATAGTGGAAGTACACAAACGGTTAAAGTATCATCTTGGAATTGATAAAATCCGCCTGGGAATAGGTGGATCACTAGGTGGTCAGCAATTACTAGAGTGGGCAGTACAAGATCCGGATCTTTTTGAAGTAATTGTGCCAATAGCAACTAATGCCAAACACTCGGCTTGGGGCATTGCATTCAATGAAGCCCAACGAATGGCCTTACAAGTTGATCCAATTAATGGATTGGAAACAGCAAGAGCAATTGCAATGCTTTCCTATCGACATTACGATACGTATGAGGTGACACAGACAGATCAAGATGGAAGAAAGGATGATTTTTCAGCTTCCTCCTATCAGCGCTATCAAGGAGAAAAGCTAAGCAAACGATTCAGTCCGTACAGCTATTATTTCTTATCCAAAGCAATGGATAGCCATGACGTAGGACGACATTTCGGAGGGGTAGAAAAAGCACTCAATCGAATTCAATCCAGAACAATTACCATCGGATTGGATACTGATATTTTGTTCCCGATTCATGAGCAGGAATTTTTGACTCAACATATATCAAACAGCTCGGTGCATTTGATATCTAGCCTTTACGGTCACGATGGATTTTTAATAGAGACGGAACAGATTAATGACATTTTAAAAAAGGAATTACAATGAAGTCAGCCCGAAAAATAGGTCTATTTGGTTTTGGGACGGTAGGAAAGGGATTTTACGAGAATCTAAAGAAACATCCGCATTTGCCTGTGAGCATAGAAAAGGTTTGTGTGAAGCGATTGGATTTGCCAAGAATCGGTCACGAGCTTTATTTCACGGATAATCCGGATGAGCTGCTCTCTGATCCTGAACTTGACATCATTATTGAGTTGATCGATGATGCTGAGGCAGCTAAATACTATGTAGAAAAAACCTTATTGGCAGGCAAAGATGTAATTAGTGCCAATAAAAAAATGATTGGAGAATCCCTCCAGGATGTGGATAATTGGCATCAGTCTTTTGGTTCTCATTTTTTGTATGAAGCTGCTGTAGGTGGCGGTATTCCCATCGTCCATTCTGTTGATGGGTTCCTCCGTGATCAGGAAGTAAAAGAGATCAGAGGTATTCTCAATGGGTCTTCCAATTATATCCTAACTCAAATGCAGGCAAACCAGTGGGATTTTAATAAAGCACTCATTGATGCTCAATACAAAGGATTTGCTGAACGAGACCCATCATTAGACGTTAGCGGCATTGATGCATCCTACAAGCTTGCAATTCTTGCTTATCACGCATTTGGAGAAATTCTTTCAATGAAAAGTTTTGAGATTGAAAGCATCGAAAGCGTCACCAAAGAGAACATAAAAAAAGCTAAATCAAAGGGAAGAAAAATAAAGTCGGTCGCTACCCTTAAAAAAACAGATCATGAGATCATTTGCTCAGTGAAGCCTGAGAGTGTTAGTCCGAATGATGAACTCTACGCTGTTGACTTTGAAAACAATGCAGTAAGTGTAGAAACACTTATTAGTGGAAGACATGTATTTGTCGGGAAAGGTGCTGGATCATTACCTACTGGTTCCGCAGTACTTGAAGACCTGAAGCGCCTCCTCGACGGCTACAGTTATCAGGTTAGTAAGAGGGCTAGAACTGTAGCATAAAAAAGCCCCTAACAGAAATGTCAGGGGCCTAATCTATACTTTTCTTTCAATTACAAATGAATCACCTCATCATAAGCCGCTGCTGCAGCTTCCATCACCGCTTCACTCATTGTAGGGTGAGGGTGAACAGTTTTGATGATTTCGTGACCGGTTGTTTCTAGTTTTCTAGCTGCTACGGCCTCAGCGATCATTTCAGTCACATTAGCTCCAATCATGTGAGCACCTAGCCACTCACCATATTTTGCATCAAAAATCACTTTTACAAAGCCATCAGAAGCTCCAGCTGCTTTTGCTTTCCCTGATGCAGAGAATGGGAACTTACCAACCTTGAGTTCATATCCAGCTTCTTTGGCAGCTTTTTCAGTATATCCTACAGAAGCAATTTCCGGAGAGCAATAGGTACATCCAGGGATATTATTGTAATCCAAAGGTTCAACGTGCATCCCTTTGATTTTTTCCACGCAAATAATACCTTCAGCAGAAGCAACGTGAGCAAGTGCCTGACCTTTTACAATATCGCCAATGGCATAAACACCATCAACGTTGGTCTTATAGTAATCATTAACTACTACCTTCCCTTTGTCTGTCTTAACGCCAACATCTTCTAGGCCAAGGTTTTCAATATTTGTAGCCACTCCCACTGCAGAAAGTACTACATCACACTCAATCTGCTCTTCACCTTTTTTCGTTTTCACGGTTACTTTACAGCCTGTTCCTTTTGTATCAACCTTAGTCACCTCGGAGCTAGTCATGATTTTCATTCCAGCTTTTTTGTAGGTTCTTTCTAGTTGCTTACTCACTTCTTCATCCTCAACCGGCACAATCCGATCCATAAACTCAACGATTGTCACTTCTGTGCCAATGGATTTATAGAAATATGCGAACTCCACCCCTATCGCACCTGAACCAACAACTACCATTTTCTTTGGTTGCTTATCAAGAACCATCGCTTCACGATAACCAATGATCTTTTTACCATCAATTGGCATTGAAGGAAGCTCTCTTGCTCGTCCGCCAGTTGCTAAGATGATGTGATCTGCATTGTAAGTAGACACTTTTCCATCTTCAGCTTTCACTTCTACTTTCTTACCCTTCTTCAGCGTACCATGACCAGCAATATGATCAATCTTGTTTTTCTTGAAAAGGAACTGAATGCCTTTGCTCATTCCACCTGCCACATCTCTGCTTCGCTTCACCATGCCTGAAAAATCAGCTTTGGCATCTTTTACTTTGATACCATAATCTTCTGCGTGATTGATATACTCAAAAACCTGCGCGCTTTTCAATAAAGCTTTTGTTGGAATACAACCCCAGTTTAGACATACACCTCCAAGCTCTGCTTTTTCCACTACACCTACCTTCATTCCAAGCTGAGAAGCCCGAATAGCTGCTACATATCCCCCAGGTCCGCTTCCAATTACTATAAGATCATATTTTGACGCCATGCTATAAAAGATTTATTTGTGGCGCAAATCTAAAACTCTTATTGCTTTTTACTAACCGAATTGCTTTGAACTGAAGCCGGACCCGCTGAGTTACCAGAAGAGCTGTTGCCAGAACTATTTAATTGACCTTTTGAGTTTGCATCTTTAGACCTGAATTCTGAATTACGTTCACCTCGGTTATTAATACGTGCATTAAATTTTATATTACTTGAAACATCAGAGCCTTTAGATATAACTCTTGTCTCCGGATAGTTGAATGGAGTATTCTTTAATCCAACTTCTTGCATCTTAAATCTTTCCGGATCATATGCTAATTTTCTTACATCTGAATCTGATAATCGAACTAAGATTTCTGACGGATAAATATCAAAAAGACTTTTGTCCATCACATAAAGCATCATATTAAGGTTATCCTTAGTATCGTAGAAATACTGATAGACATATGGGCTTTGAGAAAATCTATACCAATGTTTTTGTGTAAACCACAAATAATAATCTGCCCATGATTCTACGGAATAATAGGTGTTATTGTGCACGAGCCATTCACCTCCATGAACAGATTCAAGTGAATCACTTAGTTCGCCCTTGGCTTTTATAAAAGGAGCTGGAGATAACTCGAAGGTGGTTGGGTTATCCCAGTTATACTGATTGATCTCCTGGTTCTGGGCTAAAGATGAAAAGGAAATCAAGAAGATTAAAAAAATTGAGGAATAGATTTTCATAATGTTTAAGATTTGGCTTGGACCATTAAGAGCCAAATTCATGCCATTATACTTTTTATGTACTTTCCTGGATTGGATACCGAATGAACGTAATCAATATTTATCTTCGCATGACAATCTAATCAGAAGACAATGAAACTACTTGAAGGAAAAACGGCGCTCATCACAGGAGCATCAAAAGGAATAGGCAGAGCAATTGCTGAAACTTATGCTGAGCAAGGTGCTAATGTTGCATTTACCTATTTATCTAGTGTAGAAAAAGGAGAGGCACTAGAGAAAGAACTAGCATCAAAAGGAGTTAAAGCAAAAGGATATCGCTCCGATGCGTCTAACTACCAAGCTGCACAAGATCTGATCAATAACGTAGTTGAAGAATTTGGTTCGCTAGATATCTTGATCAATAATGCCGGTATTACAAAAGACAACCTCCTTATGAGAATGAGTGAAGAGGATTGGGATGCTATTCAAAATATTAACATGAAATCATGTTTCAATACAGTAAAAGCAGCCTGTAGAACCATGATGAAACAAAGAAGTGGCTCAATCATTAATATGTCTTCAGTGGTTGGTGTAAAAGGAAATGCTGGTCAAGCGAATTATGCTGCTTCAAAAGCTGGAATTATTGGTTTTACAAAGTCGGTAGCATTGGAACTCGGCTCAAGAGGTATCCGGAGTAATGCAATTGCACCTGGTTTTATTGAAACAGAAATGACAGATGCACTTGATGAAAAGACTGTTCAGAGTTGGAGAGATGCAATTCCATTGAAAAGAGGTGGTTCACCAGAGGATGTTGCAAATGCATGTGTCTTCCTTGGTTCAGATATGTCTTCCTACATTTCAGGCCAGACCATTCAGGTAGATGGTGGAATGCTGACCTAATTGAGCAATATTAAAATAACATTTCTAACCCGCCAATGAGCGGGTTTTTTATTGCCTTAACAATTAATTAAACTATTTCAATATTTTTTATCATTTATTTTATAATAAATGAATTACTTTTAGTGTTGTAATATCAAAACAGCTCTGATGCCATTAAATGTACTAACCAGCACATTGGGAAAAAAGAGAGCTGCTCACCTTCTTCGACGTACGTGTTTCGGAGGATCAATTACTGAAATTGATTCATTCGCTTCACTTACTCCTTCAGAGGCAGTTGGTCAGCTTTTCAATACATCATTACCTGATCCAACTTTACCGGTAGATCCCCTAACAGGTAATGAATGGATTACCACAGGTAATGCGCAAAGTGAAGGCTTTGAATTAGAAAGGTATTTTCTTGCCTGGCACCTGGGACAGATGCTGGGAAATGGAATTGATCCCACGGTAAAGCTATCCTATATTCTTAGAGAGCGGTTGGTCTTCTTCTTTCATACTCATTTTACTACCAAACGTTCTGTCGTTAATAGTTCAAGAGGACTGTATTATCAGCAAGCGTTATTCCGCTTATTTGCATTTGATCTGGAAGATATCATCATCCCCCCAGAAGATCCTGATGATCCCGATGCTATGGATACCATTGTGCCAAGAAACTTTAAAGAGCTTACAAAAAAGCTAAGTGTTGATAATGCAATGCTTGTTTTCTTAGATGGTCGTTTTAATGTAAAAGGAAGCCCTAATGAAAATTATGCCAGGGAGCTTTTAGAACTGTACTCCGTGGGACGTGGGTTAGAAGGTAATGTACCGGAACCAGAATTCGCAGGGGATTATTTCTATTTTACTGAAGAAGATGTGCAGGCTGGTGCTCGTGTGTTATCCGGCTTTAATGTAGATCCAAGCTTTTCAAATATTGATCAAGATACGGGACTTCCACGTGGTGTCGTGAGGGGTGGAAATATAGCTTCAAGCCATGAAGAGGGCGACAAAACATTCAGCATTCGGATGGGCAATGGAGTGGTTACCCCTGATCCTAACATAGAATTTGCTGGGAATCCTACAGAAGAAAGCGTTTTAGATGAAATCAGTCAGTTTGTGGACCTCATCTATGATCAGCCGGAGACTGCACGAAGTATCTGCAGGGAAGTCTATCGTTTTTTTGTTTACCATCAAGTAGATCAGACACTTCAGGATGATATCATTCAGGAAATGGCAGATATTTTCACAGTCAATGAATTTAAGCTGCAACCAGTATTGGAAGCACTTTTGACAAGTGAGCATTTCTACGAAGCAGGCTCAGGATCAGACGAAAACAACTTTGGAAGCATCATCAAGTCTCCTATGGACATGGTTTGTGGTTTTATCCGAAACTTCGAAATCCAGCTACCTGATTATCAAAGTGATCTCAACACGTATTATGAATTTGCTGGTGGTCTTTTGAATGAAATCAATCTACAAGGGATGGATTACTATGAACCATTTGAGGTGGCAGGATACGCTGCTTACCATCAATTCCCAATTTTTAACAGGAGTTGGATTACTACAAACTATCTAACGAATCGATATAATTTCATTCGAGGGTCAATCACAGCTGATCCAATGGTAGAAATGGGTGAAGTAGATATTGTTCAGTTCGTTCAAAATAATTTTTCAGGTGTAGCCAGCAATGCTCGGGATTTGATCATTGCAATAGCTGAATATTTTCTGCCTACTACAGAAAACCTATCCTTTGATACTCCTGATGTGGGAGAGCTCACTGTTGAGCGGCTCAATTATTTCTTATCTGCATTTTTATTTTCACCTCAAATTGACCCGGATCCAGAAGCTTCATGGACCTTCCGTTGGGATAATGGAATAGACATGGATACAGTTAGAAATCAACTTACAGGTCTTTTTAATGCGATGTTGCAATCACCGGAATATCAATTGATGTAAACAAGATGGGGCATTGATATGAAAAGAAGAAATTTTATAAAGAAGATCGGTTTTGCAGCAGGGGCTCCAATTGCTTTTCAGGGTGTGCCTTTGAAATTGCTTGGCTCTCACCAAGAAATCCAGCATTTGGCTCAACAAAGCACCAATGATCGGGTACTGATTATACTACAACTTCATGGTGGCAATGACGGGCTAAACACAATCATACCGATTTCCAACTATGATGAATACTACAGTCGTCGTGCAAACATTGCAATTCCATATAAAGTAGGTAATCGAACACTCATTCCATTAGACAGCACGGTTGCCAGTGAAGAACAAGTTGGACTGCATCCGGATATGCATGACTTTAAAAGACTTTATGATTCTGGTAAAGCAGCTGTTTTTCAAGGAGTTTCCTATGAAAACAACAATGGCTCTCACTTCAGGGGACGTGACATTTGGTTTATGGGTGGCGATGCAGATGATTACTTCAGTTCCGGATGGATTGGAAGGTATCTTGGAAAAGAGTATGAGCCTTTGTCCTACCCTGCAGATTTTCCAACTGAAGAAATGCCGGACCCGCTTGCGTTAGAAATGGGCAATGATGTATCGTTGTTGTTTCATCAAGAAGGAAATATCCCAACATCTATTTCTCTTGGTAGTAGTCCAGGTAATCTCGCAAACCTCATTGATCAATTAGAAGGATTTGTTGATGAAGGAGTAGATCCACGAGGTAATCCACCAGAATTTCTAAATGCCTCACCTTATGGCCAGGAAATGAACTGGATTCTGGGGCTGGAAGACAAATCGGAAACTTATATAAAGAGGCTAGCTGAAATTTATGATTCTGCGGCTGAAACTTCCGTGACTTATCCGGAATTATACCCGTTCAATGCTCCGGAAGGAGCGAGAAGAAACCCACTTACCAGTCAACTACAATTAGTTGCAAGATTATTAGCAGGAGGTGTAAAGACCAAAGTCTTTCTTGTTAAAATGGGAGGATTTGATACACATGCTTCCCAAGTAGAAGATTATGACCCTACAATGGGCGTTCATTCCGCATTGTTATATCATATATCCTCCGCTATGAATGCCTTCCAAAAAGATCTACGTTCTAGAGGATTGGAGGATAGGGTGTTAACCATGACCATGTCTGAATTTGGTCGACGAGTAGGTTCCAACGGAAGTTATGGAAGCGATCATGGTACTGGTGGCCCGATGATGATGTTTGGTTTAGGAGTAAAGCCAGGAATTTATGGTACTGTCCCAGACATGGCTCAAAGCAACGTTGGATTGCAGTTTGACTATCGGCAGATTTACGCCAATGTTTTATTTGAATGGATGGGAGTTGAACAATCGGTCATAGCAAACGACATTTTTTTTAGAGATTTCATCAATGGTCCAAACCCAGAGGGAGGTAATTATGAGCCAATGGACCTAATCAAGGAGGTCATTTTAGGTGAAAAAGAATACCTAAAGAAAAATTACCGTATTGAATCAGTATATCCGAATCCCGCTTCAACTTATGCTCAGGCTAAAATATTTGTTAATAATTACCAAGATGTAAATGTTGAATTAATCAACATTCGAGGTGATATTGTAGCTAGGCAAAACAGAAGGGTTCCTCCAGGTGATCATTCATTTACATTTATGTTAGATTCGTTAAGTCCTGGATTTTATTTTATTAAAGCTAAATCTGAAATGCTCGATGATACTAAGAGGCTCATCATTCGTAAATAGACTTCAAGGATTTGTTTTCCTGATGTTATTATGCCCATTGCTAATGGCTCAAATGAAGCCAGAGAAAAACCCGCTAGAAGCTTTTCTGGACACACAGTTTTGGCTTGGCTTAAAGATGGGAATCAATTACACTCAAGCTTTTCCAGAGACAAGAAATACAGGTTTCAGCCCAATAAATTATTCAGCCGATACTCTTCAAAAAAGTTATAATGACTTTGCGCTTCCAGGTGCTCACATGGGTCTAGAAATGAATTTTTATCATCGGGGCTTTTCCGTATCATTCCAACCTGCTTATAAAAGAAGTAATTATAAATACAATAGTCTGCTTGCGTGGAGTGGAGATAATTCCGGGAACAGATTTGAGACTCGATATGATATTGTACAAAGACTTGATTTAATTGAATTGCCACTAATGATAAAATACGATGTGATTCGATCGGGTAAGATTCGCCCGTTTGTAATGCTGGGGGGATTTAATACACGGATACTTGCCGCTCAAAAAGAAGTAGAAATCACGCAAATTGATTATTCATCGGGAAATCCATTGATGTCAGATGGAGGATCAACATCATTAGGTGTCAAAGATGCATTTAAGGCGTTTTCAGGAGTTGCTGGTGGTGTTGGTTTAAATCTGGATTATTGGAATATACGAACTGTTTTTGAGATTAATTACAAGCGATCGCTTACTTCAGCAACACAGCCTAACGTACAGCAAAATGAATTAGCTTCATTAGGAGAAACCAACGATGAAGTCTTTCTTAGAGATTTCAATGTTTCATTAAGCTTTGTTTTTCCATTCAGATTCATTGATTCTCAGTTTAAAGCGTACTAGTCGCTCATTTATTCAAAACAAATGAAGAAATACTATCATATCGTAAGAATAACTAGCTTTTTCGCTCTATCTCTTGCGTTACTTTCATGCACAGATGACGAACCTGCTTTAAATGAATCATTCTTTAAAATCTATGACGACTCTAATTTGGATGTCAGCTACCGTCCCATAGATGTGGTGGAGACCGTGGATGGATTTATCATTTTGGCTGGGACTGAGCTTTCCAAATCTGACTTTATGGGAGTCAAGTTGATAAAAATTGATGAGGAAGGCAATTATGAATTTGAAAGCGACCTGGATGACTATGTGGTTCCTGTTGGAGACATGTATCTAAATGATGCCGATAGCAATAGCTATTTCTTTGCTATGAATCCTGCGAATCTTGAAGCAGTATTAATTGCTGTCAATCCTCAGCTTGAAATACAAGTTGAATCAGCGATTGGCAATATAAATTACCCGCTTTCATCAGCCATATTAAGCAATGGTAATCTCTTACTTCAAAGCTATGACCCACTAACTCAAGAAACAGAAATTTCAGAAATAGGCCTTGACGGATCTCTTATAGCTGGAAATAGCTATTCCATTGGGCCTGGAGATGATGTTCAGGAAGAAATAATCAATCATTACCTAAATGCAAGTGAACGTCCATTGCCATTTTTATGCGGAGAGGTTTCTTCTGGGAACTATTATTTTAATGGATTCTACAATTATAGTTTTTCTTTGGTATTCACGGACTTTACTGCAACACCAACAGGCGTAGTTCAAGGGCAGTCGAGCAACGCCGGATTACGTGCAGTAATGCCACTTTCTGACGGCAACTTTGCAGTGGCAGGGTTTCAATTTGATGCTAACTATCAATTAGCTTCAACTACATTATCAACCAATGGTACTACTTCAAGTGTAGACCTATTTCCAGGGAATATGGCTGAAATAAAACCGTATACTCCTGCAAAAATTATCAACTATTCTGACGCTTCATCGTATTCAATATTTGCCTCAGAAACCAAAAGCAGGCAAATACTCCTCAATTTTTATACAGAAAACGGTGAAATAAGTGGGATGCACAAAATTGGCTATTTAAATCCCTTTACATTTTCCTCGATCAAGGTGGGTAGTGATCATTCACTATTAGTACTTGGGACCACTTTTGTAGCAGGTAGGTTTGAAAGAATTGCCTTGAACAAAATTTCCCAAACTGAACTTACCGGATATTTAAATTAACCACTCAACAGAAAATAGTATCTATCAAAATACTGCATCGTATTGTTCTTTGAATTAGTTTTCAGGCTTTCAGGTAATTTCCTCATGAATAGAAGCTTTCTTCAATTAGAATATTCGTCTTGGTGGATCATTCTCATCATTCTGGCAGCTGCCATAGGATCATATGTTCTTTATACAAAAAAGAAAGTACCATGGACCAATCTTCAAAACTGGATTCTTGCTTCCGTCAGGTTTCTTGGTATACTTTCCATTGCCATACTATTACTTTCGCCATCATTTAGACAGGTAGAAAATACAATACTTGCTCCGGTTGTTGCAATAGCATTAGATAATTCTGAATCAATGGTTACCCGAGGTGCTGATGAAACATCCATCAATGGGCTCATCAACCAATTGCAAGAAGAAATCGATGAAATTGGACTAGAATCAACTATTGTCAATTTTAACGACTCAACAGGTTATAATTCATCTACTTCCAATCTGGCTAATCTATTAGACAGAACTCTTGAAAAGACTGATGACCAACATTTGATCGGAATCGTTTTAGCATCTGATGGTATTTACAACAGAGGGAGTTCACCGCTCTTTAAAAATTATATCACTCCAATTTATACACTTGGATTAGGCGACACGATTCCTCCAAAAGACATTAGCATCTCCCGAGTATTATTTAATAAAATTTCATACAAGGATAATGTCACACCTATTCGTTTGGAACTACGACAAGATGGATATGAAGATAAAATTGTATCGATTGAATTAACCGAGAAAGGAAAACTACTTGACAAGAAAAACATCACCTTACGCAACAAGCTAACAAATGTTGAATTCACTTTAAAGTCAGAGGACGAAGGGCTAAGACATATTGTAGCATCAGCTACCGCGTTTGAGGATGAATCAACTCTAGAGAACAATAAATCTAACATTTTCATGGAGGTGGTAGATGGTAGTCAAAAAGTATTAATTGTGGCTGATGCACCTCATCCAGACATCAAAGCTATTCGAAGCACCTTAGATAAAACTGGCAACTACCAGACGGAAATTTACATCCCACAAATACATGACGACAAACCCAATGAAATCTTTGATGTAGTCATCTTTCATGGGGCATTTACTTCAGGTGTCAATTTTACCCCTAAAGAAAATCCCGGTAAATGGTACATTCTGAGTAATGAAAGTTCTATTACATCGGCCAACAAAACATTGCCTTTTATAAATATTGAAAGACGTGGATCTCAACCAGACAAAGTGGTAGGATCTTTCAATCAAAATTTTAGCAAATTCAAAATTGAAGATGTTTCTGCGTTTGAAGATTATCCGCCAATTCAGGTTCCATTTGGGAACTATAAAATAAGCGGACCTACAGAAATAGTTATGTTTCAGAAATTAGGAAGCATCATTACTGATAAGCCCTTAATGGTAGTTTATGACGATGGAGATGAAAAAAAAGCGGTACTTCTAGGTCAAAACATCTGGCAATGGAAACTTCAAGAAGCAGCAGTTAATAATAACTCAGATCAATTCAATAATTTAGTTACCAAAACAGTACAATTTCTTGCCATCAAGAATGACAAAAAACAATTTCAATTCACCATAAGGAAGCTAAACATAACTGATACTGAATCAGCTCAATTTGATGTGGAAGTTTATAATGACATCTACGAAAGGATATATAACAACAGAATTTCGATAGCATTTACTAATGAAGATGGTGAAGTACAAAATTTTAATTTCACAGACTCTGAATACAATTCAACATTCCGATCCCCTATCCTAAAACCCGGCATTTATCAGTATTCAGCTGCCGTAAATATTGGTAATAAACAGTTTACAGATGTAGGAGAATTTTCTGTTCAAGACATAAATCCTGAATACATCAACCTTACCGCTGATCATAAATTATTAAAAAGTCTATCGGTTAAAACCGGCGGTGTTTATGCTCACTCTAATGATTTTGAAACACTTGTTAATGCATTGGAAGAGAAAGATTTTAAATCCAGAATAAAGACTGAGGAAAGTTTAAAGCCACTCTATAAAATGTGGTGGTGGTACCTTATCATCTTTATTCTTTTCTCTTCAGAGTGGTTTTTAAGAAGGTACTGGGGCGGTTATTAAAAATTAATTACTATCCCTAGGTAGCCTGTTCTCCTTGAATAGAAGTTTTGATCTCTCTCGGAGTAATCAAAATTATAAGAGAAGTTTCGTGGATTTTTTCTATCCAATACATTATTGACACTTGCAAAGGCAATGACATTAAACTCAGCCGATAAAGCGAATATCTTACTGACTGAAATGCCTACATTGGCATAATTCTCAAAACGTTGGTTGTTTTCACCGAAAAAAGGTTGATAGGCATCTAAACCTGCATTATAATCTGAGCTAAGTACAGGAGAGTAGGAAGAACCTTGACGAGCTACCAATGTGGATTCTATTGTCCAAAATCTTCCTGGAGAATATGATGCATTGCCTCGAATAAAGTATGATAAATCATAGGTGTAATCGTCTGAATCATTTTGCGCATCCAAAAGAGTGATCGAACCTGATACTCTAATCCTGGAAGAAAGTCTATAGTCAGTGAAAATTTCGACACCTCTAGCATGATAACTTGAATTGTCCACTTCCCCTTCCTTATCAAAAAGACTTACTGCAATTTCTAATCCATCTTCTTTCCGTTTAACATCAATGGATTTTTGAAAATTTTCAGCTTGGAACGGTTGACCTGTGTTTTCGAAAAGTCCATATTTATTGTATAGCCCTGCACCTATCGTGATTGTCCATACCTGATCCGAGTAAGAAAGGTTTGCATGGCTACTTAAATAACTTCGGTCATCCTCAAAAGGAAGATTTTTACGCAACCCTGTTCCAAATGCGAGTTTATCCGATAAAAAATATTTGAAATAGCCAAAGCCTTCTAAAATTCTTACATCAGCATCTTCATTTAATGTAATTGTTGGGTGATTAGGTCCTAGTGCATAGAAAAATTCATGAACATCACCTCTTACTTGAGAATATCTATGATCATAGCTAATACCTGTCTTGACACTAAAGTGACTATTATTCAACAGGTAGTTGATTCCTGCAAAAACATCTTTCTTGTCCACTTGAAAAGCAACATTGGAATAAGCATAATTTCCTGCACTATAACTTATTCCATTATTTAAAGTAATTGACCCTGCACCGAATGGTGATGTTAAAGATGAAATTAGAAAACTTCTTTGCTTGCTTTGATCAAAAATTCCTTGGAACGTCGGATGCTCGAAGTTGAACTGATAGCCTTCTGTCACTGAATAATTCAGAATTTTCCACTTCAATTTTTCATTTGACCCATACCAATAAATCCCCAAATCATTTGATGTAAATGATTCAATATCTTCCAATGCTTTTTCATTAAGCTTCTTGATAGCTCCGCTTGGTTGCCAATTCGAAAATATTTTCAGGCTCTGATTTTCATTGATTGCTTGCTCACGTGAATACCCCACATTAGCCAGACTTAAAATCAGGGAGTTTGTATTATCCTCAACAACCATGTCATCAGTTTCCATGGAAATAATGCCAGATGTAGCATTTCCGAATTCCAATGGTGGGTTTCCAGGAAAAACAGTGACATTTTTAATGATGGCCGTATTGAATATACTGAACGTCCCAATTCCATTTAGTTGTGAGTAGCGAATTCCGTCATAAATAGGAACATTATTCAAAAACACTCCTGTTTCAATAGGGCTACTTCCTCGTAAACTAATATTAGCTGACTCATCAGTAGTGGTTGATGAAGGGAGAGAATTCACAGCCAATAACGGGTCAGCCTTAGCAGCAGGGTTTGTATAAATGTCAATCTTTTTAATTTCCATGTATTTGAATTCCTCTGCAATCAATGGTTTCGCTGTAACGACCACTGTCTCACCTTCCTTTTCCATTGGTTCCATAACAATCGTTACCTTATCTGAGACTGGAATAATCACTTCACGAAATCCAATATATGAGATTACCAGCGAGTCATTTTTTTCTGCATCATCTAATATTAATGTGAAGTTCCCTTCTACATCAGTGATTGCTCCCTTTCTCCAATTATTTAGCAAATACACATGAGCACCAATTAAACCCTCTCTTTGATCAGCATCGACAACTTTTCCTGTTATCGGGTGCTGACCATAAGAAAATAGGCAGGCACTAAATACCAATATGAATAAGTGAATTTTAATATTCATGACTTATCAATCTGACTCAGTACAGACTTAGCCCAATGGTATTGTGGCTCAATAGACACTGCATGTTTCAAAGTCTCTTTAGCCGCTTCGTTTTGATCTGTTTTGCGGTAGGCCATGGCCAATCCCATCATTGTATCCAGGTAAAGCCAATTTTCTGCTGTATCAATGGTTTCAAAAATTTCCAAAGATTTTGTGAATGCCTTAATAGCAATCTTTGGGTCACCACCAAACATTTCTGGCGTGTACAGTTTAGAGCCTCCATACAATTTCTGAACAAGTGGTGATTCTGGTTGTAATCTCATAGCTTCATCCATTAGAGATGAACTTTTCATTCCTAAAAACATGCCTTTCATAGGGCTATAAGCCATTACCAAACCATAAGTGGATGATAAGACGGCACGAGGTTCTCCCCAATCTGGGTTCTCCTCAATCAGTGTTTCCAAAAGCTCGATTGTCGCATCCTTGTAGTCATCAAAAGTTTCCTCATCCTGGGTGGCCATTGTATTATTTAGTAGTCCATACATTGCCATAGCAACCATGAAACTATCATTACCACTTTCCTTTTTAGCCTGCTCTATGCTCCTTTCCCACATAGTTTTACTTGCCTTTAGATATGCGGCATACTGGGTTTGTTTAGAAGTTTGAGCATAGGTGCTTATTGCCAGCACCACCATTAAAATTTTTACTAGTGTTTTCATAATTCAGATGTTTTTAATATTAATAAAATTTGTATAAACTAGTTTATTTTATAAACTATAAATTCAAAAAAATTTATTCTATGTATTGCTTAAGATTATTTACATAATCTTCAAATGCCTTTATTCCAACTTTTGTAATGCTACAAGTAGTTACAGGTTTTTTACCTTTAAAAGATTTAGTAACGCTTATGTAGCCAGCATTTGAAAGTTTGTCCAACTGTACACTTAAGTTACCCGCTGTAGCTCCAGTTTTTTCTTTAATAAATACGAACTCAGCAGAGTCTACACCAATTAACAGAGACATGATTGCCAATCTTAATTGCGAATGTAATAGTGGATCTAATTGTGCAAAATTCATTTTTCGGCCTTTCTAAGTAAATATCCAGGAATCAAATATCCTGCTAAAATTCCGATAGCCCCTACTATATATTGATCTATCGGATTTAAATTAAATGCCACAATACTTGCAATCCAAAGTGCTATTCCACCCATAGAAAGCGGATTAAATCTAAGTGCCTGACCAGAAATAAAGGTTCCTATTCCTGCAAAAGTCAAAATAATTGCATTGACGTTATAATTGACATTATCCATGAAGAATAAAATAATCAAGACACCAATAAAGACCGCTAGCCATATTTGGCTATAAACTCTATCCAGATGGCTTTTTACTTGTGCAGTTTTGCTTCTTCTCGCTCCATGAACCATAGATACTATAGCTGCTGGTATGGTTAATATCCAAACAATGTATGGATGTTCATACCAAGCAAACTTGGCAATCAAGTAATGACCCAAGTTTGCAATCAGTACAACCCAACCCCAAAGCAAGAAGTAGAAACTTCCCCCTCTGGCTACATTCCTTTTTGCCTGACCAATCATGTCAGTGATTAAGGCCAAACTTTCATCTTTAGTTAATTCTTTATTACTCATAATTTTTATAGGTTTTACTATAAATACGAAACAAATATAAATTAGTTTATATTATAAACCTAATATTCATAAAAAGAGGGACTTAAGTGTCCCCCCTATTAATTTATTTCTCTTTCTTATCCTGGGTCTTGGAACTCTTCTTCTTTTTCAGCTTAATGCTAAGTTCTTCTTTCTTGCCATCCCACTCAGCTACTAATGTATCCCCCTCTTGAATTTCACCTTTAAGGATTTCCTCAGCGACAGGATCTTCCAGATGTTTCTGGATAGCACGAGCCAAAGGTCGTGCTCCATACTGCGGATCATATCCTTTGTCAGCTAAGAATTCTTTTGCCTTCTTAGTTAACTCTATGTTGTAACCAAGGTCTGTAATTCTTGAGAAAAGCTTACCAAGAGTAATATCAATTATTTTAAAGATGTCGTCTTTCTCAAGGGTATTGAAAATGATTACATCATCAAGTCGATTTAAAAACTCTGGGCTGAAGGTTTTTTTCAAAGCATTTTGAATGGTTGATTTCATAATGTCATCCAGGCTGTCTTTTCTACTTTGGGTCGCAAAACCAATACCTGCTCCGAAATCTTTCAAATCCCTAACTCCAATATTGGACGTCATGATGATCAAAGTATTTCTGAAATCTACCTTTCTACCTAGACCATCAGTTAATACTCCATCATCCAAAACCTGCAAGAGAATATTAAAGACATCCGGATGAGCTTTCTCGATTTCATCCAGAAGAACAACACTGTAAGGCTTTCTTCTTACTTTTTCTGTTAGTTGACCACCTTCTTCATAACCTACGTATCCCGGAGGCGCTCCTACTAAACGCGATACAGAAAATTTCTCCATATACTCACTCATATCTATTCGAATGAGTGAATCTTCCTTATCAAATAAGAAGGTTGACAAAACCTTTGCCATTTCGGTTTTTCCTACTCCTGTTGGGCCAAGGAATACAAATGATCCAATAGGCTTTTTAGGATCTTTCAATCCTACCCTTGTGCGTTGAATGGCCTTTGATAGCTTTTTGATAGCTTCTGCCTGACCGATGACATTTAGTTCGAGCTCCTTACCCATTGTAAGCAACTTAGCGCTCTCATTTTCGGCAATTCGCTTGGTAGGAATCCCTGTCATCATTGCAATCACATCTGCCACGTTATCTTCTCCTACTTCATATCTTTTTGTACGTGTCTCTTCTTCCCATCTAGTCTTTTCTTCGTCAAGCTGAGCGATTAGTTTCTTTTCTCTGTCTCTCAACTGAGCCGCCTCTTCATATTTCTGGCTTTTGACCACTTTGTTCTTTTCCTTCTTCACATCCTCAATCTGATCTTCAAGCTCAGTGATGATTTTTGGTACATTAATGTTATTAATATGCACTCTTGCACCCGCTTCATCTAAAACATCAATGGCCTTATCAGGCAAGAATCGGTCAGAAATATATCTATCAGATAATGTCACACAAGCTTTCACCGCATCCGGTGTATAATTTACATGGTGATGGCTTTCATATTTATCCTTGATGTTATCTAGGATTTGAAGTGTTTCTTCGGGAGATGTAGCATCTACCATTACCATTTGAAATCTTCGAGCTAAAGCACCATCTTTTTCAATATACTGTCGATACTCGTCTAGCGTCGTTGCACCTATGCATTGAATTTCACCTCGTGCCAGTGCAGGCTTAAACATGTTGGATGCATCCAATGATCCAGATGCGCCACCGGCTCCTACAATCGTGTGTAACTCATCAATGAAGAGGATAACTTCTGGAGACTTTTCAATCTCGTTCATCACGGCCTTCATTCGCTCCTCAAACTGCCCACGGTATTTCGTTCCAGCTACAAGTGAAGCTAAATCAAGAGTTACCACTCTTTTTCCAAAAAGAATTCTTGATACTTTCTTCTGAACAATTCTCAGAGCTAAGCCCTCAGCAATAGCAGTCTTACCTACACCAGGTTCACCAATAAGAATTGGATTATTTTTCTTTCTTCTACTTAAAACCTGAGCAACTCTTTCAATTTCTTTTTCACGGCCAATTATTGGGTCAAGCTTATCTTCTTCAGCAAGTTTTGTAAGATCTCTTCCGAAATTATCTAAAACTGGAGTCCGCGACTTCTCAGCACCTTTTTCTTTACCCGAAGGAGCTCTTCCTGATCCTCGAGGACTACTTGAATATAATTCATCTCCTTCATCATTAGGATCATCAGTATCTGCTGAAGCAATTGGATTTTCAGTCTGATACTCAAGCATCTCTTTTACCAGATCGTAGTTCACTTCAAACTTTTCCAAAATTTGAGTAGCCAGATTATCTTCATCTCTAAGAATAGAAAGCAATAAATGTTCAGTGCCAATTAATGCACTCTTGAAAATTTTAGCTTCCAGATATGTGATTTTTAAAACTTTTTCTGACTGCCGAGTAAGTGGAATATTCGCAAGATTTTTTACGTTGCTTGTAGCAGTCCCTTTAGTAGCTTGTTCTATAGCTGAGCGTAATTCTTTCATGGATAAGCCCAGCTTTTTCATAACACTTACTGCCACCCCTTCTCCCTCTCTAATCATTCCTAATAGGAGATGTTCTGTACCAATATAGTCATGACCCAGACGCAGGGCTTCCTCCCTGCTAAGGGAGATAACTTCTTTGACTCTATTTGAAAATTTTGCCTCTTTTGACATGCGTTTTGCCTTTCGCTTTTAAGTAAAAATATAGGATATGTGAATCAATATCCTTTAATGTAGATGAAAAAACGTGAGCAGTTTCAGATTTGTTCATTCTGTAGTCGAAATACTTTGATCTTCGACCAACTGCTAATCAATTTCATCATTATATGAGCTCATCAAAATATGTGCCGCATTAGGGCCCTCATTCATGATCAAATCAATGATGCTAAGATTAGGAACAAATGTATCACCAAAAAGCTGCTGATAAGCGTTTGAATGATATATTTTTCGATCAGAGAAAGGTTTCTTAGGATTGATGATATCACGAAAGTCGACATCTGCATTTTTGTCATACTTTTCTGTTGATGTCAACAACAAATCACTCTGTAAAATTTTAAAAGTGAGTTTCATGAATGCCAAATTCAATTCGCATAGGCTTTCAAACCTAACATCCCAAATTGCTTTAAAATCATCGGCAAAATATTCAAAGAATGGTGCCTTGCCATATCCTGAATAAAATGCCCCCCAATGATCTTTTACCCATCGCTGAGAATAGTCAATGGTGACATCCTTGGTCTGACATCCGGTTGAATAACGTAATGGAACAATTAGTGGTTGAACCTTATTGGATGTTAAGAAATACGCTCTGTTGCGGAAGGTTTGTTTCTGAAAAACATCACAAACTTCCAACTCAACTTTATCATATTGAAGGAGTAGTGCGTAATATTCAAGGCTACCTAGATAATGTGGCTCAATAATAAGTTTACTCATCCAATAATATTGATATCACCAATTCCCTCTCTTACTAGAGTTGGCTGAGCACCTGTGCAATCAATCACTGTACTCGGATGAACTTGACCATATCCACCGTCAATAACAACATCGACAAGATTCTTAAATTCATCATAGATCAGTTCTGGATCAGTCGCATGTTCATGTATATCATCATCATGAACAGACGTTGTGATAATTGGATTACCAAGCTCGTTAACTATATCCCTCGGAATATTATTATCAGGCACTCGAATACCTACCGTCTTTTTCTTTACATTCAAAATTTTCGGAACTTTAGAAGAAGATTCCAGAATGAATGTGTAAGGACCTGGCAGTGCTTTTTTCATCAACTTGAATGTTGGTGTATCTAAGTGTTTGGTATACTTTGAAATATGACTAAGATCATAACAAATGAAGGAAAGGTTAAGATGTTTCCCTTTTATTCCTTTAATCAGTCTAATTCGCTCTATTGCTTTTTGATTGAAAATATCACAACCTAATCCATAGATAGTGTCTGTTGGATAGATAATAACTCCACCATTTCGTAGCACTTTCGCTATCTCAACAATCTTTCTTCTTTCAGGATTTTCGGGATATAGCTTTATAAATTCTGCAGTCATAAATTCTTCTGATCAAATGAAGATACAAAAAGGTGCTAAAATCAGCGATTTTAAAATCAAATTACTGATTTGTAAGATTATCCGCTGCGGATTAATTTATTTTGCGCAAAAATTCTGATCAATTTAGGGTGGGTGACTTCTCTTTTATGACAGATAGTAATACGCACGAAGTTTAATAGAACACACAATGTCAGATAAAAAAATCCAACAACCTAACGGCAAACTAGGAATTCTCACACCCGGAATGGGCGCTGTAGCCACTACATTTATGGCTGGAGTATTGAGTATTAGAAAAGGTTTGTCTGAGCCAATCGGATCTCTTACCCAAATGGGAACGATTCGTTTAGGCAAGCGAACTGAAAAAAGAAATCCACTTATTAAAGACTTTGTGCCTCTAGCTTCACTAGAGGATGTGGCCCTTGGTGGGTGGGACATTTTCGAAGATAACGCCTATGAAGCTGCCATGCACGCAAAGGTGTTGGATAAGGATTTGCTTAATGATCTCAAAGATGAACTAGAGCAAATCAAACCAATGAAGGCAGTCTTTGACAAAAATTACGTAAAGCGACTGGAGGGCGTCTATTATAAAAAAGGTGCTAACAAAATGGAGCTGGCGGAAATGTTGATGGAAGACATTGAGAACTTCAAAAAAGAAAATAATTGCGAACGAGTAGTAATGGTATGGTGTGGATCCACAGAGATCTACATCGAGGAAGGTGAAGTTCATTCTACAATTGAAAAATTTGAAGAGGGTTTAAAAAATAACCACCCGGACATACCTCCAAGTATGATCTACGCTTATGCTGCAATTAAATTAGGTGTTCCTTACGCGAATGGTGCTCCAAATCTTTCTTGCGATGTGGATGCACTTGTAGAACTTGCTAAGCAAACAGGGGCTCCAATCGCCGGTAAAGATTTTAAGACCGGTCAAACATTGATGAAAACAATTCTTGCTCCGGGTTTGAAAGCAAGATCCTTAGGAATAGATGGCTGGTTCTCAACGAATATTCTAGGAAATAGAGATGGAGAGGTCCTTGATGATCCGGATAACTTTAAAACCAAAGAAGTTTCAAAACTAGGTGTATTGGAGCAGGTGCTTGAACCTGAACTTCACCCAACACTTTATGGTAACCTTTATCACAAAGTAAGAATCAATTACTATCCGCCAAGAGGAGATGACAAAGAAGGATGGGACAACATTGACATCCGTGGATGGTTAGGGTATAAAATGCAGATCAAAGTCGATTTCCTTTGTAAGGATTCGATCTTGGCAGCCCCTTTAGTTCTTGACCTGGCACTTTTCTTAGATCTTGCCAAAAGATCAGAAATGAAAGGAATCCAAGAGTGGCTTTCTTTTTATTTAAAATCGCCACAAGCGCTTAAAGGGCTAAAGCCACAGCACGATATTTTCGTTCAGTTAATGAAGCTCAAAAACACGCTTCGCCACTTAGCTGGTGAAACGCTTATAACAAACTTAGGATTAGATTATTACGATTGATTTCTAAATCAATTTTCGCCTTTTTATACTAAATCCCTAAAGGGAAAGGCGAAAATTAAATTTGGCACCCTTTAGGATTGGCGTATGCCAAACTCGATTGATCAGAGTCTTTTCTGATCCATTAAATCTTTAGTACTTCGGAGGTCATCTGGATTGTCAACGTCATTCCAGGTGTACCCTTCCACAAGTACTGATTTGGCTTGTTTATCAGCAATCAGTTTTGATACAGATTCTGATATGGTATACTCTTCCTGATCAAAGGATTTTTGAAATACATCGAATATCTCTGCTTTTAATCTGAACAGCCCTGTATCGTATCGGTTGTACTCTGGTATCGTTTTACTGATAGACTTTATGAAGTCAACATCGTCTACAAGAACTTTAGTTACATCATCAATATCTATGTGTTTATTAGATTCCCCCGGCATATCTACAGCAAGCTGAAGTGTATTTTCAAGAACATTAGATTTTCTCACAAATTCGCCAACAAATTCAGGATCGAAAACGTGATCTCCCATTGTTAGAAAAAAATCACTCATGCCATTATTCTCCACCCACTCTTTTGCTCGAAAAACAGAAAAGCCATTTTCCAGATCAAATCGCTCATTGTGAAGGATCGTTATATCAGCGTCATGTGCTTCTTTAAGTTTGGGCAAAGCCACTTCCAACTTATCCGCTCCATAACCACTGATAATGCAGAACTTATTTACCCCATGCCGCTTAAAAATTCTAATGTGCCGAGACATCAGGGTTTCACCATTTAAAGTGACTAAACTTTTTGGTATGCCTGTGTCTAAACGGGTATTTTTACCAGCAGCGAGTATTACAAGATTCAAAATGAAATGATTTTCGTTTAAAAATGAGTTAATCTTTCGATTCAAATCTCAATGTTACGAAAATGTTTCCAAGTGATATAACTATTTTTGCGGAATGGGGAATTTTCTGAGAGAACGATTTTCAAGCTTTAAGCTAGCAGAAGATGCTAAAAAGAACGGATACTATGCTTTTTTCCGAACTTTTCAGTCAAAGCAGGAGACAGAGGTAAAAGTAAATGGTAAGGATGTTTTGATGTTTGGTTCAAACAGTTACCTGGGTCTTACTACCCACCCCAAAGTAACCGAGGCTGCCGAAGCGGCCGTTAGAAAATATGGCTCAAGTTGCTCAGGTTCCAGGTTCCTCAATGGTACCACTGACATGCATGAAGAGCTCGAATATCGATTAGCTAAATTTCTAAACAAAGAAGAGGCACTTGTTTTTAGTACTGGATTTCAGGTGAACCTTGGTGTATTGCCTTCAATTGCAAAACAAGGTGATGCGCTACTCCTTGATCGTATGAATCACGCCTCAATTTATGAAGGGGCAAAATTGAGTGATGCGTCAACGATCATTTTCCGACATAATGATATGCAGTCACTTGAAAAGCGGTTATCCCAGCTTCAAGATGCCAATAATCGCATAATCGTAGTGGATGGCATTTACAGCATGGAGGGGAATATTGCTAAAGTTCCTGAAATTGTTGAATTGGCGAAGAAATATAAAGCATCAGTCATGACCGACTGTGCGCATGCAATTGGTGTTCTTGGTGATCATGGGAGAGGAACTCCGGATCATTTTGGATTAAATGATGAAGTAGAATTAATTGGTGGGACATTCAGTAAATCACTGGCATCATTGGGTGGCTTTGTAGCTGGAGATAAGGAAACTATTCAGTACATCAAACATATTGCTAGGTCGCTCATTTTTAGCGCTAGTATGACGCCATCCTCTACTGCGGCAACACTTGCTGCTCTTGATATCATGGAGTCTGATGATTCCAGAAGACTTAAACTCTGGGAAAATACGCATTATTCTTTAAAGAGATTAAAAGAACTAGGCTTTGATACTGGTCATGCTGAAACTCCTATTATCCCAATTTATATCAGGGATAATGAAAAAGCTTACAAAATGACCATGCGTCTATTTGAGGAAGGGGTTTTTGTCAATCCTGTAGTAGCGCCTGCAGTTGCACCAACTGATACATTAATACGCTTCTCGTTGATGGCTACTCATACCATTGAACAGATAGATATCGCTATAGATAAAATCCTCAAAGTAGCGAATGAATTAGAAGTAAAACGTCAAACTGAAGCGGCATAAGTTGAAAGTTGCGATAACTGGTGCCAATGGTTTTTTAGGATCTTACTTAGTAAAAGAATGTCTCCGTCAAGAGATAGAGGTATATGCTTTAATACGGTCCGGTGCAAACACATCACTACTCTCTGAAAACAGAAACCTTCATATAAAGGAGGTTCATTATAAGGGTGATTTGACCGAACAATTTCTAAGCCTCAAATCGGAGGTAGGTCAGCTTGATTATTTCATTCATAATGCAGGAATGACAGTAAGTCTAAAGAATGAAGAATATTATCAAGTGAATGTTGGCTTAACCACTTTGATTTGCGATTCTCTACGAACATCTAAACTTCTAAAAAAGGATGGTGTATTTGTCTATACATCATCTTATGCCGCACACGGTCCTGCAAATACAAAGTCGCCTGTCTCACATTATGGGCATAGTAAACTCCAAGCCGAAAAAGTAATTCAGGATAAAATGGAAAACTATCTTCTTGTACGGCCAACTGCCATATATGGTGCTGGAGATGAAGCTTTCTTACCTTTATTTAAAGGCGCTAAAATGGGTCTATACCCAGTAACCAATAGTAAGCAGCGAATGAGTATGATCCATGGTGCGGATCTAGCGCGTATGATTGCCTATGATATGCAAACGGAAACCGGTCCTTTGCATTACAATGATGGGAACACTTACCTACATCAAGATTTCATTGAAATCTTTCAAGAGCTATTTAAAAAGAGAATCCGCAAATTACCTCTTCCAAAATGGGTTGCTAAATTATCAATGGGGTGTTCTGATGTTTGGCATAAAATAATAAAAAAACGCCCTGGCATTACTTTGGAAAAGTTTGAAGAAATTTCACAAAATTGGGATCTTCATGCCACAGAAATAAAGCACACATCAGTAAAATCTGAAATATCTTTGAAAAATGGATTTCAAGATGCCTTGAACTTTTACAAAGAAAATAACCTAATCTAAATGTCACTAGAAATTAAGGAAATCAATACCAAAAAGGAATTGAATCACTTCATTAAGTTTCCTTTTAAACTGTATAAAGAAAACCCTTACTATGTGACCCCCCTTGTTGACTTTGAAATGAGCACTTTGCTCAAAGAAAAGAATCCTGCATTTGATCATGCAGAGGCTAAATATTGGATTGTTGAAAAAGATAATCAAATAGTAGGCAGAATAGCTGCAATAGTTCTAGAAAAGGAGTTGAAAGAAAAAGGGCTTGCAAGGTTTGGTTGGATAGATTTTATAGATGATAAAGAGGTGTCCCATCTTCTTTTAGAAACCGCCAAAAGTTGGGTTTCATCCAAAGGGGCAAAAGGAATTCATGGACCGATGGGTTTTACCGATCTTGATTTTGAAGGCGCATTAATTTCAGGTTTTGATCAGATTGCGACTCAGGCGACCATTTATAATCATCCTTACTACATTGATCATTTTAGAGCGTGGAACCTTGAAATTGCTGCTACTTGGGTAGAGTTTCGTGGAAAAGCTCCTGCGAATAATCCTGAAAAAGTCACTCGCGCAGTAAACTTGATCCAAAATCGATATAATGTGAGAGTGAAGGACTTCAAGAACACGAAAGAGATGGTGAAATATGCTTATAGTGTCTTTGAAGTACTTAACCAAGCCTATTCTAATTTATATGGTTACGTCCCTTTGACTCAAAAACAAATCGATTATTATGTCGACCAATACTTTGGTTTCATTCGAAAAGAATTTGTTTGCATTGTCGTCAACGACGCGGAGGAAGTTGTTGGATTTGCGCTTACATTCCCATCCTTATCCAAAGCATTTCAAAAAGCAAAAGGGTCTTTATTTCCATTTGGGTTTATACACGTTTTAAAAGCATTCTTTATTAATGACACAGCCGATTTATTCCTTATTTGTGTTAAGCCTGAATATCAACGATTAGGAATTCATGCGTTAATATTCGATTATCTACAAAAGGTTTATAAAAAGAAAGGAATCAAATACATGGCTTCAGGACCAATGCTTGAAGACAATAAAAATGTTCTTAATACCTGGAGAGAATTTGATCTGGACATAGGAAAAATAAAGCGTAGTTGTTTTGTTAAGCATTTCTAATCTGAGTTTAGTAGTTTCACTGCATGGAAATGAAAGATAAAACAGCGTTGATTATAGGAGGATCGAGTGGGATTGGTCTTGCTTCAGTAAAAAAGCTGGCATCACATGGATGTGATATAATTATCATTCATCGGGACCGAAGGCAAGGTGTAATGGATTTAGAGGAGATTGTTCATTCACTTAAGCAAGCAAATAATGTATCAATCATTTCCCATAATATTGATGCAACAAATCCTGAGAAAATTTCTGAAACTGTTCGATCAATTAAGAGCTCCATTTCGCAGATTGATGTTGTGATACATGCAGTTTCGAGGGGTAATCTCAAACCATTCATATCAGATGGAGCGAAACTATCCATGCAGGATTTAAGTCTGACCATAGAAGCTATGGGTATCAATCTTAAAGTGTGGGTTGATGAGTTACTGGATTCTAATCTTTTGCAGAATGGCTCGAAAATACTCACTCTTACTTCTGAGGGAAATGATAAATTCTGGGAAGGCTATGGAGCCGTAGCTTTAGCAAAATCAGCCTTGGAAACCTTGTCTCGATATTTATCAATTGAATTAGCTACGAAAGGAATTACTGTTAATACTATTCAAGCAGGAGTTACAGACACCCCTTCACTGAGACTAATTCCTGGATCTGACAAATTAATTGAGCAATCAATAAACAGAAATCCATATAAAAGGTTAACAACACCTGAAGATGTTGCAAATACAATTTTCCTATTAGCTCAACCTGAGGCAAACTGGATAAATGGTGCACTTATCCATGTAGATGGAGGTGAACATTTGATATGAAGGCTTACGATAAAATCATAAAATTACTGCCGTACGAACGCCCGTTTTTATTTGTAGATGAAATCATTGATCTCAATGATGAAGGAGCAATTGGGAGTTATACTGTTCGAAAAGATGAATTCTTTTTAGAGGGACATTTTCCTGGAAATCCAGTAGTCCCGGGTGTGATTCTCACAGAGATCATGTGTCAAATTGGGTTAGTTACCCTTGCCATGTTTTTATTAAATCTCGATGAAGATTCAAAAGTTCTTCCTGCGTTTACAAGTGCTAATGTTGACTTTCTGTCAAAAGTAAGCACCGAAGACAAACTTATTGTTGAATCAAAAAAAGTCTATTTTCGCTTCGGAAAGTTAAAGTGCAATGTAACCTGCAAAAAGGAAGATGGAACTGTAGTTGCAAGAGGTGAGTTAGCAGGTATGGTTGTCAAATCAGAATCGTAAATTTTGAAAAAACATAGAGTTGTAATCACTGGACTAGGAGTTGTAGCTGCCAATGCAATTGGAGTTGATAACTACGAAAAAGCGCTCAGAGAGGGAAAATCTGGAATAAAACGATGGGAAGAATTAGAGAAACTTAATTTCAGATCTCAAATTGGAGGAATTCCAGATTTAGATTCTGTTAACCTAAGCGATCATTTACCTCGTTTATTAGCTGAAAAAATTAGCAATAAAGGCATTATTTACGCGATGCTTTCGGGTTTGGAAGCATGGTCTGATGCAGGCCTTGAACCTAACTCTGAAAATACAGATTTCAATTCGGGAATTATTATTGGAGCCGGAGACCTAAGTTTCGACACCTTCATAAATAGAGATTTTCCAGCGTATCCCATAGACAAAGGAGAAAGCAGAAAACTTGGATCTCGTACAATTTCAGAATGTATGAATAGTGGAGCTGCTGCCTATTTAAATACAATTCTGGGCTTGGGAAATAGAGTACAGTCAAATTCATCTGCTTGCATAACTGGTTCAGAAGCTGTCCTAATGGGGTATGAGTATCTTTCTGAAGGAAAAGCAGATCGAATGATATGTGGGAGTACCGAGGGAGATGGACGGTACATATGGGCAGGTTTTGATGCCATGCGAGTATTATGTTCAGATTCCAATGATAACCCTGAATATGGATCAAGACCCATGAGTGAAACATCCTCTGGATTTGTTCCATCTGGTGGTTCTGGAGCATTAGTTCTTGAAACTCTTGAAAGTGCACAATCAAGAGGCGCTAAAATCTATGGTGAAATCTTAGGAGGACACGTTAATTCTGGCGGTCAACGAAATGGAGGGACGATGACAGCAGCAAATCCAGAAGCAGTTCAAGATTGTATTAAGCGTGCCATCAAATCTTCCAACATTAATGCTCAAGAAATTGATCTGATAAATGGCCACTTGACATCCACAAAAGGCGATCCAGCTGAAATAAGAAACTGGGTTGCGGCCTTGAATAGATCTGGAGAAGATTTTCCTCTGATCAATACACCAAAATCGATGATCGGACATGCTGTTGCCGGAGCTGGTTCGGTAGAACTTGTAGCAAGCGTATTACAACTCCACAATGACTTTGTTCATGCCAATTTAAACGTTGAAAATATTCATCCGGAAATTTTATCAGAAATTTTTGGGGGTAGCATTCCTACAACTTGCCTAAGCAAGGAAGTAAACACTATTATCAAAGCTAATTTTGGTTTTGGTGATCTAAATTGCGCGCTTGTTTTAAGGAAATACAAAGAATAATGACAAGAGAAACTGTAAAAACCGACCTGATCAATATAATTAAGCCTTATTTACCTGAAGAAGTTAGAGATAATGAAGTATCTGAAGATAAGCACTTGATCAATGACTTAATGATCAACTCAGCACACATCGTTGATATCGTACTTGATATTGAAGACAAATTTGATATTATGATCGACGATGATGTAATTGGGGAAATGAATACTGTACAGGATTCAATCGATGTAGTTTTACAAAAAACTGCCTAAGAATTCAGCTCATTTAATAATTTCTGATCGTATTTCCGCTGCAACATGTTAAGGGGCACATAACCTATTGTCCAAATCAAGCTTGCAACCAAGTATATTTCGTATCTTCCTAAAATAGCAGATACTATCATCGCATTTCGGTGAGTATTGCTTCCTCCTAGCCACGCCCACCAAAAAAGTGTCCTCATATTCATTCTTGAATACAATGGATCAAATTTTTCAGGCATCTCTTTCGATAATTGTCGCATCCTTTTTCGGTCTTCAACGGTACGTGTTGTTGATCTGATTTGCTTGCCTGTGTAATCTAAATTGATGTAATGAATGATTTTATGAAACAGCTTATCACCTGTTGGCTTTATTTCATCTTTTGTTAGCGGAATAAAGCCAGCGGGTGATTTCCCTACCAAATAGAGGTATTCAGACTTATAAAATTCATACAAACCAGCTTTATAGCTATGTGCCAATCCTGCAGCAATCATTAGGAGAATCACCCAATAACCGTATTGAGGTATTAGATAAAGGGTACCCCCTATATAGCAGGAAATAAAAACAAGATTATCAATTAGTCCATCGATTTGACGCCCGATCTCCGAGGACTGACCGGTCATCCGTGCAAGTTGACCATCTGAGCTATCAAGAATACCTGCCCAGATTATCAGAAAACCAGCCAGTAGCGCAATACCAAGTGTTTCCTGATAATAAAAAAGAGCTCCGCCAATGACTCCAATAATGAGACTGATGACAGAAACATTTGTTGGAGTAAGATTTAACCACTTAGCAGCTCTGGCAAAATATAATCCATAAAAGCGGCTGAAATGCAAATCATATCGCTCTTCGATATCAATAAGCTTAATCGTAGATAATACCTCGTCCAGGTGGTTTTTATACCTCCTTTTTAAATATTTCAGCATCAATTACTTATTACGCTTGACACGAGAAAAAAGTGAGATTTTGTTATCAAACAAGAATTGCCAAATTACTTTTGAATAGCTTTTATGAGCATATAAAGTTTCATAATGTTCAGGCGCAATCTTTTTGAGTTCTGGAAGTTTAGAGCCAGGTATGGTAGGAAAATCATGATGTTCGTTATGGTACCCTACATTCCATATTAGCTTATTCCACCAACCATAGTATGAATAAGTCTCCTGGCCGTCTTTATATATGAAATGCTCGGCAACAAAATGTCCTGAAATAGGATGAAGTCCGGTGGCAAGAACAGTTGAACATCCTAGGTAGAGTAAACCTCCCCACCCTGCTAAAAAATATAATCCAACCATAGCTCCAATCTGCATTACTGCATTGATTATTTGCCATTTATCAGGCACCATTGGATGTACAAATAATGGTCTTACTGCATAAACAGGGATTTGAATGATCAGCCAAATAAATTTTCCAATTGGTCCTCGGAAAACTTTCGCTTCCCACTTTACCGCAAGATCTGTATCCACACCTTCTTTTCCTTGATGCCAGTGATGCTTTGCATGATAGGCCTTAAATGCCATAGCAAAAGGAACTAGCAATGGGAAATTCACAATTATCGCTAGCCAATTATTCAAAACTTTCTTTTTGAAGGCAAGGTCATGGGTGATTTCATGAATGGCTAATACAATTATATGAGTTAGAGTGGTTCCAACTAGGATTACCAAAAGTGCAAACAGCAAGGGATTTTCGGGAAGAAAAAATATTGGAATGATTAGTTGTAAACTAGCTACAAACAATGTCTTAATAATCAAAGATGGATCATTCCCAAATAATTTTTTCACTTCAGGGTGTTCCTCCATGATCTTCTTCCTTCTCAGAAAGTGAGGTTCTTTCTCTTCGCTCCAGGTAAAATCTTTTTCCTTCATATCAACCGCAAAATTAACTAATGGGGACGTAAAAAAGTTCTTGATGCAAGACCTCCAACTTTATTAAGCATTTTCATCAAAAAGTCTGCTTTTCGTTTTCCAAATGCAGAAACAGACTCTGAGTCAAAAACTTCTACATCTTTCAGTACTTTTTCTGTGAAATCTCGTACTAAGTCGCTCTCTTTTGAAACAAATACCACCTCTTGCTCAAAGTAATAACTAACCAAATCATAATTACTGCTCCCGAAAATAAGTTTTTCATCATCTATTAAAATAGCCTTCATATGTGACATCCCAGGATATTTTTTTAAATGAAAATATCCTTTCTCCCACTCTGAAAGAATAATGTTTTTAAAGATGGACTTATTATTCTCTTGCGGAGAAATTACAGTAATCTCTATACCCTTGTCAGCTAAAAATCTTAAAACCCCTAAGAGCGGCTCAGAAATATATGGTGAAATAACCTGAACACTCTTTTTGGCATTTTTGATATGCTCGAAAAACTCTTCATAAAGTTCTTTGCTTTTTGATCCATTAAATAGATACAATTGACCGAGTTCAGTATTGATGAATTTTGATTGGTTGTGATTCTTCCAGGTCATCTCAAAATCCTCTATCAGGCTAACCCCTAACTTTGGATCTGCAACTTCAACCATCATGTCATGCCAGGCAAAATTATGATCACTGAAATTGATGCCGCCTAAAAAGCTTATCTCACCATCAATGATGACCATTTTTTTATGATTGCGCAAAGGATATTTAAGTCCTAGAATGCCAATTGGATTGGTGAATTGAACATGAATTCCATTCTCCTCTGCTTTCTCAACTAGTCGTTGAGTTTCTTTTACCTCATCTCTAAAATCTCGATCCCTTAAGTATTTAATTGAAGGAATGAAATGATCATTGATTACCAGCTTCGAATAGCTATCAATAAGTAGTCGTTTTTCTTTTGCAGGGCTTGAAATCATCACATCTATTAACCACTTTCCTGCGTCATCACCCTCAAATGTCATCGCCTGAGCATGAAATGATTTACTAGCACTAGATGCTATTTCTTCCAGCCTTTGCATGAAGGCTTGCGAACCCAACAAAATTTGAGATTGTGCCAATGAAAATCTTTTGTATGGCAAAGTTAAAGGATGCTAATCCATATACTCTACTTTCTCTAAGTCAAATACAAACGAACCTACGGTCATATCGATTTCAAGCCTTAAAGGATACCGATTTGGATCGTCACTCATTATTACCTTGCCTGTTTTCCCGCTATCAAAATATTCTCCCTCAGGGAAATCCAAGCCGAATTCAAGTGCCCGAACTTTACGATTATCATATTTATGAGTCGTATTTTTCCCAGGCAACATTCGGAATTCGTAAAGATCATTTGAGAAAAATGTTCTTATCTCTACGGTTTTAGTGAACTGAGATTTGTCTCTACTTCTTAGCCACATATATGTGCTTAAAGCGTCACGAACTGGGGTATTTCCTGATGGAAACTTGTGATATCTCCATTCGTCGATATCCTCGATATACGCCTTTACTGAAATGGAATCTGCATAAGAGAAATAATCATGTCTTATATCGATTTTACCCTTCCCTTCCATGTCTCTATCTGACCTCAAAGGTTGAAGCTTATCCGCTTCTATCAATGACTCCATACAGACACTCAGCTTAGAGAATACTTTAAACCAACTTGCAGTCGCCACTGTAAATTGAACTTTATAATGTGGTTGATTCTTTGCCTTTGGATATTGGAATTCCGGATCAAGCCAAACGACTGCCTCACCTATATTAAACCAACCAAACTTCATGTTATAGGTCAGTTTCTCGCCCGGTTTAAAAGGATATGATTTATTTTGGGCCTTGATTTGGAAACTGGCAGAGATCATAAAAATCATCATCAACACCGCCACCTTCCATGCTCTAAAAAAAGTATTGAATGAAGATAGCTCTGGTATGTCCGTATGATTTCTCACGCCCCGGTGGTGTAAAGTCTCATATTTTGAGTTTGTCCAAACATCTTGCAATAATAGGTCATCAGGTCAAAATTATTGCTCCCAATATTAATGCCAGTTTGGTAGAAGAGAAAAATGTCCATTTTTTTGGTCGCAATAGATCTGTAAATATTGGTGGTACCAAGATAGATGTAAATATTGCCTTAGGAGAAGAAAAGAAAATTTTAAAAGAATTTTTAAAAGAAGAGGCGTTTGATATCATTCACTATCATACCATTTGGAATCCTTTTGTGCCTTTGCAGGTATTGAAACATTCTAAAGCCAAACAAGTAGCAACTTTTCACGATACACCTAAAAGTCAATTTGTAGGAGACTGGATAATGCCTGCCGTTGCAAAAGGCATATTTAAGTTCTTAGATCAAATTATTAGTGTATCCAAAAGCCAATCACAATTCATTTCACGCTTTTCAAAACGAAAAATACACATCATCCCCAATGGGATAGATTTGGATGAAATCAAGAAGCTTGCCCCAAAGAATTCCGAAAGACAAGATGAATCTTTTCAGATGTTTTTCATGGGAAGATTAGAACCTCGAAAAGGCGTCATGCACGCTTTACAAGCCTTTCATAAGTTAAAAATCCGATATCCGAAAATGAAACTGCTTATTGCCGGAGATGGTGATGGACGAGCTGAAGTGGAACAGTATATTAAAGACCATTCCCTGGTTGATGTGGAATTGCTAGGTTTTGTTAGCGAAGAAGAAAAATATCGATTGCTTAAAGAGTCTGACATATATCTGGCACCTGCATTATATGGAGAGAGTTTTGGTATTGTTCTCCTTGAATCAATGGCAGTTGGAACACCCATGGCTGGTTATGCTAATGCAGGCTACAAAAACGTAATCACCGAGGAGATGAACATTGGATTTGCTGAACCGGGTAATCTGGATGAGTTTGCTTCCTGCATTGAAAAATTGATTCCCTCTTCCACTCGAAAAGAGCTTTCAACACATGGCCTGAAAGAGGTTAAAAAATATGACTGGTCGGAAGTATCGAAAGAAGTGAACGAGGTTTATTTGAAATGAAACATATTATCATTCCCTATTCACTTGCGAGAGCGACGCGAACGAGACTTGGGAATCCAGTCAATCTGAAGTAAATACCATATGAGATTCCCATGACTCGGCTTACCTTCGCTTAGCCTCCCAAGAGAATGAGGTCATAAAATTTATTTAAAATAAGCCTTCACCTTCTCCATCACATAGTCCATATCCTCCTCATATAGGTCTCCAATCACAGCCACACGGAACGTTTTGCTTTCAGGTATTACTCCTGGATAGATGGTGATTCCATGCTCATAGAGATAATCATGAAAATGATTGAAATCCAACCCCGGCTTATCAAGGTTTAGAGCTAATAAAATTTTTGACTCTTGTTCTAATGGTAGGAATGGTGTGAATCCAAGTTCCTTAAATCCATCATACAGTTTCTGCCAGTTGGCCTGGTAGCGTTTCCAGCGATTATCTAATCCTTCTTCTTCGTGCTCTTTAATTGCTTCAAGAAACGCGTAGCTTGTTTGCACCGGAGGAGTAAATCGAAGCTGATCTTTTTTCTGCAGGTTGTCCCACTGCTTGTATACATCAAAGTAGAAGCCGGTACCATTGTTTTTTAAATCTTCCAATCGATCCTTATGGAAGATCACAAATGAAAGTCCTGCCATGCCATGGATGCATTTATTCGAACTGGAGAATAAATAGTCTATCTCAAGCTGCGCCAGGTTCATTGGGTACGCACCAAAGGAGCTCATCGCATCCACAATGTATTTAACGCCCGTCTCTTTACAAATCTCTGCGACTTCCTCTAACGGATCCATCATACCTGTAGAGGTCTCGTGGTGCACCATCGCCAGATGCGTGTATTCTCCTGAGGCAAGAGCTTTTTTGATTTTTGCTGGTTCCGGGTAATCACCGAACTCAAACATGGAGGAATTTTTCAATCCGTATTCATCGCAAATTGCTTTGATTCGAATACCATATGCACCATTTGTGATAATCAATACATGATCATCCTTACCGATGGCCGATACCATACAAGCTTCCATTGCACCGGTTCCACTCGCTCCAAAAAGTGATACGCAGTGAGTATCCTGCGCACTGCCTACTTTAAGGATACCATCACAGATGTCGTGCATCACTTGTCCGAACTCCTTTTCCCTTGGGCAGATATCTGAAACCAACTGCGCTTCTTTCACTCGCTGTGAGGTGGTGGCTGGGCCGGGATTCAATAAAATTTTACGATCAAGTTCTTTTTTGTGTAGCATCTTACTTAGTTGCTAAGGTTTTTCATGAAAGCTTTCTTGTTCTGTACAGGTGTGGTTGTCGGCCTACCCAAGTCAGCTCTGGAAGCTTCTGTGGTTCTTACTTCCAGCATCACCGGTCCGTCTCCTTGCTGGAACTTCTCCCAAACAGCAGGTAAGTCATCCATGTTATCCACTAACCAGGTTTGTTTGTAGCCTGATGCCTCTGCGATTTTCTGAAAGTCAATTGCAAAGCCCACAGTCGCTTGTCCACCCACTGATTCGTGGCAGCCATTATTGATGAGAATATGCTTGTAGTTAATTACAGACTGGTTGCCAACAATCGCACCAGCTCCCATATGCATGATCATCGCACCATCTCCATCCAGGCAGTAAATCGGTCGATTCTTTTTACCTAAGGCAATACCTAAAGCAATCTGCGAAGCATGCCCCATTCCTCCAACTGTTAGGAAGTCTTTGCCATGACCCATGTTGTTTCGTGCCCTGATCTCAAACACTTCACGGGAAGATTTTCCGGTAGTAGAAACAATTACTGCCTCTTGCTCCATCTCCCTTAGCATCCATTCAATCACTTCCTCGCGGTTGATCGTATATGGATTCTCTACTTTCGTTTGCAGCTTGTATTTCTCAAACGTCCCTTTTCGTACGAGCAGTGCAAAAGGAGCATTCGTTTCTCCCATTGTCTTTACTGCGTCTTCGAGTTGCTTTTCTGCTTCATTCTCCTCCTCGGAAAGAATGGCGTATGGAATCTCCATTGCCTGAAGCAACTCCTCAGAAATTCTACCTTGCTTTACATGCTGAGGTTCATCCTTTACTCCCGGCTCTCCCCTCCACCCAATCATTAAAAGCATCGGGATAGAATACACATCACTATCTGCAAGGGATGTTAAGGGGTTCACGCAGTTCCCAAAACCGGAATTCTGCATGTACACCAACGGAATTTTACCAGTTGCGAGGTGATGACCCATTGCTAATGCAATAGCTCCTCCTTCATTTGCTGCGATGATGTCTGAACCTTCGTCGGTCATCACTGAACAAAAGTCTTTCAGCAATGAATCAGGAACACCGGCTGAAAACTCAATGCCCTGAGATCGGATTGCTTTTAAAAAATTCTGAGGGTTTAGCATTGTTTAATTAGGGAGTATAGTCAGGATTTCTTTGATCGACATGCAAAACTCATCAGCTTCTTTCGAGCGCTTGTTTTCCAAAATCGATTCCGCCGTTTTCTTCATCGCAGGGAATGCCGCCCGAAGCAAATGGTTTGCATAAATCACAATACTGAAACCTGCTTCTTTCAGTTCATCTTCTGTAAACTGATTGTACGATGAAGGCACTGATACAACAGGAACTTTGTATTCAAACTCCTGATAATGCTTCATGAATTCCATGATCTCAGAACCGTCTTTATGACGACTATGAATCATGATTGCATCTGCACCAGCCTCGATGTAAGCTTTCGCCCTTGTCAAGGCATCTTCCATGCCATGCTCAGCGATAAGGCTTTCCAGTCGCGCTATGATCATGAAATCTTCAGTAACCTGAGATTTTTTTCCGGTATTGATCTTCTCGCAAAACCCATCAATTGTATCTAGTTCCTGCTTTACCTCTGTTCCGAAAAGTGAATTTCTTTTAAGACCTACCTTATCTTCGATGATTACCGCAGAAACACCTAATCGCTCCAGGTTCTTCACCAACAACGCGAAATGTTCCGTAACACCCCCAGTATCTCCATCAAGGATGATTGGTTTGGTGGTTACATCCAGAATATCATTTATGGTATTGAATCGAGAAGTTCTGTCAACATACTCAGTGTCAGGTTTTCCTTTTGCCGTAGAGTCGGTCAGTGAACTTACCCACATCGCATCAAACTCACGTGATTCATTTCCTGCATCCACTTTGGTATCCTCAACAATAAGCGCCGAGATGCCATTGTGTGCTTCAAGTACACGAACGATATCCTTAGATTCAAGAAGTCGTCTCAACATTCTTCTTCGGATGTCCGGGGTTGTGCCTACTTCTTTCAATGCCTGTCGAAGGCCCGTTGATGAGATACCTGAAGTATATTCCGGCTCTACCAGTTCTCCTCCCCACTCGTTGAGTAGTTTGATCACTTTTTCGCGTATATGTTTCTGTGGGCCTGTTTTCCAATCAGTTCCGTGAACCACATAATCGGGCTTAAGGTCACGAAGATTTTTTTCGTAATCCAAATCTTCCTGAAGAATTACTTCCTTCACTCCCTTTAGATTCTCGAGGATTTTCTTTCGCTCATCGTAAGATAAAAACGGCGTTCGGCTGTATTTGCTTACTGCTTTATCTGAGAGTAACCCTACAGTTACCTCTCCAAGCTCACGAGCGACTTCAATAATATTTATGTGTCCATGGTGGATGAGGTCTGTCCCCATTCCTACGTATACTTTCTTCATTTAGCTATGAAAATTTTCTAATAGGTGTTTGTAAATTCATTTACCCCTAAACAGAATATTTTTAATTATGAATTTATGCTCACCTATTGCGATTTAGAATATTCTATCTTCGCGCAAAAGTAATTGGAAACCGAGGGAATCTCCTCCTTATTTTCTAAGAGATGACGCAAACGATTGAAACTGCCGTAATATTAGCCGCCGGAAGAGGGACCAGGCTACAACCATACACTTTTGATATTCCAAAAGGATTTATGCCAGTAGGTGAAGAACGGTTGATTGAACGATCTGTCAGACTTTTAAAGGAAAATGGGATCAAAAATGTAATCATAGGAACCGGTCACCTACATGAGCATTACGAGAAATTTGCGAAAGAACATGGTTTGACAACTTTCTTAAGTCCTGACTATGCGACTACTGGCAGTTTCCACACTTTGATCTATGGATCGGCTTTGATTAAAGGAGATTTTCTCTTGTTGGAGTCGGACTTGCTTTACCATTCTGATGCAATAAAAAGTCTGATCGATGCAGATCAAAAAGACATCATTCTGTGCAGTGGATTTACACAATCCAATGACGAGGTTTATGTAGAGGTGAAAGATGGAAAACTAAAAAGTCTTTCAAAAAAGAAAGAAGAGTTAGGCTCAGTGGATGCCGAACTGGTGGGAATTTGGAAAATCTCAATGGCCCTGCTTGAAAAATTGAAGCAGCATCATAAAGAAGCCGAAGATGGCACGAAAAAAGACTATGAAATTGCTATTGCACAGCTTTCTGATGATCATAAAGTAGACGTACTAAAACTAGATAACCTAGCCTGGTGTGAAATTGACAACCAAGATCACCTGGAGCGCGCGAAGGAGAAAATCCTTCCTCGATTAGATTAGCAGAGATTCGATGTAAAATTCCATTTTTTTTGCCTTTAATTTCTGTCTTTTCGACCTAAAGGAGAAATAATTATTAATTCATAGGTCTGATATTTTAGCTAGGAAAATATTTCTTGCCAAGAAGAAATCTCAATTTTTCGATTTGACAGAAATTAAGTGGTTAGAATTTAAAAAAAATCAAAGTTTATTAAGATTTTGGTGGGTGCCACAGTCCCGTTTTTTGATCTCTCCATCCCCCTGTTCCTAAATAACCGTACATGAGCTCTAGGTAGCCTAACGTATCGTTAGGAACGGTTACTTTTTCTCCCAGAAAAGAATCCTCCTTCAATGGAAAAATCAGCTTCTTGGGAATATGCTGACGCTCATTAGGGTAGTTGGCCTCTACAAATGTGCGGACAGAATCGCCTTTATCTTCATAAAAGAAAATGTCAAAATCATAGCCTTTGTATGAAAAGTAAACCTTTGGCCCTTCATGATTTGCTGAAGTATCATAAAACTGTAAGCCATTTGGCATTTTATCCTTTAATTTTTTAACGGATTCATAAGCACTTTCCATCATTGCCACATCAATGTCAATGTCATGTGGGATAATACCACCCGTCCGATGATAGCCAAGCAAAGTCCCGAAATCCAGCCAGTAAGGTTCTCCAGATTCTTTGAGTACACTTATGGACTTTCGAAACATCTCCTCCAAAATCTCAAGCTTTCGCTGGCGGTATTGACCGGGCAAAGCGAATAAAACTACATTTGCAACGCGTTTGAGATATTGGATGAGGCGTATCATGACGCAAAAAAAGGTAATTCAAGTAAACTAATTGATTCTTTGGGTAAACAAGTGTTAGATAAGCCAATAGACTTAGTATATACATGGGTAGATGGCAATGATCTGGAGTATCAAAAATTGGTCAATAAATACTCTAAGAAGCCGCTGGATCTAAACCCAGAACGTTATCGTGATCTCTTTCACTTAATGAAATATAGTTTGCGATCAGTGGAAAAATTTGCCCCATGGATCAACCACATTTACATTTTTACCTGCCGACCGCAAAAACCTGACTGGCTAAACACTGATCATCCGAAAATCTCAGTAGTTCATCATGATGAGGTCTTTGATGAACAGGATGTACCGACATTCAACTACAATGTAATCGAAAGCTACATTCATAAAATCCCGGGATTATCCGATGATTTCATTTATCTCAATGATGACTTCTTATTTGGTAATGAAGTACATCCTCAAGATTTCTACACTAAAGATGGAAAGGTATTGATCCATGGAACACTCTTTGGTGAAAACCTTGGATGGCGTATTTATAATAAGAAAAATGATATTGTAGGACTTGGTCTTATTGAACACTCCCCGCTTTTGATTCGGAAAGAATGGTGGCAGGGAATGCAGAATGCGCGTCCGGAACTAATTGATGAGATTAAATCCCATAAGTTTCGGGAAGGTACAGATGTGATGACATACAAGTTGTATCGATGGTATACACTTAAACATCAATCCGAGCACTGTAGACCAATTAAACTGCCTGAATTACTTAAAATCCATTCTTTTCATAAGATCACCAACAATCTGAAAAAACAACAGAGAGCCTTTAAATGGCTTGAAAGAAAAAAGCCGAAATTTTATTGCTTAAATGATGATCAGGGAGAAAATCCAAATTTAGAGGTAGTGAAAATTGTTCAGGAATTTCTTGCTTGGTTCTACAATGAAAATTCTTCATTCGAAAACTGAAAACCATAATTTTTGAAAATCCCAATTAACAAAAAAGGTAAATATGCCCAAAGATTCATACCATACATGTGGCCATGGTCTCATCCTGATGGGATTAAATATCCAAATTTTTGGAGTTGGGTGATGTCAAGAAAGTTTAGCCTATTTTATACGTTGACCATTTGGGTTCTTTTGGGAATTCTGGGGTATGCTGCAAGGAGAAATTGTGATGAAGGACCATGGCAAATCGTTTTTCAATGTGATTGGTCTGTTTGGATGGGAGAATACAAAACAAATTTTTGGCATTTCTTAGGCACAAGTTTTACTGCTCCATGGTTTCATAATGATCTCCCTCATTTACTTTTTGTGACCTTTTTTGGATTCTTTTTTCCAGTGCAATCCTTTGAAGCTCAACATGGCACCAAAGCAACAATTACTATTTATTTCTTATCATATGTTTTTGTCTTACTATTTGTTGGCTGGCTTTTTAACACACTTTTAATTTATTGGCCAGATGTACATGGAATTTCTTATCCATTTACTAGAGCCTGGATGGGGGGGTCCGTAGGAATTTTTGCCTTAATAGGTGGGCTGTCCTATTTCAGCAAGAAAAAATGGTTTACACTTAGTCTTGTTTTAGTATTTGAGCTAATCAATCATTTTATCATTGGCATGAACTATTACATATCACTTTACCATATATGTGCAAGTTTGTTCGGATGGTTTTCTTGTTGGATTTGGGAGAATAGTGTGCGTTTCAAGCTAAAATCCTATTAGAAATTGCATAACCTTACCAATTGAGGCTGTCATTTTCGACCTGATATTGAAGCTAAAGGATTAAAAACGTAACCCAAATTGAGAAATGAGTGGTAACAAACGTATTTTTGCACTATGAATGATCAATTCCGTGAAAGATTCATGGCCTTTGATGAGGCAAAGAAAATCCAGGATAAAGGGTTATATGCTTTTTTTCGGCCATTTAAGGCTAGACAAGAAACGATAGTTAATGTCAATGGAAAGAATGTTCTCATGTTTGGATCAAACAGTTACCTTGGTCTAACCACTCATCCCGAGGTTATTGAAGCATCAGAGAATGCTCTTAGGAAATATGGTTCAAGCTGTTCAGGGTCACGATTCCTAAATGGCACCACCGACTTACACCAGGAATTGGAACAAAGAATGGCCAAATTTCTCGGTAAAGAAGAAGCTTTGGTTTTTAGCACCGGTTTTCAGGTAAATCTTGGAACTATTCCCACGATCACAAGAAAAGGTGATACAATCTTTCTAGACAAGTTAAATCATGCATCTATATATGAGGGTTCTAGAATATCTGAAGCCTCTTATCTGAGATTTAAGCATAACGATATGCAATCTCTGGAAGAAAAACTTGGTACCTGTAAATCTGAAGGTATTAAATTCATCATTGTGGATGGCATTTTTAGCATGGAAGGTGACATTGCCAATTTACCTGGGATCGTTAGCCTTGCAAAAAAATATAATGCTGTGGTTATGAGTGATTGTGCTCATGCTGTAGGCGTGCTGGGAGAGAATGGACGAGGAACAGCAAGTCATTTCAATCTAACCAATGATGTTGACTTAATCGGCGGAACATTCAGCAAATCGCTAGCATCTGTAGGTGGCTTTATCGCTGGCAATAAGGAAACTATCCATTATATAAAGCATAAATCCAGAGCATTAGTTTTTAGTGCCAGTATGACTCCTTCTGCTACAGCTGCTGCTTTGGCTTCATTAGATATCATTGAAAAAGATGACTCTATACGACAAAAGCTTTGGGAAAATACTCGATACGCGATGGAACAATTAAAAGAAATTGGATTTGATACCGGAAATACTGAAACCCCAATCATACCAATTTACATTAGAGATAATTATAAAGCATACGAATTTGTTCACAAGCTTTTTGAAGAAGGACTTTTTGTCAATCCTGTTGTATCTCCGGCTGTTGCCCCATCAGATTCCTTGATAAGGTTTTCGCTAATGGCATCACATACTTTTGATCAGATCGATGAAGCAATATCTATGATGGTCAAGGTTGCAAAACAAATTGGCATCCGCTTACAATCAAAAGCAGCCTAACTAAATAGTTTTAAACTTTTATAAGATGAAAGTCTAATTCAAAGATTAGATTTAAAATATCTTACAAAAACATTCCTTTAGAAGATTTTAGAAATATTTTTGGGTCTTTATCCTGAAAAATTGTTTTAATGTCAATTCAGATCAAAGAGGTTACGTCTAAAAAAGACCTCAAAAAATTCATAAAGTTTCCATTTGAACTATACGAGGGTAATAAGTACTATGTCCCTCCAATGGTCCAATTCGAAATGAGCACCCTCTTGAGAGACAAGAACCCCGCCTTTGAAAATGCTGATGCAAAATACTGGGTAGCTGTAAGAGATGATAAGATCGTAGGTAGAGTAGCTGCAATTGCTCTTGATTTGGAACTAAAAGAAAAGAAGCTAGCACGATTTGGATGGATCGATTTTATAGATGACAAAACTGTATCAGGAGCGCTGATTAGCACGGTTGAAGAATGGAGTAAACATAAAGGAGCTGAAGCAATTCATGGCCCCATGGGATTTACAGATCTGGATTTCGAGGGTACTTTAATTAGTGGATTTGAACAAATGGCTACTCAAGCTTCCATTTATAATTTCCCATACTACCAAGAACATTTTGAAAGTTTAGGATTTGAAAAGACAGTTGATTGGATTGAAAAAAGAGGTCACGTTCCAAAAGAGATTCCAAAACGATACGAAAGATTGGCTGATGTTATATCAAAGAGATTTGGCATTAAGGCGTTAAAACTTAAAAAAGCAAAAGATGTAAGAAAGTATGCTGAGGAAATGTTTAAAGTGCTGAATGAGTCATATAGTCACCTCTATGGTTATTATGAATTAACACCCAAGCAAATTGATTATTATGTTGAGCAATACCTGGGGATGGTTCGAAAAGAATACATCTGTCTGGTTGTCGATGAAAAGGATAAAATAATTGGTGTTGCAGTCTCTTTCCCATCGCTATCCAAAGCATTCCAAAAAGCCAAAGGATCCCTTTTTCCTTTTGGATTTATTCATATTCTCAAAGATTTTAAGTCAAATAAGCATCTGGATCTATTGCTAATTGGAGTTAAGCCAGAATATCAAAAAAAGGGGGTGACTTCATTAATATTTAACGAGTTATTCAAAAGTTATATTGAAAATGGTGCAGAGTACTTTTCTACCGGCCCCATGTTAGAAGACAATGCTACTGTCCAAAACTTGTGGAATGAGTACAATGATATTTTAGATGACGTAAATATCAAGAGAAGGTGTTATCAAAAAATAATTATATGAAGTTAGAATAAAAAATAATCCGATTCATCTATTCGGCAGTAAACTATATTGCAATTTGTTTTTCACAGAAGGTTAAATATGGAAAGTAAAAATATTCATTCTCAACTATCACAAATCATTGGCCTGTATTTACCAGACGATATTAATGCCGATTCTATAACCGATGATCAACATCTAATTAATGACCTTAGAATTAATTCTGTACATATAGTAGATATTGTATTAGATATTGAAGAGCAGTTTAATATTACAATTGACGATGAAGCTATCGGGGAAATAAACACTGTCGGTGATGCCTTAAAAGCTATTAAAGAAGCTACTAACAATTAAATATATTCAAAAGGTTGCTCAGCAACTAAATTTTGATCCCACGTTTTATTCAGGTTCATAGTTGCCCTAATGGACGCATAAAGCGCTAAATAATTGAGTGCATGTACGTTAGCATGTGGGTTTTTAGCTAGCATCTTTATAACCCTCTCATGCATAATGGCCTCTCTATCTCCCATCCTTTTTACTTTTCGAATGATTTTGAATAATTCTTTATTCACACTTCTAAAGGTTTTCAAATTTGCAATTTGATGCGTTCCGCCCAGGAGTTCGATGAACTTACACAATCGATCACCAAAATTGTCCGGTGCATACATGTTATTCATCAGCCATTTTGAACCGATTTGAGCCTCTTCTTTGGAAATGTTTTTAAAATCAATGTTAGTTTCATATGCATTTCCTGCAACTGTACCATCTTTTTCGAGTATTAGTCGATTAGCTTTGTTTAGCCTGTCATACAAAGGAGTTTGATCAGGTGCATTAAGTAAACCGTAGGTTACATAAGGAATAGAAGACTCTGTCACAAATTCAAACTGTCTTTCAAAGATTTGAGGAGTGTCATTATCAAAGCCAACTATCATTCCACCATATATACTTAGGCCATGCTCAAATACTTTATGGATTTGATCGACTAAATCAATTTGAAGATTTTGAAACTTTCGAGTTTCTTTTAAGCTCTCAACGTTAGGTGTTTCTATTCCAATAAATACTGCAAAAAGACCAGAATAGGTGCACAGTTCTAACATTTCTTCATCCCTAGCAATGTCTATAGAAACCTGAGTTCTAAACAACATTGGGCCGTCTGGTTGCTTACGATTCCAATCACCAACTGCTTTAAGAATTCCTTTAGCTTTTTTGCGATAGACTGTCAAATTATCATCTGCAATAAATGCTTCTCGGTAGCCGAATTTATAGAGAGCATCTAACTCTTTGATGATATTTTCTATTGGCTTATGCCTCTGCTTCCTTCCCAAATATTCAATTACATCACAAAACTCACATTGAAATGGGCATCCGCGTGAAATTTGAATGGATCCCATTAGAGCTCTCTCATTTGGATAAAGATCCCATCGAGGTACTGGAGAAAAAGACATGTCTGGTTGTGTTCCGATATACTCTGCCTTCCAATTTCCAGATGAAATTTCAGAGAACACTTGATCCGCTATCTCTTCAATCTCTCCTCTTATCAAGATATCACAAAAGGGACGTACTTTTTCGAAAGAAAGAGATGCATATGAACCGCCTATTATTACAGTTTTCCCTCTTTTCTTAAACTCTAAGGATAGCAATTTCATGTGATTCCACTGACTTATTTTGCCTGTGATCGCAATAAAATCAGCATCCGTATCATAATTAATTGGATATAGAGAAGCTTCGCAGATTTCAACTTCAAAATACGGTTCCATTAACCGTGCAACTGTTGTTGTTGCTAAGTCTGCTATATAAACATAATCTGTAAGACCTCCTTCATCATTTGGCCATTTGAAATATCCAACATCTGCTTCGATAGGATTGATTAAATAGACTTTTTTCATACCTACATCTATTATAGTTTGGAAGGTAATAGTAATCTAAACATAAAAGCCCTAATTCTTAATTAGGAGAATTATAACTTAATCAGATTGAAGCACAAAGAAGAATCTCCCTACATCACTCGAAATTTGAGCTTTAAGGGGAAGATTTTTGCTGTTAGCTAGAACATAATGATCGTCATTGGCAATGTCTGCAACACCAGGAAACTGTAAGTTGAATTTCTTAACCAAATAATCATCCTTTACCAATACCTCATCTGAAGGTGATATCTCTACTTCGTTGAGTCTATTATTAAGGTAAAAAAATATGTTCTGTTTAGAATAGAAAATATCTTTCTGTCTAAACCAGATGTAAGCACTTAGTGCATCTTTTACTACTTTATCTTCAGCGCTAAACATAAAATTTCTTACCCTTTTTTTTCGAAACTGTCTTGTGGTAATTTTTACAGAATCTGAATAGCCGAATTTATCATGTTGTATATCTACGGTTTTACCATGATATATTTCTCTCTCAGAATAAGTTGGATTAGAATCTACAACTGATATGTATGATTCATAACAAATATGTAAATCAGAATAAAAAAACTTAAGAAGTCCGGTAGATGAGGCTTTGAATGTAACCAGATAGTAAGCACTATCATCAATATAATGCAACTCGGGATCTATTTGCATCACAGCCTCCCCAACTTTGAATATGCTATATTTCACATCATAAACTGTCTTTTCTCCCAATAACATATTGGGATCATTCTGTGCATGAAGGAAAGTAAAAATTTGGAAATAAATGAGAAATAAGAAGAGTCGCATGTGACTAATTGTGTACCCGGATTTAAAAGCTTTCTTCTATAACGAAAGTTTCAGCATCTTATGTTTTTCACTGCTTGCTATCTTGTTTTTTTCCTGTAGAGTTGAAAATAAAATCCCAAAGTCCGGAGCTCACACCGTATTTCGAATTTGATTTTTGATAGTGGTGGCTCATATGATATCTTTTTATTGCACCAAATAATTTACTCTCTGCTGATATTGCATGAGTTGCAAAATGAATCATATCATAGCATAGGTAGCCTAAAACATAAAAACTATAGAAAATTGGGTGAAATGCATCAACACCCCATGGTATTAAGCCAAATAAAAAATACACAATCACTCCAAGTGGAATACTTACAGTTACTGGAAATACTAATCGTGTCAGATCATTCGGGTGGTCATGATGAACTCCATGCACAACATAGATAAACCTTTTCCAGAATTCTGAATCTGCTTGGTAGTGAAAAAGAAATCGATGTGTAAGGTATTCAGTCAAAGTCCATGACATAAATCCAGCAACAGCCACTAAACCACCTTCAATCAAGTATTCTTCACTTAAAGATTTGAAACCTTCAAAGGAAAAATAAGACACAACAGGAATAAAAATCACCAATGGCAACCACCATGGACTTCTAGATAATGCCTCTAAAACATTGTTTTCATAAAGTCGAGTTGTTTGATTTTTGGTAGTTTCCATAGTCTGATCCTTTATGCAAAATTAGAAAGGAAAAATCATACCTAGTTATAATTCAATTCAAACCGTCTATTCAAGACAAGCTACCTAATAGCGTTTCTATAGATTTCGATCAGATCTGAAACCATTTTACTCCAGCTTTGAGATTCTGCATACTGTCTTGCCTGTTTGCTCATTTTAAAGAGCAATTCTTCATTTGATGTCAAAAATTCTATTTTTTCAAGCATTGCATCTATGCTTTTAGGCTTAACTAAATAACCAGTTTTTCCAACTTGAACTATGCTTTTGGGACCACCTCCTTCTGCTGCAATGACAGGTAATCCTGATGCCATGGCTTCCAAAACCACATTTCCAAAGGTTTCACTTATAGATGGGAAAACAAATAGATCACAAGATGCGATAGCTTCTGCCAGCTCTTCTCCTTGCAGCCACCCTAAAAACCGAGTATTAGCCGGGTTGCTTTCCTCGATCATTTTCTTTTTTTCTGGTCCTTCGCCAATTACAAAAAGATCTAGATTGTTAGGTAAGACATGGCTTAGTTTAATTAGTGTGTCTGTCTCTTTATAGTTTACTAATCGACTTACAAAAAGCAATTTTTTATTCCTATTTAAATCATTGAAATAAGATTCATTCCTTTTTGTTGGATTGAATAATCGACAGTTCACTCCTCGACCCCATATTTTAATTTTATCTTCAGGTAAACCTATTGAAATCAAATAATTCTTCATTTCACTAGTAGGTGCTAATACCGAAGAGGTCTTGTTGTAAAACTTCCTTAAGATCTTATTTGCACGTTTTGTTAAAAATGATTTGAATGGTAGCCATCTGAAATAATCTGCATGACTTACAATGTGTGTATGATAGATCGCAATGTTAGGAATTGAACGCTTTATAGAATAAGAAACCGCAATTTTGCCAAGCAAAGATGGAGTACTCCAGTGAATAAGGTCAGGTTTGAATTCATCAAGTACTTTAAAAATCCTCTTTCTACTAGGAATAGCTAACCGGAGATCTTTCCAATACGGCAATGGTATATATCTCGTCTGGTAAACTCTGTACGGAAATTTTGGATTTTCAGGAGGTAACCCTGTTATGAATAATGGCTCAATAGCGTGTTCGCCTAACCTTTCAATGATTTGGTGAGATGTGTTAGACACTCCATCAAGACCTTCCTTCAGGGTATCAATAAAAAAGGCTATTTTAATTTTCTTCAAAGTGAATCTCTCTGATTGATCATTTCTCTATAAAACTTGCTTCATTCACCAACCAGAAAGTTAGAATACAACATGTATTCCTTTTTCGTTGCACTTTTGTTGTCAATTTTGAAAGCATTAAAGGTAGAAGCCGAAATATTATTGTTCCTAACAAATATCCCCACTCCATGGGTGGTATGCAAAAACAAGTTTTGAATCAACTAAAAAATGCATTCCCAAAATGTTTAGAAACTAATTTTGATTCTATCGCCATGCATAAAATTGCATGCGCCTATTATTTAACTTAAGGTCAAAAACACTTTATTCATGATAGTAAATTCCATTGGATGCTTTCTATAGTCGACTGTAACAATTTCTGGAGCCCTTCTGGAGGTGGTGTTAGGCGCTACCACCTAGAAAAAATGGAGTTTTATAAAGACAAACCTGATATCAAATATATTTTCATCATGCATGATGAAAAAACATACACTGAGCAAATTGGTGAAAATGCGTTTATTGAACATTTGAAAGTTCCAAGAATAGATAAAAGCGGTGAATACCGTACATTATTCAAAAAATCTATCATAGAACCCTTATTAGTAAAATTAAATCCAGATGTTATTGAAGTAGGATCACCATATTTTATGCCCCGAATTGTTAATTCTGTCGTTTCTAAGCATCAATTGAAATCAAAAGTTTTTGGGTTTTGGCACGCAGACTTTCCAGTAACCTATGTAAAGAGATATCTTCAGAAATTAGGTTCACCAATTGCTAATGCAGGTGAGCAAATAGCGTGGGCATTCGCTCGAAAACATTATAATAAAATGGAAGGCGTGCTTGCTTCTAGTGAAGCTATTATCCGTAGAATGGAAAGCAACGGAATAAAAAATGTTCATTTTGTTCCTTTAGGGGTGGATCATAACCTTTTTAATAAAGAGCGATTTAATCAAAAGCTACTGGAAGAATTAAAAGCTGGAGATGATGACAGACTAACCATGTTGTTTTCTCATAGGTTTAGCAATGAAAAAGGAATCGACTTATTAATAGATGCATATCCCTTGCTTTGTCAACAATTAAATTGTGAACCAGCCTTAGTCTTTGCGGGTAGTGGTCCTCGTATTAATAGAGTTACCAATATGGTTGAGAAGTATAGAAACGTCCATTTTGTAGGCTTCATTGAGGATAAAGTTAAGTTGGCAGAATATTACGCTAGTGTTGATCTTGGTTTTGCTTTAAGCGAATGGGAAACTTTTGGACTTTCACAATTAGAAGCATTAAGCTCCGGTTTACCTATACTCGTAGCAAATGATGGCGCAGCGTTAGAACATGCTAATAATTCCGGAATTCCCATCATTCTTAAAGAGAGGACCCCCACTGAATTAGCAAAAGCAATTGTTGCTTTTGCTAAAAGCCCAAATCCATCATTTAAGAAAAAAGCCGTTACTTATGCCAAAAAGTTTAGTTGGAGAAATTGCTTTGAGAGACAGCTTGAGATTTATCGTTCGATTTAATGAATCCAAAGTTATTCCCCATGAATAACTTCATATGCTCTGTATTTGCTACCAAAAACCGCCGAAATTGATCCTTTAGCTATTGCCAATTGCCGGGCGTTAAAGATGCGATCAGACTTACGAAAAAAGCCATTTCTAATATTAAGAAAAAACCACTTCAGTAAAAAAAATAAAACATGCAGAAGGCTTATAACAGAGGCTAGCATTTTTCCAAATCGGATTACATTCCGTAAATGGGTAGTAAAACCAGTCTTAAATGCTCTTTCCAGGATGTAGCTTTTTGTTAGTCTCTGTGGAGGAACAATCTCATATGTCACTGCCTCCTCGCACCAAATGGCTTTGCCACCTTTTCGTATTAACCTGTGACAAAACTGGGTGTCTGAGCTACCCGTTTCATTTAGTTTTTCATCAAAATAAACGTTGTGCTGTAGAATAAATGGTAGAAAATACATAACATTATTCGTGCTTGCACTGGTGACTCTGTCTCCCGTTTTGTGATATTTTAACCCATAGAAATCTCGTTCCTTTATCCAATTTGGGCAATCCTCAGGTATTTGATATTCTACCTTTCCTGCCACTATCTGGGCATCATATTTCACTATGGATTGGTATAATTCTTCTATCCAGTCGGGTGAAGCTGTTTCATCATCATCAATGAAGGCTAGGTAGGTTCCCTCTAAATCATTTGCAACATTTAATATCTTATTTCTAACATGAACAATCCCCCTTTTCGGCTCACAGTGATAGTGAATTTTAAAGGGCAGTTTGTTTGTTGCTTGATGAACAATATTGCGAGCATTTGAATTTGCTTCATTATCTACAATAACAAGTTGAACAGACAAATCTGCTGGTACTTTAAGTTCCTGCAATGATTCCAAAGCATTTCTCAGCATTTTGGGACGTTTATACGTCCCAATTCCGATAACTATCAACTCTTTATCCAATTGAGCTCGGTTTATAAGCTTTCATTTCTCCCGTAGAATCCATCTTCAACAAACGTTCAGATATGCCATAGCTTCCATTGTTAGCTACTAATAAACCCTTTCTGATATTTCGTTTCGCCTGTCTTTCATTCAATTTATTCATCTTTTCAAAAGACATATTCTTTGGCTTGTATTTTTCATGTTTAACGGCCTGATTGAATTTTTCGTCATTTTTTTTAAGCAACTTTAAGCCCACCGCTTTTGCTCTTCTTATCAAATCATTATCCTGCCAACCCATTTCAAGAAGGGACTCATCATAGCCTCCTATTTCTTTAAACACTTTAGAAGAAATGGAAATTCTACCAAAAGATCCACCGTATTTGACTCCAGAGTATTGCCAAAAAATAAGCTCTTTGTCCGAGTTTTTGAATTGATCAATTACAAATTCAGCTCCGTTCTTGCCTACAAAATTATCGCAATCGAGATTTGTCAAAATTGATCCATCAGCAAGCATATGAGAGGTGTTTTTTGCTATTGAGGCTGACCATTTTTTTAAGGTATCTGTTTGAAAAAACTTAAGGTATCCAATTTTAATGTCTTCAATGAAATTGCTAGCAATCCAATCTCTGATATTCTCATCCAATGAAAAATCGACTAATACAAATTCAATTTTTTCACTTAAGCTCCTATTATCATCAAGGTTCTTGCTTAGTGTTTCTTTAAGGTATTCAAATCTGTTTTGATGCGTAATACAAAAACTTAGTAGCTTTTTTCCTGGATCAAAATCGATTGACTTTCTAAATTTTTTTTTGCTAAATAGCTTCATTGGTTATGTTGCAAATCTCAAAATATCATTTCTTTGATATTCGTTGGGATTCAAGTTAGTGACAAGGTTATTAAAATTATTCTTCCATGTTTAGAAAAAAAGCAGGGAAATTATTAGGAGCGATATTTATTGTTTACGTCTCACTAGTTGCTACTCATGATGGTGAGTTTTGGCCATTTAGCATTTATCCGATGTTTTCTCAGGCAGGAAATCCTTGGGCTCGAGCAGTTTTAAGAGATGTCACTGATGTGTCTGATTCTATACTATGGGATACATACAATTATCCCGATTTGCCAGGAAAACCTATCGATGTAGAAACTATAGGAATCAATCAAATTGATTTTTCCAACTTCATTCTTAAGACACAAAATTGGGACAGAATAAGATGTCAGGCTTTGATACAGATGATGAATGCTGATCAACTTGAAGTGAAAAAGCTAATGGCTTGTATTATTAAAGGTCAATTAAAGGATAATTCTGTTGAAGCAAATGGACTTCCGTTTATAATGTTACATAGGAATGAATATTATTTTAACCCTACCATTGATTCATCTTTCTACTTTAAAAAGTCAAAATGAAAAAGCTGACTTACTATTTATTTGAAGAAGAAAAAGAACTGAGCGTAGGAAGACACTTGCACTTTAGAGTATTAGAACTTGCTGTTATCTGGTTTGCTTACAAATTCTGTTGGTATTGGATATCTTTTATGGACAGAATATCCGATGTTGTGCTTCCTCTGGGCATAGCTAAATACATTGACATCAGTTTTATGTTTGGGAGCCATTATCCAAGATATATCGGTATTGCATTAACCACATCTTGTATTCTGGGATACCTCAGAATAGGCACTAAGTACATGTATTCAATTGGGTTTATTTGCTTCCATTTACTTTTTGTAGCAAGGTATTCGCTTGGTGAGATTCCACACAGCTCAAACCTTACTGGAATAAGTCTATTATTAATTGCTCTTGGTTTTATGTTTTTTAAGAAAAAAGAAGAGCGAATTGCATTCATTTTTGGGTCGATATTTTTTTTTACAGGCCTGGCATATACCTCTGCAGGTATCACCAAATTAATAGGTACAGGTATTAACTGGTCAGATGGGAGACATCTATGGTTATGGATGACTGAGAAAAGTGTTGATCATCTGGGCATATATGGGTTTCATGAATTTAATTTCTTACAGCAGATCGCATTTGAATACATCCCATTTGCAACTTTGATTCTTACAATTGGCCTACTTACAGAGCTTAGTGGATTTTTGTTTTGGTTTCGAAAGACAAGACCATTCATAGTTATAGGAATAATCGGACTTCATGTAGGAATATTCTACTTCATGAATATTTGGTTTCATGCATTTATGGTTGAACTCCTCATTTTGGGATTTCCATGGGGAAGATGGGTTGATTGGCTAATGAAAAAGTTAAAATTTATTAGATCCTAACTTCCATGCACATTCTTGTACTCCGTTAGACTGCCGCCTGTCATGGCAAATACAATTCCTTTCAGTCTATGCCATTCCCTTTTTGTTCTTACTCTCATCGGTAAATTATAAAAAGGCCAGAATAGTGAACTGAATATTGACTTGGAGAAAATACTAACCACAAGTTGAATTAGACTTAGATTGGCAACAAGAGGTTTTTTACTCAAAAAGTATCTTTGTGCTTTAACATAGCCGAACATAAAACTACGTTCATATAACCATGATATGGTTGCTCGTGACTGAGGCACCTCTTCAAAAGTGATTGCTTCTTGACAGTGGACTGCTTTGCAACCTTTATTTATTAACTCCTGGAAAAAGAACGTATCCTCGCCTCCAGAGAATCTGAATTCACTCCTAAACCACACATCATAATAAGCAATCCTTTTCAGATTTATTAAAACATTGCCTGCACCAATGATTTTTCTTTCAGACCCTGTTACGCGAGGTTCTTTATTATAAAAACCCGGCAATTGCATCCACTCAGGGGTATTTTTAGGTAGCAGATATTTTACATAACCCGCTACAATTTCCGCATGATAATTCTGAGCCGTTTCATAAAGATTTATAATCCAATCAGAATCAGCGGTTTCGTCATCATCAATAAAGGCTAAATAGTCACAATTCAGGTTCATCGCTTCTTTGAGAGCTCGGTTTCTAACAATATCTAAACCGTTAGATTTCTCAGAAAAGTAAAAGCTACTTAAACCAATTTTTCCTTCTTTTAAGACAGGTTCAGCTGTTTTATTTCTATCATTATCGATTATTAAAATAATCGTTTCAGTATCCTTCGGCTCTTTAAGGTATGTGAGGGACTGCAATAATTCCTTCAGCATTTTAGGACGTAGATAGGTGCAAATACAGATACCTATTTTGGTTTTTGATTGCTCCATATTTCACCTCTTCCTAAATAAAGTATTATTTCCCATCTGTTTCATTGTAATATTCAAACGGCCTCCCCATTATTGAATGCACTCTTCCCTTTGCCTCTGAAAGCTGCCTTTTTATCCATGCTCTATTCTTCGGATTTCTATTAAAAAAGCGGACACCACAATCCATCCAAATGCTTAGACATCTTAAGATGGATATCCGTATCGCAGAATGCTTACCATATAAAAGAGCATCTTTATTGAATGAATTATAACCCACTTTGTACCGGCGATTGAAAATATATTCTTCGTTTGTTCTTGCAACATCTACGTCAGAATAAACAATTGCCTCATCGCAATGAACAATTTTACCGCCTTGTATCGATAATAGTTCAAAAAAATGAGCGTCCCCTCCCCCAGTCAAATTGAATTTAGGATGAAATGTTAATTTATTTTCAGTCACAAAACCTAAATCAATTAAGACATTTCCAGATCCGCATCTTTTAAGTAAAGTGCCTGTTTTAGTTTTTCCAGCTGCTAAAGCATAAATTCTTTTTACTTCATCATCCAAATCACAATCAGATGGCCACTTGAATACCATTCGGCCAGCGGATACATGAGAATTATATTTTTTCATACACACCCAAAGCGAATGCAACCAATTTGGATCCGGGTAATCATCATCATCAAAAAATGCCAAATAGTTTTGATGCCTTTCATTTGCATAACTTAATGCTGCATTACGTGCGTGTGAAATTCCTTTGTTTGATTCCTTGATATATTCTGATGGGATTTCAAGCTTTTTTACTTCACTATCAAAGACTTGCTTAGACTCTAACAAAGAACCATTATCTACTACCAATAGAAGAATATCCAAATCAACCGGAAAATGCAGCTTTGCTACAGCCCTAATTGATACGCTAAGTCCCTTTGGTCGATTATGTGTACAAATTGCAATTGTGCAGCTATATTTCTTTTCAGCTTCCATGAATTTGCTTGTATTCTGCGAATGGCACACCCATCATTGCATAAAGTACACCCTTGGCTCGATTGTACCTTTTCCATCGTTGAAATCCGGGTTCATCAACAGGTTTTTTTCTTAAAAAAAGAATGACCAGTACTGTTCTAATGGATTTAAAAAGATAACCCAATTCAATCCAAATAGCTTTTGGTTTACCATGAATTTCCATAGAAATCAGGTATTTGGAAAAACCATTTCTAAAGCATCGCGAGAGAAGCCACTCAATGGTTGATCTAGAGGAAGGAATTGTTTCTGACGCCTCAGCCTCTCTGCAAAAAAATATTCGAGCACCTTTATTTTTCAGTTGCATAAAAAAAAGAGTGTCTGATCCTCCAGTCAAATTAAACCTGTTGTTGAAGCGAACATCGTACTTATATACTATAGATAAGTCTATAAGCACATTTCTTGTAGAGGCTACTTCCAACTCTGCACCAGAATGTATGTCAAGGCTTCCTGGAAAATGTTTCACTACAATATTATCTACATCATCTGAAATGAACTTTTGCTCTACATAGCCTTGAATAACATCTGCGTGGTATTTTATTCTTGCATTGTTAATTTGTACCAACCAATCTTCCTTTACCACCTCATCGTCATCAAAAAATGCAAGAAATCCAACATTAGCTTTTCTTGCCTCATCCAATATTGCATTGCGCATGTATACAATGCCAACTCTTTCTTCTTTAATATATGAAGCTGGAAATGGGAGCTTACTTTGATACTTCTCTACAATTTCTAGTGCTGACGATGAACTCCCATTTTCACATACCAACAATATCACCTCCAAATCACTTGGAATATGAATCCTCGATAATGATTCAAGAGCTTGTTCCAGCATTTTTGGTCGCTCCTTGGTCCCCAACCCTATAGCAATGAGTGGCTTCATTTTTTTCTGGGTCATTAAAGACTTTTAAAGGTCACATTTAAGAATGAAAAATTTTTTCAATACCCATCACCTGATTCATATTCTTTAAAATCTTTACCAATGATTACTTGAATCATGCCTTTGGCTTTAACCCATCTTTTTTTCAGTTCTATTTTTCGTTCGTGATCTCCACGATAGAAGAAATACTTCCTCCACAATTTAAATCCTCTAAAAATTAGTCCAATCTTCTCTATGGTGCCTTTCTTACCATTAAGTAATTCTTCTTTTAAATAAAGTGTTTGACCTATTCGAAATATTCTCTTCCAAATAAATTCTTCACTGTTTCTATCAGGGATAACTTCAGCAAAAACCAAGGCCTCATTACACCAGACCAGTTTACCATTGTTTTGTCTGATCTGTTCAAAGAAAAATGAATCTTCACCCCCGAGTAAATTAAACCTCATATTGAAGCGTAATTCATGCTTTCTTACAAAATTTAAATCAATCAATACATTATTAGTTGCTAATCTCTCCCTGACGTCCCCTGATTCTCCAGATACAGGGTTATTATCAATAAATGCTTTAACATGAGAATCCACATGAGTTCCTTGAGGCCATTTCATAATTACCGGTCCTCCTATGGCAGCTGAATCAAATTTTTTGATGCCATCATAAAGTGAAACTATCCAATCTTGATGAACAACTTCATCATCATCGAAATAAGCTAAGTAGTCTGCCGCTAATTTATTGGCCTCATCCAGAATCTTATTTCTCATATACACCAATCCTTTTCGAGGTTCGTGCAAATAATGTGATGCCATATTTAAGCTCCCTTGCAATGAAAGAAACAACTCCTCGGATGCAGGTTGAGGCTCATTATCACAAAGTAAAAAGACTACATCAGCATCTTTCGGTAAGGTCAAGTCAGCAATTGATTCCAATGCTCTCTGCAGCATATTAGGCCTTTTATAGGTACCTAATCCAATACAAATAATTGAACGCTTATTATTCATCATTCAAATGCCTATATAGGGGTTTGTAATATCTTTTTTCATGATTATATACTTCAATCATGGTTTTGAATTTTATCCAGGAGGCTGTCAGTCCATTCAACGAATTTTCCCTTTTAAATTTTCGTTTTCTCTTCTTAGCATAATTTGCTAATTCCTCCCTTTTCCCTCTGTTCTGAGGGTTTAGATATGCTCTCAGAAGTTCTTGTTTAAACTCCTTTTCGGGCTTATGCTTTAAGGGATTAAAAGATTTGATCTCATGATCATGATAAATGATTGAGTTGGAATCTACTCCGATTTTTAGCCCCTTATCATGCAGACGGTGCACATAATTGTCGTCTTCACCATAATGAAAAAACAGCGGATGAAACAATCCGACCTTCTGCAAAGCAATTCTAGAAATCATCCATGCAGCCGCGTTCACAAAGTCTACCTCATATAGCTCATTGTTTAGACGACTAGATTCATAATGTTTTAAAAAATCACTGGCTTCATTTTTTTCCATGAAAAATTTGAAGTCATGTTGCAAGCGGTCTCCAGTTCCATTCAAATGGATTGGAGAAACGATACCATAGGATGGATTCGTTTTCAATGCAGCGATGATTTGCTCTATAGCATTACCCTCAATCCAAGCATCCTGATTTAATAGAAAAAAATATTGATAACCCTTCTTGTAAGCTTGTATTAGACCAATATTATTAGCTTTTCCAAAGCCCAGGTTTTTTTTGTTTCTTATAACTTCAACATTTGGAAAATTATGCTCAATTATCGAAACTGTTTGATCTTTTGAATCATTGTCGACGACCAATATATGTAGATCTTGAGAATGCCCTTGAAGCGATGAAAGGCATTTCATAATGTATTCCTCACCATTGTAGGTGACGACAATTACACACACTTTAGGCATAATTCTCTTCTACATTTTTGAGTTTTCCGTCTTTGATTGTCAAAATCCTATCTGCCACAGAATAAAACTTATCATCATGAGAAATCAATATGACAGTTTTTCCATTGGCCTTTAACCCAGGGACAATTTCTGTATAAAATTTTTCCTTGAAATAAATGTCCTGATTAGCCGCCCATTCATCAAAGAAATAGATTTCTTTCTTTTCGAGTAATAACCTTAAAAGATTGAGCCGCCCTTTTTGTCCATTGGACAATTCTGTCTTTGTAATCTCGAATTGCTCATTGATTCCGGTTTTACTACTTAGCCCTAAAGATTCCATCAAATTGGAAACTTCACTTTTATTCTTGTTTAAGTCCAGATAGCTAAGATTATCGAATAACGGCGAATCTGTGAAGTAGCATGAAAAATAGTCGCGATAAGATTTAAGATTTTTCTGAGTAACTGGTTGATTTTGAAACAAAAACTGACCCGAATCCGGAGTATATAGACCTGTAATCAATTTAAACAATGTGGATTTACCACTGCCATTGTACCCATTAATTATTAGGATTTCATTTTTAAAAACTTTGAATGAATCTACGTGGAGTTTGAAACCATTTTTCTCTTTGTATTGAAATAGCATATTATCTACTTCTACTAATGGATGGGCACTATTCGGATCATAAGGAATCTTCTCATCGGATTCCATTTCATGCTTTCTAATGTCAACGTTTAGAGCATCTACCTGCTCTAGTGCATTCTCAACATTTTTCACCTGTTTGAAGAAATTCGCTATCTGATTCATGTAAGGACGGATATATAGAATCAAAGCGAGATATTCTATCAATTGAAGTTGGTTGAAACCATAAGTTGTAATTGACAAGAGTAAGATTGTACCAAAGCCAATCAAGACAAATGCATTTACTGACTTGGTAATAGAATTACGAATGGTGTAATTCTTAACACTCAACCTTGCCAGCTCATTGCTATGTGATCCAATTGACTTATTCACATAAGAATTGGCATGTGTTCGATTTACAGCTAAATTTTTAAACCCTTTTTCAAGTCTATCTAAAGAAAAGTGTATTTTGAACCGAACCTCCGACATTAATTTATCTAATGCCTTGAACATCGGTAGTGTAAATACATTAACCAAAGTGACTACCAAAAACAGAGGAATTAATATGAGTGTCAACTGCCATGAAACATAAAATAAGTAACCAATAACAACCACAGTCTGAATAAGGGCTACCATTACAATAGGAATCTGCCGGCCAAATCCTCCGATAGCACCTATCTCAAACAGCAACACCGGAACTAACCTGTCTAATTTCTCTTCAATTTCCTGATAGTTTGATCGTAAGACTCGATCTGACAACTCTTTTCGGTAATTCGAGATTTTGAATTCATAATGCTTTGTCACTATGTACCCAATTATAAAACCTATAATTGATGAAAGTGTAATTGATACTATAGCATAGACCAGCGATAATTCTGGGCTTAATTCTGGGCTTTTAATAATATCTCCCAAAAATTTTATTCCCAGCAAATTGAGACCCGCGGCAACAACACTTCCCACAGTTGCCAACACAATGATTTGCCATGATGACTTGAAAAAAAAGCTGATTACTCTAAGCATACCTTCCTACTCCTATTAAATTCAATAATCTTAGCTGAGAAATATCTTTAAAGTGCAAGATTACTAATTAATATTAAGCCTTCAATGCCTGCTGGCAAATCAAAAGGAGAGACTGAATGCACTTTCTATCAGTTGTAGCTATTTTCAAAGATGAAGCCCACTGCCTAAAGGAATGGCTTGATCATTACTTAAACGAAGGAGTGGATCACTTCTATTTAATTGATAATGGGAGTACGGATAACAGTGAAAAAATTCTATCTAACTATCTCCAGAAAAATCAAGTGACCTTAGTTAAAGACGAAACTCGCTGGGCTCAAGTAGCTCTTTACAATAAATATTTTCTAAAGGAAAGGAAGAACAATAGATGGTTTATTGTCTGTGATATGGATGAATTTATCTACTCAAGAAGAGGGTTCAAAACCATTCGAAGATTCCTTAAATTTTTACCTCCCCCGATTGGACTTGTCAGAATTCCATGGAAGATGTTTGGATCATCCGGGCTTGAAAAACAGCCTGATCAAATCATTCCTAATTTCACAAAAAGAAGTAATTATAATGGAGTTAAAAATCAGGGAATGAAAGATGAGCAGTACGGACTTGGAAAAGTAATCGTTCGGTCTTCTTGTTTAAAATGGTTTGATATTCATCACTGCGACACAAAGAAATTTTGCTTGTCGATCACGTCAGATTTGAAAATGTACTTTACGAACGATAAAGATTTTCAAAAAATCAATGAAGACATTCTACGAAAGTCATTTCTACACCTTAATCATTATCCAATTCAGTCTAAGGAATGGTTTCTTAACGTTAAAGCGAAGCGAGGAAGTGCAGACTCAAAAGACAGTGAAAATATAAGGGACATAGAATACTTTGAGATCTATGACCAGAAATCCAATGAGTTATCAGATGTTGAGTTAGCTGAAAAAAGCTAGATCCAGTATTCAATAAAAATCTTCAATAATTAATCTGGTCAGCCTTAACTATTCAGAAATACATTGAGACATCCTTCTTTAGGGCCTTAATCTTAACCTTGAGTGGCGGATTAAAATATTTCAAAACCTCTGAACCAATTTTTTTCTTCATTCTAAACCACCCATTTTTCTCAAGCTTAGATTCAACCAGTGGAGAAAGAAGTGCCATGACATTTTGTGGCCCAATAAAATTTCTAAGTTTCTCATAATTTGAATCCGTACAAATTTTATGGGCCATCAATACCATATCTAGATCAGATACATTTATTCCCTCTCGACCCATGTTCTTGGCACCTTGTGATTTAGAATGAACTCTAAATTGATGGAGTTTCTCAGCAATAAAACCAGTTTCTATATTACTCATTAAGCGAAACCAAAATTCAAAATCTACCAATTGAAACATCTTTTCCTCAAATTTTCCACATGTATCAAGTACACTCTTATTGAATAAACCCAATATTGGTTCTCCAATAAAATTATGTTCAATTGAAAGTTTAGAAAACAGCTCTGCTAAATCCTTAGGCTGAATGACAGATGCGCTTTCAAAATGGTTTGATAATCGTTGCAATTTTTCATAGTAATCACTGTCCATGCCGTCTTCAAAAAAATACTCGCGATCAGAAAGTACAAATTCAACATTTTGTTGCTTGGCAAGGGTCAACATCTTTTCAATCGTATCATTAACCATCAAATCATCTTGAAAATGTAGCTTTACCCAATTACCTTTTGCAAATGAGATGCATTTGTTCCAATTACCCACCAATCCAAGATTTTTTTCATTTTCAACCAATCTTATCCTATTATCTCGTTCCATAAAATCGTGAATGATGCTGACTGTCAGATCAGTAGATTGGTCATCGACAATTAGTATTTCTATATTTGCATGCGTTTGATTTATAGCAGATTTAATGGATGCTTTTAAATGATTTTCTCCATTGTAAGTCGGTATGCAAATTGAAACGAGTTCGTCCATTTTAACTGTTTAATGAAACTAATTCAGATTTTTTGAGTGTGGAATGTTTTTTGATTGCCTAACAATCAAATCATTTAAATAATTAGAAGCAATGATATTGAAAATTGTATTTTTAATACTTAATATTTATCCTTCGCCAACTTGCGATCAAGCTAAAGACTATACTTTTATTTTTGAAAAAGTAGACAATAGAGTAGAGATTCTAGTAAATGATTCTATCATATACGACAGTGGCACAATCAATGACCCACATTCGTTCAGTGGTAAAAAAATATCAATAGGCCCTTATTTAAAACATGCTAATAATAAAGTCGTCGTAAGACTATATAATGGTTATGAACCCTACGAAAATCAAATAGATCGGAGTTGGCAAATTAAGTATGCGCTCATGGAGGGCACAGATGAATATGAAAATTACTGGGAAAAGGGAAGGGATTATAGAGTAGGTCTTGTACTTGAAGAAGCGTATTATCTATGAGCTTTAGGAAAATAATTCTCGCAATTTCTCATTTACTTTTTATTTCTTCCATTTCAGGTCAAATCTATATTCCAGGTGATTTTTTTAATCGAATAGATAAAACTGACAGCACCACTCTTACTCTATATAAAAGTATACATCAAGATGGGCAAAGTCAATTTAGTTTGATAAATCCATTTGCTAAATTCAGTAACAACTCCGAATATGCACGAGGATATAATGACGGACCAGTCTGGAAAGGAAAGGCATGGACGGTGGAAGCACATGCGGGGATGCAGGGAAAGGTTGGTAAATTTCACTATACATTTTTCCCTGTTGCATTTTATTCAAGAAATATAAAATTCAGAAAAGCCTTATCCTCTGATGAGGTTCGTTATCAGTTTTCCAATCAAATAGATTGGGTCCAACAATATGGGTTTGATCAATTTGTGAAATTCCATCCCGGGCAAAGCGAAGTAAAATTTCAATTAAATAAATTTAATATTGCTTTATCCACTCAAAATTATTCACTCGGGCCTTCCATTTTTAATCCAATCATTCTTAGCAGACAAGCTGGTGGTTTCCCTCACCTACGCTTTGGATTTGATGCGACTGATTTGAACATAGGAAAAAGCCAGATTGGAAAAGTTGAAGCCAATATCATCATGGGGCTCCTTAATGAATCTGACTATTTTGATGATATAGAAGAAAATGATAGACGATACATTAACATCCTCGCACTAGGATTTTCTCCAAATTTTCTACCCGAATTGACTCTTGGACTAAACAAATCATTGTACAAGCAAACAAGATATTTCGAGGGTGCCGATCTATTATCTCTTTTTTATATTCTTGATGATGGTGTATTAGACGGTGATACATTATCACCAAATGATGCCTTTGATCAGATGGTTTCAATAACAATGGATTGGAATTTTAAAAAAGTAGGATTCCGTGCTTATGCTGAATTTGCAAAGAATGATTTTACGTCTGATGGAGGTGGGTTAAGACCAACAGCCATTGAACCAGAACACACCAGAGCCTATACTATAGGTTTTGAAAAATCAGGTTCCACCAGGAAAGGTCGGGCTTATACTTTTGGTTATGAACATACCAATCTATCTGCTAACCAAGCGCCTCTCTGGAGAGCAACGCCTTCATACTATACACATAGTGTGAATAGAAACGGATATACACACGATGGACAAATACTAGGTGCAGGAATAGGGCCAGGAGGAAATAGTGATCACTTCCATTTTAAGATTGATTACGGTTCATTTTTAGCTGGCTCTTTAATCCAAAGAATTGAACATAATCGTGACTATTTTGTAGCAAACATTGCAAATTTCTTCTCACATGATATTGAATATTCTTTAGGGATTTTCTTTCAAAAAGAAACCCCAAAATTTATCTTTTCAGCGGAAGGAATATTTAGTTATAACTACAATAGAAATTTTGGAGGAGATAGATCCAATAGATACCTATCACTCGGAGTTCGGTATAAGCTCGATTAATATTTCTATTCTCAATAGAAAGTTTAACTAATCCCACCCAACATTATCCAGCAAATCCAACATGCTGGTGTCTTCTATATCGTTACATCCCCTATTTTTCTCATCAAACCCTTCTCTTCCCACAGGTCTTCCCCCAGACACATTTTGTCGGGAAAGATATTCCTCAAGAGACTTGGTGTAATAATGATTGATTCGCCAGCCCATTTCATCAGTATTAGTAAGCATTTTACCAAACTTATACCACTTATAATGCCACCAGTGAGCACTATAGGCGAATCTATTGCTGGAAAGAAAGTCACCATTTCCTAAGTCTTTATGATCAGAGTAATTCTCTTCTCTTTTAATGTAAGCCTCCAACACCGATTTTTCAGGCTTGGTATCGTAACCATTATTACCAAAATTGATACGAGGTAGCTTTATTCCCTTAATCTTCTTCACATCAACTGTATTTAACCAGTTATGCAAATGGGTGCTCCCGTCTATTGGAAATAAAAATTCATCCACATCGATTTTCATCAACCATTGAAATTCTTTGCGATAGTTCTTTGCCGCATGTGCAAAGCCCATATGATTTTTATTTCTCTGCCACCATTTAGTAGCTCCATCGAATCTGGTGCCATCTAGATGCGTCCATGGATGTCTAGTCACTATTCCTTTCTCCTCATATGGCCGCAGAATCTCTTGAGCCTCCTCTCCACCATCTTGATCATACAAGTAAAAATGATTGACACCCACTTTTACATGGTATTCTATCCAATCCTTTAGATAAGGATTTTCATTTTTGAAATTTGTTGCGAACGTTAAGAAATGCTTCTTAGCCATTTAGGAATATTTAGTTTCCAGTTCAAAGTTATACAATGCACTTTCATCAAAGTCATGTACACGCTTTCTTAGTTTAAAAAACTCTTTGACAGCCCAATAGGAAAAGCCAGGGATTTTGTAGAATCTTATCTTAGTTGATATTTCCAGAATTTTTGCAATAGCTATTAAGAAATCATGGATTAAAGATCGGTTTTTCAAAGGATTTGATAGGCTTTTAACCGTTTCCCTCTCAAAATCTTTTGTGGGTGAGTATGCGTCATTTCGATACTCCCTATCATGATATATTATTGATTCTTTAACTATTCCTATTTTGAATCCTTTACTTAATGTGCGATGACAATAATTATTGTCTTCGGCATAGTGATAAAACAAAGGACTAAAGACCCCCACTCCCTGAATGCATTTTTTAGTGATCAGCCATGCTGCAGCATTTATGAATCCTACTTCAACAAGTGTCTCATGTTTTGAAATTGTTTCTTCATTAAATGGGACATCAACCACTTTATATCTTCTGACAAACTTTTTAAAATTCTTATCAAAAGCGGTCATTTGTCCATTCATGTGAATGGGTGATAATATGCCAAAATCAGTATTTCTTTTGGACTCAACAATGAGTGCTTCAATTGCATCCTCTTCCACCCACGTATCCTGATTTAATAAGAAAAAGAAATCAAATCCTTGATTAAGAGCCATCTTCATCCCAATATTATTGGCCCCTCCAAATCCTAAGTTTTCTCCAGTCTTAATTAATTGAATTTTTTCTCCAAACTTTTCAAGTAAAGGAATTGTCTGATCAGTTGATCCATTGTCAATTACAATTATTTCGGTTGGATAGCTTGACTGAAAAAGTGTCTCCAGGCACTTATTTATCCATTTTGCTCCATTGTATGTTACTATGATAGTGCAGCATCTAAGTACATGCTCCCTTTGCTCCGATAGACTATTATCCATAGTAATTTGTTTGCGGCTGCAAGTTGTCGTTTTTTTGCGATTTAAACTAAATGCACAGTATTTGAAACTGCTCTATTACTTACTCCGAACTTCCAAAAGGAATTTCATCATCGCCTCTCTCGGCAGTGTAATAACTGGCGTTTGCTCAACCTTACTTATCAAGACGATTCACGAAACGCTAAACAGTGGAATTGAGGATATCCTTACTTTTAGTTTAAAGGTTGGAATATTGCTTATCGCTTACCCTCTTTTCGCTGTTTTGAGTTCCTTCATGTTGGCGAAACTAACTCAGACAATTATTCATAATCTGCGAGTACAGCTTTCTACAAAGATTCTCAACGCAGAATATAGCGCCGTAGAAAAGAATAAAGAGCGACTGCTGCCCATGCTCACGCATGATATCTCTACTATATCCGTAGCGATAAACCGTTTTCCTGGAATAGTAACCGGCTTAACCACAGTAATCGGATTGTTCATTTACATGATTTGGTTATCTCCGATTCTGTTTGGTTTCACCATAGTTGTTTTTGGGTTGACATTTATCATCGTATCGTTCACTCTTCCCCTTTTGAAAAAGTACACCCACCAGGCCCGTATGAAATGGGATGAGGTTTTTGTAGAGCTTGAAGCAGTCGTAAAAGGAATTAAGGAGCTAAGCCTAAATCAAAAGCTAAAGCACACCTTTCTAGATGATCAACTAACTAAAAAAAGTGATCAGGAAAAAGATTTAAAAGTAAAAGAGAGCGTCATTAACTCCCTCCTGTCAAGGATGACAGATGTAATGCTGCTGTTTGGAATAGTGATCTTAATTTTCGTAATCTATAGTACACAGATTGTGGAATTTGATCTATTGGGTGAATTCCTGTTAATTTCCCTCTTCACGGTATCTCCACTGTCATCGGCAACAGGCTTTTTGGGTAATATTAAAGCCATTGAAGTTGCCCTGAATAACATCGAGGAAATGGGGCTGAAGTTAGTGATCACTGATAGAAGAATTCATACACTTGATTCAGACACAAGCAAGCCAGGAACTGTAGAACTGAAAGGCACCACCTACACCTATTACAATGATACGGAGGACGACCAATTTCTTTTAGGTCCCATCGAGTTGAAAATTCAACCCAATGAGGTAATTTTTATTGTTGGCGGAAATGGGAGTGGTAAAACAACATTGTCAAAGTTACTTTTAGGGCTATACAAACCTCAAGAAGGTTTCATTGAATATAATGGAGAGAAAATCGATGATTCCAACATCAATGGATATCGAGATGAATTTAAAGCCATCTTTGATGACTCTTATTTATTCAACAAACTACTGGTTCAGTCTAAAGATTTACCTGAAGAGTATGCATCAAACCTGATCAAAGAATTTAGAATAGATAGAAAAGTAAGTATTAAAGATGGCGTCTTCTCAACCACTAGGCTATCACAAGGTCAAACCCATCGATTGAGGTTAATCAGTGCGCTGATGGAGGATGCCAACATCTATCTGTTTGATGAATGGGCAGCTAATCAAGACCCTTCATTCAAGAAAATATTCTATCGTGAGATCATTCCTGACCTAAAGCGAAGAGGTAAAACAGTCATTGCTATTACGCATGATGAATTATACTTTGACTGTGCCGATCGAGTGATTAAACTCCGAAATGGAAATCTTGTTGAGCAGGCTTAGGATTCAAGTTTTTGCTTGAGCTCATCAAAAGTTATCAGGTTCATTAATTCTTTTCTATTTGCGTCAAGCAAACTGTATTCGTAAAACATGTTTGTCTCTGGAATAGGATTCCCAATCTTATGTTTCTTTGATAGAATTCCCACACCCCAGTCTGAATCAATGCAACAGGATTGAAGTTGGGCATTAAACCTCCATCGCAAAAAAGCTTTCCAGGTGGTTCCATTCCAAAATCCACCCGCTGGTGTATCTGCATAATAGTATGATTCTCGAGCATGCCACTCAGTTGGAGGATTGCAATCATGAAGAACAATAAAGCCATCTTCAGCTAAATACTTAATTGAGTTTTCAATGTCTTTATTTACTTGCTCTGCCAAGTGAAGGCCATCAACGAAAATTACATCGAATTTTATGTCATGTGTTAAAACATCTCCTTTTCCCAGTTTATCAAAAAATTCGTCGCTGGTCACCTTAAAATCTGCAAGATTTACTTTCGCTTCCAATCCCGGATCAACACTGTATTTTGTAGAGGCAACTATATCATTAAAATTCTCATGTGGATTTCTTACACCTATTTCTAGATAAGAAACGTCTCTTTTTAAATAAGAAATTAGATAGTTGATTACTTCTGTTCGCTTTGGTGATTTTGCTCTCTCTTCTTTCGTTTTCCTTTTACCTCTGAAATGAATGGAATCACTCGTTCTTGTCTTTCTTGATGGCCAGAAGGCTCTAAATCTTAAAAATGGTAATCTCAAATCTGTATTCTTCTATAGTTGCAGCCGTAAAAATACTCTAGGAATAATCAATTATGTTGCATTGTCCCAATTATGGCATCCTATTTGGGTGTATCCACATGAGAATGATAAGCAATTACTTACTTTTGCATATAGTATTCTAAAACTGAACATTCAAACGTTAATGAAACATTTATACCTCGTTCTCGCTATAGTTATCTTTAGCTGTGGAGCACCATCTAATGAAAAAAAGGAAGTTGCCGAAGAGTCAGAAGTTAAAGAGACTGAAAACAATTCTTCTCCAGGCTACATGATTGCAATTACGGAAGTGGACAATAGCGTAAGTGTATTTGTAGAAGATTCCTTGATCTTCACATCAGGAACTATTCATAGTAGTCCAAAAGTGGATTTCAAGGTTGATTTAACCCAATTCGTAGTAAATGGGAATGAAACTGTAAGAGTTGAGTTATATAATGGTATTGAACCCTATAACCCTCAACATGATCCAAAATGGGAGGTTAGATATGATCTAATCATTGATGGAGAGATTGTGGATTTTGTTCATGAATTTGGTGATGATAACGCCATAGGAAAAGTTTGGGAAACCGAATACAATCTTGCTGAGTGGTAGACATTTTGATTAGGCATATTTCTAAATCGATTCTTTAGACAACAGACACAATGCTTGGAATAGACATAGTTGACCTCAAAGACCCCACGTTTAAGGAACGAAATAGCAGGAGCCTTGATCTCATCCAAAACGAAGAGGACTCTATCATCGATCATCCAAACTTATTTTGGGTTTTGTGGTCGGCAAAAGAAGCAGTCTTTAAGTGCAAACGAGAGCCTCTAAACTTCGCACCCAAAAAAATACCTATAACTATTTCTCAGGAAAATGATGGAATATCTTTTGCATCGGAAGGGATAAAAGGTCAAATCCTTGAAAAGGATGATTACATGTTGGCTATTTGTGGCGACCTTGACCAAATTGATTTCCATGTGTTTGAAGATTCAAATGAGAATTGGGGTGAAGGTGTCAGATTCATGATTATCAATTATTTCCGGGATTACGGCTGTGATTACCACATAGGCTCAGACGAGTTAAATCTACCAACTATAGAGCCAGATCAAATTGAAATATCCATTTCTCATCATGGTCGTTTTGGTGCCGTTGCATTTCCCAAAAGTCTACTTTAGACTAGCTAGCTAAATCCATAATAAACAATGCGTAAAAAATATTTCATTGCCATTTTTCTCGTGGTTTTTACCATGATGCTATCCTCATTTGCCTTTTATACCTATCAGATTATTTATACCCCCAATGTATTAATTGAACAAGAGGACAGATATTTTGCTATCCCTAAAGGAACAACTTTTAAAGAGCTTCAAAACAAGCTTGCTGAAGAAAGAATTGTGAATGATCTGGTATCATTTAGTTTTCTGGCTAAGCTCAAAGATCTGGATGTAAATGTTAAAAATGGCATGTATCTCATTAAGGGTGACATGACCAATGTCGAGCTGATCAATCTCTTAAGGTCCGGAGCTCAAACACCAATTTCTTTGACTTTTTCAAATGCTCGCATCCTCACTCAGCTTCCAAAAATTCTAACTCATAATATAGAAATTGACTCTGCTGATTTGGCGCCTCTTCTGCTAGCTGATACAACCGCCGAATATTACGGTTTTAGCAAAGAGACTTTTATAAGTATGTTCATTCCCAACACCTATGAAGTCTATTGGACCATTACACCTAGAGGACTTTTAGATCGTATGAAAGCAGAATATGACCGGTATTGGACGGAGGAGCGCAAACAAAAAGCACAATACTTAGGCATGTCTCAAGTAGAGGTTTCTACATTGGCTTCCATTGTACAAGGAGAGACTAACAAAATGGATGAAGCTCCCACAATCGCTGGTGTTTATATTAATCGATTAAAAAGAGGAATCCCTCTCCAGGCAGATCCAACCCTTGTTTTTGCAATTGGAGATTTTAGCATTCGTAGAATATTGAATAAGGACAAAGAGTTTGACTCGCCTTACAATACCTACAAAAATCGAGGACTGCCTCCCGGGCCAATTAACATGCCTGGTATTCCTGCATTAAATTCCGTATTGAATTACGAAGATCATAATTACTTATATTTCTGTGCGAAAGCTGATTTTTCAGGCTACCATGCTTTTGCAAGAACGCTAGGTGAGCACAATGTAAATGCCCGAAAATTTCAGAGAGCACTTAATCAGGAACGGATTTATCGCTAATGTATACGCACGAAATTCAACTTAGAGTTAGATACGCTGATACCGACAAAATGGGGTTTGCCTATTACGGCAACTATCCCCGCTACTATGAAATAGCTCGTGTTGAATCATTTCGTTCCCTAGGATATCCATATAAGGAAATGGAAGAGTCAGGTGTTGGAATGCCTGTTTTGGACATGTCAGTGAAATATCTTGCTCCAGCGAGGTATGATGATCTTTTGACAATCAAACTTATTATTCCTGAAATGCCTCGAGCACGAATGAGGTTTTTGTATGAAATAAGTAATGAAGAAGGTAAACTGATAAACACTGGCGAGACCATTCTTGCATTTATGAATCTAGAGACTGGCAGACCGGTTAAGATGCCAGATCGGATGCAGAAGATGTTAATTCCATTTTTCCAAGATCCTGCTTAATAGAATTTATCCGTTTGATGAATACTGACAGGAGCCTTTCTGCTTAAAAGTATTTTACACTTTATCAAAACGCTCAAAACCTGACCTGGGTAATCAGGATTGCTTTCTCGATGTAAAAAAGGCAGACTTTTTACATCCATTTTTATATCTCCTTTAGGTAAGTTTTCATCCGCAGGATTCTCAAGACTAAATGTATGATTTGGCCAGTTGAGGCAAGCAATGGATAGCCCTTTTTTCATAATGCCATAACTAAGTCCTATTTCACCTTCATCAATAATCTCAAGCCTTTCCGTAGCATTTTGTCCTGGAAATTTCGTTACAAAATCAGAGATAGTTTCCCATTTACATAGATACTGATACGTCTGCACATGAGTGACTGCATGTAAATAAGATCGATCAAGTGACCCGGTAAAATTGATAGTGGTTCCTACAAGCCCTATATGTGGATTACTGTCAATAAGCTTCAAATAACTTGAATACCAATTCTTTTTGAAGGGGCCATATGCACTTCTGTTTCTTATCATCACCATATCATGATCCTTCGCATCATTTTCTATTTCAGACAAAAAGAGCTGTGCAGAACTAAAATCTCTACCAATATTTCCCTTAATCATGATTTTATTTAGGGATAACCACTTGCACCCTGCCACAAGAGAACTCATTTGATTTAATGCATTATGATTGGTCTTATGTGAATCTAATTCGCTAACAACAATATACATTTCGATTTTATGAACCCCAGGATGCTTTTTAGTCATCAAATACAGGTTGGCCAAATCAACACGAAAATCAGAATCATTGGCTGTGAGATAGCCAAGAAAATATTTTCGATCTTTTGTATTGCTATGCTGCATATAGTCTTAAGTAGATGTAAAATTGAGGGGTTAGCAGGACAATATTAAACTTAATTGCTTTGGCTAACTTTATCAGTAGTCATACTATAATTTCATTTGGCAGTTTAGGGAAAACTACTACTTTTGCGGTTCCAATTTTTCGCAAAGAGCGAGAAAACTAGCAGAGACCCAGAGGCGTGGCAGAGTGTCCTGGCCGGACGCGTACGAATGCGGCGGACCCGCCTCGAAAAGACATAGCAGAGTAGAAAGCTACTCGAAAGATATTGCAGAGACCTAGAGGCGTGGCAGAGTGGTCGAATGCGGCGGTCTTGAAAACCGTTGTACCGCGAGGTACCGGGGGTTCGAATCCCTCCGCCTCTGCAACCAAAGCCCAGTGCGAAAGCGCTGGGTTTTTTGTTTTTAGAACCAATGGAGATTTACTCCAATGAGTGGGAAAACAAAAAATGACGCTTCGAATGCAATGAGACGGGCTTTGGTTGACACACCCTCAAATGGGATCATGTGAGTAATCCCACCGCCTCTGAAAATAAGAAACTCATATTACAGTAGCCCCATCATGTAATAAATAACCATTACCAGTCCTGTCAAAATCAGTAAGATTATAGCATTCCGAGACATTTTACGGTTTTTCCTTCTGCGATCATAGGAATCTCTGAAGGAATCAAAATCTCTTTGTTCCCTAAGTTGACTTCTGAATAAGTTTCTTCTCGCTCTAAAGTCTCGCTTTGTCATCTTCCTTTATCAAACGTTTCTTCAGCTTATCTAATAATCGGTATAACCGCATCTTGGTGGCACTTATCCCAATACCCATCAAAGTGCTTATCTCTTCGAAACTACACATCTCAAAGAATTTCAATTCCAGCAATCTTAAATCGTCTTCCGGCAATTCGTCCAGAATGGTAATAAGGAGTTGCAAATAGTCCGGCTCTGATAGTTCCTGAAAGTGATCACAACAATTTAGCTTGTCTTGCTCAATGACAAAAATTGGTTTTCTATCTCTGTAATGTTTTCTCAGCTCATTCTGGCCTATTTTAAATAACCATGCTCCAAAAGGTTTTCCTTGCCATTGGTAGCTGCTTAGACTATCAAGTGCTTTGAAAAATGTTGTCGAGCACAAATCAGCACATATCTCTTCATCATCGGTTCGTCGAACAAAAAATCTAAAAAGTGCATCATAATATTTTTCATAAAGAGGCTTGAATGCAGTGATATCCTTCTTGGCTTTTATAATCCAAATTCGCTCTTGCTCAATATCAGCATTCAAGTCAGGCATTCAACACTTTTTCTATAACAATCCAAAAATTCTGCCAAGTCACATGTGACTATTCCCAAATCCCGGATTGTATTAGAAAAAATGATCAGATTAAAGAAGCCTAAGTCAGAACCCAAAGTGTCTGCCGGATCAATGGCAGATATTGCATTCCTATTATTGATATTCTTTCTAGTAGCAACTACACTCATGCAGGACAAAGGCCTCATGTTGCAACTACCGCCTGATGTCCCTCCTACAGAAACACCAATAAATGAAAGAAATCTTTTCAAGATTAGAATTAACTCAACAAACCAGTTTCTTATTGAAGAGAAGGTTGTTGATGATCTTCATAATCTAAAAGAGGAAATCATAGATTTTGTATTAAACCCTAACACTAATCCATCTTTATCCGAGTCGCCAGATAAAGCCATCATTTCAATCAAGACTCAAAGGGGAACATCTTATGCTAATTTCATAGATGTATTGGATGAAGTGAAAGAAGCTTACTATACCATGTATGGTGATCGAGTTGGCCTTTCATCGGAAGAATTTAGAGCACTTGATAAGAAGAATTCATTACAAAATGAGCTTTATCTAACAGCTCGAGAAGGGCTCCCTATGAATATTTCAATCGCAGAACCTGATAAAATCAACTAATATGAGACTGAAAAAAAGATCAAAAGCAGACACAGAGATATCCACAGCCTCCATGCCCGACATAGTATTCCTATTACTCTTCTTTTTTATGGTATCGGCAACAATCAAGACTCAAGATGAAAAATTAAAAGTTACCATTCCTAAGGCGGAAGCTATTACGAAAGTGGAAAAGAAGTTTTTTATCCGTGAGTTACATGTTGGTTTCCCTAAGAACCAAAAGTTGGGATTAGCTCCGAAAATATCAGCTGACGGAAAATTGCTTGAACTAAGTGCACTTGGTAATTGGGTGCAAGAGCAAAAAACAAGTTTAGGAGAAGCATATAGTGATCAAATGATTATACTACTTCGTGCGCATGAGGAGGTTGACATGGGTATTATTGGAGACATCCAAAGTGAACTGAGAAAAAACAATGCAAGAAAAATTCTTTACAGGACATTAGAAGAGAGTTAGTTTAGAATCCCTTTTAGATGTAGTTGAACTCTACATTCTGAAATGCCCACACCCCCTCAGCCTTTGTTGGTGTTGTCACCAACAAACACGCCTCTATAAATAAACCGATGAGTCTTTACGTATTATATTCAACGCATGGAAATAATCCAGGACCATGCGCAGTACTTTACTGCGACTGTTAATAACTGGAAACATGTATTGCAGTCTGATACTACCAAACAGATCATTGTCGATAGCCTTTCTTTTCTTCACCATCAGCACAGGGCATTTATCTATGGATTTGTTATTATGAGCAATCATATTCATCTGATATGGCAAATACGAGACGGGCACATGCTCAAAAATGTTCAACGAGATTTCCTAAAATTCACAGCTCAGAAAATCAAGTTCTTTCTACAGGAATCCAATCAGGAACTTCTGACCGAATTAGAAGTAAATCTCACTGATAGAAAATATCAGATTTGGCAAAGAAACCCTCTTAATGTACCATTATACAGCCCGGAAGTATTTCAACAAAAGCTTGAATATATCCACTATAATCCGGTGAAAGCTGAATTGTGTCAACACCCGGATGAATATCATTATTCATCCGCAAAGTTCTATTTGAAAGGTGACTCATCCTTTGATTTCCTGAGACATCATAATGGATAAGTCCTGCATATCATCACGCTAAAAGTGTAATGGATAATCCTGAAGTTCTTGCTTAGCTGCTTGGGTAAAGTGTAGGTCTGTTGGTGACAACACCAACAGAGGCGAAAAATGGGATCACGCCAGTAATCCCTCCGTCTTTTTTAAATTAGATAACCTCTCTCCCATTCCTACACCTCCTTTCCCAAATCGAGAATTATTTTCATTCCTGAAAATAGATTTGGGGGTGCTATATCATTTGGAACACTATTTGAGTTAAAGAGGTAGTATTTAAGAAGAACAAACATTCAAATTAGAAAACGATAAAAATTCATATGAAAACGACAAAGAAATATGCAAAATTCCCTCTATCGCTAGTGGTCTTGCTAGCTATGGTTTTAGGGTTCTCCGCATGTAAAAATCAAAAGAAAATGGCCGATATGAGTAGCCCTCAGGAAGACCAAACTCAGATCGATGAAGAGGAGATGACTGAAGAAGAAATACCTGACGAAGAGCCTGTGGAACGAGTGGTTGTAAAAGAACCATCTAAGGAAACAAAACTTAACAATTACTTCTCAGCCATTGCATCTGCATCAAAAACCACGTCAGCAAATGCAAGCATCCAGGAAGCACTAACCATGTTTAGTAATTCAGAAGCACCGGTACTAATCGTGATATATAAAGATGGAAGCAAGCCAAGCTACGATGAACCAACCACTATAGTCAAGTATCTAAACTACCTAAAGGATACCAAAAACAATAAAGCTAAAGTGGAAGAGGTGGTTTATGACACCAATGGCAAAATCAAAGAATTAGTACTTAGAAAATAAAAGTAGAACAGACATGAATAACATAAAATATATAATCTTATCCCTAATGATTCTTTCGGTATTTGTGGGGTATTCTCAAAACAACGTTGATCCGAGAAGAAAGCAAGCGATCGACTCGCTGGCACTTGAAAAAGTGAAAGACCTTAGCAAATACATCAGCATCATTGGTAATAAAGAAACTCAATTTTCAGAAGCGCAACGAGTGATGGATCGTGCAGAAGAACTTTTCGCGCCGGATAGTGAAATGGGAGTTTCTTCGCTTGAAAGAGAAGAAATCAATTACTACAAAGTTCGTGAGTACTTTGATCGATTGATGGCACTTAATTACGATAAGGTAACCATCAAATGGTATGACATCCACTATGTAAGCGATTTAGAGCAACAACCTGATGGCACATATGTAGGCGTTATTACTATCTATCAGCGATTTGAAGGAACGTCCAATGATGGCCTCAACTATAAGGACACAACTAAGAAAGACATCACTATTTATGTGAAGAAAAAAGAAACTCAGATTGCCGGAAGAATCATTGAGTTCTGGGATGTGTTGTTAGGAGACATCAGAGTGACAGAAACATCTGCATGAGATTACTAATAGGACTTATCTTTTTAACCATATTTTTTCATTCATCGGTCAGTCAATCCGGACTTACCGATGATATGAAAGAAACAGAAAATCAATTAGCGGCTTCTAATAAGCAGATCAATCAATTTTTCAGAAGGTTTAACGGTGAAGAAGATGAGAATGGCAAACGCTTTTATTCCTCAGATAAGAAATATCGAGAAGCTTCGCTGCGCAAAAAATACCTTCCAGCACTTTTTGATTCAGAGACTAGCCAAATTGACGCTGCTACAGCCAGTGAATTCTTAAAACAAATCACAGATAAAAAGAATCCGGAGTTTCTGGATTTTCATAATGATGACTGGCTTGCGGAAGTAAACACGGAGTTTATTTACAAAGGAAAAAATATTTCTGGTTTATTATATATGAGACTGCAACAGCAAGGTCAGGGATATGAATGGATCATTGAGGACGTTGCTTTTGATCAGTTTCAAAATCTATTTGATAAGGACACATCTGCTACTAAAAAATTTATGCATCCATTGAGTCATGAACTGGATTTTATGACTATGCGTAAAGCTTTTAAGGATAATAATCACATTGAGCAGTTTACCGCACGAAATTATTCACCTGATTTTCTGACAGTATTCATATATGAAATGAATCAGGGAAACATGAAATTCAAAACGATCAAAAATGTAAAATTTCATTTCTTTTCCATTGATGGCTGGTATTTCTCCCTTGCCAATTTTAACCGTCCCGGCTACAATTCCGGATGGCTTATTTCAAGTTTGGTGCAATTGCAAAGCGATTCACACAAACAACAATTGAAGAACTACATTTATAATAAAAACTGAAATTGATTAAGCAATTCACATACATTCTAACCTTCCTTGTTGGACTTACAACCCTTGCGCAATCCTCTTCCGATTCAACCAACTTTGAAGAGGTCAGGAGCTTAGTGAATTTTTATGAGTACATGCTCAATTCGGTTGGTTCACAAAAAACTTCCACAAGAGATAAAGAAGTCATAATCACTCAGAGCTATAAAAAGATCTTTGAAGATGATCGTGTGCAAATTGAAGATGACTTGCTGGATGATCGCAAAGTCATTACCAATAAGGATGTAACCGCATATTTGAGAGATGTTAACTTTTTCTTCAATGACATTCAATTTGATTTTGAAGAGAATGAGATTCAAAAACTTGAGCGACCAAATGGTCTTGCATTTTATCTGGTTTCACTTGAATGTAGTATTGAAGGGGTGACCATTGAAGGAAACCCTTATAAAAAGAATCAAAAAAGATTTCTTGAAATCAATGTGGATGAAGCTGAAGCAGATCTCAAAATTGCTAGTGTTTATAGTACAAAAGTCAGTCGGGAAGAAGAACTCCGCAATTGGTGGTTCAATTTATCCTTTGGGTGGAAAAACTTGCTCGAATCATATGTGCCATTTGATAGCATTTCTTTTCCTATACTTGAAAAAATAGCTGCTATCGATAGCTTGAACTTATCTGGGGATCCCTACATACAGGATATTGAAGCCTTAGTGGCCCTTCGCGAATTGCGCTTTTTGGATATCTCAAATACCAAGATTGATAACCTTGAACCTCTCAGGTATTCGATGGGCCTCAAAACACTGATCGCTAGAAATTCATCTGTTGAAAACATTGAAGCACTTCGATATTTTGACAAGCTAAAGTTTCTGGATATTTCACAAACCAGAGTAGATGATCTTACTGCGATTGGGAAGCTGAGTGAACTTACTCATCTAAATGTATCTGCAACCTATGCCTTTTCATTCGAAGCGTTAAGCAATCTCAAAAACCTAGAGTATATCAATTTAACTGATACTGAATTTTCTGATTTAAAGCTGCTCTCTCAAAACAAAAATCTGACAAGCGTTTTTGTTGCACAATCTCAAGTAGGTTCATTGCTGCCTATTCAAGACTTATCTAAGATACAAGAGTTGGACGCATCAGAATCTAAAATTACTAATCTGAACGGCCTTGAATCACATCCAACTTTAAAAAAGGTATCACTAAACCTTACGGAAGTCTCGACACTTAACCCTTTAGTAGAATTGCCAGCACTCAGGAAGGTATATGCTGATTACACGAATGTCTCAGAAGATGCTGCTGCTTCATTTATGAGCGAAAGGCCAAATGTATTGGTCGTTACCAATAGCGAAAAAGTACTGGAGTGGTGGGCAGGATTGTCGGCAAATTGGAAGCACGTACTTGGTCAAATCGGTGGGATCAACGCACTCACACCAGATAAGGATGATCTCGTGAAACTTATTAACAGTGATAGTTTAAATCTGAGTAATAAAAAGCTATATGAGCCAACTCCTTTGAGGAAATTTAAGAGAGTACGCTATCTAAACGTGAGTCAAAATCTTTTTACTACATTCGGGTTTACCGATGAAATGCCGGAGCTCAAAGTTCTTAATGGAGCAGACTTACCTGTAGAATCCTGTGCAGGACTGGATAAGAATCCTAATCTTAGAAGGCTCATTTTAAAAGGAAGTCTTGTCAAAGATCTTTCAGACCTTCATACACTTAAGGACCTTCAGTATTTGGATGTTGACGATACACCTATTGGTGAAAAAGAAGTTGCCTCGCTCATAAATGCGAATAAGAATGTCACAGTACTTTTTAAATCAAATGAATTAAAAACCTGGTGGTTACAATTGCCTGCTCCCTGGAAACAAACATTTGGACTCAAAGATCCAGATAGCGAAAGTCTTCATCGACTAATTGAAAGTTCCAAGATCTCAATTAAAAATCAACCGATTACCTCTCTTGAACCTCTCGATGTTTTTATCAATCTGAAAGAAGTGATTTTAGAAAATGTAAGAATGAATTCACTCGCTGAATTATTCAAGCATACTTCAATTGAATCTATCACATGTACTAATGGTCCTTTACAGTCATTAGAGGGGATTACGAAGCTCACTTCTTTAAATTATTTAAATTTTCAAAACACTGCCATTGATGATCTAAAAGATTTGGAAGGAATGAAGTCCTTGAAGCATTTAAATTGTGCAGGAACAAGTATTAAAAATTTAAAAGGAATTGAAGGGATTTATAACCTCGTAAGTCTCGATGTAAGCAATACACGAGTGTGGAAACTGTCAAGACTAGCAGAAATGAAAAGCTTAAAAAGGTTGGTTTGTTTCAATACTCGTCTGAGACAACATGTCATTGATGATTTTCAGAAAATGAATCCTGATTGTGAAATCAATTATTATTGACTCATAGAAAGTCTGCTCTGCATGAGATGAATTTCTTCATCGGTACATAACTGAGCCTGGGATAGAAAATGGAAAATGTACTTACTGTAAGATTTATCAAGCTGCATAGAACTCATGCTTGACATATTCTGAATAATCACCTGAGTATCATCATTGATATGGGTACTCATTCCCAAGAAGGATGGTAAATTATATTCTATCGCTAGACGCAGGAAACGAATCTCAATATTTGTAGGGTCACTATCAACTGCTTCCTCAATTTGCTTGTCATACATCATAACCTGCTTCAGCTTATTGAAAGGGTTCCACACCACTTGTGCAAGCAAAGCTTCAGAAACAGCCTGATATGCTCTTATAGTTGCATCCGGATTATCATAATCTTTCAAATAATTATGAAAATCTCTTGAATCATCAGGATTTAAAACCACAGAATGAAATTCTGCTCGTACGTCCGCTAAATTTTGTGCCGAAACTGATAGGCAAAAAGCTAAGAAAATAAATGATATTAAATGTTTCACATCTACTAAAACTAAGAGTAGATGAAAGTGTTTGATAAATCAATGCAATCGTCGGATGTTTGACCTTTTATTTCAACTCGAAATCATCTGAATCTTTCTGAAATGGAAACGATTTCCGGTATTCTGTCAATTCATTAGCTGATAGAGTAACCGTCATAATTTTTTCTTCATTATTAGAAAATGCTAATTCCTCTCCTTTGGCATTATAAGCGGCAGAGTGACCATTATATTTCTTTGAGACTCCATCTTCTCCAATCCTATTGACACCTGCACAGTAAGACTGATTTTCAATTGCACGTGCTTTGAGTAGCGTATCCCATGCATTGACTCGCGTATCTGGCCAATTGGCTACATAAATCAACAAGTCGTACTCAAACAACTGATTTGAGTTCCTTTGAGATCTTGCCCAAACCGGAAATCTTAAATCATAACAGATCAAAGGATGAATCCTCCATCCTAAATATTCCAAAATCAAACGCTCCGATCCGGGTGAATAATGATCACCTTCATCCGCTAGATTAAACAGGTGTTTCTTGTCATAAAAAACAGACGTACCATCCGGAAAAACAAAGTATAACCTGTTGTAATACTTGCCTTGAACTTTTGTTATATAGCTACCTGTCAACGCAACTTTTCTCTGAGTAGCCATCTGCCTCATCCATTTGAATGTTTTGCCACCTGGTGGCTCAGCCAGTCGTTCCGGATTCATGCTAAATGCCGTGGTAAACATCTCAGGCAGTACGATTAGATCGGTATGATCAATGGACCAGATCATCTCTTCAAACATGGCAAGATTGGCGTCTACCTCCTCCCAATGTAGATTGGCTTGAATCAAAGAGATTGTTAGGTCTTTCATGATTTGAATGAATTAATATAAATCTCAAAAGTTGTCATTTCGATGATAGGAGAAATAGCTATAAAAATATTAAGAAGATATTAAAGATGGAGATTTCTCGAGTTCTCTTAAAACACAAAAAAGAACTTTTGAGATACCTTTGGTCTTACCTCGGCACCTTCACTCTATACTCAGCGTCTGTTTTCCCTTTGCTGATGTTCGCAAGTTTCCCCTTGATCAGTCGCTTTTTAAAGGGCGTTAGATAATCAGTAAATAACTTCCCTTCTATATGATCATACTCATGCTGAATTACTCTGGCTTTCATCCCATCAAAGGTCTCTTCATGAAGCTCCCAGTTTTCATCAAAGTATTCAATTTTTATTTGAGGCTTTCTATTTATATCCGCCCGAACCCCTGGGATGCTTAAGCAGCCTTCTTCAAATGCCCACTCTTCACCAATTTCCTCTATCATTATGGGATTGATAAATGCTCGCTTTAATCCATTCTCTTCATCCTCCTCCATTGGCGTTGTGTCTACCACAAAAATTCGAATAGATTCTCCCACCTGAGGGGCAGCCAGACCAACACCCTGAGCAGTATACATCGTCTCAAACATGCTATCTACAAAATCTTTAACAGAGTCGTCTCCTTCTTCAACTTCACTAGCCTTTTTCTTTAAGACTGGATCGCCATACAGTACAATTGGAAAAATCATGAACTACTTTCTAAATATGATTGCAAAATAATTGTTGCGCTTACTTTATCTACATTGCCTTTATTCCTTCTGTCCTTCTTCTTCATTCCTCCGGCAATCATGGCATCCATTGCCATTTTTGAAGTAAAGCGCTCATCATGCAAAATTAATTCCCTTGCAGGGAAAACCTTTTTGAATCGATTAATAAATGCCTGAACCAATGGTGTCGCATTTGTTGGTCGTCCATCTGTGTTTTTAGGCATACCAATAATTACGCAGCTGACATCTTCTTTGTTAAAGTACTCTTTTAAGAAATTTTCCAAAGTATGACTAGGGATTACATCCAAAGGAGAAGCTATTATCCCCAATGGATCTGTAACGGCTAAGCCAGTTCGCTTAGCTCCATAATCTATTGCCAGTATCCTTGGCATTAATTAAGGGTGGATAGATTTTTTATCTTTCTACCTACAGCCTCTTCTAATTCAATGGCTTTTGGAAAGAATATCTCGTTTTCGATCTCTGCATGGTAGATCATCTCCCGATCAAAGGCATTTATTTCATGAAGAAGTATATGATCATGTAAGTCTACCGGTTTAATCGAAGTAGCTAGAGCACGAATACCTCCAAATTCATCCTCGTGTTGATGTTCTTCAAATTCAATTTTAAGAGAATAGTCTTTGAATCCACACATCAGATCTAAAGAAGCAGAAACAGCTCCTTTTTTAATTTTGCATAATAATTCGATGTATTTGAAGGTCGAGTCTTCTTCTTCATAAATGTGTTTGATAAAATCTTCGACAAATTCAGGAAGCAAGTTTTTAAGTCCTTCTTCTTGTCTGCATTTCCTCACTAAGTGAACGATGTAAGGAAGTTTCTCTTTAATAAAAATGTGGTGTGTGTGTTTGAGGTAAGCTATTAGAAGCTCTATGGGGTATTTTTCAATCTCAGAAAAACTCAATCGATGACATGAATCAAATGAATAAAAGCTTTTAATAACTGTCTTTCTATCAAGCCCCCGTTCAAGACACACCTCTTTTAACTTCTTATTAGGCTCTTCAAAAAAGTCCACTCCGAGATAATGCAATGCTCGAGCATACACATAATTCTCATCTACAATTTGCCCGACAGTTTTTTCGAAGACCATATACAAAAATAACTCCTTATTCGACTCAAGTCAACACTTTGATGCTCAATGCGTTCTTTCCTTTTAAATAAGCTTTATTTTTGAATTTTAAGATAACTATGAGCACACATAATAATTCCAAAAGAGCAGTAAGACTTCCATTATATATTGCCATCACACTTTGTGTTGGTGTTTTCATTGGCGCCAACATGGCAGGAACTTCTTCAACACCTACCTCCAGCTTTGTCAAAAGTCTAAATAAATTCCGTCAGGTCCTGACTCATATAGAGAATGATTATGTGGATGAAGTGAATAGCGAAGAGCTCGTTGAAAGTGCGATCACTAACATGCTTGAAGATCTTGATCCTCACACTTCTTACATCCCAGCCAAGGATTTGGATTTAATTCAATCAAGACTTGATGGCAATTATGAAGGTATCGGAATTGAGTTTAACATTTTTAAAGACACCATTCACGTGGTATCTCCTTTAAGTGGTGGGCCATCAGAGAAGTTAGGCATTCGCGCAGGCGATAAAATTGTCAAAGTAGACGGTGAAAGTGTGGCCGGTGTTGGAATGACAAATCAAAAAGTGGTAGAGCTTTTAAGAGGGCCAGGTGGTTCAGAAGTGACCATTAGCATCAAACGTGATGGAGAAGATGAATTGATTGACTACCAAATTGAAAGAGATGTAATTCCTCAATATTCTGTGGATGTATCCTATATGGTAGATGATGAAATTGGATACATTAAAGTGGCTCGTTTCGCAAACTCAACCTATCTGGAGTTTAAAGAGGCGTTATTAAAACTGAAGGATCAGGGCATGAAAAAACTGGTCATCGACCTAACGGGTAATCCTGGTGGCTATCTTAATAGAGCAGTTCAAATTGCTGATGAACTACTAGGAGATCGACAAATGATCGTCTATACCGACGGTAAAGAAAAGCGATATTCAGAAATGCATTATTCAGGAGATCCTGGAGATTTTGAGGAAGGATCATTGGTAATAATGGTGGATGAAGGATCAGCCTCCGCTTCAGAGATTGTTGCTGGAGCGGTACAAGATCATGATAGAGGACTTATTGTTGGAAGAAGATCCTTTGGGAAAGGATTGGTGCAAATGCCAATAGATCTGATTGACGGATCGGAGTTGAGACTCACGATTTCAAGGTATTACACTCCAAGTGGCAGAAGTATTCAAAAAACCTATTCCGGTGGTAATCTGGATGAGTATTACAGAGAAGCCTATGAGCGTTATCAGAATGGAGAGGTATACTCTTCAGATAGCATCAAAGTGAATGATTCCCTCGAATTTAAAACTGATAAGGGAAGAGTCGTTTATGGCGGGGGAGGCATCACCCCAGACATTTTTGTTCCTTTAGACACAGCTTACAATACTAAATACCTAAACCGACTCTTTAGTACAAATTCACTTCAGGAATACACCCTCAGGTTTGCACAAGAAAACAGAGCATCCCTTGAAGAGATGGGATTTGAAAAATTTAGAGCTGATTTCCAAATTTCAGAATCAATGCTCAATGATTTGGTATCAGTTGCTGACGAAAATAAAGTCAAATACAATGAGTCTGAATATAATCGATCTAAGAAGTTGTTGAAACAACTAACTAAGGCTTATATTGCTAGAGGAATTTGGGATAATGACGGATTCTATCCTATTTTCAATGAACAAGACGAGATTTTTCAGCAAGCCATCAAGATGATGGACGAAGCGGATAAAATAGTAAGGAGGTAATATGACATTCTATCACAGACTTGGTGAAATACCACCCAAAAGACACATTCAGTTCAGGCAACCAGATGGAAGTCTATATGCTGAAGAATTAGTATCCTCAAGGGGATTTTCAGGAATTTACTCCAACCTCTATCACATCAATCCTCCAACAAGGGTTGAAAAAGTTGGAAAATCAATTAAATGGAAATCTGAAATAGCTAAAGAATATTCCTTAAAACAAACTCATCTAAATACGTCCAAAGTAGAAACAACAGGAGATGATTTTCTTGAATCCAGAAAAATTCTTTTGAAAAATAAGGATGTAAGCATGGCCATCTGCCATCCAACATCTCGTAAGATGGATTATTACTATAAAAATGGTCAGGCGGATGAAGTGATTTTTATTCATGATGGGAATGGTTATCTCTATTCCCAATTTGGTAAACTTCGAGTCAAGCAAGGCGATTATGTAGTCATTCCCCGCACCACAATTTATCGATTGGAATGGGATGAAGGTCCTTTGAAATTGCTCATAATAGAATCCACTAACCCTGTAGAGACAGTAAAAAGATATAGAAATGAGTTAGGGCAACTTCTGGAGCATTCTCCGTATTGCGAACGTGATATCCGCCCTCCTAAAGAGATGGTCACAGAAAAAGAAGAGGGAGATTATCTGGTGAAAATCAAGCATGATGACATGCTACATGATTACCATTACAAACATTCACCTTTCGATCTAGTGGGTTGGGATGGTTATTTATTCCCATATGCACTTTCTATCCATGATTTTGAACCAATTACGGGTAGAATACATCAACCACCACCCGTCCATCAAACATTTCAGGCTTACGGTTATGTGATTTGTTCTTTCGTTCCCCGATTATTTGATTACCATCCACAAGCAATTCCAGCTCCATATAATCATTCAAATATTGATTCTGACGAAGTGCTGTATTATGTAGAAGGCAACTTCATGAGTCGAAAAGGAATAGACAGAGGTTCATTTACACTCCATCCCGGCGGACTGCCTCACGGACCACATCCAGGCACTGTAGAGGCTAGTATTGGAGCTAAAGAGACTGAAGAACTTGCGGTGATGCTAGACACTTTTGGTCCTATCTATGTAACAGAGGAAGGGATGGAATATGTGGATGAGAATTACCCAATGAGCTGGAAATAGTAAGTCCACTTTGTAACCTTCTGTACTTCCCAAGGTAATTCCTGCACAATTCGGGTTTTAAAACGTACCATTATTAACACTTGAATTCGTAAAATTTGAAAGTGTTGTGCAACTTTTTAATAGTCACACACATCTTTAAGACAAGGTTAGGTTTTCAAGCATGAAGTGATAGACGCTCATTAAGAAAAAAGGACTAAGACTAATGAATCATGAAACCCAAGTTCAATAAACTCATAACGTTACTGCTGCTACTTGGAACTTTTGCTTTCTTAATGGAAGCAGAAAGAAGAGTCTCAACATTGGCACATGAAGAACTTTCTAAGTGGGCGTCTTTACTTCCTGTGACTCAAGAACAAGAAGTAGAATCTATCAATCCTTACAAACAAAAAACTTCTATCCTACAAGTTCTTTTAGCGGATACCGCTGATAAAAAACATAATTCCGTAAACAATTAGGGAACATTATTTTCGTAGTGTTTTTAAGAAACTATGGCGGTTTTTTAAATCGTTTTATTTTTGTCAAAACAAATCATCCGTATGAATAATGATTTTTACCTCGATTTTCTAGCCAAATGGCAGCAAATCGTATACATCCTAGTGTTTGTTGTTTTAGGAATAGGCATACTTAATTATGTCTTTTTTAAGATCTCCTTCGCTACTAAAAAGACCTATAAAGAAAGGTATGACCTGGCCAGTGAAAAAGAGTCTAAAAAGCTCCTTACAGGGCATATACTTATTGCAATAGCTCTTTTTCTTTTTTGTAACACGCTCGAGTATGAGACCATGAAGCTGGATCCGCTATGGTTTTTCATTCGACTATTTGTGTCTATGTGTATTGGTGTCCTTTATGGATATATCGCACAGTTGATTTTAAAGTTCTACTACCCAAGTATTCTTGAAAAGAAACTGAAAAAACTTCGCTTCACTCCTCGCATTAATCCTGAAAATGGAAATAAGATGAAATTACTGAGTGAAGATGAAGAAGACGCATACCTTGATGAAGGCATGCAGGCTGAAGAAAATGTTTTCTCTGTAGACTATGATGTGTGGATTGATGAAGATACAGGGTACACCAAGATAGAAAAATACAAAGGACATCTAAGTGCGCTCGAATGTGATCGATGTGGATTTCAAACGCTTAGATTGCAAAAAGAAGAAATTATTAAAGAAGCAACTGAAACCGAAGACGGAGAGTTGCTTAAAGAATTTAAATGTTCTTATTGCAACAGGATTAAAAGAAAGAACGTGGTGTTGGCTCATAAAATCAAAGATCGCACCACTGGAAAGCTTATTGATGACCCGTTAGCACATGATTCAAGAATTTCTGTGGTCAAAATTGAGATCCATGGGAATAAAGGAGAAGTCAAGGAATATGATTTTCAGAATCTTGATCAAGCTAAAAATTTCTTAAATGAATTTGATTTTGAGAAATTACAAGAAGAATCATTCTGATCTTAATCCATGATTAGAAAAAGAATTGGGCTCTTAACAGGGCCCATTTTATTTTGTATCGTTTTCTTAGGTCAGCCTTTTGATGGGCTTAACCCAGAGGCTAATGCTGTTCTGGCTAGCACACTTTGGATCGCAAGTTGGTGGCTATCAGAAGCATTACCAATCTCTGCGACTGCACTTTTACCGATTGTTTTATTACCACTAACAGGTGGTGCTCCAATAGCCCAGACCACTGCTGCCTATGGAGACAAAATGCTCTATTTGTTTGTAGGTGGTTTTATCATTGCCATTGCTATGCAACGATGGAATCTACATCGACGAATTGCGATTGAAATTATCTCTGCAATCGGAACTAATGCACGGCTGATCGTCTTAGGTTTTATGTTGGCTACCGGACTATTATCCATGTGGATTTCTAACACCGCTACCACGCTGATGATGGTAACTATAGGGACAGCACTTATTACGGAAATGAAAGAACTAACCGGTAAATCCGGGAAAATGTTTTTTAAATCTCTGCTTTTGGGTATTGCATTCTCAGCGTCTATTGGAGGCGTTGCAACACTTGTTGGTACCCCTACTAATCCAATATTTGTTTCAATTGCAAACAAGCTATACAATCAGGAATTTAGCTTTGCTACCTGGATGGCTTTTGCACTGCCATTTTCGTTGGTCATGCTATTCATTTGTTGGATAGTTCTGACTAGGCTGGTGTTTCCGCTTCATAAAGTAAACATTACCATTGGCAGGGAGATGATTCTCAAAGAAAAGAAGGCATTGGGAAAAATGAGCCACGAGGAAAAAGTGATTGGGATTGTTTTTGTGACCACTGCCATTTTGTGGATCACTCGTTCATTTGTTTTAAATGGAATTATCCCGGGTATAAATGACACAGTAATAGCGATTGCTGCAGCGCTTACCATGTTTATTATTCCATCCAAAGAAAAAAATGGCAAGCCCTTACTTACCTGGGAAGAAGCAGAAAGATTGCCATGGGGAGTAATCATTTTGTTTGGTGGCGGATTATCAATAGCTGCTGCTTTTCAAAGCTCACAGCTTGCCGAATGGCTAGGGCTTCAGTTAACTGGTGTAGCCGAACTTCCTTTGTTTGTGATCATTTTGATCATCGCCTTATCCGTTAATTTTCTTACCGAAGTTACCTCGAATGTAGCAACTGCCTCAATTATGTTACCGGTGCTCGCTTCATTGGCTGAAGCAATTGGAATACATCCGTTTTTACTGATGATTCCAGCAACAATGGCAGCTTCGTGTGCATTTATGCTACCTATTGCTACCGGTCCGAATGCAATAGTTTTTAGTTCAGGGGAGCTTAAAATGATGGATATGGTACGATCTGGAGTCTGGCTAAATATTGTTTCTAGTATCCTAATTAGCGCTCTAGTCTATTGGGTATTACCTTACTTTTTATAACGATTCTTATTGGCAATGTAGACACCAATTCCTACAGCCACCATCCCTACGTAGTGCATTAAATAAAGCTTCTCCCCATCAAGTACCCCCCACATTACTGCAAAAATGGGAATGATATAAGTGACAGAGGATGCAAACAAAGCATCTTTCATCTGCAAAACCTTATTGAAAATAATAAGTGCTATAGCTGTTCCAAATACTCCAAGAAGGCTGATATAAAATGTAGATATACCAATTTCAGGAGCCCCATTCATAAGCTTTTGAAAAAAGTTAGTAAATCCAAAAAGATAAGTAGCAGCAACAGGACCTACCAAAATCAATGAAACACTTGTCACAGTAACCGCATGCAAATCATTGAGTCTTTGCTTAATTAAATTCAGGTTAGAAGCGTAGCAAATGGTAGCTAGCACAATTAAAAATGCATATGCATTTATGCCATTTAAAGAGTTACCTTCCCCTGCTGATATCAGTATCGCTGTACCGATGAATCCTACTATAACTCCGGCATAAACTGCCCTTGTTTGTTTTTGTCTAAAGACAAACAAAGCAATCAGAATTGTGAAAATCGGCACAAGACCATTAAGAACTCCAGTTACTGCACTAGCAATCTGAGTCTGAGCAATAGCAAATAAAAATGCTGGTATCAAACTTCCAAGGAAACCTACAGAAATCAGGTACACTATTCTCTTCTTTTCTACATACTTAAACCGCTTGATTGCAGAAGGAAGAAGAAATATTGAAGCCGCAACAATCCTCAAGGATCCAACCTCTTCCGGGGTGAGACCGATCAAACCTTTTTTAATAAGTATAAATGAACTTCCCCATATGAATGCTAAGACAAATAAAAGCACCCAGGCTAATAGCGATGATTTTTGCATGTTTTATGGGAAGGTTAAAGATGAATTTTAGTGGCCTTTTAATAAGCAACAACCTCTTCAAAAAGTTCTGGAATTTGCAATAATGTCTCCTTCACTTCCTGATATGATTCTGATTCAACCAGTATGGTTCGAGTAGGTTTGAAATTTCTAATCCCTCTGAAATAATTGGTATAATGTCTTCTCATTTCAAAGAGCCCTTGTCGCTCTCCTTTCCAATCCATTGAAAAATCTAGGTGCTCAACAGCAACTTTTACCCGTTCTTCCAATGTAGGTGGGTCTAGTTTCTCACCGGTCTTCATGAAATGTTTGATCTCATTGAAAATCCATGGATATCCGATTGCTGCACGTCCAATCATGATTCCATCTACTCCATATTTGTTTTTATACACCAGAGCTTTTTCTGGCGAATCAATATCTCCGTTTCCAAAAATTGGGATATGAATTCCAGGATCATTTTTTACTTCAGCGATAGGTTCCCAGTCGGCTTCCCCTTTGTACATCTGCTTTCTGGTCCGTCCATGAATACTAAGAGCATGGATTCCTACATCCTGTAGCCTATGTGCCACTTCTTTGATCTTAATGGTTGATTCATCCCATCCTAAACGAGTTTTAACTGTAACAGGCTTATTTACGCGTTTAACGATCTCTGCTGTCATTTCCTGCATCTTCGGTAAGTCAAGCAAGATTCCTGCTCCGGCACCTTTGCAGGCTACTTTCTTAACAGGGCAACCATAGTTTATATCAATGATTTCTGGATTGGCTTCCTCGGCAATAGAAGCTGCTTCACGCATAGACTCAATCTTATCTCCAAAAATTTGAATCCCTATTGGACGCTCATAATCGTAGATATCTAATTTCTGCACACTTTTTTCTGCATGCCGTATCAGGCCTTCAGAAGAAATAAATTCTGTATACATCAAATCCGCTCCATTTTGCTTACAAACAGCACGGAATGGTGGATCGCTAACGTCTTCCATTGGTGCAAGAAGCAATGGAAACTCTCCAATTTCTATGTCACTGATTTTAACCATTGTGAACGGTTATATTTGTCGGCAAAGTTAGCCATATGCAGGACATTCTAAGAAATAACGAAGAAGATAAACAAAGAGCACGCGCATGGGCCTTTGGATTGGGGCTGACTGCCTACATTTCTATTGTCATGATGTTAGGAAATGATGGTGAGGTGGATACTTCTATGATTTTAGATATAAATCCTACATTTCTACTAGCTGTTCAGGGTGTAGCATCAACAATTCTATTTATTGGTGTTCCGGCAATTTTCATTGCCATTGCACTCAAAATACCATTCTTAGAGTTTTTCCCAAAAGTCTCATGGTCTGCAGTAGGACTAACCGTTCTAATTTCCATCAGCTTTATGGTGGTAAATAGCGCCATTGGTGAATGGAATATGAGTCTGGACTTTGGTAATTCTGATTTTGCAGAGTGGGCTGAAAGATCAGAAAAGCAACTTAAAGTTCTTACTGAACATTTAACCAATTTTACTTCACCAACCCACTTTATTCTCGCATTGGTAGTTGTTGCAATAATACCTGCAATAGGTGAGGAATTACTTTTCAGAGGTTTGATTCAAAACATGTTTGTTCGAGCATTCTCAAATCATCATATAGCCATTTGGGTTACCGGTTTCATTTTCGCTACAATCCACATGCAGTTTTTTGGAGTAATGCCACGTATGCTCCTTGGCGTCCTTTTCGGATATCTTTATCATTGGAGTGGTAAGTTGAGTATAGCCATGATTGGTCATCTGATCAATAATGGGTTTGCTCTTATTGCTCTATACCTGGCTCAAATGGAGGTAATTGAGGTAAGTCCTGAAAAAATGGAAGAGTCCGCACCCTGGCCAGCAGTTCTCATCTTTGGAGTTATCTGCTTTTTCCTAATGAGAACATTCTACAAAAAATTTAACCATGCGTGATTGGCAAACGGTATATTCCGATAATCAGGAGCACCGAGCTGATATTGTTTTAGCTGTTTTAGAAGACAAAGGCATGTCTCCTGTTAAAATCAACAAGCAAGTTTCACAGCATGGTTTTGGAAATTTTGAAATATTTGTGTCCCCTGATCATGTGATCCGGGCAATTAAGATCATTAAAGAAGAAATAAAGTTTGAGTAAATATCCGGATCTCGCACCTCGTTTGTTTTCAGCTGTCATCGGCGGAATGATAATTATCCTCTCTTTGCTGTGGAGCGAATGGGGTTTTTTCGCAGTTTTTCTGTTCATTTCCTGTATGACCATGTGGGAATTTTACCGATTAATGAGGCTACAGAGTTTTGTCCCAATACGACTTTTGGGTGTAGGGATTGGAGGACTTTTATTCGTTTTTACTTTCTTGATTGAGGCGGATTTACTGCCTCCCAAATATTACATGGCTTTGTTCCCATTGGCATCATTTGTCTTTCTCATAAAGCTCTACAAAAAAAGTGACGTCCACCCATTCATCAATATTGCGCTATTTTATCTGGGCATTCTTTATGTAGCAGTTCCATTTGCTTTGATAAACATTCTCGTATTCTACAGTGGAGAATACTCATATGAAATCATTTTAGGATTACTATTTCTTACATGGGCTAATGATGTTGGGGCATACTTTTCTGGCATCTTGTTCGGCAGAAGAAAGTTGTTTGAACGGATCTCACCAAACAAATCCTGGGAGGGCAGTATTGGAGGAGCCATTACAGCAGCATTGACTGCCATAGTAATCGGTTTCTATTTCGAAGGTTTAAATTCCATAGAATGGATCAGCGTATCCATTATTGTAGTGATTGCAGGAACTTATGGCGATCTTGTTGAGTCGCATTTTAAGCGCTCCATTCAGATAAAAGATTCCGGAACCATCATTCCTGGACATGGTGGATTTTTAGATCGATTTGACAGTTTTTTAATAGCTGTACCATTCGTTGTAGTTTTCTTAAAATTATTCTAAAGAGAATCGGAATTCCCTTTAGTTTTGCGCTGAATTAACAACAACCCCATTTTATTCTATTCCTATGGGATATATAGAACCCGCACCAATTAAAGACAGAGACAATCCGTTTGAATCGATGATGTCTCGCTTCCAAATCGCCGCAGAACATCTTGGTTTGGAACAAGAGATATATGATGTTTTGAAAACACCTGCTAAGCAGGTGATTGTATCACTTCCAGTAACAATGGATAATGGTTCAATCAAAGTATTTGAAGGATATCGTGTAATTCACTCGACCATTCTTGGACCATCAAAAGGTGGTGTGAGATACGATATGGATGTGAATATCGATGAGGTGAAAGCATTAGCTGCATGGATGACGTGGAAATGTGCTGTGGTAGACATCCCATACGGTGGGGCAAAAGGTGGAATCAAATGTAATCCTCGTGAAATGTCTGCCGGAGAGGTTGAGCGCTTAACACGTGCATTCACTCAAGCAATGCATGACGTCTTTGGAAAAGACAGAGATATTCCCGCTCCCGATATGGGTACCGGCCCTCGTGAAATGGCATGGATGATGGACCAGTATTCAAGAAATCAAGGAATGACTGTAAACTCAGTGGTGACAGGTAAACCGCTTGTACTTGGTGGATCATTAGGAAGAGAAGAAGCTACTGGTCGGGGTGTGATGATTTCTGCGCTCGCAGCGATGGAAAAACAAAAAATCAATCCATTCAAAGCAACTTGTGCCATTCAAGGTTTCGGTAATGTAGGATCATGGGCGGCTCAACTTCTGGAAGAAAGAGGAGTCAACATTGTTGCAATTAGTGATTTATCCGGTGCATATCACAATGCTGAGGGAATCAATATCAAAAAAGCAATGGAATACCGAAACGCCAATAATGGCAGCCTAGAAGGTTTTTCTGGTGCAGAAAAAATTGATCCTGAAGAATTGCTTCTACTTGAAGTAGATGTATTAGTTCCTGCTGCTATTGAGGATGTAATCACTCAAAAGAATGCAGACAAGATCAAAGCTAAAATGATCGTCGAGGGAGCAAATGGTCCAACCTCAGCTAGAGCAGACGCTATTCTGAATGAAAAAGGCATATTAGCTGTGCCTGACATCTTGGCCAACGCTGGTGGTGTAACTGTCTCGTATTTCGAATGGGTACAGAATCGGTTGGGTTATGGTTGGACCAGAGAGCGTGTAAGCAGGCGTTCAGACCGAATCATGAAAACAGCTTTCGATAAAGTATATAAAACTTCTCAGGACTATAATGTAAGCATGCGTATTGCTGCATACATTGTAGCTATAGATAAGGTGGCTAAGACTTACAAATATCGAGGCGGTTTCTAAATTTATTTGAAAAAATAAAAAACATCCCCTAACCCCTTTCAAAAGAGGGAATATCCCATTGAGGGGATACTTAGGGTGTCAAAACGAATGAGACTACACAAGGAAGGCATAAAAATGATCCCTTTGATGGCAGTGCTAACAGGAGGCCTGTATGCATTGCTTTATTGGTTGATTCCAATATTCATCATCCAATTGATCTTGGGGATTGCAGCAATCATCTTTATGATCCTTGTCATTCGATTCTTTAGAGACCCGAAGGTGATTACACCACCAAAAGAAGGAGTTGTTTATGCTCCGGCGGAAGGAAAAGTAGTAGTTATCGAACGAGTATATGAAGGAGAATATCATAAGGATGATCGCATTCAGGTTTCTATCTTCATGTCCCCATTGAATGTTCACGTAAACAGAAGTCCGGTTAAAGGAAAAATAGACTTCTTCCAATATCATCCAGGCAAGTTCTTAGTAGCCTGGCATCCGAAATCGAGTACAGACAATGAACGTACCTCAGTAGGCTTTAAAACAGAATCTGGGGTAAATCTCTTAATGCGTCAAATTGCAGGGGCAGTGGCACGCAGAATAGCCTTCTACCCGAAAGTAGGAGATGCAGTGGAACAGGGTACCTCTGTTGGCTTCATTCGCTTTGGTAGCCGTGTAGATCTCTTCCTCCCACTCGATGCTGAAATCAAAGTCAAGATTGGGGATTTAACAAAGGGTGGCGAGACTGAGGTGGCTTTACTGAGTCATTAGAAAGAAGACTTTAGACAGGTTAAGTCTAAAGTCTAATATCTTAAAATCTAAATCACTTCCTACTATAATTCGGTGCTTCTCGTGTGATATGAATATCATGCGGATGGCTCTCGGCATAACCGGCAGCTGAAATTTTTACAAATTTTGCTTTGTGTAAATCTTCGATTGTTCCTGCGCCACAGTATCCCATACCTGCCCTTAGTCCTCCAACCATTTGATAGAGTACTTCCTGAACAGATCCTTTGAATGGTACGCGACCAACAATTCCTTCAGGAACTAACTTTTTGATATCATCTTCAGCATCCTGGAAGTAACGATCTTTTGATCCTTCTTCCATGGCCTCCACTGAGCCCATGCCTCGGTATGATTTGAATTTCCTTCCCTCATAAAGAATCACTTCACCTGGTGCTTCTTCTGTACCTGCAAGTAGTGAACCTATCATAACCGTATTTCCTCCTCCAGCTAATGCTTTCACAACATCACCAGAGAATCTGATGCCTCCATCTGCTACGATTGGAACGCCGGAACCTTTAATTGCCTGAGATGATTCATAAACTGCTGAAAGCTGTGGAACACCTACACCTGCAATTACTCGTGTGGTACAAATACTTCCTGGCCCCACTCCAACTTTTACTGCATCTGCACCTGCTTCTACCAATGCTTTAGCTGCTTCGGCTGTAGCTATATTTCCTACAATTGTTTCCAGATCAGGAAATGCCTTTTTAATTCTTTTTGCCATCTCGATCACTCCTTTTGAATGACCATGCGCCGTATCAATTGACACCAAATCAACACCGGCCTTAACTAATGCTGCAATTCTATCCTCTATATCTGGTGTTACCCCCACTGCCGCACCCACTCTTAATCGACCATATTCATCTTTACAAGCATTCGGACGATCCTTGTTTTTAAGAATATCCTTATAGGTAATCAAGCCGGTCAGCTTCCCATTTTTATCGACAATAGGAAGTTTCTCAATCTTGTATTCCTGAAGGATTGCCTCAGCTTCATTCAGTCCTACCTCTGCAGTTGCTGTGATCAGATTATCTTTCGTCATGATGTCCTTCACCGGCTTTTTTGGCTTCTTTTCAAAGCGTAAATCTCTGTTAGTTACAATGCCAATGAGCTTATCATCTTTATCAACGACAGGTATACCTCCAATTTTATTTTCCTTCATGATTGCCTCGGCATCACTCACGGTTGCATCCACATGAAGTGTGATTGGATCGAGTATCATTCCACTTTGAGATCGCTTTACCTTTCGAACCTGAATGGCTTGCTGATCGATGGTCATGTTTTTATGGATAATACCAATCCCACCTTCTAATGCCATGGCGATTGCCAGCTTAGCTTCAGTAACGGTATCCATAGCAGCAGAAACTAATGGAATATTCAATCGAATATTTCGAGTAATCTGAGCTGATGTGTCTGTGTCTCGTGGAAGAACTTCTGAATAACCAGGGAGAAGAAGCACATCATCGTAGGTAAGTGCTTCAAAGATGAATTTTTCGTTTGTCGTCATGGCAAATAATACTGAACTGGAATGATTATTTGCCGTGCAAAATTATGTCGGATACTTAGAATAAGTACTATGACAAGACATATTTTTACAAAACGGATAAGCATGGCTTATTCTACTTATTGAGCCAAGTCAGTGACAAATTGTTGATTTGTGCAAACATTCCTTTTATAATATCAATATTATGGAGATATGGAGTTCATTTTATGATCAATTGCTTGAGACAACCTGGCTCGAGTTTATTGCTGTTACAAGTGGCATTTTGAGTGTTTGGTTTAGCAAGCAGGAAAAAATTCTGGTTTATCCTTTTGGGATAGTTAGCGTGCTTATATTCATTTATCTGACTTATGAATATGGACTTTATGCTGAAACCGGGATTAATGCTTACTATTTCTTAATGAGTGTATATGGTTGGTGGAACTGGAAAAACACAAAAGATATAGGGAAAAGTCAAATCCCTATTACCAGAAGTTCCGGATGGGGGCATATCATTAATATATCCACCTTCATTTTTGCAACGATCTTTATATACATCTTGCTGATAAAATTTACTGACAGTAATGTCCCACTCTTGGATTCAATTACGACTGGATTGGCGATCACAGCAATGTATTTAATGGCATTGAAAAAGATTGAGCACTGGCTTTTCTGGATTGCATGTGATTTAATTGCTATACCTCTATACATATACAAAGGTCTGCCATTTACAAGCTTTCAATTCATGGTCTTTACCTATATCGCCGTACTTGGATGGTTATCGTGGAAGAGAAAATTATTAATGGGTGAGAATGAATTATAGCAAAATCAAAGCGTTTGCTAGAGAACTGAGAAAGAATCAAACTGAAGCTGAGGCTTACTTTTGGGCAAAAAAAAGGAATCGTAAGTTTTTAAACTGCAAAATCAATAGACAGTATATAATTGAACATGAAAGTAGATCTTATTTCATAGCAGATTTTTTTTGCTTCGAAAAGAAACTCATTATAGAGTTAGATGGAAACATCCATAAACTTCAAGTCCAATATGATAGAATTCGTGAAGATATTTTGAAAAGTATGGGCTATTCAATTGTTCGATTTTCAAATGAAGATGTCCTTAAAAACTGGGATAAAGTGTCTGACAGATTAGAAAAAGAACTCTCCCCTAACCCCTCTCTTGAAAGAGAGGGGAAGAAATTTCTCCAAAATTTCAGGGGTGAGTTAACAGCTGAAAATGATTAAGAGAATAGCCATTCTTGGACCGGAATCCACAGGTAAAAGTGAGCTTTGTCAACATCTTGCTAGACATTATGACACAGAATGGGTACCAGAATATGCACGTTTCTATCTTGATCGGTTAGATCGAGATTATGAACAACACGATCTTAAAGCGATTGCTGAAGGTCAACTATCGTGGGAAGATGAAAAAGCCACTTATGCCAATCAATATTTGATATGTGATACAAACTTGATTGTGATCAAAATATGGAGTGATCACAGATTTGGAAGTACAGATGAATGGATTGAAGAGCAACTCAATTCTCGAACATACGATTTTTACTTGCTGAATAATATTGATATCCCCTGGATACCAGATCCACAACGAGAGCACCCAAATATGCGCAAACATTTCTTTGATATCTACAAAAACTATCTAATAGAACATGACCTTCCTTTTTCCATTGTTTCAGGTATTGAAGGAGAACGTAAGAAGTGCGCCGTAGATGCGATTGAGGACTTTTTTAGATAAATCCACAGCCCTTCAAAAGACACAAAAAAAGGTTAATTTGATTTCAATAGATCCTTAAACTTCTTGGCTACTTTCTCGATTTTAGGACGGGATACATTCACGATATAGCCATTGTTAGGATTTTTTTCTTCGTAATCCTGATGATACTCCTCTGCCCTATAAAAGCCTTCTAGCTTGCTTAATTTAGTAACGATAGGATCGGTAAACTCAGAAGCAAGCTCATTCATCTTTACTTCGGCGAGCTTCATTTGTTCCTCATCGTGATAGAAAATCTCAGATCGATACTGAGTCCCAACATCAGGACCTTGCCTATTTAATTGAGTAGGGTCATGAGCCGTGAAGAAAATCTCTAAGAGAGTTTCATAATCGATCACTGAAGGATCATAATAAACCTGCACTGCTTCTGCATGATCTGTTCTACCTGAACTAACTAATCGATAGTCTGCAGTCGACTTTTTCCCACCAGCGTATCCTGAAACAGCCTCTATAACTCCTTGTATCTGCTCGAAAGAAGCCTCAACACACCAAAAACAGCCGCCAGCAAATGTGGCGGTATCCAATGCTTGATAATTAATTTCTGAAACGTCTTTGGGTGATTTATTACTCTCATTCCCTTGGGTTTGACAGCTTAATAAAATGAAGCTTGCTATTAGTACAAAATATTTCATATCAGTGAATTTTTATAGAATGTACGATACATCACATCAAACAGATGCTGTATATATCAACAATGTAACCATGCTTACAATTCAGATGTTTAAAATTCTATTCGATAACTAAGATTTGGAAAAAAACTGATTTGAGCTTCTGATTCAATTCCACCTCCTCTTATATTATAATATCTAAAAAATTCATTTTCCCGTTGAGTTAAATTTTGAATATCTAAGGATATCACAGAGGTGGTTCTTTTCTTATTTTTCCTGTAGCTAATTCCAAAATCCATTCTAAAATATCCGTTTAGTTTAAGCCCATAATTATCCTCATATCGATATACCGTATTACCTTCATTAATAGAGGCAGAGACATTAATTGGAGCCTGTCTCTTTCCACCGGCAAAAATCAGTTTACCATTTATTCCTATTGAATTATTTCCATTCCTGCCAACTTTATATTCCTTGCCAGCCAGGAAATTGAAAATATATCCTCCATCAAATTGAGTGCTTCTTTCTATTCCATCTGAACCTGTGTAAAGTGACCGATAAAGCGATGTGGTAGTTAGCATATAAAATCCGTTGGATAAAAATTGTTCCAACGTAAATTCAAGTCCGTAATTTTTGCCTGTGCCATCATTTGCAAGTTCATCTGGAGTATACCCATCAAATGTATTCAAAGCAGAAAACGTAAGAAGTCTATGATTAGATGTTGTATCATTTGGCCAGACAGGTACATTGAACAAGTATTGATAATATATCTCTGATTTGAATCTCAGCTTAGGTTTCAGCATTTTTTCATAGCCTATTGCAGCGTGTAAGGCTTGAGTGAAGCCAAGGTCTTTGTTGTTTTGAACGATCCTTCCATCACTTGTGATCTGTCGTGCAGTATAGAGCGCCACTGTCTCCATCCTACTATGCATACCTAAGCCACCTGAAAATGTGTGTGTTCCTCTATCCCATTTAAATCCCAATCTTGGTTCCACGTAAGATTTACCATTCAAAGCAAAATGAGAAAAATGCAATCCAGTGTTTAAGGTGAACTGATCACTTGTTCGTATTTGCCAATTTCCAAAAGCTTGATAGAATCCAGCATGATCTTTTTCATCAAGAGGAGTCATGTATACTTCGTTTTCTCTATCCCAATAAGTATTTGTCAGATCATATGATAGTCTACTAAGAATTGCACCAAACCTGAGTGTATGACGCGCCGAAAGCTTATGATTGTAAAACGTAGAAAAACGAAGTTGCGATTCTACAAAATCCTGCTCCTCGTAGGTCAGTTGTTCCAATGAATCGTACTTATTAGTAATCAGATTGTATGAAGTAGAAACGATGGTTTCAAAAAATGAATCATCAGAAACATAAATCACATTAGTCATCCCGGCTACAGCTGTGGTTTGATCTTCACGATCATTTTCCCAGTCTCCATTTGTTAAGTCAGGCAAAAATCGATATGAATTCTTTCCTCCCAATCCCCAAAAAGAAAAGGTACCTATTTTCTTACTTGGTACCTTTATTTTAAAAGAGAGATCCTGAAAGTTGATTTCCTCCTGCTCCCCAAGAATCTCAAGACCTAATTGGGTCAGCATTGCTAATGTTGAATACCTGTAATTGAAAAGGTAGGAAGCTCTACTATTTCCTGCCATTGGCCCTTCTGAAGCTGCTGCTACTCCCAACAATCCAAGCTGTACAGTATGCTCATGTCTCTCGAAATTTCCCTGCCTAAGCTGAAGATCAAAAATTCCGGAGGTTGCATTTCCATATTGTGATGGGAAGGCTCCTGTAAAGAAGTCTGAATTGGCCAGCATATTGTTACTAAGCATGCTAATCCCACCTGCGGATGATCCAATAGACGTGAAATGATTTGGATTTGGGATTTCCACGCCTTCCAGGCGCCATAAAATACCTTTCGGAGAGTTGCCTCTAATTACAATTTCATTTAGTAAATCATCTCCTCCAGTCTGAACTCCTGCATACATCAATGCTGCACGTGCAGGATCATTAAAAGTAGCGGGAAATCGACTTATTTCATCCATTCCAAGCGAAATAGCTGAAACGGTTGCCAGTTCATTTTTAGGTTGACCTTTTTGTTGCTCTGAGATTGTAACAACTACTTCATCAAGTTGCTCCAACGATTCTCTAAGCTTACCATTAACAACAACCTCCTTACCAGCTCCCACTAGAACATTTGGAATAGTGATGGGCTCATATCCTAGGTATGAAATTCCTATTGATTGTCTGCCAATCGGAACATTTTCAATTTTAAAGAATCCTTCTGCATCGGTAATGCCGCCCATTGGAGGGTCGCTCTCTAGAATGAGAACAGTTGCACCAATTACTGGTGCTCCAGACTGTTCATCTGTGACTTGGCCTTTAATTGTTTGTGTAAGTGACTGTGAGTAAGCTGAAAGGAGCCATAGTATCCCTGTAATACTGCAAAGTATTTTAATCATTAGTAACGCATTTTGAGTAGTGACTTTTTAGAAGACGCAAAAATTTTCATTAGGCTTCATTTTGATAACATTTTTATTTAAGTGGTCCCTCATCTTATTTAAAGTGTTGGTTATATAATTTTGAAAAATGCTTGAGTCATTCTTTCAAGAAGAGAAAATTGAAGCCGGTTGTGATGAGGCAGGTAGAGGTTGCTTGGCTGGTCCTGTGGTCGCCGCTGCTGTCATCCTTCCAAAAGACTTTTCACATGAAGTACTCAATGACTCTAAACAACTAAGTGAAAAGCAGCGACTTGAAGTAAAAAAGGATATAATAAAAGGCTCCTTGGCATGGAGTGTTGGTGTTGCGTCACCTGGAGAAATTGATGAAATCAATATCCTTAATGCAAGCTATCTGGCCATGCACAGAGCAATTGAACAGCTAAGAATAACCCCAGAGTTATTGTTAATCGACGGTAACAGATTCAAACCTTTCAATGAAATACCTCATGAATGTATCATTAAAGGTGATGGCAAATTCTTATCAATCGCAGCTGCATCAATTTTAGCAAAAACCTATCGAGATGACCTGATGCGTCAACTAGCCATTGACTTTCCTGGCTATGGATGGGAAACTAATGTAGGATACCCTACCAGAGCCCATCGCGATGGAATTAAAGAAAATGGGAGTACCCCTCATCACAGAATGAGTTTTCAGCTTTTACCAAGTCAATTGGAATTGTTCCCAGATTAGGATGCTAGCGTTTGAGCAATTTTTGATCGGTCGAGGGGCTTTTCAAGCATAGATGTAACAAACGGGTTATCATCGGCCTTTCTTTGATCAGAGGGATCTATGGAGGAAGTCAATACGTAAATACGCTTTCCGTTTTTTTCAACTGTCGGGAAGGCTTCTAAAAACTCCCAACCATTCATCACAGGCATATTTAAGTCTAGGAAGATTATATCTACTGCTTGCTTTTGCAGAAATTTAATAGCTTCTTCTCCATTCATTGCTTTAAAAATCTCTACAGTAGCATGCTCTTTTTTAATTGCGAGCTCAGCTAAGGTCAAGAATATTGGATCATCATCTACTAGTAATATTTTGTTTGCACTATGCATTAAAAATATACCTTAAATATTGTGCCTTTGTTTAGTTCACTTTCGACCTCAATACGAGCTCCTATAGCTTCTACCTGCTGTTTGGTCATGTAAAGTCCCATTCCATGTCCACTTTCTTCATCTGCATGGAACCTAGACCCAAGCTGAAACATTTTACCTTTGTATCTCTTCAAATCGATACCCCTTCCTTGGTCTGCTACCGATAAAAGTACTCCTTTTGATTCTTTTTTTGCACAAATTTTAATTTTTCGTTGATCCTCAGTCACTCCATACTTCATTGCATTAGTTATCAAATTGTGTAAAATGCTCTGAAGATAAGCTGGTAAGATGCGGAGTGTCAGGTTTTTAGCAATGTCAACCTCAAATTCTATGTTCTTATCAGTTGCTGATTTTCTATTCAACAGAATGATATCTTCGATCACTCCTCGAAGATTAATTTCTTCCTTTTCAAGAGTAGATATGTCTTTTTCAAAATTTAGAAGATCATTAATAGCATCAATTGCTAAGTTCAACTTGAGTGCGGTAGATTTCAGCATATCAAAATATTCTTTATTGCCAGGATCATCTTCAATTACTGAAAGTAATCCTACAAGATTGGCAACAGAAGATCTGAAATTATGAGATGTGATATATGAAAAATCCTTTAATCGTTGATTTTGCTCAATGGTCTTGTCGAATAGTTTACGCAGTTCACGCTCATTTTGTGATCTGATTCTGATGTTAACCAACATTTCTGAAAAAAGCTCAAGAAGGATAACTTCCTTTTCACTTGCAGAATGAAGCTTGCTGACCCAGTCAAATCCGACGAATCCAACACATTCTTTGTTGTGAATCATTGGCATTGTAATCAGACTTTTTATGCCTTGGTCTGTCAATAAATTTTTAAAATCCTCCTTCTCAACCTCTTTTACATCACTTACAATCATGGGAACACCTTTAAGATGAGCGCTTACGAGCTCTGGCATAATTTCAAGGGGTAAATTCTGATTGTTCTGAATTTCTGGACTTATTCCATTGGCACACCATTCGAACGTATTGCTACAAATGCCTTGTTCAAGATTGAAATCAAAAACGTAGGACCTATCTGCACCTACAAATATTCCAAGTTCTCTCAATGAGTCATTGATTGCCTGCTCGACTTCTTCAAGGGGCAGATCAATATATTTTGTGGATAGATTTATTAGAATACGCTGCATTTCAGCATACTTCATAAGGGCTTGCTCCGCCTCTTTCTCTCGTGTAATATTTCTTACAGCTCCATCAAAATAAACTTTTCCGTCGACCCCTTTTACTTTAATAGAATTCAAATAGCCCCAAAAAGTACTTCCGTCTTTACGTCGAAACTCTACCTCTTTGTTTTCTATTGATCCTTTACTAAGAACTTCATCCCCAATTTCAGCTCTTTGAGATGGGTTTTTGTATAGATCCATAGGATCCATTTCCATGATTTCCTGCTCAGAATCATAGCCAAACATCCTGATAAATTCTTCATTGACGTAAATGATGCCATTACTGCTCTCACTTCTGTATATGGCTTCATTTATATTTTTATTGATGCTTTCAAGCAATTGCTCTCTTGACCTGATTTTATTGAGAAAGTCTCTCTCTCGCGTCACATCTCTGATCGCTCCATCCCAATAGGTTTCCCCACTTTCCCCCTTATGCATAATCGTGCTTACTAACCCTACAAACTCAGATTTATCTCTTCTTAAGAAAGTAACTTCCTCATTTTCATATGAATGGTCTGCACTCAGCTTATTAATCAAGCGAGTACGATCACGTGGGTCTTTGTACATGCTTGCTATTGAAAGTTGCCTTAGCTCCTCATCCGAGGAATAGCCAAACATCTTCATGAAAGCATTATTAACATAAATCAATCCGTCTTTATCACTCCTGAATACTGCTTCGCTAATATTCTGATTGACGGATTCCAATAATTGGTTAAAATCCATAGTTACTGCAATGCTGGTTGCCATACGTTGATATAAAGAATCAAGAATTAGATTTTAATCATGGTGAGATCTCCTAACACCTTGATTTCTTTATGGTTAATCTTAAAAATAGGTCTTCCAGAATAATCCAGAATTCCCCAAAATCCATTTTTAAAGACCAAAATTTGATCTCCAAAATCTTCTAAATATTCAAATGAAGGCCTCAATATAAACCTGCCAGACTTATCCAACAGTCCAAACTTACCTTCAATATTTTCCACAATATAGTTACCTGTTTCTAATCGGTAAATAGAACGCCAATTTAGCTCTACGACTTCCTCGCCTTCCAAATCAATCAAACCAAACTTTTTTCCTACTCTGACAATCGCTATACCATTTTGGTGGGGGTAAACTTCATCGTAGTAGGGTTGCACAACTATTGTCTCATTTTTATCAATGAACCCCCATTTTTCTCTCAATTTTATTGGAGCCAACCCATTTTGATACATTCTGGCACTATCGTATCTGTTACTAATTCTTAATCTTCCTTCTTCATCGACAAACCCCCACCTACTTTCTTTCATCACAACAAAATATTTTTCACCAAATTCAAAAACTTGTTGGTAGTTGTCACTTTGATCAATAATGGTATTTCCTGTGATCGTGATAAGAGTAGAAATTCCATTCCTTGATAATTCATAATAGTCATCGATCATCCTAATTTCATTGTAAATAGGAATCACTAATAGTTCTCCATATTGGTTTAGAAGGCCGTAACCGTGATCACTTTTTATGAGAAGATTAGATCCTAAATCCTTAATTGGGATATACGTAGACTTAAATAAAGGTTTAGATTGATTAAAGTAGGTATATCCTTCACCCTTTCTTCCAACGAAAAGATCATTGAACAATTTGATCTCATGATATTCCGGCCTAATTAGCCACTTGCCGTCTTGCTCCATTAGTCCCGTCATATTGAGATAATCGACCAAATAAAAGTCGTTTGCGCTTGTTATTAGATCATATTTGAAAACGCTCAACTCGTCTTTTTCAAGATCTAGAATACCCCATTGGTTATTCCTTTTGGCAATGTATTGATCATTTACACCCCTTTTTAATTCTTGCAGTGAGAATCGAGTTTGTCGGTGACCTGTTGAATCGAATATCCACCATCCCTTTTTATCTAAAGCAGCGTATGTGTGATTATGAAAGAAAAGCGAATCATAATTAGAAAGGATGGCAGAACCAGTCTTATCCAAGATTGACCATTTCCTGGTTTTGCTATTCTGAACTACCATTTGATTGTTTTGAAAATCTCTAAGGATCAAATCACGAGAATCAAGTACGGTATTATTTTTTAAAAGTAAATGTTGTGCTCCATTCAAATAGGCTATCAAAAGTTTATTAGAACTGGCTGTAAGGGAATCACATTCCCATTTCATTATCTCGGTCCTATTTTTGTAAATGGTCCACTTTGGGAAGGGAATAGGTTTAATTTCATTATTATCCAGATTAATAGTTTTGTAACTAAAATCATGAATTAGGTCCCCCGAAGTAGACAAAAATCCTGCGTATCCATCTCGGTATACAAGGTAGCCTTGGTTGAATTTCAATGAATCCAAACCAAGTTCCAGGGTGTTCCCCTGAATCCCAAATAAATCTATTTTTCCATTTTGTTTTCGTGCTACAAAGAACCGATTAAGTTCTGTTATGGAATGATATTTTGTAGGAACAATGAGTTCGTTTTGAAATGAAACAATACCAAAATATCTGTTCTTTCCATCAAAATCACTTACCAGCCAATTTGCACCAATTGACTCAATGGTGAAGTAATTGAAACTAATAACTGTATTGCCTTTGGAATCAAGAACTCCGTGAAACAAATGATTGCTGAATTTCCCTTTTATCGAAGCTTTTATATAAGAATTATCGAATGGCTGAATCGTGTAAAATTTCTGCCCGGTTAGAGGTTTATTTCTTGCGGTTATTAGTCCCCAAAGATTGTTTCTTCTAAAACCTATTACACCATTTATTACCCGATTGGATCCATCAGACCATCCTAGCTTTTCATACACTGCTGGAACAGTAACATTGCCCGTCTGGTCTTTAATGCCAAAATAGCCATCTTTCTCAAAGACGGTGAAATCATCAGCTACAATAGCCGAACTGATTAATACACATAAAATTGATATGAGATTCCGCATATGCCCCACAACAAATATAAAGTGGGTCTATTTTTTTTCTATTTCAGCGGATTCAAGGTTAAATAAGTCATTAAGCACCCCAACCAAAGTTTCCGCATCTCCTCGCTTGCATGCCGCCTTAAGTTGTAATACCGGCAGCTTAATAACTTTTTGGATCATGCTCTTAGTTACAACCTCGAGCAGCTCCATTTCATTTTCTGATAATTTTTTATGTCTTGCTAATTCCTCTCTCCTTATTTGATCTAAAGCATTCTTTAACTTTTGAATCGTTGGAGATACCTCCATTTCGGTCTTCCACTTGTTAAAACTGCTTAGTTCTTCTACTATAATTCTTTCAGCATCGGGAATCGCCTTTTCTCTCGTCTTTCTGGCTTTTAATGTTTTTTCAGTAAGTTGATCCACATTATAAAGAGAGATTCCCGGAACATTTTCAAGATCATCATCCATGCTCCGAGGTACAGATAAGTCGATCATTAATTTATGAATTACACCAGACTTAAGGCTTGAAGAAGAGATTATAGGTGTTTTTGTGGACACTGCTGAAATGATTACATCATTCGATGCAATCACCTGATCCAGGTTTTCAAAATCACTAACTAATATGTCCTTCCCTTCAGCAAGCTTTACTGCTTTCGATCTTGTGCGATTAACAAGCGTGATAGAAGCATCATCAGAGTTTAAATTTTCAAGCACATTTTGACCAATCTCACCTAATCCGATCAAAGCTATTCTTGGAGATTCTATCTTTTGGATAAACCCTCCAATTAAATCCACAGCTACAGAAGCTACAGAAGCCGTTCCATCCTGAAGTCTAGTTTCCTGTACCACCCTTTTGTTAGCAAAAAAGATGGTATGCATTAAGCGGTGGAGATGAGGTCCTGCAAGATTAAGGTCTGCACTTTTCTGATAAGCCCTCTTTACTTGATTGCTAATTTGTATGTCTCCTAATACCTGAGATTCTAAACCTAACGAAACTCTGAATAGATGTTTAGCAGCCTCCTGTGAATCATAACCATTAAGATACTGCAGTAAAAGATCTTTTGTAAGAGACTTGAACGTTGAAATAAGACCGATCAGACCCTTTGTTACATCAGTTTCGGATGTATAGTATAATTCAGTTCTGTTACAAGTTGATACCAGGAGGGCTTCATCAATATTGAAAACCTCCTTAAGTTTTGTAAGAAACTGGCTTGCCTCCAATTCATTAAAAGCTAACTGCTCTCGAACATGAATCGGTGCATTCTTATATGATAGTCCTAAAGCCTTAAATCCTTCCATCTCAATCAATTAGGAATGCAAAAATAACAGTGGGTTTGGTATATTGGCCCTGATAAAAATCAAGCAATTCTTATTTAGAATCATTTTAAATAATGTTGAAATTTATAATAAAAGCTATTTCCAGAGGCCTTGGCTTTACAAAGACAGAAGCAAAAGGAACAATAGTACTGATATTTATCATATTACTAGCGATAATTTCTACTCAAACTAGAATTTCCTATTTCAAAGATCAATTAGTAATTACACCAGATAGTTCCGCAATAGCATGGATAAATGAGGTACATAACTCATATTCTGTGCGGCAACCGGAAACTTATGATGAAGAGGATATTTCAGAGTTAAAAAAAGTTGTTGATAACACTCAAATAAAAAAGCAGTATCCTGAAAAGAATAACATCAAAAAAAATATTGATAATAAGAAATCAATTGTTCTTGATATTAATACAGCAACAGCAGGTGAGTTGCAAAAAGTGAAAGGAATAGGGCCAACATTTTCAGAACGAATAATTAAATATCGTGATCTTTTGGGTGGGTTTTCAGACACTACCCAGCTTTACGAAGTGTATGGGTTGAAAGAACCTGTCATTAAAAACATACTCAGGTCCTTTAAAATTGATGCTCCGGTTGTTCAATTAAATATCAATAATGACTCAATAAAATATCTTGCAAGGCATCCATACATTTCATATGATCTTGCTCAAGTAATTGTCAATTATAGAAAAGAACATGGAGATATAAATTCAGCTGATGACCTATTGAAAATAAAAGCCCTTGATGAGCGTACTTTCATGAGATTAAAACCATATTTGGAATAATCCATGCAAAAAGTTTTAAAGTCATATCTAAGACGTCTAAGTAATTTATCTGGCAACAATCGATCATTGTTACTTCTTCGATTATTGAAGGATCAGTTCATTGATGTTCATGACTTTGACTATGCCGAAAATGAAGCCAGTTTCGGAATCATAAAAAACCTGATTGAGAAGCAAAAAAAGATTCCTCTTTGCTCAGAAATTGATAGTCGAGATAAATCGACAAACGATCTCAGTGTACGTCTAAAAAAGATCAAGAGAATTGAAAAATTTATATTCGAAGAAAGGGGCGCTAAAGATTTATACATTGGATGGCCATTTGTAAAAGGTAAATTCTCTGATGAGACCTTAGTAAGATGTCCATTGCTGTTTTTTCCTGTCTCAATTGAGAAAGAGGGTAATGAATGGTATTTGTCGAGAAGAGAAGATGTCAACATTACACTTAACAAATCATTTTTACTGGCATATGCATATTATAATGACACACAATCAGATGAAGGGCTCATTGAGACTGTCATAGATGATTATGACAGAGATGCTACCGTATTTCGAACACAGCTTTACGAACTTTTAAAAAACAGTGGAGTAGAAATACACTTTAATCAAGACAACTTCGCAGACGAGCTCAAGAGTTTTCCCGATCTTAAAAAATCTCAGCTTGAAGGCATTGAAAAGACCGGCAAACTCAAATTATTTCCTCATGCTGTTTTAGGAATTTTTCCACAATCTGGATCCTATTTAGTTCCTGATTATGTCAAACTTCTTGAGGATCAAAAGGAGACTGATCTTGAAGAGTTTTTTGTTAAAAAAGTGCAGCAAGAAAATGAAAATCAACTTGCGCTTTTCGATCGTGTCAATGAAGAGAACACATTCACACCTTTTCCATTAGATGCATATCAAGAGCATGCCTTAAAAGAAATCAAGAAAGGAAACTCATTGGTGGTTCAGGGACCTCCTGGAACAGGCAAATCTCAGCTTATAAGCAATCTCATTTGTGATTTCATTGCCCGTGGCAAAAACGTATTGCTGGTCTGCCAGAAGAAAGCTGCACTGGATGTTGTGTATGAACGGTTGAAGGAAAAAGAAATGCATGATTTTGTTGCATTGGTGCATGACTTCAAAAATGATCGTAAACCTATCTATGAACAAATTGATCAACAGATTGAATCAGTAGAAGTATACGAAAAGAAAAACAATAGTCTGGATGCTATTCAATTAGAACGAAGCTTTTTACAAGCAAGCAGAAGAATAGACCAAATCGTAGAAGAACTGCAAGAATTTAGAGAAGCTCTTTTTGACGAATCAGAGTGTGGGAAATCAGCAAAGGAATTATATCTCACAAGTAGCCCAGATCTCCCGAGCTTCAGTATGAATCTTGAGTACCGCGCCTTTCATTTTTCTACCCTTGATGAGACGATAAGAAAATTTAAAACCTATCTTTCCTATTTTGATAAGTTTGAAAAAAGAACTCATTTCTGGTCCAGGGGTCCCTCCTTCGCAGAATTTCAGACAAGTGATCTAATAAAAATAAAGGATGTACTTCATGAAGTGCCGGCGTTTAATCAGATGCTGATTGATACTTCTAAAAACTTTTGTTCGCAACCTGTTGACTTTGAAATAGGTAACTACCTTTCGAGCAAACTCCCGGAGCTCATCGAACTCTATGAGGGTTTGAAGGAGGGCGTTGTATTTAAGGTTTACCAACAGCTTCATGCTGATGCTCCAACTAAAGAACTAAACTGGCTTTCGCAAACTGAGCGTACTATGATGGCGTGCTTTCGTGGTGTTGGTTTGGAAAGTACATTAAAATCTGAGCAATTAGGTAGATTCCAAGAGGTACTTCAATCAGCTATGCGGGCAAGAAAAAATCCCTTTAGCTGGATTAGGTGGAGCGTCTTTTCAAAAGAAAAGACTTTCCTAAAGCGAATAATCGTTGCTAATGACCTTAAAAGCAACAAACGTGGATTCAAAGTTCTTGTAGAACGTGTGGATAACAGGCTAAATTTTGAGCATTCACTTTCACTGATTCAGGAAAATCCATGGCTTCATAATTTTCCAACTGGTTTCAGAAAAATCGATTTACAAGATTGGTTTTATTGGCAGAAGATGGGACTCAATATGTTTATGGTTGGTCAGACTATCAGATCTTTGAATGAATACATTCCTGTTGGTAAACTTGATCATAAAAACTATCACAAAAGGCTTGATCATCTCATCTCATTGGTTCACAAAATCCCACAACAACTCACTTTATGGAAAAGATACATTAATATTCATCAGATCAGAGCCATCATTTTAAAGAAAGAAGATCCACATAAGCTTGAAAAACTTCTCAAGAAAGACTTTGATGCCATCTGTGAATACCATCAATTGAAGTCCGAAATATCTCGAGAGGAAGAAAAGGTTCTATATGAAATAACCTCGAGCGATGCGGCTAATATTGATGATGGGATTGAGTTTTTTAAGAATAGCCTAGCGCTAGCTTGGATTGATCATATCGAATCTAAGTATCCTGACTTAAGAAATGTTGCCTCAGGAAAGCTTGATGCTAATGCAGATGAATTGAGGGATCAGATAGAAACAAAACGCCTTGCGAGTAAGGAGATATTATTGTTAAAGTCGCGTGAAAAAACATATGAAAACATTGAATACAATCGATTAAAAAATCGTGTGACTTTTAGGGATCTTCAGCATCAGGTTACTAAAAAGCGCAGAATTTGGCCCATAAGAAAAGTTATTTCCGAATTCTCCGAAGAGCTGTTCACTCTTCTTCCTTGCTGGATGTGTTCACCAGAAAGTGCCTCAGCTATTTTTCCAATGCGTGAGATGTTTGATTTAGTGATTTTTGACGAGGCATCTCAATGTTTTGCAGAAAGGGGTATACCTGCTATGTACCGAGGAAGGCAAATCGTTGTGGCTGGTGACAGCATGCAATTGCAGCCTAGTGATCTTTATCGAGTAAGATGGGACGATGAAGAGGATGATTTGCCTGAATTAGCCATAGATTCACTTCTAGATCTTACAAACCATTACCTTCCACAAGTAAGCCTTGCAGGTCACTACAGAAGTAAGTCTCTCGAGCTAATCGATTTTTCAAATGAACATTTTTATAATGGTAAACTAAGATTACTTCCTGATTATTCATTCGTAAACAAAGATGAACCAGCTATTGAGTATATACAGACCAACGGAATTTGGGAAGACGGCATGAATGAGTTAGAAGCTAGTGAAGTAGTGGCTCAGACTTTAAGCTTAATTAAAAATCATCCGGAAAAAGACATTGGGATCGTAACCTTCAATTATCGTCAGCAAGGATTTATTCTAGACCTCCTCGAGGAAAGATCTGCAAAGAAGAGCATTTTATTGCCAGAATCGCTTTTTGTGAAAAACATTGAAAATGTTCAGGGAGATGAAAGAGATATCATCATTTTTAGTATTGGATATGCTCCTGATAAAAAAGGGAAGTTAAAAGTTCAGTTTGGTAGTCTAAATGTTGAGGGTGGAGAGAACAGACTTAATGTGGCGATCACTCGAGCTAAAGAAAAAGTGCTGGTTGTAAGTAGCATCCTTCCTCAAATTTTAAAAACTGAAGACACCAAAAACCAGGGTCCGAAACTGTTAAAAAAATATCTGGAATATGCTTGGAATATAAGCATTGGGAAATGGACCCCTCATCTTCCAGCCTATGAAGAACATAACGTTGACTGGTTTTTGAGAAATAAAATTCAAGAGAAATCATTTCATGAATTTGATGGCTATGAGCTTGCCAAAGAATTACCTTTCGCGGATCTCTCTGTTAGAAAGGGTAAAATCTATACGGGGTTAATACTTACAGATGATGAGCGCTATTATCAGGCACTTTCTCCAAAGCAGATCTATGCATTTCAGCATTTTCATCTAAAGATGAAGAATTGGCCACATGTGAGATTTCATAGCAGAGAGTTTTGGCTTGATCCTGAAAGTGCGAAAGAAAAAATGAGAAAGTTCCTATATTCCAACTAGGTATCATCGCCTATTTACATATCTCTTATGAAATAAGTTTTTGATCAACTTGAATGATTATGGTTTGGCAAACTCCACTCTTGCACCTACAGATAAAATGAAAGGCAATGTATCTCTTCTCATATATTGCTCAAAAGAAAGGGTATACTCTCCGCTATAAGGGAAAGAATAGTTTTCTTCTAAAGGAAAGGAATGATCAAATAAATCTCCTAAACCGCTTCCATAAGGCTCACCTGTTTTAGGATTAAAAAGATCTACTTCTTGCAATCTTTGGACAAGTACATTTCCTGTTGAGTCCGCCAGGGTATATTGAAAATACAAATTATAGAAAGGATAGGATGAGGCATTTCTAAAAGAAGATTTTAAGACATAAGACTTTGATGTGTCTTCGATATTGAAAGAAAATGATTGAATAGAATCCTGATGCCAGAAGGCTTCTTCCATATCATTAAAGTCCTCATAAACTCTATTTGAGTCACAAGATGTAGCTATGATGAAAATAAAAATAATAGCCAGATATCTCATACGTTTGGATTATTCGGATTTTTCTGTTTTGGTTTCTTCCCTTTAAACTTATTCCTTTTCTTCTTCTTTTTCCCTTTGCCACTGAATTTCCTGTCCATGGCCTCCAGATCACTGTTGATTGAGCTCGTGTCTGCCAATTCAACCTCTATTTCGTCTTCTTGTAAAGATGCTGGCTTCATGCCCTTTTCGTTGAGTTTCTGTATTTCTTTTACCCTTTCTATATCTACAGCGTGCCAGTTATTATCATCGTCATAACCAAACCACATGATCTTTCGAAAAATATCGGTTTTTTGGAGTTTTGCTACTCCTCGTTGTGTCTGAATTGGTTTTTCTACTTCAGGAATGTCAGATAGTGCCTCCATGTAAGTATCTAACTCATAGTTTAGGCAACACTTTAACCTTCCGCATTGACCAGAAAGTTTACTAGGGTTAAGTGATAAATTCTGATACCTAGCCGCAGATGTACTCACATTTTTAAAGTCAGTTAACCATGTAGAACAACAAAGTTCTCTTCCGCACACTCCGATCCCTCCGATTCTTCCCGCCTCTTGTCTAACACTGATTTGACGCATTTCAACACGAATTTTGAATTCGCTTGCTAAAATCTTAATGAGCTCTCTGAAATCAACTCTACTTTCAGCTGAATAAAAGAATGTCGCTTTGGTGCCGTCCGCTTGAAACTCTACATCTGTAAGTTTCATTTCCAGTTTTGTATCTTGAATAATCTCCTTTGTACGATACATCACTGAGTCTTCACGATTCCTTGCTTCATCCCATCGTTCCATATCTCGAGAAGTCGCTTTGCGATAGATCTCCCTTACTTCATCATCGTCTTTAATACCTTTCTTAGACATCTGAAGTCGTACAAGTTCTCCTTGCAGCGATACATATCCAATATGGTGGCCATTTGGTACATCTAGAACTACCGGATCTCCAGTAACTATATCCAGTTTCTTTAAATTTCTGAAGAAGTCTTTTCGCCCATTTTTAAATCGAACCTCAACTACATCAAATCGATGCATGGCTGGTACATCCATATTTGACAACCAGTCAAATACGTTCAATTTATTGCAACCACCAGTGCTGCAATGGCCATTATTTTTACATCCGGCGGATCCTCCTGTACCACAACTAGCGCATCCCATAGCCGTAATCTAATAGATATCTTTAGGAAATTGAAGATTGGATGACATGAAATTATTGACCGAGCTCTTTTAGATCAAAACCAATATCCTGACGAAACTTTTTCCCCTCCCAACTTACCTCATTACCACCTGCATACGATTTACTTAACGCTTCACCTAAATTCTTACCGAGCCCCGTTAAGGCAATCACTCTTCCTCCATTGGTAACAAGTTTGCCGTCCTTCATAGTAGTGCCTGCATGAAATGGTAATACAGTTCGAATATCACCTATGGATATTTCATGACCTTTCTCATAAAATTCAGGATAGCCACGGCTTACATAGACTACCGTAGAAGCTGTAAACCGCTCATACTCAATTTCAGTATCGACCAGGTTTTTATCAGCGGCTGCTATAAGTAATTCAAGAAAATCTGTTTTTATTCTTGGCAGTACAACTTCAGTTTCAGGATCTCCCATTCTTACATTGTACTCAATCACATATGGATCTCCTCCTACATTAATGAGGCCAAAGAAAATAAATCCGCAGTAGTTGATTTTTTCTTTTTTTAGACCTCCCACCGTAGGCTTAATGATCCGTTGATTGACTTTGTCTTTAAATGCTCTATCGGAAAACACCACTGGAGAGACCGCTCCCATACCTCCTGTATTTAGGCCTGTATCTTTTTCACCAATTCGTTTGTAATCCTTGGCTTCAGGAAGTATTCTGTAATCTTTACCATCGGTTATTACAAAAAAGGAAACCTCAATACCTTTTAAAAACTGTTCTAAAAGAACCTTTTCACTGGCCGATCCAAATTTCCTATTCTCAATAAGGTTTCGTAATTCTTTCCTCGCTTCTTCTAATTCCTCAGTTATTATTACACCTTTCCCCCCAGCAAGTCCATCAGCCTTTAAAACATAAGGAGGTTCCATACGCTCCATGTACTTTACCGTTTCTTCCAGATTGTCTTTGGTGACAATTCTGGCATCTGCTGTAGGAATGCCATATTTTTTCATGAACTCTTTGGCGTACTCTTTACTTCCTTCCAGCATCGCTCCCTTAGCGGTAGGACCTATTATTTTTAGTTTTTTAAAATCCTTGATTGACCTGAGGTGATCCACAATGCCATTTACTAAAGGATCTTCCGGGCCTACAATTAGCATTTCAATTTCATGAGTTCGAATGGCCTCTTCTACTTGATCAAAATTTTTCGGATCAAAATCGAGATTTGTACCCACTTTATGGGTTCCTCCATTTCCAGGTGCAATGAAAATTTTGCCGCATTTTGGGCTTTGCTTTACTTTCCAGGCTAGTGCATGTTCCCGACCTCCGGAACCAAGGATTAGAATGTTCATTGAGTGTGTTTTTGAAAACTGGTGGCTAAGTTCACCGTATTCATTCTTTTTTCAAAGTAATAACACTAATGAGCATATTCAGACATAAACTTCACCCTCATTAATCTAACTTCGTCTTCTGAATAATATTCCCCCAGCTCTTCCATCGCCACATTGAGCTCATCAGTTTCGGCATTTAAGAAATAATCATAAATATCATCCTGCCGATCATCATCCAATAATTGATCTATGTAATAGTCAATATTGAGTTTTGTTCCAGAATAGCAAATATTCTCAACTTCTCCGATTACTTGCTCATAAGTCATCCCTCGAGCTTCAGCTATATCCTCAAAATCCATTTTTTGATCAATGTGCTGAATAATATATATCTTATTTTTTGACTTTGTCCCAGCGGATTTAACCAGTACATCAGAGGCGGTGACAATATCATTCTCCTCCACATACTCCTCAATCATTTGAAGAAATGGTTCACCGAATTTTTTTGCTTTACTTTCTCCAACACCAACAATCTGCTTCAAGTCATCCATAGTGGTTGGATAGACAGTACACATCTCCTCCATTGAGGGATCACTAAAAATCACATATGGAGGAATATCCTCTTGATGTGCAATGTCCTTACGGAGCTTTTTCAAAATTCCGAAAAGGGTTTTATCATAAGCTGAGACATTTACTGGCGCCTTATCCGCTTCTTCTTCCGTATCAGCCTCTGTTGTATAATCATGATCTTTGGAAAGCTTGTGAGAGTATGGATTTTGTAAGAATTCCTCTCCCTTTTTTGACACTTTAAAAACAGAAGGATTTTCAATGTCCTTCTTTAAAAACTCATTTAAAAGTGTTTGTCTAATCACTGACCTCCAGAAATTTTCATCTTCATCTATTTCCTTGCCTTTCCCAAATACTTCGAGTTTGTCATGGCTATAGCTTTTAACATGTTGCGTTGCTTTCCCAACCACTAAGGCAGCTATATGATTGATATCAAATCGTTCATTCGTTTGCTGCACAGCTTTAATGACAAGTTCAATGATTTCTTTTCCCTCAAACTGTTCTTTCGGATGCACACAGTTATCACATTGTCCACAATTGTCCTCCTTAAATTCTTCACCAAAGTAATGAAGTAGCTGCTTCCTTCTACAGATGGCAGAATCTGCATATGAAGCCATTTCTTCTAACAAGAATCTGGCGTTTTCACGTTCAGTTACTGCTTTATCCTTATTAAATTTTTCTAGTTTAAGGATATCATTATAGGAGTAGAACATTAAGCAGTTACTATTTATACCATCACGTCCTGCTCTTCCTGTTTCCTGATAATAACCTTCAATCGATTTTGGTGCATCATAATGTACAACAAACCTTACATCAGGTTTATCAATCCCCATACCAAAAGCTATCGTTGCAACAATTACATCTATATCTTCATTGAGGAAGCCATCCTGATTTTTCATACGCTCTTTCGACTCCATTCCTGCATGATATGGTGCCGCATTGATGTCATTAACCTTAAGAAATTGAGCTATTTCTTCTACCTTCTTTCTGCTTAAACAATAAATAATGCCGCTTTCTCCTTTGTGATCTTTTATAAACTTGATCAACTGTTTTTTCGCATCTTTCTTAGGCCTGACTTCATAATAGAGGTTCGTTCTATTAAAAGAAGATTTGTAAAGCATTGCACCATCCATTGAAAGGTTTTTCTGAATGTCAAGCTGTACTTTGGGAGTTGCCGTTGCAGTCAAAGCAATCATTGGAATGTCTCCAAGTTTCGCAATAATGTCTTTGATTCTTCGATACTCCGGTCTGAAATCATGCCCCCATTCTGATATACAATGAGCCTCATCAATGGCCACAAATGAGATCTTAGCTTGCTTTAGAAATTCAACATTTTCTTCCTTGGTCAAGGATTCTGGTGCTACATAAAGGAGTTTTACTATCCCGGAAATAGTGTCTTTTTTTACTCTATTGCTTTCAGATTTAGTTAGTGTTGAATTGAGAAACCTTGCATGAATACCAACGGCATTCATTTGGTCTACCTGGTTTTTCATTAAAGCAATTAGTGGTGAGATTACAATTGCTGTACCATCTTGAACAATGGCAGGTAATTGGTAGCAAAGAGATTTACCAGCTCCTGTCGGCATAATAACGAAAGTATTATTCCTGTCAAGGATATTAAGAATAATATCCTCTTGCTTGCCTCTAAAGTTGTCGTAACCAAATACGCGCTTAAGGCTGTCTTTAAGACCGACTTCCAAAGTTGTCTCCATCAATTAATAGATGTAAAGTAAAAAGTTAATCAAAACCATGATCGCAAACAAATACTTGGTTAAGGTTGGCTCGCTGTATCCTCATCATCCTAGAGGATAAATGTATATTTGCGACGTTCAATTCTTAACGCGAATTTCTCACCAAAATCTTATGAGAACAAATATTTATGTAGTGATTATGGCAGGTGGTAGCGGAACCCGATTTTGGCCATACAGTAGGGACGCAAGACCAAAGCAGTTTTTAGATGTATTAGGAACTGGAAGGTCACTTTTGCAAATGACATTTGATCGATTCACTGAGATAACAACCCCTGATAAAATATGGATCGTTTCCAATGAAAAATATGATCAACTCATTCAAGAGCAACTTCCTGAACTTGAATCACACCAAATATTATTGGAAACAGAAAAGCGTAATACTGCTCCCTGTATAGCTTATGCTGCATACAAAATCATGAAAAAGGATCCGAATGCAGTGCTGGTTGTAAGTCCTTCAGATCATGCCATTTTTAAGGAGAAAGAGTTTGTCAGTGTAATATCCACATCCGCAGAAAGTGCCGCAAGTGATGAGAAACTAATAACCATAGGTATTAGGCCAAATCGACCTGAAACCGGATATGGATACATTCAATATATCAGTGATCCTGGAGTCCCAATAAAAAAAGTCAAAACATTTACAGAAAAGCCAAAAGCTGATCTTGCAGCAAAATTTTTGGATAGTGGTGATTTTTTGTGGAATTCAGGGATTTTCGTCTGGTCCATAGATTCTATCATCAAAGCTTTTGAAAAACATGAAGATGAAATAGCTGGGATATTTGCCAGTGGACTTACCGAGTATTATACAGAAAATGAACAATCATTCATTAAAAAAGCATACAGTCAATGTAAGAATATATCCATTGACTATGCAATAATGGAAAAGGCTGATAATGTCTTCGTTGTGCCGGGTGATTTTGGGTGGTCTGATTTGGGTTCCTGGAATGCGCTCCATGAAATCAAAGACAAAGACACAAATGACAATGTCACTGAAGGGCCTGTCATGATATACGATTCAAAAGATAATTACATTAAAGGGAAGAAAAACAAAATCACCGTAGTTCAGGGATGTGAGGGAATGCTAATAGCAGATTTTGATGATGTTCTACTAGTCTGTAAAAAGGAGGACTCTTCAGTATTCAGAGATTTCATTACTGATGTTAAATCTGAGAAAGGCGAAAAGTACGTTTAATTTTTTCTTTGGCGTTGTGCTTCGTAGAGAGCCATTCCGGTTGCCACTCCTACATTAAGGGATTCTATTTCTCCGCTCATTGGAATTTTTGCAATCTCATTAGATAGGGCAAATAATTCTTCTGATATTCCGCTCTCTTCTGAACCCATAATGATGGCCGTTGGGCCATCAAAGGATACCTGGTCGAGCGTTTTCTTTGTTTTCTCAGAGCATGCAACGACATTAATTCCTGATTCCTTAAGGAAGCGAACTGCATCAGAAAGATTCTTTTCCCTGCATACAGGTATGTAATTAAAAGCCCCAGCAGAAGTCTTTACGGCATCTTCATTGATCTGTGCACCTCCACGAATGGGTATGACAATTCCATGCACGCCTAAACATTCTGATGTCCTTGCGATTGCGCCAAAATTTCGCACATCTGTAATTTCATCAAGTAATATTAGTAGTGGATTCTTACCTTCTTCAAATAATTTAGGGATTAGGTGTTCCAGTGTATGATACTGTACAGGAGAAATAAGAGCTACAACCCCCTGATGATTTTTACGAGTGAATTTGTTTATTCGCTCAACAGGAACTTTTGAAATAGGAGTTGAAGAATTGTGAAGCTCAAACATGAGCTCTTTGTATAGGTCTCCTTTAAGACTTTTTTGAACAAATACTCGTTCGAGATGTTGGCCTGACTTTACAGCTTCAATCACTGTCCGAATGCCATAAATAATATCTGATTTCTTATTCATTAATATCACGACGTAGAGCCGCTATTTGATTGAACCACACCTCTTCCAAAGCTTTACTTCGTCTGAGTGCATATGTTTTTGGTGCAAAAAAAGTAGAGATAATCGTGAACTCAAAGGCATCTCCATCATCATAATACCATTCTTCTGAATTCCTACTTCTGTAAACTTCGTCAGGTCTTCCGAAAACAATAAAGATCATTCCTCTATCGGTTTTCCATCCGGGCTTAAAATCAGTAAACAATCGATTTGAATACTCAACCTTATTGTAATATTTTCTAATTGCTAGTCTGGCACGAGACTTGGTCGAATAGGTGTTCATCCAAAAAGAGTCAAATGCTTCTTTAGGATTTGGAGACTTAATGATGGCTTTCATTTCTTGCTCACTGGTTAAATAAAACATGGCTTCAATTAATTCAACCAATTGACGATACTCGGGAAAATAAGGTGGAACTCTTAATATTGTTACGCCGGTAGTGGCCAATGAATCCTTTCTTACTGTATAAAAATAATTTTCTAAAAATTCGGCTTTATTTCTAAAAGCAAAAGTAGAATCAACATCAACTTGCGGGGACAAAGGTTCCATCTCAGCCATAGGAGGTTTTGCCATGGAGAATTTTTCCGCATACTGCATGGCCAGCATGGAGTTTGCACCCCACCAGGAATTGCCTGAGCGATTAAAATAATTCTCCAAAATTGGAAGCCCGTTTGCATTCACGGGGTATACTTCAGGAAAACTTAAAAATCCAATTTTTAGACTGATATCATAATAGTAGAAATTTTCAGGTTTATTGAATTTCACCACTAGTAAATTATCCTTTGTCTCTGGCAATGATATTTTGACTAACACACCACTTTTTGTGCTTAATAAAGTATCAATTGCAGTCGGTGAAAAAGACCGATGAGCTTCGGAATCGTAATCTCTTTGCATCAAAAATTCATACTCCCATTCGTTAATATTTTGTGATGATATGTTTAAAAATACAACATTACCTGCATCAGTTTTGACCACACGATGCGACATTTTCACTGAGAATGTTAAGTCGTACTGCCAAGCTAAATTCACTCTGGAAAAGTCGATAGCATTAGCTGAGTAACCATATAAAAGGGCAATAATGCTTAATAATAAGAGATGCTTTCTCATTAGAATCCAAATTAGCTATATAATTGATTTTCTTTGTGCTCTTTAAACAAAAATAGCATTCGATACCCTTTAAAAAATGAGCGTTTATACAACAGAAATTGCATCAGATAAAATCCCTTCTGATAACGTAATTCATCAGCGTCTACTTGCCGCATATTTTCAAGCTAAGCCATATATCAAAGGTGACTTATTGGAACTTGGCTGTGGTGAAGGTCGTGGTGTCGAATTGCTTGCTCCCCTTGCAGACTCTTTCATTGGAATAGACAAGATCAAAGCTGTTATTGATAAACTCGAAAAAAAATATCCTGATTATAAATTTATGAGTGGTGTGTTTCCACCTTTCCCTTTTGAGGATAACTCATTTGACACTATCGTCACTTTTCAGGTAATAGAGCATGTAAAGGATGATGAAGGGTTTATCAAAGAGATTCATCGCGTACTAAAACCTGGAGGAACTGCTCTAATTACTACTCCAAATATCATAATGACACTTTCCAGAAATCCGTGGCATGAAAGAGAGTATACCGGGGATGAACTATCTGAACTGTGTAAAAAGTATTTTGACAAGGTTGAAATGAAGGGTATTGCCGGAAACGAAAAAGTGATGGAATACCACGAAAGAAATCGAGCATCTGTTCAACAAATCATGCGATTTGACATCTTTGATTTACAATATAAATTACCAGCAGGATTGCTACGGATTCCTTATGATATTTTGAATCGAATGAATCGAAATAAGCTTAAGGAGACAGATGACGAACTAGTAAAATCAATAACGGCTAATGACTTCAAACTAGCTGATCAATCTGAACAAAACCTTGATTTATTCTGTTTATTAACTAAATAAAAAGGGAATCAAAATTTTATTCTGAAAATGAACAACAAATTAATACAAGAACTAAATCAACTATTGTCGGATTTCCATCTGTATTATCAAAATACTCGTGGAGCTCATTGGAATATCAAAGGTCCTCGTTTCTTTGAATTGCATGCAAAGTTTGAGGAGTTATATACGGAGGCTCTAGAAAATATTGATGAGATCGCTGAGCGTATTTTGACTATTGGAGGGAGGCCGGATCATGCGCTGGAAACTTACCTTGAAAAATCAAATATTAAATCTGTAAAGGATGAGTCTAACGATGAAGCACTAGTAAAGATGATTGTCAATAATCTTGAAACACTGGTTTCACAGGAAAATAAAGTAAAGGAACTGGCCGTTGAGGCAGAAGACAATGAGACGGAAGACATGATGATTGGGCTAGTTAACGTACAAGAAAAAACCCAGTGGATGTTTAATTCGTGGTTAGGTAAGTGAGCAATAGACAATTAAAATATTTTAGGTACCTGCTGTCAGCTTTTTTGGTAGCAGGTATTTTTATTTCAGCCCCAGCTCAAAACAAGAAGAAACGCCGAAAAATTGAGTCGGTCATAAAAACCGGACGTTCCTACATTGGCACACCTTACCAATGGGGCGGCATGTCACGATCAGGCATTGATTGTTCAGGACTCATTTATCAGTCCTACAAAACCATTGGAGTAAGCTTGCCACGAACTGCCAAAGAACAATCCAAGGTTGGTAATAAAAGAGGATGGAATGGCATACGCGAGGGTGACCTGGTCTATTTCAAGTTCAAAAAGAAAGGAAGTAAGTGGTTTCATAGTGGTATGATCACTTATGCTGGAAAAGACAAAATTCTGTTTGTTCATGCCTCCTCGTCAAATGGTGTGGTTGGATCCAATCTTCTTAGTGACTATTATAAGAAGAATGTAAAGAACTTTCGAAGAGTGATTAAATAGGATTTATTTATTTTCGCTCACTCTTGGGGCTATAGCTCAGTTGGCTAGAGCGCTACACTGGCAGTGTAGAGGTCGCCGGTTCGAGACCGGCTAGCTCCACTTTTTTTTATCGATGAAAAAATTATTCACCCTACTCCTGCTCCTGATTGCAGCAATCTCTTACGCTCAGGAAAGCGTTATTTTGTCCAAAAATCAATTAATCATAAACATCTCACCACTGGCTCTTTCCTATGAAGGAAAGGTTGATGATACTAAATCATTTGCCATATCAGGAGGTCTAGGGTACGCATTTAATTTTGAAGCAAGTAGAGAGGCAGGTATGGAAGGGAGCTTTATAACCGCACCGATCACATATGGGTCATTTAGGAATTACTATGCACGGAAAAAGGTGAAGAATAACAACCTCAAAACCAATTCAGGTAACTATTTTGGATTATTTGCATCGAATCAATTTGAACCATTAGAAAGGTTTAGTTCTGCTTTCCCTGAAACAATTTTGGAGTCATCCCATGTATTTACTTTTGGACCTGTTTGGGGAATTCAACGGAACTATGTAAGCGGACTTCATCTTGGCTTAAGTTTTGGACCTGGTCTGAAAATGGGAAAATACATTGATGACAGCTTCACTATTGTAGGAAGATTTGAAATAAGGTTTCTATTAATCTCCAAATAGCGCCTGAATCTCATCAGGCACTCTTTTTAGTTTCTGCGTCTCCCGCTCTATCAAACACCAGTTAGATTTCACCTCTACCAGGAGTTCGTCCCCTTTATAAATCTTGACGATTCGATCTGAAAAAGGCCCACGATAACCCTCCACATACGTCTTGACGGTAATCTCATCCCCTAGAAATGCCTGCTTCTTATACTCAGCATGATGTGTGCGGACCATCCAGAAATACTTTTCCTTGATTTCTTCAGTAATCTCTGAAAGCCAATGCTCACGTGAAATGTCTAATGCCCACTGCATATACACCAGGTTGTTTACATGATCGTTAAAATCGAGGTGATCTTTTGTAACGAAGATATTTTTCGTAAACTCTTGCATTGACACAAAACTTAGTTTGCTTGAAAGGATTGAATACTGCTATGTGATGATATTATTAATTTTAAAAATTACCTAAAATAAAATGAAACGACTTTTACTTCTCCTGATTGTTCTTTTCCCATGCGTGCTAATTGATGCGCAACAAAAACCACTCTTCGATGTAAGTATTGGTAAAGGAGCCAATTCCGAGGCAACTCTTGAAGAAGTGCAGCAACTCATTTTGGATAACTACTATTTCGATGGGATTACCAAAGATGACCTGAACTGGGCAGCTATTGAAGGGATATTGAGACATATCTCTCCACCACAATCACCCGAGCTAGCAACTCTTTGGACGGACGAAGAGTATGAAAAAATCCTCAACTCGCTTAAAGGCATTAAGGTCACTTTAGGCTTTAATAGCAGCTTTAATGCGAATGATGGAAGTCTCACAGTAACATCAATAACGAAGAATTCCGAAGCTGAAAAAAAATTAGCTATTAACGATCGAATCCTTAGAATAGATAATAAACCACTTAAAGGCTTAAGCATCAATGATGTAAACAAACTGATTGATGGTGACCTCAATCAAACTTCAACGCTCAAAGTGGTTCGAGATATAGGAATTTTTGATATCACTCTGACAAGGGATTCATTGGAAGTAGAAAATCTTATTGTCACTGAAATTCCAAATAGACCAATCGCTCTCATTGAATTAAAGAAGATTACCCTGGGAATGGCAGACGAATTAAGCAAAGAGCTAGATCGACTTCAAAAAAAGGGTATAAGTACTTTAATTATTGACTTAAGAAATAATACCGGAGGCGTGTTAAACGAAGGTGTGAATATTGCAAAACTTTTCATGAAAAAGAATGATATCGTTCTCAGAACACAGGCTCGTTCTGGTGGAGTTAATAACTATGTAGCAGAGTCAGATAAGTATTTCAATCACAAGATTGTTGTTTTGATTAATGAAAACACTGCATCATCTGCTGAGATTATTGCCAGCGCTCTCCAAGATCATCAGAGAGCTGATTTAATAGGTAAAAAGACTTTTGGGAAGGGCGTTATTGAAACAACATTTACTCTTCAAAACAACTACAGACTAAAATTTATAACAAATGCCATGTACAGCCCAAAAGGCATTTCCTGGCAGACTAAGGGTATTCTTCCAGACTACTTTGTAGATCAATCACAGGCTAATTTTAACGAAGTAAGTAATATGGAAATATCAAATAGGCTGAGAAATGACCTTCATTTAAGTACCGCATTAAAAATATTAGACTAGCGTGAATTCAGCGATCAAAAATCTATTCGATCAAAACTTCGGAAAATACACGTCACTTACCCGCACAGAATATGATTTTCTAGAGCAGAATTTTCATGAATTTGAATATTCTCAACGAGAAATGATTGTTGAAGGCGGCAATTATTCTAAATATTTTTATTTCGTTCTATCAGGTGTGCAAGCACTATATCTTATCAATGATAAAGGGGAGAAAGTTGTTCTTGGATTTTCGTTTCAAGGATCTCCATCAGGCGCATTTGATTCATTCGTTTCTGGGGAACCATCACATTTCTTTTTGGAGGCGCTTACTGATTCGGTCATGATAGGGATCAACAAGACAAAGTTTGATGAGTTATTCCAACAGTTTCCTGCGTTTTACAAATGGAGAGCGCATTTTATGGAGAATATATTGTTAGGCCGTATTTCGAGAGAAGTGGAAATGATGACCCTTTCAGCAAAAGATCGATTTAATGCATTTATAAAGAGATGTCATCCTGAATTACTTCAAATTCCACAAAAATTTTTGGCTAGCTACCTGAATATGAAACCAGAAACATTTAGCAGGCTAAGAGCAATTAAGGATTAATTGACCTAGATCAATTTTTATCTGAATCATATCTAAGAATTTTGAGTTGTCAAAAACAAAATAATCATGGAAGTGAACTACGAAAAGCTTTTGCAAGATTCAAATCAGATCAAGAATTATATAAAAGCAGATATAGCAGCAAGACCTGCAGAACAACTGACTCATAAGGTTTCACTAAAAAAATGGTCGGCCGTTGAGGTCGTTGAACATCTCAATAAAGTGTACGATGTTTATCTGGACAACTTTCAAAAAGCTATTGATGATGCCGAGGAGCTAACTGAGCAAGCAAATCCACAGATGAGACGTACCATTCTTGGTAGGTTGTCTATTTATGCAAACAAACCCAAAGGAAAGAAGCGTAGGTTTAAAATGAAAACATTTGATTTTTTCAGACCAGCAATAAGTCCGGATACCATGCATGAAGTATTTGAAACATTCCTCACAAAAAAGAACCGATTCAATGATTTGATTAAGCTTGCCCGAACAAAAAATCTCAAAGACTCAAAGATTCCTACAGCTTTGGGTGAAAAGGTTAAATTTTATGTCCCAGAGTGCTTTGAATTCTTGCTTGTTCACGAGCAAAGGCATATGATTCAGATTGAAGAGGCGATTAACTTGAGTAAATTGTAGGTGATTTAAGGTACCGAAATAACTATTTACAGTCAATACATTGATAATAATCATATACTCAAGAAAGTTGACAAGCTATTTTGGCACAAAAAAAAACACCAATGCCCACAGAAAATATAGACCTCAAAATAGCCCAATCCGTTTCACCAAAGCCAATAGAGGAAATAGCGAAAAAAATTAATCTCACTAATGGTGAAATTGAACAATACGGGCGCTATAAGGCTAAAATTCCGCTTTCATATGTTGATGAGGAAAAGGTGAGTAAGAGCAATATGGTTCTTGTCACTGCTATTACACCAACACCTGCAGGAGAAGGAAAGACCACCGTTTCGGTAGGACTTACGGATGGACTGAATAGAGTTGGCGAAAAAGCAATTGCAGTTTTAAGAGAACCTTCTTTAGGGCCGGTCTTTGGTATCAAGGGAGGTGCTACAGGAGGTGGACACTCTCAAATAATACCTATGGAGGATATTAACCTTCATTTCAATGGGGACTTTGCAGCAATAGAAAAAGCTAACAACCTACTCTCTGCACTTATTAATAATAATATTTATTCTCGATCAAGGAATCTTGGTATTGATCCTCGTACAGTGATATGGAGATGGGCCATGGATATGAACGACCGATCACTTAGACATATAATCACTGGATTGGGTGGTAAAACGGGAGGATTTCTGCAAGAGTCAGGATTTAATATTACTGCGGCATCTGAAATTATGGCCATACTGTGTCTTGCAAAAGACCTGCCCGATTTAAAAAAGAGAATTGGCAATATTTATATAGGTGATACCTTTTCAGGTGAAGCAATTTTTGCAAGAGACCTAAATGCGCATGGTGCCATGACAGCACTTCTTAAAGATGCCATTAAACCAAATCTCGTTCAAACTCTTGAGGGCAATCCAGCCATTATTCACGGAGGTCCATTCGCTAATATTGCTCAGGGTACTAATTCACTTATTGGCACAAAAGTGGGCCTTTCATTGGCAGATTATGTAGTTACGGAAGCTGGGTTTGGAGCAGATTTGGGTGCTGAAAAATTCTTCAATATCAAATGTAGAACTGGAAACATTAGCCCCAAGGCTGTAGTACTCATTGCAACAGTTAGAGCGCTCAAATATCATGGAGGAGTGAAAAAAGATAGCCTCACAGAACCCAATGCGGAGGCAGTTGAATTGGGATTGGAAAACCTTGAAAAACACATCGAGAACTTAAAATCATTTGACGTACCTGTAGTAGTTGCAATTAACAAGTTCAAAGCAGATACCGAACAGGAGATTAATCACATCATTGACAGGTGTAAATCCCATGCAGTAGATGTATCAATCTCCGATGGGTGGGCAAATGGTGGAAAAGGAATGGAAGATTTGGCAAAGAAAGTGGTCCAAGCAGTCAAATCTTGTACAAATTCTTTTACACCGACGTATAATTTGAGTGATTCCTTTACCACTAAAATTAAGGCCATATCTGAGCGAATTTATGGTGCGAATAAAATCAATTATAGCCCAAATGCTAAAAAGATGCTTAAAAGGGCAGAAGACCTTGGCTTTGGTGAATTCCCAATTTGCATGGCCAAAACACAGAATTCATTTTCTGATGATGCTGCATCTTATGGTAGGCCCACAAACTTTACGATAAATGTTCGAGAAGTTGAAATTGCTGCGGGTGCTGGTTTTATTATTCCGATTACTGGCAAAATGTTACGTATGCCAGGACTTCCAGCTAAACCAGCAGCAGAGAATATAGACATAGATGAAAATGGAACAATTACAGGTCTGTTTTAGCCTTTATAATATTTAAGTTATGATCTACTGGAGGGTATTATCGCTTACTATTGCAATAGGGGTTATTGTCAACGCACAAGCTCAAAACGGATCTGCAAATTATCACCAAGTAAAAATAACCGCTAGTTCAATCACCATTCATGGGGAGACAAACGTTAACAAGTTTGCATGCAGTATGAACCAGCCGGCAATCAATGATTCCATATTGGTAAAAAACATCTGGCTCAATCAAAAGCTCGAATTTGAGGGGTTAAGGCTAAAGTATCCAGTCAATCGATTCGATTGCGGTATTAAAGCAATGAACAATGACTTTCAGGAACTACTGAAAGTGGATATCGAACCTTATTTATTTCTGCAGCTCAATTCAATCACATTGCATCCAGGTAATAATGACTTTGAAGAACTTAATGTAGATGCAGAGGTAGAAGTATTCCTAGCAGGAGTAAGGAAAAAAGTCCAAATAATGGGTGGTAAAGTATACAATCAATCCTCTGCACATATGACCTTAAATGGAGAAAAGGACCTTCTCATCACAGACTTTGAGATAGAACCACCTACCAAAATGTTTGGTATAATCCAGGTCACTGATAATATTCGGATCGAGTTTTCAATAAGCATGGTGGTATCTGCATTATAGAAAAAGCCACTCAATTACTTGAGTGGCTATCATCCATTAAGTCTGAGCTAGTCTAGAAACCGATTGTTGCTTCCAATACGATTCCATCGAACTGAGCACCCTGAAACTTAGTACCGTTCCAGCCGTCACCTTCATATTTGTTGGTGACATATTCCAATTTAGTTGCTACGTTTTTAGTTAAAAACCAGCCAAAACCTAGATTGGTCCTGTTAATTTCTTGAGTTGGAGCACCGTCAGCAGGCTCACCGCTCACAGAGTTAAATCGACCTCCAATGAATAAGTTCTCAGTACTTCCAAATCTGTATAGTAACTCAGCACCTAATTGTGTGTAGCTACCTCCGGTATCAGCTCCATTAGAAGATTGTTCAAATACTCCAAAGAATTCAACTCCTCCAAACTTCACAAATGGGTTGATTTGGAATGCAGATTGATAAGCGAATCCAGGATTAAATCTTGGAAGGAAGTCACTCACTCGAGAATCATTTTCACCCTCTAAGACACTATAGTATCGTGCACCAGCTCTGTCTCCATTGTATAGATAGTCCCTGGTTCCTTGATCACTACTGCTATAAAATGACCCGGTAATTCTAAACCTTAGATCGTCATTCATTTGCTTATCGTACCCAAGCTTACCATAGATAACTCGGCCATTATCACCATCAGTTGGAGATTGATTTAGTCTACCATTAGACATTCCTAATACCCCAATTATTCCATTATTTTGAATGGTCACTTCAAGGTGCGGCTCAGTAGTAAAGGAATCCATTATATAATTTCCTACAAATGGATTATAGATTGCACGTGCATTATCAGAGCGTCTAAAATGAGTATCTCCATAATTGATTTCATCCATACCAACTTGGATTGTCGCTATTTCCATGAAACCTCCCAAAAATCCGGGGCTAATGAAATCCAGCTTATCAAATTGTAAATAACCACCTTTTACCCAAGCTTCCGGGTGATGTCGAGAAGATAGATACGTTCTTAAGTGCAATCTTACTCCATCTTCTAATTGCATATCAAAGTTGAGGTTTGCTGTCGGCAAAGCGAAGTTGTTTGCCAAGTCTATTAGCGTGTCTCCTACAAGGTCATTACTTTGAGATAATCCTTGAAATATCATTGAGAAATCACCACCGACGCGTAGTTTAATTCCTTCATATTTAACAGTATCTTCTTTGCTTGTTTCAAAGACATTTATGCCTCTCTGATCATTATACCTATAGTATTGAATAGAAGGCAACTGAGCGTAGACTGCTATAGTCCCGAACAAAATCACGCCCGTTAATATTAGTTTAAAAATCGAATTTTTCATGATTCAGGTTGTTTTAATGAATTAATTATTTAGTTAATGAGATGTCGTATTTGATTACTATTTCATCTCCTGTTTTTAATGTGCCAAACATTGCCGTAGGAGGAGTGATATTGAAGTCAGACATTCTTAATGGAACCAATCCAACCAACTGGATTTCTGATGCTCCATTTTTAACAATCTTGACATCCAGGTCTATCATTCTACTTTCTTCAGCAATCTGAAGTGAGCCTCGACCGGTGATTCTTTCACCACCGATTTTTAGAGACTTAGCAGAAAAGATTATCTCTGGATAATCATCAGCTTCTACCGCGTTGTAAGCCTTATCATCCATAATGGATTTTCCACTCTTCATTGATTTAGATTTGATAGTTACCTCGAGGTTTTGAACCTGTGTATCAGTGATTACTCCTGTTACGTCAAATTCTTCAACTGTCATTTCCCAATCGTGTAAAGAGGAAGTACCTTCAATAATCAGGGAACTCTTATCTGTGTCTAACTTTAGTTGGCCAAAGGCGAAAAATCCACCTAATACCGTCATTATCAATAGGTATTTCATTACTTATTACTTCTTATTTTCAATGCTAAATTAGAAGTGCGGTAAGTAGCCTATTATGATATTATGCAGAGAGACGCATGACCTTTAACACGCCGATAAGTGATATATATTAGGGTAAAGCATGACGAATGCCACCCGGGAAAAATGATTCAACCTAATGAAGCCGTTTGATATCGAAGTTATTTTTTTAAGAAAAAACTACAACGAATAAAGAAAATCCGAAACCCAATAAAATGTAAAGAAAAATAGATAACACACTTAATAGAAGGTATTTGATAAAACTTCCGAATGATAGGCGTTGATGAAACGATATGGCTGAATAAAATAGGTAGATAAATAGAAATATCGTAGCATATTGAGGTGTTACAAATGAAATGGTAACACTGTATATCATTAGCAGCAATCCAAAGATCAAATAAATACCAGCTATGAAAAAACCGATTGTAACATACTCTGCAAGAAGATATTTTTTACGAAAAAACAGCTTGTGCGAAAACCCAATTGAAAAGACTAGGAAGAACATAATGTTATTAATGTTAGCTACCATGAATTTCCCAGCCTCTATAAATGGTTTTGCCTTTTCATGAACACCTTCACCATTCATCTGGGACTGATTCTGAAATGGGTCATATCCAATTCCAGATCTAACGATGATATAAATAGCAGTAAGTAGGACAAAAAAAGCAACAGGCTTATAATAAGACTTTCTTTTACCACTCAAAAATTCTCGGAAAAGTCTTCCCGGATTAAGTGTCAATAACCTAATGGTTGACATTAATGGGCCCTCAAGCGCGAAGGATGAGCTAAAGAAATCGTTGAATGTTTCACGAAAAGTTATTCTGTGAACGGATGTGGACTGCCCACAATTGCTACAATAATTAGCATCAATAGGCGCTTCGCAATTGAGACATTTATGTAAATTAGGTGAGTTCATTGGTATTAAACGACATTGAAAATTGTTTGAATTTAATCATTCATTGTAATATTGATCTTCCCGTTAAAGCCATATGATTTAGATTGCTTAAGATGTTATTTCAGATCGATTCAGATTAAGATATTTTTCTATGGCCTCACTACCTGAAATCAAACAACATGTTAAAGACATCATAGCCGAGGAATTAAGATTAAATCCACAAGACCTTGACGAGCTTAGAAGTTTTCATGATCTGGGGCTTGATTCTGTTAATAGTATTTTTTTGCTAGCCAAGATGGAGGAGAAATTGGATATATATATTGATCCTCTGAGTATTTACGATAATCCAACAATCCTATCATTTTCTGAATTCATTCATAAAGAATTATCATGACTGTTGCGGATCTTTGGAAACCTACTAGCAAAGACTTCATACGTGACCCCTATAGTGCCTATAAGGAAATCAGAAAGGTGAATGAAGTTTTCAAAGCTAGCACTGGAGACTATGTGGTTTTGGGTTATCAAGAATGTAAGCAAGTCTTACAAAATCCTTCCTTTGAGACCGGTCTTAGATTATCCTGGGTTGAAAAAATGGTGAATGAAGCGTCTTTAAGGGGTCAAGACCTGACACATTTAGTAGACTCTGTTTCAGGCATGCTCGTTCAAATAAACCCTCCTGATCAACAAATAATCAAATCAGACATGGCTAAGTCCTGGCCTGGAATCGCTGAATTAAAAAAAGTATCGGATGAGGTGATCACTGAAATATTGGACGAATTGCCTAATCAGTTTGATGCCATTGGCAGTCTTTGTCGAAAAATCCCCTTAAATGTGATTAGTACATTATTGGGTCTACCGAAGGATGAAACCGAACGCTACGCCATGGATGGAATTAATCTGGTCCAAATACTTGGTCCATATCTCTCTTACAGGGATATTTTAACAATTGCGGAATCTTCTCAGCGGCTACAATTATTCATGAAAAAAAATATTCTAGCCAAGGGATATACTCCAACGAAGCTCACTCAGCTCATGATCCATAAGTATCCTGAAAATGAAATGATCAATTTACTATTATTCATTTTCATCGCTGGATACGAAACAACTTCCAGTCTGTTGACTCTTTGTATTTATCACCTTCTAAACAATAAAGATCATCGGAGTAATATTGAAACGTATGGTGTAAAATCTTACATAAACGAAATACTACGACTTTATTCACCTGTACAGATTACTGGTAGAACCAACACAGAATTGATCGATTTGGGAGGCCAAGCGATCCCTGCAAATTCTGCACTCACCGTTTGTATAGCTGCAGCGAATGTGGACCCTTCTCAATTTGAAAAACCAGAAGAAATCGTATGGGACAGAGCAAAGCGAGAGCATCTATCCTTCGGTTACGGTATTCATTATTGTCTTGGAAGCCAACTTGCTGAAATAGAAGCAGAAGTTCTTATTGAAAAATTATTACCTATGATTGATCGATTGAGTATTGAAAATGAACCAATCTTAAGAGATCAGTATACGATCAAAAGCTATAAGTCTTTTAACCTACGTTTAAAGTGAGTTCACAAAAAATTACAATACATAATGTTTGGGTTGAGAAAACAGATGAGCTGATTCAGGAAATCATTTCATTCTGGAATCAGTACAATGCAATTCCGCCTTCTGAGGATATTGTAAAAAGAGCAAAACAAGTTGTGATTGTAGCCAGAAACGCAAATAATCAGATCATCGGTGTGACAACTTCCTACTTAACTGATTATCCCACGCTCAAGAATAATTTGTTTGTCTTTCGAGGAATGATTTCGCCTGTCTATAGAGTGCCAGGTCTGTTTATCAAAATAACTAAAGAAACGATTCAAGTTTTAGAGACCTATTCAAAATCAATTGGTGAAGAGGATAGACCTATTGGTTTAATTGCTGAAATGGAAAACCCTCATTTGAAAAGTGTAGGTTCCACTAAAACTCCATCAGGCATGACACTCATTGGATTCTCAAAGAAGGATAATCCAATCTATGTTTATTATTTCAAAGGGGCGAGATTCAATTAAGTATTTCAATCCGATAGTTTTTTATAAGAATAGTAACTCATCTATGAAAAATGTGCTAATCGTATTGACAATATTACTCCTTGGATGTAGTGAAAGATCTAAGCTTAAATCAATATTGAGTGAAGGATCAGCAACTTTTCAAGAAACTTTAACTTCAGAAAATCATGAAGTTCAAATCATATACGGAGAAATAGATAGTGATACAATCATTCACCATATTTATGGCGACACTTCCCAATATTTCTATCCGGCAAGTAGTATCAAAATACTTAATGTCTTTACATCGGTACAATGGCTGAATGAAAAAGGGTTGTCAATAAATACAGTTCTCAAAACAGATTCAAGTGAACACCATCCAAGAAGTTTGTTTTTTGATTCACTTTTTCAAGATTCAATAATGGTGAAAAACCTAATCCAGAAGATTTTTGTGTACAGTGATAACCAAGCCAGCAATATCCTTTATAACCTAATGGGCAAGGATTACATAAATAACACACTTTCAAAACTAGGTGTAAAATCAAGAATCATTCATCAACTAGGAGAAAGTGCTTTTGCTCATACACCAGAGTCTAACTCATGGACATTCAAGGGCACTGTAAAGGATGAAGATGAGGTGCTTGAGTTAGAATCAACAAAGCAACATTTCATTAGCAATCTCAACCCTCAGAATCAAAAAAAAGGAAAGGGATACATCAATCAATATGGTGAGTTGATTCAGGAACCATTTGACTTTACTGTGAAAAATTATGTGCCTGTCTCAAGCTTGCTGTGTGCTTTAGAAAGAGTCATCAAACCAGAGGTTTTTGATGAGGATCAAAGATTTTCATTCAAAGAAAGTGATCAGAATGAATTGATAGAAATCATGAAGCTTAGACCAAAGGATTTGCCTAATCCCATTGATACACTTGCTGATAATTATGTGAAATTTCTAGTGTATGGTGATGCTGAAAATACAAATTACCCTGAAACAGTGACAATCATGAATAAAGTAGGCTGGGCATATGGTTACCTGACTGATATTGCCTACTTCCGAGATTCCGAGAATAACATTGAATTTTTCCTGGCAGCAACTATTCATGTCAATGAAAACCAAATCTTCAACGACGGCATCTATGAATATGACTCAGTTGGTCTGCCTTTTTTAGGTGAGCTAGGTAGGTTGGTGTATGAGTATGAATTGAATTCCAGATAACTAATTATTTTAATCTAAAAAAAAGGAAATATGGGCGGTTTTGGAGTAATGGACAATATGGTCAAATCCTACAGGAGCAATAGAAATCTACTGAAGGGTGGAAAAAAGTCCATGAAGAAGATTTATGAAGAGAATAATTACTTCTACATTAAAAAGAAAATAGCTGAAAGAACAAGAGAATTTGATCCTGAAATGAAAAGAATATTTCTCCAAAAATTCTATGCAAAACAAAAAAAGGTCCGTAAGCGACAGACCTTTTTATTCCTTTCAATTATCAGCCTTTTTGGGCTGATTATCTTTCTTCTTTACTAAAGCTCAAACTTGATTCCCTGAGCCAAAGGCAACTCAGTGGAATAGTTAATTGTATTCGTTTGTCTTCTCATGTATGCCTTCCATGCATCTGAGCCAGATTCTCTTCCGCCTCCGGTTTCTTTCTCACCGCCGAATGCTCCACCAATTTCCGCTCCTGATGTGCCGATATTCACATTGGCAATTCCACAATCAGATCCTGCTTGAGACAAGAATAATTCAGATTCACGAACATTAGTTGTCATGATTGCAGAAGAAAGTCCTTGTGGTACTGCATTCTGCATTTCGATGGCCTCTTCTATCGTTGAGTACTTGATCATATAAAGGATTGGTGCAAAAGTCTCATTGCAAACAATCTCAAAATCATTTTTGACTTCATAGATAGCCGGCTTCACGTAGCATCCGGACTCATAACCTGGTCCAGAAAGCACTTCTCCTTCTATGACAGTCTTACCTCCTTCTGCTTTTACTTTTTCAATCGCAGACTGGTACATTTTTACTGCATCCGTATCGATAAGTGGTCCAACATGATTGTTTTCATCCAAAGGATCTCCGATTCGTAATTGTCCGTAAGCATTCGTGATTTTCTCCTTCACTTCTTCATATACACTCTCATGTATAATGAGTCTTCGGGTGGATGTACATCTTTGTCCAGCTGTTCCCACCGCACCAAACACTGCGCCCGGAATCACTAGATTTAAATCTGCATGCTCAGAAATAATGATGGCATTGTTTCCACCTAATTCAAGAATATGCTTTCCAAGTCTGGCTCCTACTACCTCGCCCACTGCTTTACCCATTCGAGTTGATCCAGTCGCAGAAATTAATGGCACTCGGGTATCAGCAGCTAATTTTTTGCCAATTTCAACATCACCAATTAAGAGACCACATACTCCTGGGTGGATTCCATTTTTCTCAAATACTCTCTGCGCTATTTTTTGGCAAGCCACTGCCGATATTGGCGCTTTTTCAGAAGGTTTCCAAACGCAAACATCACCACATACCCAAGCCAAGGCTGCATTCCATGACCATACCGCCACAGGAAAGTTGAATGCAGAAATGATTCCTACTATGCCCAGTGGATGCCATTGCTCATACATCCTATGTGAAGGTCGTTCAGAATGCATGGTCAATCCGTAAAGCTGACGTGATAGACCTACAGCAAAATCGCAGATATCAATCATTTCCTGCACTTCTCCAAGACCTTCTTGTAGTGATTTACCCATTTCATAAGAAACAAGCGATCCAAGCTCTTGCTTATACTCTCTCAGCTCATTGCCAAGCTGACGAACAACCTCACCTCTTTGAGGAGCAGGTAACAACCTCCATTCTTTAAAGGCAGATTGTGCTTCGTTAATCACCTGCTCATATGCTTTTTCATCAGCCAGTTGGACATTAGCGATCACTTTACCATCTACGGGAGAATAAGAAGCTAAATTCTCTCCTGAGGAGCTAAGCCAGTTGCTGCCATATGCTGCACCTTTATTATTTGCTTCTACCTGAAGCTTATTTAAAATTGATTGGATATCCTGGGACATATTATTTGATAGGGTTAATAATTGGGGTGCAAAGCTAAGAAATGCGTGGAAGGCTGGAAATATTTTTGTAAATTGTGATACAATAAATGGGGAGCTTGACCACCACACAACCCAAAAGCCTCCGATTAGTGTTCTCAGAAACGCAAAAAAAGAAGGTTCATCACCTCTTCAATGTGCTGGATATCGATCGGAATGGGCAGTTGCAACCAATTGACTTTGTTAATGTTGGGAAGAAAATTGTTGCCCAATTAAAACTTAGCGAAGACTCTCGGTGCGCAAGAATGATCCTTTTAAAGTCACATCGCCTTTTTGTTCAGCTGCTTACAGACCTTCATAATCCAGAGCTTAGCCTTACTTTATGGGATTGGATAGCGTTTTTTAGAGATCAAATAGAGTCTGATGAACCAGGCATTCTGGATCATTATATCCAGAGAACCTCAAGGCACATTTTTGATTTGTTTGATATGAATAAAGATCGCCTGATCTCAAGAGATGAATATGCCAATATGCTCACTATTTACAATATTTCACACAATGTAGCTGTTCAAGGGTTTGAGGAGTTAGATGAAAATGGTGATGATTACATATCCGCCGATGAAATGGTTGCCGGACTTAGCAATTTCTTTAGGTCAAATGACGAGCAGGCTAAAGGCAATTTGATTTTCGGTGATTGGAAATAACTAGAAAATAAGTTTCCATCTAAACGCCCACTTCCATTCCAATCGATATTCATTTATTTCTGCACCTTTTAATATCTCAATTAATTCCTTTTTCCTAAATCCTCGAGCTACAGATATAGTGGCATCATTTCTGACCATTTCTGATTTTGAAAAGAGTGAGGTTAACAACCCAATGCTCCAATATGCCAATGGATGTCTGTGGAGATCATTTATTATTACCCCTAACCTTGCTTGCTTCTTAAATTGAGCAAATAAGTTAATTAATTGATCTGATGTAAAATGATGAACAAACAAGCAGCAGTGGATGATGTCGAATGTTTGATTTTTAAATTTATCGCTAAATATATTTATTGCTTGATACGCTATTTCCGAATACTCACTTGTATTCTGCTGAGCATAATCTACAATATTCTCATTCGCATCAATTCCAATGAATGTAGCTTTAATTCCCTGCTTTTTGCTCCATTTAGCCATATCAGCCATGATGTCTCCTCCTCCACATCCTAAATCAACTAATTCAATTGAATTTTTACCAGCTACCAGATTTTTAAATGCAGAAATGCTAATCTGATTACCTCCTAATCGTCTGTTAATGGTATTGAGCTCACGTAAGGTTTGATTAACCACTTCGCCAGAAATGGCAAGATCATCCATTATTTCTGTTTCGTCAGATCTATGCTCAAGCACGAATATGAGTTTTAAGAACTGCGCTTTCCATAGTTAGTCCCGGTCCGAAAGCAAAGGTTAGCAAGTGTTTTTCAGTATCTGATTCCTTTAGAGAATCAAAGATTTTTTTAATGACAAATAGCACGGTTGGAGAAGACATATTTCCATGTGTTCTAAGAATATCTCTTGCATCCTGATTTTGATCTTTAGTGATGGAGAGTTTTTCTTCAATCACATCCAATATTCTCTTTCCTCCCGGATGAATAGCAAAAAAATCTATATCTGATACCGAAAGCTTAATACTGTGCAATAAGCGCTGAGTGAGTTTGCCAATTCCTTCTTTTATTACATCTGGTACTTTGGAACTAAGATGCATCTCAAAACCATGATCTCCAATATACCAGCCCATTTCACCCCGAGCCTGAAGGGCTAAATCACTAAAGAAATTCTTTAGTTCAAGTGAGCGATTTGAAACCTTTGATGATATTACCATTGCAGCTGCACCATCTCCGAATATGGCATTAGCAAGTAAGTTTTCATCATCCGTTTTGTCTTGTAAATGAATACTGCATAACTCAACACAGACAATTAACACCTTGGCATTACTATCTGAATTAATAATACTGTTTGCTACTTTCATTGCATTAAAAGCAGCATAACACCCCATAAAATTGATTGACGTCCGCTGCGTTGAAGTAGGCATGCGTAATTGATCAATAAGTTCTATATCTAAACCCGGGGCATACATTCCGGTACAGCTCACAGAAATCAGGTGTGTTAATTCTGATTTTTTTGTTGATGCTATATTTATGGCTCTTTCACACGCCTCCTTAGCAAGACCTATAGCATACTTTTGATAAATCATCATTCGAGGCTTTGCAGACGGAAACGCTGCATCCTCTTTGAAGAAACTTTGGCCATTTAAACGCTGGCTGAAGTCCTTCAATACTGAATATCGTTGTTTGATGCCGCTTGCACGGTATAAAACCCTTAATTTCCTCTCTTCCTGTTCTGAAAGATTCAAATGTTCGGCCATAAAATCAGCAATTTGATCCTGACTCGCCAGATTTGGTGGTAATGAGGTCCCTATCGATTGAATAAATGCGGCCATCTGCTACTAGTTCATTAATATTAACCAACATTTAGTCAAGATGATCTATTCCTTTTGAAAAAATCCACATTTCTCCACCTGCGTATTCCATTCTCATTTTTTCTGCTGCCAGTTTTTATGTTGGCATTAGCCGTTTCAAATGAAATCAACTTTCGTGATTCATTCCTAGCATTTTTTATCCTTCACTTTCTTGTATATCCAGCAAGCAATGGATATAACTCCTACTTCGATAAGGATGAAAAAAGTATCGGGGGATTAAAAAACCCTCCAAAAACGACAAAAGAACTTTATTATATTTCTCTTTTACTTGATTCTATAGCTCTTCTCCTTGCATTAACTATTTCTCTTGAATTCACTGTGATGATATTCGTTTATGGAGCTATTTCAAAAGCATATAGCCATCCTAATATCCGGCTTAAGAAACATGCAGTAATTGGTTGGCTTTCTGCTGGAGTCTTCCAGGGATACTTTACTTTTCTTATGAGCTTCTTAGCCATTAATGAAACTTTAATAGCTGAAACCTGGAATTGGAGCATTCAAATGCCAGGCATTTTAAGTTCTCTACTTTTATTGGGATCCTATCCAATGACCCAGATTTACCAGCACGATGAAGACGAAAAAAGAGGAGATATTACCATTAGCTTGAAGCTAGGGGTTTTAGGAACATTCCACTTTACTTCAATAGCATTTCTCATTTCAAGTGCAGGATTTGTTTACTATTTCATGAACTATCATTCCATGACAGAAGCTGTGGCTTTTCTCATATTTATGGCACCTGTTCTATTTTATTTTACTTTCTGGTATTTGAGAGCAAGAAATGATTCTGCAAATGCTGATTTTGAATCTACGATGCGATTGAATCTAATATCTTCACTTATGCTCAACGGATTTTTTGTCTTCCTCTGGCTTTCCTAGAATGGTTGGCCATGAGTTTGTCTCATGAGCACCTGAGCAAATGGGCGAAATTTTTGAGCCAAAACAACTGCTGATTTTGATACCCACTCTGAGCCAAATAGTTTTTGAATACTTCGACCCATTGCCATTCTATTAGCAAACTGCCTATTCCAGGCTATTGAATACTCTTTTTCCAGTTTTTGTCTATCAAAACTTCCATCCAAATTCTCAATTATAAGCTCACATAAAATTTTAGCTGAGTGAATAGCCATCGCCATCCCATTGCCACATAGAGGAGTAATCATACCTGATGCATCACCACTCATTAGTATATGATTAAAAATTGGTTCTTTCTTCTCAAAAGTGATCTCGTTTATCACCTGAGGCTTCTCAAATAAGAAATCAGAATCTGAAAAAATCTCCTTCAAAAATGGATTTTTCATTAGAACTTTTTTTTCCATTATTGCTATTGATCCATGATTCTTTAAATTTTCCCGATGTGATAAATAGCATAAATTAAATACATCATTTTCAACTCGACTTACACCACAATAGCCATTTCTGAAGTTATGCAGAGCAATTAAATCATCATCAACCAAGTCTGTTTTGATGTGGTATTTCACTCCCACGTATGGGGACCTTTTTGTTATAAACTTTCTTCGAAGACTTTTATCAAATGTGCTTCTTTTTCCAAAAGCACCAATTACAATTTTTGCTTGGTACCTATCTCCACTTTTATCTTCAACAGTATGCCTATCAGATTCAAACCCACCTTCGATGATTCTTCGATGTGTAATTTCTACCCCTTCACTTTTTGCTTTATTAGCCAACCAATGATCATATCTATACCTGCTGATGCCAAATCCTCCTAAATCAAGTGGCATTTCCAAACTTTCACCAGAAATAGCGCTTAGTTGAAATTGGGTAATATTGGATGGTTTTAATTCACTCGGAAATAAATTATTTGATTCAAGAAATGGAATGACTTCATTGGATATATACTCACCGCAGACCCGATGGAAAGGGTATGGTTTCTCTTCGAATAATCGGACACTTAAACCAGCTCTATTCAAAAGAATAGCATTGAAAAGTCCTGCTAACCCACCCCCAATAATTATCACATCTTTCACATCTCCGAAATTATGGAAATAAATGCCTTTATTCATTCAATAATCGAACACAAATAAAAAGGCCTGCAAATATTGCAGGCCTTTTTAGTGCCGATTGATTTTAAAAATTTACAATCCTAATCCGTAATGAGCTTTGCTCCCATCTGGATAAACGCCCTCAATGAGGATTCCATCAGTCCGTGGACGTTTGAAATAATTTTCTAAATCTCGAATATTTCTGATTTTCTCATTATCAATACCTGTAATAATAAATCCTTCTTTCATTCTTACTTCACGCCATTTTCCAGGACCAAGTTCCGCTATTTGAACTCCTCCATCAATGTCTAATTTTGATTTAATGTCATCAGATACATCCACAAATGTGGCTCCTTCAATTCGATAATCTGAAGCTAACTCAACCACATCGATGGTGCCAGCTTCGTTTCGGAGTTCAGCAATTACACTTTTTTCTCTTCCATCTCTGATGAACTTAACCGTGACCTCATCTCCAGGTCTTTTGATGGCAATCTGTTCTTGTAATTGTGCGACACTGTTTACAGGTCTGTCATCAATGGCAACAATTACGTCACCATCTTCTAAACCTGCTTTTGAAGCAGCTCCTCCCTGCATGACACCTCCAACATATACTCCCTTCAAAATGTCCAGATCAAATTGTTCGGCTACTTGTGCATTAACATCTCGAATAGAGATCCCCAATAAAGCTCTTTGAACCGCGCCATACTCAACCAAATCGCTGACTACTTTTTTTACTAAGGATACCGGTACTGCGAAAGAATATCCAGCAAAAGCACCTGAAGGTGAAGCTATCGCGGTGTTGATTCCAACAAGCTCACCATTTAAATTGACTAATGCCCCTCCACTATTTCCAGGATTCACTGCTGCATCTGTTTGAATAAATGATTCAATTCGATAGTCTCCATCTAGTATATTAATATTTCTTCCTTTGGCACTAATAATACCTGCAGTCACTGTAGATCTAAACTCATAAGGATTTCCGATAGCAAGTACCCATTCCCCTATGTTTATATCATCTGAATCCCCGTATTTAGCAGCAACTAAGTTCTCTTCATCAATTTTCAACACTGCTAAATCCGTGTCTGCATCTACCCCAATCACTTTTGCCTGATAGCTTCGATTATCATTCAAGACAATCTCTATATCGTCCGCATTTTCTATTACGTGATTATTGGTCACAATATATCCATCAGGAGATATTACAACACCAGAACCAGCACCTCTTGAAGGTCCCCCCCTTCGATCATATCGCTCTCCAAAGTAATCCTTAAAAAATTCGTTAAATGGGCTATTTGCACGACTACCATCTGAATAGCTTGTTCTTATATGAACCACTGATGGCGTGGCATTTTTTGCTGCAAATACGAAATTTAAGCCTTCAGGAACAATGAAGTCTGCTGAATCAAAAACATAATTAGTAAGGCTTACTGGATTAGCTCCACCAGAAGTTTGCTGAATAATTCGTTCTTGAGGTGAAATTAAGGTAAATCCAACCACGGCAACAATGCCTCCAAAAAGTGAAGAAAACACCATGGCTAGTATAAAACTTCTCTTACTCATATTAAATCCTTTTTAAACTTACTCTTTATACCCCTAAACTGCATCTATGGTTATAGAAAGAGAAAAGAAAGTGATAAGCTTAACCATAATTAACAAAAAAAAGGGCATCCGCCGGCTGGCGAACACCCCAATCACCTACTCAAAACACTACTTAACTGCTATTTGCTTTTTAGTGACTTTCTTCTCATCCTTAGGTAATGTGATTTTAAGAATACCATCCTGATAAGAAGCATCTACTTTGTCTTTGTTTACCACCTCTGGTAGGTAAAAGGTTCTACTAAATGATCCATAGTAGCTTTCTACACTGTGATAATTTTTGTTTTTCTCTTCATTCTCAAATTTTCTCTCACCACTTACAGTGATTTGATCGTCATTCAAGTCAATGTTGAAATCACCCTTTTTCATTCCTGGGACATGTAACTGAACTTCAAATTCCTTATCAGTTTCAGCAATGTCCACTTTAGGTGAGAAGGTCGGCATTGATCCACCTACAAATTCATCATTGAAAAATCTGTCAACTAAGCTTCTAAAGCTTGTCGGTCTGTAATCATTTGTGTTGTACTTTATAAGTCCCATTTTCCTAAGTATTTTGGTTTTACATGTTCAAATTCGAATAGGGAATAATCGAATTCTGTACCAATAGCAAATTTTGATACTTTTCATGTCATTGTGTCTTCTTTTGATTCAAAACAAATGATTAAGCATGTCATTATGTCTTCTTTTGGCATTATGCGATTATTTCAAATTTTTTTAATAGGAGGCATTGAGAATTGCAAATTGGATGTTTACATTTGCACTCCTTTTTAGGAAATCTTCTCCCTTAGCTCAGCTGGTCCTGACGCGGCTAAGCCGATCAGGATGCTGACCGAAGCGTCAGCATTAGAGCAGAGAAGACCTTCATAAAAGGGTTATGTTATAAAAAATTCTCCCTTAGCTCAGCTGGTTAGAGCATCTGACTGTTAATCAGAGGGTCCTTGGTTCGAGCCCAAGAGGGAGAGCAACTTTAAGCCTGGTTTTAATACCAGGCTTTTTTTATGTCTTTTGTTTTGATGACAACAACCCGGTCCTTGAGTGGAGCGCCACTCCGACCGTTCGCCGCAGCGATCGGCCCAAGAGGGAGAGCAACTTTAAGCCTGTTATTTATACTCGGTTTTTTTTGTTTGAATCAATTATTGGTTCAAATGTGCGTTTAGAGCAGATCAAAGCAATCATTCAAATCAATTCAAAAAAAGACATCACTAAAATCAATATTCAATAGGCTTTTTTTAACTTTAAGGGTTATAAACCGTCACCAACCTTGGAAAGATTTAAAAAGGTACTACTCGTAGATGATGATGATATCGTCAACTCAATCAATTCAGTCATCATTAAACACGCAAAATTTGCTGATGAAGTTGAAACCATCAACAATGTTCCAAATGCTATCGAATTTCTAAATAAAGCGAAATCTAATGGTGAATCTCCTGATATTATTTTCCTGGATTTAAATATGCCCGATTACGATGGCTGGGACTTTATGGAGGAGTATGAGAAGCTTGGAATGAATGGGGGTACCAAAGTAATAATGCTTACCTCATCCATCTCAGCAAAAGATGAAGAAAGGGCTTCATCATCAAAACAAATAGCCGCCTTTATTTCAAAACCATTGTCTCCTGAACTTCTTTACAAGATTTATGATGATCATCTAGTCAATCACTAGTTGAGTCTCAAAGCAAAAGTTGCACCTTTTTTTGGCTCGCTTTCTACTCTTATGCCTCCTCTATGATAGTCTATGATCATTTGAATGACATAAAGACCAAGACCAGAACCATCAACATGTGAATGCAGCCTGATGTATGGCCTGAAGATTTCATCCCGATGTTTGATCGAGTCAAAACCTAAACCATTGTCTTTAAAAATAATTGTTGTATGTCTATTGACGCTTTTGGACTTAACTCTAATTTGAAGAGCCTTTTCAGGATCTCTATAGGCCAAGGAGTTCGTGAGTAGGTGCTTAAAAATCATTTTAAGCTGTGATTTAGGATAATCTATTTCAGAACATTCTGAGAAATCCTTTTTTATAGCTGCGTTTGCATTTTTTACTTTGGTTATATTACTAGCTACCACTTCCTTAAGAACCTCGTCAATGTCTAACCGCTCACTATCACTGGCTAATTCCTCCCGAACTTTATTTACCTCAACCAATGAAGTCACCGTTTTTTGAAGCTGTTGATTTGTTTTTCGAGCATTATTAAGAATAGCCTTAAAATTTGAGGAGTTCATATTATCCTTGCCCAACATGTCAAGCAAAGAGCCAAGATTAGTAATTGGCGCTTTTAAATCATCTGCAGTACTATAGGAAAAGTGTATGAACTGATCAATTTCTTTCTGTGAATAAGAGAGGCGATCTGCCATCTCATTAAATGATTCCACGATATCACTTGTGATGCTGTTCGATGATAGCTTAATTCTTGCATCCAAATTACCTCTCCCAATTTTCTCAGCACCTGACCGGATATCCTCCAATGGACGCCATATTTTATAGCTAAATGTGTAAACAGCAAGCAAGGAAAGAATAATAAAAAGCAGTGTAAGAGTAACAATCCACTTCATGGAGAGTACTTCTTCTTGTTCAACGATTTTTACCAATGCTTCAGTAAACATCTCATGACGCATGAGCACACCTTCTACTTGTTTATTAAATTGATCCTCTTCAGACTCCACTCTTTCTGATGCAAATACCGCCTCTTCAAGTTTGCCTTCCTCAAGCAAATCAACAACTTCCAGTGCATGAGCTTCATAACTTGTGTGATCGCTTTCTAACTTTTGAATAGATAAAAGGAGCCCTTTAAGCTTGATTCGTTGGGCTTCTTGATTCGTCTGTTTAAGAGCATCGATCACTGACTGTTCTGCATCAAGCAATAAAATATCGACTAGTTCGGCGAGGTAACGAAATGTGCTGTCGGCTTCTGCAAATCCCTGAAGTGCAATGTCATTCCCAGGTTCTATTTCTTCTGCGTACCGAATAGCTCTTTCAAACGCAATTGCTTGCTCTAACTGGTAGGTTTCAATTTGGGTGAGTACTTCAATGATCGGTAAATCAATATTCGCAACATCATCTATGTCCTTGTGTGTAGTAACTATTCGAAGAAGCCCAAATGCACCTAAAATCAATATTAAGAAAATGATGAAAGTACTTCTCTTAAGAATAACTTCTTTTATTCGATTAGTTTTTCTGGTCATTGGGTGATTAAAAACTTAAACTTTAAATAAGTCGACTAATCTAATTCAATTTTTGCCGTCATCACTCTAATGGCATCATCCAAATTCATGGTTTCGATCTTTAATTGCTGCAATAGCTCTTCATAAGCTTCTCTGCTTTCCCAGTTCAATTTGATCAAGTCAATGAGTGCCAATATAGTTGCTAATGGATGGCGAATGCTGTGAGAGGTATAAAAAGCATGATCCGATAATTTTTTTGCTAGTTTTTCCTTTTCCTTCTCTTCTACTTTCAATGAGCTAACTTCATTTCTATGAAGAAAATCTTCTTTTAATCTAAGTAAAGCGTCGTAGCATTGACTAATCATAGATGCTGCAGCAGTCAAAATCAATTTATCAAGATCAGCAAAGTCTTTCTTTGACTGCCATTCTATTGTGATTATCCCAAACAACCGATTATCATTCCACACCTGAATTGACGCCCATGATCTCAATCTGTTTTTGAGGAGATAGTCAACTACAAACTCATCATATTCTTCAGAATCATCATTATTCTCTATATGCATAAAAAGCTTAGTCTTTAAAGCATTTTTAAAGACAGGCATTGTTGAAACATCTACAGCAATACCAGGGGATTTCTTTTTTGTTTCCCCATCATAGCTTTGAATGCACTCAAATTCATCATTCTCTCTTCTGTACAACCAAAATGAGGCGCGTAAAGCATTTGTAGATGAGCATACCACGGGTATAAGTTCAGAGATAAAATCTTTGAATTTTCCGCTCTGTAACGCTTCAGATTTAGTCAAATGAAGGATTGATTCTACCTTCTTTCCTTGATTCTCACTCATAAGAACTTTGAAAACGAATTTGAATGTAGAGAGATTTTTAATAAATGGAAAGAAGAAACCTATTTAGCAAAGATCTGATCATCGTTTTTAAATGCTTTAAATTCTAACGCATTCCCTGATGGATCTTTAAAAAACATGGTCGCCTGTTCACCAACCTGACCTTCAAAACGAACATAAGGTTCGATAATGAACTTAATTTCTAAGTTTTTCAACTTTCTAGCCAGTTCTTCCCAATCTGACCACCCTAGAACTACACCAAAATGAGGAACAGGGACTGCATGTCCATCAACTGGATTAGTCTCGGTCCCTTCATTTTTATCCACCATATGGATAACAAATTGGTGACCATAGAAACTAAAATCTACCCACTTATCGGATGATCTTCCTTCTTCGAATCCCATAACATCCCGGTAAAAAATTCGGGTTTGATCCAAATCTTTTACCGGAACAGCTAAATGAAATGGTCGTAATGCCATTATCCTAGAAATGGATATCTGTAATCAGTTGGAGAAACGAAAGTTTCTTTTATCGTTCTGGCACTAACCCAACGAAGTAAATTCATCATGGCGCCTGCCTTATCATTGGTTCCCGATGCTCTTGCACCTCCAAATGGCTGCTGACCAACTACGGCACCAGTTGGTTTATCGTTGATGTAAAAGTTTCCAGCAGCATTCCTTAATTTATATGTTGCAAGGTCCACCGCGTACCTGTCTTTGCTGAAAATGGCACCAGTTAGTGCGTATGGTGAAGTCTGGTCAACTACATCAAGTATTTCCTCAAACTTATTTTCATCATATACATGTATTGTTAAAACTGGCCCAAAGATCTCTTCACACATGGTTTTGTACTTTGGATCCTTCGCTTCAAAAACGGTTGGTTCAACAAACCATCCTTTTGAATCATCATAGCCCCCTCCAGCTACAAGCTCTACATCCTTTGAGGACTTAGCTTCATCAATATATGAGGTTATTTTCTTAAATGCAGTTCCATCAATAACCGCATTCACAAAATTTGATGGGTCTTCTGGTGAGCCCATTTTTATAGACTTCAAGTCCTCAATCATATATTTTTTGACATCTGCCCAGATATTAGAAGGAATATAAGCTCTCGAGGCAGCACTACATTTTTGTCCTTGGAATTCAAAGGCACCTCTTACAAGTCCAGTGGCCACTTCTTTGGCATCTGCAGATTTGTGTGCTACCACAAAGTCCTTTCCTCCTGTCTCACCTACGATTCGTGGGTATGTTTTATATACATCCAAATTGGCTCCTATTGTTTTCCAGAGCGTTTTAAAAACACCGGTACTTCCGGTAAAGTGTAATGCAGCAAAATCAGGATGATTAAAAATTACATCTCCTGCTACCGGCCCGTCAACATAAATGAGGTTAATAACACCATCTGGTAAGCCAGCCTTTTTAAATACCTCCATGATTACTTGAGCTGAATAGACCTGAGTATAACTTGGTTTCCAAATGACCGTGTTACCCATCAATGCAGGTGCTGCAGGAAGGTTTCCTGCAATCGCTGTGAAATTGAATGGAGTAATGGCAAATACAAATCCTTCAAGTGGACGATATTCCATTCTGTTCCAGATGCCTTCCGATGAAATCGGCTGCTGCATATACAGCTCTTGCATGAAAGCTGCATTAAATCTTAGGAAATCAATGAATTCACAAGCCGCATCAATTTCTGCCTGATGAACATTTTTGCCCTGGCCGAGCATAGTTGCTGCGTTAATTTTTGATCGGTATGGTCCAGCCAATAAATCAGCTGCTTTTATAAAAATGCTGGACCTATTCTCCCATGTCATATTCTCCCATTGCTCTTTTGCGCCCAATGCAGCCTCAATCGCCTCTTGTACATGAGATGCATCTCCCTCTGAAAAATGACCCAATACATGCTTGTGATCATGAGGACAAGTCATCGGGATTTTGTTATCTGTGTAAACCTCTTTACTTCCAATGTACATTGGTGCATCAATTTGCTGATTGTACATCTCTTTATATCTAGCCAATAATTCTTCTCTGGCAGGAGAACCAGGAGCATAGCTAAGAACAGGTTCATTAATTGGCTTAGGTACGAAAAAATTTCCTTTGGACATCTCTCAATATTTTTATGAATGGAGCGCAAAAGTAACCTGAATAGTTCAAAAACTATCCGAATTTTAACAAACACACAAGCTCTATTATAGCAACTTAAGTAATTCCATATGAGATTGAATGGTAAAGTCTGCTAAGGACCTTTTTCTCCCCGAAGGATCATAAAATACCGTTTTCATGCCAAATTCTTTTGCTCCATGAATATCGGTTCTTGGGTTATCACCAATCATGATGCTCTCATTTTTTAAAGCCCCTGCTTGAGAAAGTGAGTACTCAAATATCTCAGGGTTCGGCTTGCGTGAATTACTACATTCCGATGTAACCATGACCTTGAAATATTTTGTTATTCCTGAGCTATTCAATTTTCTATTTTGAGCATCAAGAAATCCATTTGTGATGATATGAAGTTGATACCTACCTGACAGGTAATTTAGTGCAGTAAGAGCATCTGACATCAAGTATGGTTTCAATGAGCAATGACTCATAAAATAGGTCGATGCTTTTTTTGATAGTGAGACATCCAATCCTGTCGCTTGAAAAATCTCATTAAAACGCTCGTTTTTAATGTACTCTCTATCAATCAGTCCATCATTGTACTTAACCCAAAGTTTATTATTGACTTCATAAAAAGTTCCAATAAATTTTTTTGTTGACAGTTCAGTATTTGAAAGCTTAAGATCTCTGTAAATCTCTAAAAGAGTCTCTTGTGCACTTCGATCATAATCCCATAACGTGTGATCAAGATCGAAGAAAATGTGTTTTATTTCCTTCACCTATTATACTTTTTCGCCTCTATCTTGTTCTGGGCCAGTGCTAAATTTGCATTCATTGTTTTATAAACCTCAAGATCCTTACGCAAAACAGGATCCTTGCTTAAAAACTCAAATATCTGGCTTACCATATCATAACCTTCCTCCTTTATACTATAAAAAACCCACTGATCATATTTTCTAAATGTGACCAAACCAGCATTTTTTAAGTACGTTATATGTCTGGAGGTTTTTGTTTGAGTAAAGTCCAAAATTGACTCAAGATCAGAAATGCAAAGTTCATCCTGACGATATAGAAGGTGAAGTATGCGTGTGCGAGACTCATCGGAAAATGACTTGAAAATCTGTGTGCCAAAAGTTAGATTAAAATTCTTGAGCCTCATTTTTTCACTACTTTTACCGAAGTTAAACTTTTATTGGTTAAAACTCTTTTAATAGACAAAGGAACTTGATTTGAGATATTATCTAATACTTATACTTTTTTCTCTAACACTATCTTGCTCTTTTGCGCAAGGGCCAATTAAAAAAGTGATTCAATTCACTGGGGTGGTCTTTGGGGCTGATAGTACATCAGTGGTTCCCGGAACCCACGTCTATATCCCCAAGTCTGGCCGTGGTACAACCACCAACCCATACGGATTTTTTTCACTTCCAGTTTTGGAAGGAGATAGTATAATTTTTAGTGCTGTCGGATATAAACGAGCATACTATATAATCCCCAAGCATGATAGCGAATCAAGTCTGAGGGTAATAATCGCCTTACAGGATGACATTACTTTTCTTGAAGAGGTTGAGATTAGACCATATCCTACAGAAAGGATGTTTAAAGAGGCTCTGATTACCATGGAGCTTCCTAATCAAAAAGAATATGCGAACATTTATCAATGGCTCAATAGCCAATATATGCAAGAAGCATATTACAGTCTTCCGGCCTCAGGGGAAGAAAATCATGAATATTACATGCAGCTTCAAAGACAATCATACCTCAACCGCTACTCTCCGCCGCAAAATCAATTATTAAATCCTTTCGCCTGGGCGAATTTTATCAATTCACTCAAGCGAAAGAATTAGTTTTTATCAGCTAGATTGTAGCTCTTGTGCTACTTCCTGAACTTTTTCCCAAACTCTGAAAGTATTCTTGTAGCAGATTTTTTCAATATCTTCAGGAGAGTACCCTCTTTTAAGTAGCTCTTTGATCAGGTTAGGATAAGTTGAAACATCTTTAAGTCCCTTAGGAAGGCTGTCCCCCACACCATCATAATCAGATCCTAATCCAACATGATCAACACCTACTAAACTCACTACATGGTCGATATGATCAGCAACTTTTTCAACGTCTTCATACACGTCATTATCAGTCGTGTACTGCTTTGCGTAAGCTTTATAAATGGAATCTTCTGGAGATAAACTATTTTCTGCTCGGTAATTTGTTAAGTCTTCTCGCATCTTTTGAAATTTATCTTGTGATTCCTGAGACAAGAAGCTTGATCCAAAATTGATATGGATGACTCCTCCATTCTGAGCCATTGCCTTGATTAAGGTATCAGGCATATTTCTCTCCCATCCTGGAGTGAATTTTCTGCAAGAAGAGTGAGAAGCTATAACTGGTGATTTTGTTAATCTTAGTGCGTCGAAAGCGGCACTGTCAGTCACATGAGAAATGTCAACCATAATTCCCCACTTGTTCATTTCTGCAATTACCTGCTCTCCAAATGGGCTTACTCCATTCCATGTGTAAGTGGTGTCGTAGGATGAGTCGCAGATTTGATTGTCCTTAGAGTGAGTTAGTGTAATGTATCTGATCCCTCGATCAAAGAAATACTTCACGTTATTAATATCATCTTCAATAGGAGCACCATTTTCCATGCCCATTGGCAAGGAAATTAATCCCTGATCAAAATTTGTTGTAATGTCGGCTGGAGTATTTGCCATCGCAAACTGTGATGGAAATGTTACAGGTAGCCTTGACACCATATCAATTAAGGAATCAGCAAAATCCTTGGCTCCACCTGTTTCTTGATATCGTGACGGAACATAAATGGACATGAATGGCGCGTCAAGTCCGCCTCTTTTTGCTTTAGGATAGTCAAAGTTACCAGTCGTTTCTACTGATACATCCTCTACAGTTTTAGTAATCATAAAACCTTTGACGTTCATTCGAAAGGGTAAATCCACATGTCCATCTACAATAATGTAGGCTTTTGCTAGTGAATCTGCTACTGCCTCAAGCTGGGCATCAGTCATTGAAGTATAGTCAATAGTTTCCTCTTTTGTGGGAGTACAGCTAAATAGGATACTTATTGCGAACAGTATTGCTGATAATTTTTTAAGTGAAAAATTCATATTTGGTTTCAAATTGATTGATTTCGACAAAAATACCTAAACCTAATAATACCTATGCTGTACAAAATTAGGATTGTTGGTATTACATTTTTTTGATATTTTACAAGAAAATAAGAGGGATTTAAGTGCTTCTTATTTTAATTTGGTACGTTGAGTTTTTAAAAAATTTGGCATTTTTGTATAAGGAGTATTTCCGATTTAATAAACAGACGCTATGACTGACCCTATTTCACCTGAACTAATGAGTAATTGGAACACTTATGGAGGATACCTCGCAATGGCTGTAGCCGGTGTTGGAGTGTTGATTCTAATAGGCCATTATTTAAAGCTACTAGCCACGAGTGATTTTAAAACTCGCTACGACTACATAAACATGCATGAGATCAACATGCTGTGGAATGGAGCATTGCTAATTATTGTTGGTGCTACACTATACTTCAACACGATGTTTAGTGAATCAACCTGGCTTTGGTTCTTTGTAAGATTATTCATGAGTTCCATGTTTGCAGTGATTCTCGGAGTAATTATCCAGAATGTGCTGAAATTCTATTACCCATTTTTCATTGAAAAGCGTCTTAAGAAATTAAGGTATACTCCAAGAACATCCCCTGACGGAAGAAAAATGAAACTCCTTAGTGAAGAAGAGGAAGATGTTTATCTGGATGAAGGTATGCAAGCTGAAGAGGATGCATTCTCTGTAGATTACGATGTATGGATAGATGAAGAGTCAGGTTTTACAAAAATCGAAAAATACAACGGTAGACTTCACGCACTACAGTGCAGCAACTGTAACTATCAGACATTGAAAGTGGATAGAGAAGAAGTTATTCAAACTGCCACTGAGACAGAAGAAGGTGAATTAATGAAATACTATGCTTGTGGCTATTGTGGACACAAAGAACGCAAATCCTTTAAGATAGCCATGCTAAAAGCTGGAGAAACTGCTTAAGAAATATTAAACCGAATAGACTTTGGCCCCTGACGATATCGTCAGGGGTTTTTTGTTGATTATAGTTTTATGCAGACATTTTGTGGTTCAGAAAAAAACCTCAACGCTTCATTTCCTCCTTCTCTCCCTATGCCTGAATCCTTCATTCCGCCAAAGGGTGTTCGTAGATCTCTAACTAGCCAACAGTTTACCCAGATGATTCCAGCCTGAACAGCATGAGAAACACGATGTGCTCTTTTCAGGTCTGATGTCCAAATAGTACATGACAAACCATACTTTGTGGAATTAGCTATTGAAATTGCTTGCTCTTCAGATTTGAAAGGATTCAGAGTTACAACTGGTCCAAAAATTTCTTCCTGGTTTGTTCTACAATTTTCATCCAATCCTTCAATTACAGTTGGCTCGTAATAGAACCCCTCTTTTTCAATTCTTTTACCTCCATGGATAACTGATCCCCCTTCTTCTTGTGCTAGTTTGACATAAGAATCAACTTTTTTAAGATGATCTCCTGACACTAAAGCCCCCATTATTGATGATGGATCAGCTGGATCTCCTACTTTAATCTTTTCGCATTCCGCCAAGAATCGAGATTTAAATTCTTCATAAATGGATTCTTCAATCAATATTCTCGAACCACAAAGACATATTTCTCCTTGATTAGTAAATGAACTTTTTACGCTGGTCTTGACTGCCTCATCCAAATCACAATCTGCGAAAATGATATTCGGGTTCTTTCCTCCAAGCTCCAACGAAACTTTCTTGAACTGCTGAGCAGCAGTAGCTCCTACAATCTTACCGGTTGTTGTTCCTCCGGTAAAAGAAATGGCCTTGGTGACCTCATGCTCAACGATTGCCTGTCCTATCCTTTTTCCCTCACCATGAAGGATGTTTAAAACACCCGGAGGCATTCCTGCCTCATTAGCAAGTTTTCCAAGCAAAAATGCAGTCATTGGTGTTAATTCAGAGGGTTTAGCTATCACACAGTTACCCATTGTTAACGCTGGAGCTATTTTCCATGAAAATAAATAGAGTGGCAAGTTCCATGGTGATATACATCCAACTATTCCGATAGGAGCTCGACGCGTATAATTAACCATAAACCCTTCTGAGACCTGTGCCTCTGTTGAAAAATTAACAATCGCAGATGCATAGAATCTGAAATTTGAACTAGCACGAGGAATATCTACCGCCTTGGCCAGCCATAATGGCTTTCCATTGTCCCGGCTCTCCATGATAGCTAAATCATCAAGGTTCTGCTCAATCAAATCAGCTAGTTTATGTAGAATTCTACTTCGCTTATCCACTGCCATTGTGCTCCAAATCGGAAAGGCATTTTTTGATGCTTCTACTGCCTTATCTAAATCCTCTTGTGATGAGTTTGGAATTTGAGCAAATATCTTTCCTGTAGCCGGCTCTATGTTATCAATGTATTGGCCTTTGATAGGGTCTACATATTCGCCATTAATGAAATTCTGGATTTTCTGCATAATTAAATTGAGCCTGTTCGGCCTCCGTCTATACGTAAACTAGTTCCGTTGATGTATGCACCACTATTGCTACTAAGCAAACCAGCATAGGCTGCTATTTCCTCAGGCTCACCAAATCGACCGGCGGGGATTGTATTTTTCATCTCTTTTTCAACTTCAATCTCTGATTTACCAAGTTTCTTAGATTTTCCCGCGACCAAACTTTCAATGCGAGCAGTATTGATAAATCCAGGTAAGATATTATTTACAGTAATTCCAAAGCCTCCTAACTCGTTGGCCAATGTCTTGGCCCATGAAGCCATAGCTCCTCTTACTGTATTACTCACCCCCAAACCTGCAATTGGCACCTTTACAGAGGTTGAGATGATATTCACGATACGTCCATATCCTGCATCTTTCATCCCCTCAAGTAACTTTTGAACCAAAATATGACTTACATGAAGATGTCTATTCATTGCAATTTCAAAGTCTGAAAGGCTAGCGTCCGCTAATGGTCCCGGTGCTGGTCCACCTGAATTGTTGATAAGAATTTGATAAGGAGCTTTTGATAGACCTACGTCAATCGCATTTTTCACGGCTTCTAAATCGTCAAAATCAGCAACCAAATAATCATGATCACCAGGAGATAACTGGTCAAGAGCTTTTTTAAGCGACTCTTCATTTCGAGCGAACAGCGTAACATTCGCTCCCATATCACTTAGTTCTTTTGCTATAGCAAGTCCCATTCCCTGAGAACTACCACATACCAAAGCTCTTCTTCCTTTCAGGTCTAAATCCATAAATTTTTTCTAACTTTTCTTCAAAAATAAACATCTCCGACATGGCAATAAAAAGACCCTTTAATCTAAAAAAATGGATCGACGACAATCGAGATCTATTAAAACCCCCGGTGGGGAACAAAAACCTATATACAGATGCAGGAGACTACATTGTGATGATTGTTGGCGGACCCAATGCACGTAAAGATTATCACTATAATGAAACAGAGGAGCTATTCTACCAACTGGAGGGAGATATTGAAGTGACTATCCAAGAAGATGGGAAAGCGGTGAAAGTCCCTATCAAAGAAGGTGAAATGTATCTTCATCCAGCTAAAGTTCCACATTCACCAGCACGACCTGCCAATTCAGTTGGTCTTGTTATCGAACGCAAAAGAGAACCTACACATCAGGATGGTCTACTCTGGTATTGCGACAATTGCAATCACAAACTTCATGAGACCTATTTTCAGCTTACAAACATTGAAAAAGATTTTCTTCCAAGATTTAAAGAGTTTTTCAATTCTGAAGAGTTAAGAACTTGCGATAATTGTGGTGAAACTATGGAAACAGACCCTAGATTCACCGATTAAATAAACGTTTTGAAGGAAGAAGCATTAAAACAAGCTGCTCAGCTGGATGAGCAAGATCAATTAGCAACATTTCGAACCCAATTTTATTTTCCTCAAAGAAATGGAAAGGATTGTATTTATTTATGTGGTAACTCCCTGGGGTTACAACCCAAAATCACCAAAGATTTTGTAAATGAGGAGTTGAAGAAGTGGGAAGAAAGTGGAGTCGAAGGGCATTTTACCGGAAATAGGCCATGGGTGAACTATCATAAAAACTCTAAATCGGCATTATCTAAACTAATAGGCGCGCATGAACATGAGGTTGTAGCAATGAACAACCTGACCACCAACCTCCATTTAGCTCTGGCTTCATTTTACAGGCCAAAAGGGAAAAGAACTAAAATATTGATTGAACGTGGAGCGTTTCCTTCTGATTTCTATGCGGTGCATTCTCGAATTCATGTCAGTGGGTTTGATCCAGTCGATAACCTAGTGGAATTGAATCCGGCAGATGGATCTGACTATTTGAGCACTGAAGAGATTGTTAGTAAAATCAAAGAGTTGGATGATGAACTAGCACTAGTAATGTTTCCAGGCATTCAGTACTACACAGGACAGCTATTTGAAATTCAAAAAATTACAGAAGCTGCACATGCCGTAGGAGCTTATGCAGGTTTTGATTTGGCTCACGCAGCTGGTAATGTTCCATTGAAACTACATGATTGCAAGGTAGATTTTGCAGTTTGGTGCACTTATAAATACCTCAACTCAGGCCCAGGCGGTGTAGGAGGACTTTTTGTGCATGAAAAACATGGTGAAAACAGGGAAATACCTCGACTTTCAGGATGGTGGGGACATAATGCAGAAAGCAGATTCAAGATGGACAATGAAATCAATCCAATTCCAACGGTGGATGGTTGGCAGTTGAGCAACGTCAACATACTTTCTCATGCTTCACACTTAGCTTCTCTTAAAATCTTCGATCATGCTGGTATTAATAATCTGAGAGCCAAAAGCCTCAAGCTTACCGATTTCATGGAAAGTTTAATAGAAAGCTCGGAAATCCTGGCAAAAGAAATAAGGATAATAACGCCTCGAAATCATCATGAAAGAGGAGCGCAACTATCGTTATACCTATTGAATTATGGTAAAAGTGTATTCGAATTTCTTATTAAAAAAGGAGTAATACTCGATTGGAGAGAGCCTAATGTGATTAGAGTAGCACCGGTTCCACTATACAATTCTTTTACTGATGCTGTGAACTTTATCTCAATTCTAGAAGAAGCAATTATCAATGAAAGATAAAATAAGTATAGTAGGAGCAGGACTTGTTGGGTCCCTATTGGCAGTTATCCTCAAACAAAAAGGATTTGATGTTCAGGTTTTCGAAAAACGAAAAGATCCGCGTAAATCGGATGTTGCAGAGGGAAGATCTATCAATTTGGCACTTAGCAATCGAGGAATTCGCCCGTTAAAAATGGCTGGTGTTTATGAAACCATCGAACCATTCCTTATTCCTATGAAAGGTCGGATGATGCATGCTGTGGATGGAGAGCTAACCTTTCAGCCCTACGGAAAGGAAGGTCAATTTATAAATTCCGTTTCAAGAGCTCAATTGAACGAATTACTTATTGAAAGTGCCGAAAAGTCTGGAGTAGAAGTTCATTTCGATCATAAGTGCACAAATGTGGATTTTGAAAAAAGCACATTGACCTTTCAGAATGGATCGACTATTCAATCAGATTTGATAGTAGGTACTGATGGTGCTTTTTCAGAGATTCGAAAGAAACTCCAATTAACTGATCGCTTCAATTTTTCACAGCATTACATTGAGCACGGATACAAGGAGCTCGCCATTGAACCTGTCAATAATAAATTTCTAATGGAGCCTAATTATCTACATATCTGGCCCAGAGGGAACTTTATGTTAATTGCATTGCCAAATAACGATAAAACATTTACTTGTACTCTTTTCTTTCCTTTTGAAGGAAATCCTTCTTTTTCACAGCTTAATACTAAAAAGGAAGTTGATGATTTTTTTGATAAGTACTTTAAAGATGCTAAAGCCTTAATTCCGGACTTAACTGATCAGTTTTTTTCAAATCCTACTTCTTCCCTTATCACGACAAAATGTGACCCCTGGTTCAAAAACTCAACTATTCTATTAGGTGACGCTGCACATGCCATCGTACCATTCTATGGCCAAGGTATGAACTCAGGATTTGAAGATGTACGCTTATTTATAGAATTAGCTGAAGAGATGGATTGGAATTGGGAACAAATCCTACCAAAGTATTCATCGAGCAGAAAAAAAGATGCAGATGCAATTTCTGAGCTTGCGCTTCATAATTTTATTGAAATGCGAGATCATGTAGGCGATCCTGATTTTTTGAGAAGAAAAGAGATTGAGTCCAAAATTCAAGCTAAATATCCCAAGGAATGGATTCCTCTATACAGCATGGTAACTTTTTCAGACATCCCTTATTCTGAGGCTTTAAGGCTAGGAAAAATCCAAAAGAAAATTATGGATGAGATACTTAATCAGGAAACTGAAATAAATCTGGAAAAAATTATTGAACGCTTTAATACTCTAAAGAAAGCCTACTAGAAAGTTTATCTATTGTTCGCTGTTCATCAGCAGAGATTCCATCTGCAGCATTAGCAAAAAGGTACATTGCCTCATAAACGAATTCCCTATCGTCAGGGTGTTCCTCAAGGTAGCTTTTAAGGGTATTTAAAAACTTTTTCTCCCATTTATCGATATTCTCCAGTAGGTACCTAAACTCTGTTCGAAAAAGGGTTTCTACCTTTTCTGCATTTGTATTAGGCATTTGATCCAAATAGAGTAAAGCAAGCCCTTTAGAAATATTTAGTACTCCGTCCCACTCCTCCTTATCTAGTTTTCCATCACTCATACACACGAGTAAGGATGGATATATTTTAAGGATGTAAGTGAATTGATCAAGGCCAAGCTCGGACTTTCTTACTTTATGATATTCTTCAAGAAGTGTCTCGTGCTGATTTTTCATTTTTAAGGTGAATTGGTGAGTTCTGCCTCCTAAAGATAAGTCTGATTATTCGAACTGCCTCAATAATACCGCTCCTCAAATCTATTTATTCAATTGATGGTGATTTTCAAGGCATAATGGCATCCAACTCGCTTTCCTGGACAAGAATTTTATAATTACTATAGATATCCAGAATCCGATCTACATATTCTACAGGTTCAGAACCTCTGCAATATCCGTATTCAACAACAGGATCATTGAAGTACTTAGAGCGTGATTTTTTTAACAAATATTCTCTTACGTCTTCCCAACTTTTTGTATCTCCACCATATTTTTCTGTCAATCTAACCGCATCCTGAAGATGCCCCAATCCAACATTGTAAGATGCCAATACAAATTTCAATCGCTCATCCTCGTTATCAATTTTCTTTGCCCACTGGCGTTGGAGCCATTGTAGATGTTTCGTCCCCGCATAAATATTTTGCTGTGGATCATACAAATCCCTGACTCCATATTCTCTGCCGGTTTTTGGCATTATCTGCATTAGTCCTATGGCGCCTGCCCAAGACTCAGCATTTTCATTAAACTTTGATTCTCTAAACACCTGGGCAGCCAATAATAACCAATCCCATCCCAGTTCATCAGCTGCGTTTTGAATTAAACTGTCATAAGGTGAAATTGATCCTCCTCCTCTAATGGAAGAATATTTGCTTCTAGATCTTCTTAAAGCTGATTTAGAACTTCTAAAATACTTATCGTATATCACGTAATAATCAGTTGTTTTTCGCATTCTTAATATCCAGTCATTAAGTTCGTTGAGTAACTGATCCGCATTTTTTCTGACACCCCAGGCTATTTGAGTCGAAAAACTAATTGGTGTTTTTACATCTAAATTGGGATAGTACGTTGAATTCACGAGAGCCACATCTTCCTCTGCCACTGTATAATCTATTTCACCTTTTGCAACCATTTTGATGAGTTGCTCAGTTTCTACATTGGTCTCTCCAGGAATGATCAGGATATCACCTCCAATTTCTTCTGAAAGGTTGACCATTCTATCATAATATGATGAATAAGGTCGTACAACCACCTCTTTTCCAATCAAATCGACAGGATTTCTAATTAATTGTGCTTCTATTTCATGAAGCTTCATCTGCCTCCAATTGTCAGGTTTACGCTGAATCAAAACCTGCTTTTGCAAGTTATGGTAATGAGTAAATGCTATTCGTTTTTTACGTTCTTTAGTTACTGTTAGATTATAAGCAAGTATATCTCCTTCTCCAGTATTTAGCTTGTTAAATGCTTCTCCTAAATTTTGAGTAATGTTTATTCTGAGCTGAATTTCTTGTTCTTCGCAAAATAATTTGAGCAGTTCGTACTCGTAACCCATTGTTTTGCCTTTATAAACAAAAAGCCCTGTTGAGCTATTATCCATAATAGCCGTTATGTAACCTCGTTCTTTGATCTTTGGCAGATCTAGATCAATAATAAATTCTTCTCGTTCTGGGTAATCAGCTGCACTTTGACTAGAAGATGATTGCTTACATGAAGCTATTAGCAATAGAAATGTAAAAGAAAGTAATGTGGCTTTAGATTGGTAACCCATATATCACTTTAAAATACATAATTTCCAGAAAATGGATTCAATTTTTTGGTTACCGTACTGCTTCCTTACTGGAAACAAACTGGAGGGCAGCATGGGTAATCGCTTCAGTGTCATACCCACATTCTTTGTGCAACTGCGGTTGCTCGCCATGTTCGATGATTGTGTCTGGTATTCCCAGTCTCTTTATTGTCGAATTGTACTCATTGTCAGCTGCAAATTCCAAAATCGCTGATCCAAAGCCTCCCATAATGCACCCGTCTTCAACAGTAATTACATATTTATGATTTCGGAAAATTTCATGAAGCATTTCTTCATCCAAAGGTTTAACAAATCGCATGTCATAAACAGATGGATTTATACCCTCTGTTTTTAGCTCTTCAGCGGCATTCAATGCATAATTCCCAACTTGACCGATGGAGAGAATGGCAAGATCTTCTCCATTTATTAATTTTCTGCCTTTTCCGATCTCTACTTTTTCAAATACTGTTCTCCATTCCGGCATCACACCAGTACCGCGAGGGTATCTGATTGAAAATGGGCCATTATGCATACTTGCCGTAAACATGAGGTTACGAAGTTCAGCTTCGTTCATTGGTGCTGATACCACCATATTTGGAATGCATCTCATGAATGCAATGTCATATGCTCCATGATGAGTTGGTCCATCGGCTCCTGCCACTCCTGCCCTGTCCATACAGAAAACAACATGCAAATTCTGAATACATACATCATGGATGACCTGATCATAGGCCCGCTGCATAAACGTACTGTAGATATTACAAAATGGTACCATGCCTTGAGTAGCTAAACCTGCGGAAAATGTAACTGCATGCTGTTCCGCAATCCCAACATCATACGATCGGTCAGGGAAGGCTTCCATCATAATCTTCATTGATGAACCTGATGGCATTGCAGGAGTAATTCCTACAATTTTCTTATTCTTTTCAGCTAGCTCAACTAAAGAATGCCCAAAAACATCCTGAAACTTGGGAGGTTGAGGAGTATCATGTTTCTTCTTATTTATTGCACCAGTAATCTTATCAAAAGTGCCTGGCGCATGCCATAAGGTTTGATCTTTTTCGGCAAGGTCATAGCCTTTCCCCTTAACGGTCAAACAGTGAAGAATTTTGGGTCCGGGAATCTTTTTAAGATCTTGCATGACGTCCACCAGATGGTTAACATCATGTCCATCAATTGGCCCAAAGTATCTTAAATTAAGCGACTCAAATAAATTGCTTTGCTTTAGTAGCAAACTCTTCATTGAGTTTTCAACCTTAGCGGCTATTTCCTGTGCATTCGGTCCAAATTTGCTGATTTTGCCTAATATTTTCCAGACTTCATCTCTGAATTTGTTGTAGGTCTGGCTTGTAGTGATATCAGTTAAATAATCCTTAAGAGCTCCAACATTTGGATCAATTGACATACAATTATCATTCAGTACAATGAGTAAATTTGAGTTACTCACTCCGGCATGATTCATTGCTTCAAAAGCCAATCCACCAGTCATTGCACCATCACCAATTACCGCAATGTGTTGCTTGTCTTTTTCATTTTTTAAACGGGAGGCCTCAGCCATTCCAAGTGCTGCAGAAATTGAAGTAGAAGAATGACCAACACCGAATGTGTCATATTGGCTTTCGCTTCTTTTTGGAAAGCCAGAAATGCCTTTATATTTTCTATTTGTGTGGAAAGATTCTTTTCGACCTGTTAATATTTTGTGACCGTATGCTTGATGACCGACATCCCAAACTAACTGATCTTCTGGTGTATTGAACACATAGTGTAGAGCAACAGTCAATTCTGTGACTCCTAAACTTGCACCGAAATGACCTCCATAGACAGAAACATTATCGATGATAAAATCACGTAGCTCCTGGCAAACTTGTGCTAACTGTCTTGTATCTAATTTTTTCAGATCATCTGGTGAGTCGATCTCTGATAGAAGTGGTCCAGGTTTAATCTCCATGATTTAATATATTTCTTCAAAACGCCGCTCAGCTCAAATTGTTTGACGCTTTGTTTAACGACAGTCAGACTGCAAAACTAAACATTAGGTAGAAAGGTAAATTAATTCAGTGTGAAATTCCATAATGTCGTAATTTTGGACAGTGACAATTGATCAAAAATTTGAGATAAAACTTCCTCTTTTCGAGGGTCCATTTGATTTACTTCTTTTCTTCATAGAAAGGGATGAGTTGGACATCTATGATATCCCTATTGCTAAAATCACAGAAGATTTTTTGAATTATCTGGAGCACCTTGAAAAACTTAATGTTGAAGTTGCTAGTGAGTTTATACTCGTAGCTGCTACTTTGATGCGAATAAAAGCCAAAATGTTACTGCCTCGACCAGTTATAGATGAGGAGGGTAATGAGGTTGACCCGAGAGAAGAATTGATTAAACACTTATTAGAGTATAAAAAATACAAATCCGTTGTAGCGACACTTTCAGAAATGGAATCCGAACGTTTGGATAGAGAACGAAGGGGAAACCTTAAGAAAGAAATCAAACATCTTTCAGAGACTATAAATGTAGAATCTGAACTCCAGGATCTTGACCTTTATAAAATGATGAAGGTGTTTCAGAAGGTGATGAAACGGTATGAGTTTGAGCAAAACAAGCCCATACATCAAGTAGTACAGTATCCATATACGATAGAAAAGCAAAAGGCTAAACTTATGGAAAGACTGGTATATGGGAAGAAACTTTCTTTCACAGAGATGATTGTAGAAAAACCAGATAAAATCCTTGTAATATTTAATTTCTTATCAATACTTGAGCTTTTACAGCTTAAGCAAATTGTTATCTCATTAGGAGAAGGATTCAATAACTTCTGGATTGAGAGAAGAGATGAAACTGCATTAACTAAAAGTAAATAAAAAAGCCTGTGATTTACACAAGCTTTTCAATGCTATCTCAATTATTTTTTTAGAATCTCTCTGTTGCTGAGAAGAAGAAGCTTGCTTCAATCGCTGAATTTTCATCAGAATCAGATCCATGGATCGCATTTGCTTCAATTGATTTTGCAAATTGCTTTCTGATAGTTCCTTCTGCTGCTTCTGCAGGATTAGTTGCTCCAATCAAGTTTCTGAAATCTTCAACTGCATTATCTTTTTCCAGAACCATTGCTATAATTGGTCCGGAAGACATGTATGCTACAAGATCATTATAAAATGGTCGTTCCTTGTGTACTTCGTAGAACTGTCCAGCTCGATCAGCTGATAATTTGGTCAATTTTGCTGCCTCAATTTTAAAACCTGCATCTTCGATAATTTTAATGATCGCTCCAGAGTTACCAGCTGCATAAGCATCTGGTTTAATCATTGTAAAAGTCTTTTTTCCAGCCATTATTCGTTTTTTGTTTAACTCTCTAAAATCGCCGCAAAAATAACGGAATCATAAAGAGTTTACTCAGCATTACAAGGTTTTATAAATTCTACTAATTTTGCGGTTCACTTTTGCCCGTTCAGGGCATTTTTTATGAAGGACATACGAGCGTTACAGGACTTCTTGCAATCCCCTAAAAAGATCGTTATTACAACTCATGCTAATCCAGATGCTGATGCACTTGGATCTTCTCTTGGTCTTTATCATTTTCTGAAGAGAAAAGGCCATGAGGTCAATGCCATTGTTCCCAATAGCTATCCTGATTTTTTAGAGTGGATGCCGGGTAATTCTAGCGTGATTAATTATGAAAAGTCAAATTCAAAGGCAACAGAGTTAATTCGCGATGCTGAATTATTATTTTGCCTGGATTATTCAGGATTTGGAAGAATTAAAGGCATGAAAGATGTTGCTCAACAAGCCTCTGCTAAAATTGCTTTAGTGGATCACCATCTTAATCCTGAGATTAAGCCAGATTTCAATTTCTGGAATGATAAGTCAGCTGCTACAGCGGAATTGATCTATGATCTGATCATAAACTTTAGTGGGAAGGATGAAATTGATGTGAATATAGCAGAATGTCTGTATGCTGGTATTATGACGGATACAGGATCTTTCAAGCATCCGTCTACAACATCTAAAATCCATCGGATTGTCGCAGATCTTATAGATTTAGGTGCCAATGTAAATAAGGTGAGTCGTCTAATATATGACACAAACTCCCTCGAAAGATTAAGATTTTTAGGACATGCACTTGCAGAGAGACTCAAAGTTGATGAGTCTTCCCGAGTGGCGTATTTTGTAATCGGTGAGGAAGATTTTAAGGATTTCAAACTTAAGCAAGGAGATACGGAAGGACTTGTTAATTACGCGCTCTCAATTAAAGGAATTGCGGTTGCAGCGATCATTATTCAGAAGGATAATGAAATAAAACTTTCATTCAGAAGCATTGGAGACTTTGCAGTTAATAAATTCGCGGAAGAATACTTCAGTGGTGGTGGACATAAAAATGCTTCAGGTGGCATGTCTGAGCTTAGCCTTGAAGAAACAGAAAAAAAATTCAAAGAATTAATAGATAAAGACATTTTAAAAACAAGAATCAAATGAAGAAATTAGGATATATCATTTTAGCTATCGTTCTGGTAGCGTGCGGGTCAAACTCTTTTGAAACAGAAAGTGGCACAACTGTTACATATTTAAAGAAGGGTAATGGCGATACTCCAGTAGATAGTCTGGTTTCTATGTTCAGAATAAAATACTCAACTGAAAATGGATTTGTTATGATGGAGTCTGATGAGCCTATGCCATTAAAGATTGACCCAAATAACGTATCTGAGCAGGGAGAATTATTTGAAGTACTGACGCAACTTAGAACGGGAGATAGTGTTGGTTTTGAATTAGTCGCATCAGAACTTTTTGAGAAAACTTTCCGAGCTCCTATTCCAGACACTATTCCGTCAGATAGTAAAATTAAATTTGAGGTTGCTTACGTTGATCAACTGACTGAGCAAGGATACTATGACATGGTTGCCAAAAAAGCTGAGGAAGCAGCTGAAAAGCAAATCGTGATAGACAATGAATTGCTTGACAATTATTTATCAGAAAATAACATTGATGCACAAGCAACAGAAAGCGGCTTGAGATACGTTATAAAAGAAGAAGGAAATGGTCCTAAACCCGAAGTAGGTCAAAACGTAAGGGTCAATTATGCTGGTTATATTCTAAGTGGAGAGTATTTTGATACAAGCTTGGAAACTGTAGCTAAAGAACAAGGAATTTATCAAGAAGGAAGACCTTATCAGCCATTTACATTCCCAATCGGTCAGGGAAGAGTAATCAAAGGATGGGATGAAGGAATTGGCCTGTTAAATGTTGGAACAAAAGCAACTCTTTACATACCAAGTACTCTTGGTTATGGAAGCAGAAGTGCTGGTGCAGTTATAAAGCCAAATTCAATTCTAGTCTTCGACGTTGAGTTATTAGAAATAGTTGATTAATAATATGAAATCAGGATTATTAGTTGGAATTGGAGTTGTTATCCTTTTCCTTATAGGATGTGGGGATGGGGATGTAGTTATCCAAGAAGATCCAGATGTACAACTTGAAAATGACAGTATTGCAATTGCAGAATACATGTCTGAAAAAGGGTATGAAAACTACTCTACCACTCCTTCAGGAGTCAGGTATTTAATTCTGGATGAGGGTACCGGGGATCCAATTGATGAAAGTGATATTGTCACTTTCGACTACATTGGAATCCTTTTAAATGATACCATTTTTGACACAACAGTAAAAGCTGTGGGAGACAGTATACGAGCTCACTTTCTGGAAGACAGTGTTGGATTGGCAGATAAAACTGTTCACGAAACATTCCTTGCCCTGTATTATGAAGATAAAATCTATTCCCCTTTGACATATACATATAGCGTATCAGGGTGGACAATAGATGAACAGTTTATTCAAGGATTTACTGATGGGATTACAGTAACTTTTAATCAAATGAATGTAGGTGGTAAAGCAATTATTGCTCTTCCTTCTGCAATAGCGTACGGAACGAGGGGGTCTGGATTGCTTATTGATCCTAACACCCCAATTACATTTGAACTTTATCCAATCAGTGTAACTAAACAATAATGAAAGTGTGCTTTGCCTCGCATAATGCAAATAAGGTAAAGGAACTAAATGAGATGGTACCTGACCATATCTCTATCTTAGGATTGGAAGAGTTAGGTATCAAAGAGGACATTGAGGAAAGTGGAAAAACACTAGAGGAAAATTCGCTTATCAAAGCAAGGTATGTTTTTGAAAAACATAAGATACCTGTGATTGCAGATGATAGCGGATTGGTGGTCCATGCGCTCAATGGTGAGCCTGGGGTTTATTCAGCCAGGTATGCCGGTCCTGAGAAAAACGATGATATGAACATGGATTTGTTGCTTAAAAATCTTGAAACTGTTTCTGATAGATCCGCAGCATTTCAAACTGTCATTTCTTACATAGATGAAAGTGGTCAATTGAATCAATTTAAGGGAGAAATCCAGGGTAAAATCATTGATGTAAAAAAGGGGAATAATGGATTTGGTTACGATCCAATATTTCAACCGATTGGATATGAAGGAACATTTGCAGAGCTTTCTTCGGATTTAAAAAATCGAATTTCTCATAGGGCTAGAGCCGTGCATAAACTATTGGAATATCTTCGTCAAGAGCTATGAAAAAACCAATAGTAGTAGGAATAACCGGTGGTAGTGGGTCAGGGAAGACCCTATTTATGAGTGAGCTTTTAAAGCAAGTACCTCATGCTGCCCTTCACTCTATGGATAACTACTACATTGAAAAGAGGCATCAGCCTAAGGATGAGGAGGGAATCGAAAATTTTGACACCCCACAGTCTATAGATCAAAGAAAATTTGCTGATGATCTCAATAAACTAATAGCAGGCAAGTCAATTGAAATCACAGAGTATACGTATAACAATGACCGTGATAATCCAAGTCCTAAAAAAATAAGCATTCAAAGCAGTCCGATCATTCTAGTAGAAGGAATATTCACTTTTCATATAGATGAAGTTCGCGAATTACTTGATCTAAAACTCTACATTGAGGCACCAGACTATTTGATGATGAAACGTAGAATCATTAGAGATGCCCAAGAGCGTGGCTATGATTTGGAAGATGTGCTATATCGATATGAGCATCATGTTACACCTGCTTATAAAAAGTTCATAGAGCCTTCTAAGGACTATGCTGACCTTGTTATACCAAATCATGACCACTTTGAAAAAGCCCTAAAAGTAATTATTGCTTTTCTTAATCAGTGATTTTGCTACATTTGCCTCCACTTTGAAAATATCAAGGGTCATATCGAAGAAATTTTATCAGGCTGCCTTCGGCATAATGATTGGGCTATTTGTACTTACTCAAGCTGCAGTAGCTCCTCAATATAGCGCTGACAAGCAAGAGCAAAGTGATTCCAAAGCATCTGAAAATCAACAGATCACTAAATCAGCTGTTGTACCAACATCTACTCTTCAGATAAACCTTGATTATCAATCGTACTTAGTTTCTGAACTTTTTTATCAAGATGATGAAGATGAAAAGGTTCCAGTTGTTAAGACATTTCTACCCGCTACTCAAAAAGCACTAAAAATACTTTTCAGTAGAATCATCTCGCCAAATGCACCCTGAGGCGGTGTTTAAATAACTCGCTTCATTTAAATCAAAATTTTTACAACAAAAACTCATTGGGTTATCCAATGTCATAATCTATAAAATCATGAAAAATAAAGGATTTATAGTCTTTTTAACGATACTGATCTCATTGCTCTGTATCTACTATTTGTCGTTTACCTACGTTTCACAAAACATTCAGAAAGATGCTAGAGCAGCTACCGAAAATGCTGATGGAACTGTTGACGTTATCGAAAAACAACGATACCTCGATTCTATTTGGAATGAGCCTGTTTATAATCTTTTCGGAATCGATTATACCTATAAAGAGATAAAGGAAACTGAGCTTAACCTTGGCCTTGACCTTCAAGGTGGAATGCACGTAACTTTAGAGGTTTCACCAATAGACATCCTAAAAGGATTGAGCGGTAACAGTACAGACCCTGATTTTTTAGCTGCTTTGGATCAAGCAAAACAAAATGTCAGAGGAACACAATTAAATTTTGTAGACGAATTCTATAGTCAATTCAAAGAAAGAGCTCCAGGCAAAGAGTTGGCTCAAATTTTTGCTACTGCCTCAAATAGAGGAAGAATTAGTCTCCAAAGCACCGATGCTGAAATATTGGAAATCATAGACATTGAAGTTGAAAGTGCCATCGATCGATCCTTTAATATCCTTAGAACAAGGATTGATAGATTCGGTACTTCTCAGCCAAATATTCAACGACTTCAAGGAACCGGTAGAATTCAGATCGAGCTTCCAGGAGTCGACAATCCACAGAGGGTTCGCAAACTTCTTCAAGGAGTAGCAAAACTAGAATTTTGGGAAGTGCATCAGCAACAGGAAGTTGCTCCTGTGTTAATTTCCATCAATTCATTGATCGTTGAAGAGATGAAGAAAAATCCAACTTCAATTGATTTAAATGAAGATGATAAGCAACCAAAAGATGATATCACCGCATTATTAGAAGGAAGTGAAACTGATTCCTTAACTATAGCAGAAGAAGATTCCCTTCAAAATGATCAACTTGATTCACTAATTAACACCCAAAACTCACCCCTCTTTGAATTATTAGTAAACTCACAATATGGTGGGCTTATCTACAATGCAAAGGATACGTCAAGAATCAATCGAATACTTGAACGAGATGATGTACAAGAGATAATTCCTGCGACGATGAAGTTTCTTTGGGATGTAAAGCCTAAAGACAAGGGTGAAGATGTTGGTGGACCGGATTTACTTGAGCTTTATCCAATTAAAACCAATAGAAGTGGTAAGGCTTCATTAACCGGAGAGACAATCTCTAGTGCAACTGCCTATCTAAACGAACGTGCTGAGCCTGAGATATCCATGCAGATGAACGCTACGGGCTCCAGAACGTGGGCAAAAATGACTAGTGAAAATGTGGGTCAAAGAATCGCAATTGTTCTTGATAATTATGTGTTTTCAGCCCCAAATGTAATTGGTGAGATACCAAATGGTAGATCATCTATTTCAGGCGGATTTCAAACCATTGACGAAGCGAAAGACTTGGCAAACATTCTGAAAGCTGGTTCTTTGCCAGCACCAACTACTATTGTTGAAGATGTTGTAGTAGGTCCTACATTAGGTAAAGTGGCTCAGAAACAAGGGCTTAACTCAATCCTAGTAGGTTTAGTCATAGTAATTGTATTTATGGTGGTCTACTATGCGAAAGGTGGATTAATTGCTAACCTGGCCTTATTCTTCAATGTATTCTTCATCATGGGTATTTTAGCACAGTTTGGCACATCACTTACCTTACCAGGTATTGCTGGTATTGTGCTTACAATCGGTATGGCAATTGATGCGAACGTTCTAATCTTTGAAAGAATTAAAGAGGAATTAAGAAATGGTTCTGGATTAAAGGCGGCAATTTCTTCTGGTTACTCGAAAGCATACTGGTCCATATTTGATGCAAATGTTACTACACTAATTGTAGGAATTATACTTTTCACATTGGGACAAGGTCCTGTTAAAGGATTCGCTATAACCTTGATGATAGGTATCGTTTGTTCATTCTTTAGTGCGGTATTTATCACACGCGTAATTGTAGAAGCCTTCTCTAAGAAGGGTGACAATGCAAAGATTTCATTTGCAAATGCATTTTCGAAAAATGCTTTAACAAACTTGAATATTGACTTCTTAAGTAAGCGTAAGTTGGCATACATGTTCAGTTCGATTTTCATTACGATTGGAATTATCGCAATGGTTATCAAAGGCATCACTTTAGGTGTTGACTTCAAGGGAGGCCGGTCTTATGTAATCACCTTTGACGAGGCTAAAAGTCCTACTGAGATTAAGACATCTCTTGGTAATTATTTTGAAAATGCTGGAACCGAGGTTAAAACGTTTGGAGCACCGAACGTTTTGAAAATTACTACTTCATACAAAATAGATGAAGAAAGTGATGAGGCTGATTTAGTAGTAAGAGATGAGTTAATCAATGGGTTGACTGAAACTACAGGACTTTCCTACATAGAAGACGGATCTCAACTAAGTGAAGGAAATTTCACAATATCAAGTTCTTCCAAGGTAACTGCCACAATTGCAGATGATATCAAGAATTCCTCTTATAAATCAGGAGTTATTGCACTGATATGTATCTTCATCTATATCGTATTCCGATTTAGAAAATGGCAATTTGGATTAGGAGCTATCATCGCCCTATTCCATGATACCTTATTTGTATTGTCAGCTTTTGCGATTGCCAATCTGGCAGGTATATCATTCGAAGCTGATCAGGTCTTCGTTGCAGCTATCTTAACCATTATTGGTTACTCAATTAATGATACGGTAGTGGTATTTGATCGTATCAGGGAGAATATGGGAATTAAATCTGGATCTGAGTTAATACCTGTATTCAATGAATCGCTTAATAATACAATAAGCAGAACATTTATTACCTCAATTACAACATTGATTGTTGTAATCGTTCTATTTCTATTTGGAGGTGCTGTTTTGCAAGGGTTCTCATTCGCATTGTTGGTGGGTATTATCGTAGGTACATACTCTTCCATTTTTATTGCAACGCCGATTGTAATCGACCTTAATAAGAAAGAAAACTAAGTTTTCTCAAACAATATAATCAGGCCCACATCCAACTAAGATGTGGGCTTTTTTGTGCTCTATAACCATTTTCGCATTTGAACCGGTCGAGCAAATCTTCTTTGATGTTGTCAATTGTCAGATTAACCTTTAAATTCAGGTAACCAAATCACGAATATGTCAAAGGGTAAATTTCCTATCTACTTCTTTATAGCAATTGTTTTTTTAGGGCTAGCCAAATTGCTTCAAGTTGCTGTTTTCGATGCAGATAAGTATAAAAAAAGTAAAGAAAAGAGCTTTTCAAAAAATAATAAAGTAGCCAAAACCATTACTAAAGAGCCCAAAAAGACTGAGTCACTTAAAGATACTTTGACTGTATCTACTCAGACTGAGATTATTTCTGATACCTTAAAGGTTGAAGAATTAGAAGCTGTTCAAACCGAAAACAATTCAGAACCATCCACAAGCAGTTTTGAGGGAAGCAACAATTCTTATAAAGGGTTATCAGATCTTAAAAACACTTACCTAGCTCCAATCATTGCCAATTTACCTTCAGGACAACTACGTGAAGATCTTGTAATAAGATACTATCGGCACGATCAAGATGGTGATAAAGTTTTTTCACTGAAAAAGCTGGGTTACTACATCCATGAAAAAGAAGCGACAGAGACCGCTGGTCTTGGAAGTAATGTTATTTATTATGGAGATGATGTGTCTATTGAGGATATTCAGATAGTGGCTTACACATTAATTGATGAGGGGTTACCGCTTAAATCTATACAACCAACAAGTTTCAATTGGAAGTCCAACGCCATCGAAATTGGGACAGATCCTGACTTGGATAATTATTCAAATCTGACGGCTGAAGATATAAGTAACTTTAGAAAGTAGTTAAAATCTTACCTCAAAGGTTGAGAACCCCTGCTTTGGTATTTCTTCGACCTTAATGCTTTCTACTATTGCATTGGGTGGGCCGATTGTACACCACTGCTTAAATTGGCTAATTGCTTCTTGCTTTCCCTCCACCTCAATGATGACAGATCCATCTCGTTCATTTTTTACCCAGCCTTTCAACCCCAACTTCTGGGCTCTTTCTTCGGTCGAAGCTCTAAAGAAAACTCCCTGGACTTTGCCGGTCACTTTAATTCGAAAGCTGATCATATAGATTGTTTAGCTAGTTTTTCATGCAATTCTCCCATCTTCATGAGTCCCGCACTTCCATACCATGGGTGTAATTCCATGATTAACCTGCCTGCCTGTACGGCAGGATCAGTTTTGGTTAATTCTTCTGCCTCCTCTACTGATTCTACTGCAAAAATGTAAATTCCTCTAACCTCCCAATCATCAAAAAAAGGTCCGGCCATTACTAATTTCCCCTCTTCAGCCATTTGGGTAATATTATCTAAATGTGCCCTTTGAATTTGTGCAGCTTCGGTAGAATCTTGATTGCGGTTTGGCCCTTCTTTTAATAAAGCCAAGACATATTTTCTCATACCATAGTCATCAGCACCTGTTTCTACAGCTAACAAAGAATCATATACATTCTCATCTTCTAAAGGATCTTTAGAAGATATTTCTTGATGCTGTGAAGGTTGACACGAAAGGATAACAAAAAATAGAATGTTGATTATAAAAAAGTTCTTCATTGGAGAGGCATTTTCTCCTAAAGATCCTAAAATCAACCTTCTTCTGCAACCACTTCTTTTACCTCCGGCACCATCCGCTTGAGAAGGTTTTCAATACCATTTTTAAGGGTAATTGTTGAGGAAGGACATCCGCTGCATGAGCCTTGAAGTGTAACAGTCACTACACCATCCTTATATGATGAAAGCTTAATTGCACCTCCATCCATTTCTACAGCAGGTTTAATATATTCTTCAAGAACCCCTTTGATCTTAGCTTCAGCATCATCTCCAGTTAATTCTTCATCCAGATTATCTGTGATCTCCTCAGTAATTATCGATTTACCTTCAGTGAGAAAATCTTTGATGAAGTGTTGAACCTTGGATTTAACTTCAAACCATTCTGTTGCTTCTTTTTTGGTGACAGTGATGAAATTACTCATGTAGAATACACCAGTAACAAAATCAAATTCATTAAAAAGGGCTTTAGCAAGAGGAGCTTCCGAAGTACTCTCGATGTTTGGGAAGTCTCTGCTAATGCCTTCTGGCATTAGCATGAAGTTGGCTACAAACTTCAAAGAATTCGGGTTTGGATTAGATTCCGTATAAATATTGACCACTCTAGGTTCCTCAGTCATCTGCATAGTTTGAATGTTTAGCAATACAATTACAAAGTTCGTAGAAAAGTTCGAAAGAAGCCCAGTTATCTACGTTATAACACCTACCATACTTGTATAATCGTTATTTATCACCCTAAATCAAAAAGTCATGGTAACCAGAAAAGTACAAATAACTATTGTAGCCACGCTAACAATAGTAGCATTTGCTCTATGTCTCTATCTTTCTTATGTAATGCTTGCCTGAGCTTCGGGACTGAGCTCGCCCTCTGTGCCTGCAACGAGAGTTGCCACCGTAGCATCTCCTGTCACATTTACTACTGTTCGCAACATATCAAGTGGTCTATCTACAGGAAAAATAATGGCAATCCATGCAGGGTTTAACCCTACGGATCCCAATACAATCATCATCATAATTAATCCAGCACTAGGTACTGCAGCTGCTCCTATAGATGCGAGAGTTGCCGTAAGGACTATCGTTAACTGCTGTCCAACGGATAAGTCAACCATGTGTAATTGAGCCATGAATATAACAGCCACGGCCTGCAATAAGCTTGTTCCGTCCATATTCACAGTAGCACCGATGGGTAAAACAAAGCTGGCTACATTTTTAGAAACTCCCATGTTGTTTTCAACACACTTCATAGTAACAGGGAGAGTAGCAGCACTTGAGCTTGTAGAGAAAGCCATTAATTGAGCAGGGCTGATATTTCTAAATACTTGTTTATACGTCATTCCTTTTACAAAAAGTATGAGAATGATCGGATAAACTATGAAAATCAATGTTCCGAGCCCAACGACCATAGTAAGAGCATACGAACCAAGGCTTCTAAAAATTTCTAACACTTCAGAAGGAGAATCAGCCATTTTAGCAATAACTCCTGCCAATAATGCAAAGACAAAATATGGAGCCGCTTTCATTACCAATTCCACCATCTTTAGGAAGATTTCATTGATACTAATTATGAACTTCGCTACCGGCTGTGCTTTATCACCTACAATGGCTATTGAGATACCAAAAAAGATTGCAAAGAATATCACTTGAAGCATTAAGGCATTATTAGAGATAGAGAAAACAAGATTCTCCGGAACCATATCCACTAAAAACTGTAGTGGAGAAGCTTCTTTTGTTGATTCCGCATTACTCTTAAGTTGCTTAACTTTTTCATCTATTACTTGCTCGGAACCAGAAACCTCCAATACCAAATCAGCATACTCTGGATCATTCAGGAAGTTTTTATTGTCCTTTATTTCATTTCCAGATTCGTTTGCCCAGAGCTCATATGAGATCCTATTCTTGATTCGCTGAGTTTCGTCCAGAAATGTACCTGGCTTTACTGTATTAACCAATAATAAACCAAGTGTAACTGCCAAAACGGTTGTCACCAGGTAGAATCCCAAGGTTTTTGCACCCATTTTACCTAATCTGGAAATATCACTTAGACCTGATATCCCACTTATGATAGAAAACAATACCAATGGCACTGCAATAAATTTTAATATGCGAATGAAAATGGTGCCAAAAGGATCAATCCAATTGATGGTAAACTGATTCCATCCAAAGGCACTTGAGATAAATGCATAAACCACTCCGGCCACCAGGCCGATAATAATTTTTACATGAAGGGGTAGATTTTTCATATTTTCAATTCGCTATTGAACTAATTTTTAATAAGTCCGTTAGCCTCGCAATTTATTGGTTTGTGCTAATAAACAGAAATCTGCCATCACCAGGGCTGACATAGCTTCGACAATTGGCACAGCTCGTGGCACCACACATGGATCATGACGGCCTTTGCCTTTGACAATGGCTTCATTACCGTCTTTATCTATTGATTCTTGGTCTTGCATAATGGTAGCAACTGGCTTAAATGCTACATTAAAAAAAATGTCTTCTCCATTAGATATTCCGCCCTGTATTCCCCCAGAGTGGTTTGTTTTCGTAGAAATATTATCTTCTTGCTTTCTAATAATATCGTTGTGCTCCGACCCCCTCATTCTAACGCCTTCAAATCCACTTCCTAGTTCAAATCCCTTAACAGCATTTATTGATAACATTGCATGTCCCAAGGCAGCATTCAGTTTATCAAAGAGCGGCTCACCTAAGCCAACTGAAACACCGGTAATAACACCAGAAACAACACCTCCAATGGTATCTCGATCTTTTCTCACTTGATCAATTAAGGCAAACATTTTTGAAGCCATTTTTTCATCAGGGCATCTTACCTCATTCTCATCGATTTTAGAAAGGTCCAACTCGGAATATGGTGTCTCCAATGAGAGGTCGCCGACCTGAGAAACATAGGCCTGACATTTCGTGCCTATTTGATCTAAAACCAATTTAGCAATTGCGCCAGCGGCCACCCACCCGGCAGTAATCCGAGCAGAACTTCTGCCTCCTCCTCTATAGTCGCGAATACCATACTTTTCCTGATACGTAAAATCGGCATGAGAAGGTCTATAGACATCTTTTATATGATCATAGTCTTTACTCTTTTGATCTTGATTGTGAATCAAAATTGTTATTGGAGCCCCAGTAGATTTTCCTTCAAAGACGCCCGAGAAAAAAGAAAATTCATCTTGTTCTTTTCTTTGAGTGGTAATTCTTGATTGGCCAGGCTTTCTGCGGGCTAATTCATTTTGAATAAATTTTTCATCTAAATCAACCCCTGCTGGACATCCGTCAATAACTACACCCACTCCTTGACCATGGGATTCTCCGAAAGAAGTGATCTTAAAAATGTTTCCGAATGTATTTCCCATGCAGTTATGCCGTTTTTTTAAACAGCAGGTAGGCTGTAAATCCTAAGGTTAAAACGATAAAGATATTAACTAAGATCGTAAACCAACTATTTCCATCAATGGCTTGAAGGTCATTATCGGCGGTTGAAATTTGATCGTAAAAATCTCCTAAGTCATTTGAAGCAATCGATAAGTTTTTTCTACTATCGCCAGTGACTGAAATACGGTACTCTGAAGTAAGTGTATCGTATCTGTCAAGCGATGGATTATAGTAAACCCATGAAAAGAAATCAGATAAATTATAATCTCCTGGCTCATTTGGAATTGCATAAAAGTCAAAGCTTTTGACTCCTGTTACTTTTCCAGCGGCACGATTTACTCGCTGTGTCACATTAGGTGCATAGAAATCAAAAACATCGTTTTCTTTAGGGCTAGGGGGCTCTATTGCACTAATATTTCCTTCACCAACTATATTGAACGCATAATTGAAACTTTGGCCTGTTTCTAAACGGTCAGTGCTTAGCTCTTCATCAAGTTGATAGTTGCCTACTACAACTTTATCCTTCAAAGGATGTGGAGGTAGATCTTTCACCTTGACTGTCTTTTCCTTCGAGTAAAATGTTTCATAATCCTCCTGCCTATTTCGACCAAAGAATGATGGATTCTTAGCCACATTATACTTGATCATCTTTAATCCAATGGATGGAAATTCAATGTCTTGTTGGGTGAGCGGATAGTATGCGGTTTGGTAGATTTTGTATCTAGTATAATTTCTTCCGCCAATTGAAACTGGATCACCGGATATCTGATCAATATTAAAGTTCTCCTCCCAGCAATTTGGTGGTTTTACTGTTTTTACAATCTCCGTTATTTGATTGGCTAAATCATAAAATCTCATTTCTGCACGATTAGATTCCGCAACATAAAATGCCAGAGTGGCTGTAAATCCTTCTCCCACATAAACCTCATTTTTATCAAGGGCCAACGCCACAAATGCATCTGCTTTCACATCAACAAATTCCTCTGCTTCACTTCTTCCTCCAAAAAATTCATCGAATGGATCACGGCCAAAAGGGCTTTTCCGTGCTTGCCGCTGAACTGCTTCCCCAACAATAATTTGAGTCCCTTCGGATTTAACTTCCGTACCATTGATAGTCATTTCAAAAGGTGCAAGAGTGAAGGTGCCCTTTTCAGTAGCTTGATAGTTTTGCGTAAGACTTTGGGTGGATGACATTCTCCCATTTACATAATTCGTAGTGGTAGAGGAAGAAGTACCTCTTTTGATAAATCCATCAATATTAGGAAACTCGCTGTACTGCTTAAGCCTATCATTCTCAACCTGAACAGTAATCGTAAAATACTGATTGATTCCTATCTCATTTTGTCCTATCTTAACGGAAACATCCTGACAAAAAACGGAGGTAGAAAAAACCAATACGGCAGCACAACCTATGAGAATCTTGTTCGTTAATTTCATGTAACCCTCGTTATTTTACTCAAACTAAATGTTAAAGATTATTATCCATCAAACCAGAACGCCAAATTTAAGGTGTGGGTTTGATCATTAACAATTATTCACATGCTAGAGTACTTTAAAACTATTTTATCGAAAGTAAGCTTTGATAAACGGCTATTTGAAAAGGAACTAAAGAAGGCAATCAAGGCTCTTATTCCGGATGAAGTCGTTTTACTCAAAGAATGGTGTTATCGAAAATTTGGCAGGCAGTATCAACCAATTTTAGCTTCCTGCTTCACATAATTATAAAGCCCCGAATCTTTATAAGGTCCGGGGCTTATTTTTTTATTCAGTTTTCTTTATTTCTTTCCCTGAAATTTTTTCAGGATTTCAGCCATATGCTTACCAGCAGCTTCTCTACCTCCAAGCCCGTATGACAATGCCACAGCCACTGCTATTGCACCGAGTGTTAGACCAAAGGCCAATTCCACGATACTGTTTGCAATGCCCATAGTTCTAAGCGCAATGGCTAAAAAAAGTCCAATGATAGCAACTCGTGCTATTCCTGCTACAAAAGTATTTTCTCCAGAGCCGTTCATGGATTTGAAAATAACGGAGCTGAGGAAATTACCCATTACTAATATCATTAAACCAAACAGTACATTACCAGAAAGATTGAGAATTGTGTGCAATACTTCCGCCAGGCGATCTAAGCCAAGCATCTCAACTCCAGAGATCACTCCAAAAAACACCATGAAAAAGAAAATGATATTGGCAACTATTGAAGATAATTTCTGATCTCCTAATATTGATTTTAGCTGTAACTTATCAATGAAGCTGTCCAGGCCAACATTTGCCAATAAATCTTTAACAAATGAGGTAATGAACCTTCCTCCAATTGCAAAAATTGAAATTATTAATATCGCTCCTATGATATTAGGAACAGAATCTAACATTTGATGCAGGACATTATTCGCAGGATTCGTAATGGCTTCCAATTCAAGCGCGTTAAGTCCTTGAATAATGAATGGAATTAATACAATAAAGAACACAACTTGCTGAATGAAATAGACAAGTTTTTCTGTTTCCTTGAATCCAATTTTATTAGCAAGCCTATCAATTACGCTACCTGCCATTTTCACAATATTCGACACAAATTTTGCAATAACATATCCTACAAAAAATGTTATAATACTGATGATTATTTTAGGAATAAACTCAATAAATCCTTCATACATACCCTTGATTGGATCCAGGATATAGCTTACACCTAGCATTTCCAGGACAATAAGAAGTATTATGAACAGCAGGATGTAGTAGACGAAATTGGCAATAAATTTATTTGTGTCTACAATTGTATTACCTAGCAATCGCTCATCCCACTCAGTTCTTTTCATTAACCCATGGACGATTTTCCTTATAAGAAGTGCAAAGAGCCATCCAATAATAAAAACTATAACAGCACCAACAACTCCTGGTAAGGAATCATTAATGGAATTTATAAGGCCTTCCAAATAATCTGGCATATTCATGGTTAGATAGGTTTTGTTAAAATTAATCTTCTATTAATCCAAATATAAGGATTTTAGTAACCGATCTAAGCCACTAGTTACTGAAACTTACGATACCACTCGACCATCCTCAAGCTGGACAATTCGGGAACCATATCCTGCAAATTTCTCATTGTGGGTCACTTGGATGATCGTCATGCCCTCACCATGTAATTGCTTCAAAACGTCCATAACCTCCTCTCCTTGAGATGAATGTAGATTACCGGTAGGTTCATCTGCTAATAGAAGCTTTGGCTTTCCAATAATGGCTCTTACAACCCCGACGAGTTGTTGCTGACCACCAGAAAGCTGCTCCGGGAAAAGATCTTTTTTAGCTACCATGTTAAATCGATCCAGCATTTCTGCAATCATGCTGGCTCTTTCTTTGCCTTTTACACCACGGTAAATAAGCGGGGTTTCAATGTTTTCATAAACAGTGAGTTCGTCAATGAGATGGTAAGCTTGGAAAATAAAACCTATGTGTTCTTTATGGATTCTGGAAATTCGTTTTTCTCTCAATTTATGAACGGGCTCATCCATGAAATAATACTCCCCTTCTGATGGCTTATCCAGCATTCCAATTATATTGAGTAGGGTTGATTTACCTGAACCGGAAGGACCCATAATGCTTACAAACTCTCCTTGATCTATTTCAAGATCTATCCCTTTTAATATGAATGTCCTCTGATATTTAGATTCAATGAATTTGCTAACGTCTTTTAGGTTGATCATGTAGTCGAATTGTAATGATTAGTTCGAAAATACTATTTTCTTGGTGATCACTCCATTTTTAGAGTGAACCGAAACTAAATAAACGGTATTATCTTCAAAAGGATAAGGTAAATCTATTTTTGAGTTTTTCTTCGTTTCCAATTGCTTTAGTATGATTCCATCAAGACCATAAAGATATACTTTGCAATCTTCCAAATTCTCTAAGTTGATCCCGATTCGGTCTTTATTGACATCAAAAAATATGTCTTGATCCAACACTGAGCTAACTAATTTATTTTCATCACAACCCACTCCTATCATCGTATTCGTTGAATACTCTACGTAATCAATTGCTTCATTATTCAAAGTTCCTCTTACACTAAAAATGACACTACTTAAACCTAATGATGTAAGGTCATCACTAGCTATCTCAAGATTCAATTCAACCAAATCAGCAGTAAATGTTACTTCTTTATTTTGATCATTCCACTCTGAAACGTTAATTCCATTTATCATTAAAGGATTTAAATCAGTTATAAAATTCAGTTTAAGTGACATTTGAGCTGGATTTCTGATCGTTACCTTTCCATTGAAGTCTTGGTTTGAATCTAAGCATATTAAAGATGGAGCTTCTAAAGAAAAGAGCGGTTCCTCAATTTCAATCACATCAATTAATACATCAAGTACACTGAAGCCTATGAGCATTGGTGTTCCATTTACTTTGCGCCACTCCTCTACCTTAATTGCAACCGAATAGCTTCCAACCGATGCAGGACTATCCCAGAGTAAATCACCAGTTAAGCCATTTAAATCAAAGGTTACATCACCTCCATCCCTTAACTTTTCACTACTTGGTAAAGTGTATCCTTGTACTTTAACTCCTGACTCTTGTAATGGAGTAATTAGTTTATATCTCAAACTGTCTCCATCACTATCTAAGTGAGCAAATGTTGACATTAGTTTTTCACCTGCTACAGCATTAAAGCTTGAATTAGTTGCAAGAACAGGAGAGGAATTTCTTATCAGAGGATCTACAATTACAGATGCCTCAACGTAAAAACTAGTTGAAATGGAACCTGAAATATTATTAACATTAGCTGTTCTAAAATCCTCGGTATAAGATACTATTGGATTGCTCCCTCCCGCATATTGATGATATAGGGTAAAGGTCCACCTCTCAGTTCCATTGCCTAAATCTTCTACCGTCTGCCAGGGTATTTCTTCACTCTCATCATCACCATAAAATTCTCCATCTCCAAAATCAAAAATCCCGCGACCAAACGGTACACCCTCTATATCTCTATACCCAACGAAAGTATACTTGACTGTGAAATCGTCTGTAAAACTGTAGTAAATCTGCCCTCTTTTTAAGTGCGTGGCACTTAATTCAAGACAGGGAATAATAAGAATAAGTGTGAGAAGCTTTTCATAGCTTAAAAAACTAGCAAAAATTGATCCTAACTCATTCGTACTTATAACCTCCCGGATTTTCTTCTAAACTCACACCTAAACCAAGGACAATTCTATTAACGAAATTGAAGTAAGCAATCACTAATGTTGCATCTAAAATTTCCCGATCTGTAAATCCTTCATCCTTGAGTGGGTTTATTAATCCAGCGTCATTCGATTTTTCAGGATGCATGGTTAGCTCCTTCGCAAATCGGCAAAGGGCTTGTTCTTTTTTGTTTAGTGGTGCTCTTTCAAAATCAGTTTGAAATGCTGCTAATTTTTCATCGTCTTTCCAGAAATTTTTGACCGCTTCCAAATGGTGTATTTGACAATATTCACATTTGTTAGCAATGGAAACGATCACAGCCATCATTTCCCTATGGACCCTCCTCAATGGAGACTTTCCAAACATGATCGTCATGTAGAGGTCCATGTGATTGGTGATTGATTCCGGATTGAGTGATTGTATCTTATGAACCTCGGCAATCTTTCCTCTGCTTTTTACCAGCCCATCATATATTTCCTTAAGAGTGCCTTCTGCCAGTTCCGGTTGAATTACATCAATATAGGGCATTACAATAACTCATTAGCAAGATTGGCAAGCTCTGATCTCTCACCTTTCTCAAGGGTAATGTGAGCAAACATTGGATGATCTTTAATTCGATCAATCAAGTAGGACAATCCATTAGACTGTGAATCCAGGTATGGTGTATCGATTTGATAAATATCTCCAGTGAAAATGATCTTTGTATTCTCACCAGCACGAGTAATTATCGTTTTCACTTCATGAGGTGTAAGATTTTGAGCCTCATCTACAATGAAGAAAATATTGGACAAGCTTCTCCCTCGGATGTATGCCAATGGAGTAATCATTAATTTCTCCTGGTTTACCATATCTGTAATACGTGTAAACTCTTTATCGTTTTCTCTGAACTGATGCTGAATGAATTTTAAATTGTCCCAGAGGGGTTCCATATACGGATTGAGCTTGGATTTAATGTCTCCAGGTAAATAACCAATGTCCTTATTGCTCAATGGGACAATGGGCCGTGCCAGGTATATCTGTTTGAAATTTCTTCTTTGCTCAAGTGCAGAAGCTAATGCCAAAAGTGTTTTCCCAGTACCCGCTACACCATTTATGCTCACCAATTTTATCTCTGGATTAAGCATGGCATGCATGGCAAAAGTCTGCTCTGCATTTTTTGGCTTTATTCCGTATACCGCCTGCTTTTCAACTTTCTCTACACTATCCTCAATGGGATTATAATAACCGAGAACTGAATTCTTTTCGCTCTTTAAAATGAAGTAGTTGTTAGCTGGGAATTTCTTCCTCTTTAGGATTTTTTTTCTATCTACTACATTCTTCTTAAATAATTCATCAATGTGCTCTGAATTAATATCCTCCAACTCCGTCATTCCGGTGGTTAGCGTATTTACATTTTTGATTTTACCGGTTTCGTAATCCTCAGCCGGCAGTTCCAATGATTTTGCCTTGAGCCTTAGATTAATATCCTTTGATACCAGGGTTACTCTTCGTTTTGGTTCTTGCTCTTTTATAGTCAAAGCAGCGTTCAAAATGCGATGATCATTTTTTCCATCATTGAAGACTTGAGTTGCATCCAGAGTGCTGTCAGTATCCATGATCACTTTGAAACATCCTTTGGTTTTGCCATTTAAAGGAATCCAATCTTGCAGACTATGATCTTTTGCCAATCGATCAATCAGTCGAATGAATTCTCTAGCTTCAAAGTTTTTAGTGTCATTGCCTTTTTTAAACTGATCTAACTCTTCGAGTACAGTAATGGGTATTCCTACATCATGTTCAGCAAAATTGAGAATGGAGTCATGAGAGAATAGAATAACTGAAGTATCAAGTACAAAAATTTTTTTCTGCTTGGAAGTTTTAGCCATACGAAGTAGTGGTTTACTGTTCCTAAAAGGATAGTCTGTAATATTGGAGTTTCGCTTCAAAAAAAGAAGTGAAAGTGAATGAAATTCTATAAAATTATTCTACTGGCATATAGATGTCGCCACCTTTTCTAGGTTCAATTTTTAAAGCACCAGATAAAGCCAAATGGATTAACTTATTAGATGCAAGCTTTTTATTAAGCCCACTTAGCTTTGTGTACTCATTCAATGTAATGCTTGTATTGTTTTCAAAATATTTAAAGAGCTGACGTGCCTTGTCTTCAAATTCTATCGGCTGGTTAGCTCGCTTGCTTCTCTTTAGAATTTGTCTCAACTCATAACTCGCTTGAATTGACTGATCCTCAAAGCGAACAAAAGCTTTTCCGTACCTGTGCTTTTTTTCAAGAAATGCGAAATGTGGTTTGTTATTACTTTCAGGGATCTGATAATGTAAGATTTCAATATCTTCTTTCACCAGTAATATTTTAACAGTGAAATCAATGAGAGGTCTACACAATTCATTGATGGCCTTAGTTAGCACAAACTCCTCATCTTCTGGATATTTTAAACCAGCGAGAGAGCCATTATCTTCTACCCCTACAAATAAATTACCCCCTTGACTATTCGCAAATGCGACGACTTCACGGATTATTTTTTCAGGGTGATTGGCCTTCTTTTTGAACTCTACAAATTGGCCTTCTCCTTGTCTAATTAATTTAAGTGCTGCTTTGACTTCCTCATTCATCGTCCCCCATTTCTGGCATGGAAAACATGCTTGTAAACAAATCTTTGAACTGCATACCTTGCTCCAACTGATGTTTGCTGAGAAGGCTATATTCTGCCAATCCAAATAACGCAAATTCCATCAAAAAGTATTTAAATCCTTCGTGAGAAGTTTTTTGATACTTGTCTATTAAAGACTCCAGTCCAGGAATATTTTTCAACTCCTTTCTGTATTCTTTTTCTGAAGCAGAAAAAATCAAATCCACCATATTCCCTTTTTCAAACCATTCCTTAATCGGTTCATACGGATTTCCTTTTTCTTTTTTTCGCTCTTTCTCAGGGTCAGGGAAATAGTTAATGAATTGGGATCTAATTGCTTTCCCAACTAGGTTATTTGCAACAATGCCCGGCCCTTCTTGCTCTCCCTCATATACCAACTCAACTTTTCCGGTAATTGAAGGAATGACTCCTATAAAATCTGTTAGTCTGACAGCTGTTTTTGATTCTCCACTTTCAAGCATCCTTCGTTCACACGCACTAACCAGATTTTCATATGCGGATATAGTCAAACGAGCGGACACACCACTTTTCGCATCCACATACTCACTTTCGCGGGCCTCCAATGCTATCTGCTCCACTAGATCTTTAGCTAAATCAAATAATTCAATTGCATCTTTTTGATCTTCTGCCAGCATTGCTTCTTGCTGAGTGATCTTCTTACCAATCTCGATCGATGAAGGATAATGCGTGATGATTTGACTATCGATTCGGTCTTTAAGAGGTGTTACGATCGACCCTCTATTGGTATAATCTTCCGGGTTTGCGGTGAATACAAATTGAACATCCAGCGGCATTCTCAGTTTAAAACCCCGAATCTGGATGTCTCCTTCCTGAAGGATATTAAAAAGAGCTACTTGAATCCGAGCTTGTAAATCAGGAAGCTCATTTATTACAAACAGACCCCTATGAGATCTTGGAACAAGTCCAAAATGGATCACTCGTTCATCTGAGTAGGGAAGTTTAAGACTAGCCGCTTTTATAGGATCAACATCACCAATTAGGTCTGCGATTGTAACATCTGGGGTTGCTAGTTTTTCGGTATATCTCTCTTCACGGTGCATCCAGTTAATCGGAGTATCATCACCTAATTCAGCAACCTTATCTCTAGCAAATTTTGAAATGGGGTTTAATGGATCATCATTCAAAGGAGCTCCCTCAATAACAGGAATGTATTCATCAAGCAATCCTGTCATCATCCTTGCCATTCGTGTTTTGGCTTGTCCTCTCAGTCCTAAAAAATTGATGTTGTGACGAGATAAAATGGCACGTTCTACGTCAGGGATAACAGTATCTTCATATCCCCAAATACCTTCAAAAACGTTACGCCCCTGTTTTTTACTCTGAATTAAATTAGCTCTTAGCTCTTCTTTGATGCTAATCGGTTTATAACCAGTATTCTTCAATTGACCCAATGTGTTAATCTTCAACAATTGGTCAACACTTAGTTCTCTATAATTCATTAGAATTTTTTTCTTCTATTTCTTCGATAATCTTCAAATATGAGGTTGCCCAATCCTTGCAAGCTGCTATAGTAGGCATTGCCATTATTTGCTTCAGTAAAATCTCTTACAAACTGTTGTAGATAAGGATCAGATGCGATCATGAAAGTAGTAATTGGAATGTTGATCCTTCTGCATTGAGCCGCTAGATTCATTGTTTTGTTTATGATCTTAGGATCTAACCCGAAGCTGTTTTTATAATACTTGATCCCTTCCTTTAAGCAGGTAGGTTTTCCATCAGTTATCATAAAAATTTGCTTGTTTTTATTCTTTCTTCTGCGCAAAAGATCCATGGCCAATTCTAAACCTGCAACAGTATTGGTATGGTAAGGCCCAACATTCAGGTATGGTAAGTCTTTTACTTCAATTTGCCATGCGTCATTTCCAAAAACGATGACATCCAATGTGTCTTTGGGATATTTCCGTTTGATCAGCTCCGCCAGCGCCATAGCCACTTTTTTAGCAGGTGTGATGCGATCTTCTCCATATAGTATCATGGAATGACTAATGTCAATCATTAATACTGTGGAAGTCTGGGTCTTATACTCTCGTTCACGTATTTCCAGATCATTCTCAGTAAGTGTAAGGTCATTCAGTCCATGATTAATTTGCGCATTTCGAATGCTTTCTGTCATTTCGATTTGCTCAATCGAATCGCCAAATTGAAACTCCCGATAGTCAGATGTAATCTCATCTCCAATTCCTGTGTGATCAGACCTGTGATTGCCCTTACCTGATTTTTTTAATTTCCCGAAAATCTCTTCGAGGGCACTTCTACGAATTTCCTGCTCACTTTTTGCTGTAATTCTCAGCTCTCCTTTTTCGTTCTTGTCGTCAATGTATCCCTTGTTTCGCAAGTCGTCTATGAAATCGCCAATACCATATTCCGAATTAGAAATATGGTGTTCACGATCAAGATTGGTCAGCCAACTCAATGCTTCATTCACATCACCAGATGTGATTACCAGCAATTGAAGAAAGATATTGAGCAAATTATCAAACGTATTTTGCTCGTGATTCTTTTCAGGTATAAATTCAGTAAATCGGTATCCGATCATAACATTAACTTAACTAAAAAGGGGGAAGAATGATTTCCTTCTAATGAGAGAATAATGAAATCAGAATTTTTTGCGTTAAATTAACCTAAGAATAATGACCAGAAATGCCAGGCAGACGTCCCATATTCGCGACATTGATCACTAACCTTTTTTGGGGAACTAGGGATTTTTTATTTAGAGCTACTCTAGAGCCTGCTTCGCATGAAAAAAGAAAAGCCAAAGAAGCCAAGAAAGAGGCTAAGAAAAAAAAGGAAGAGAAATAATTATTTCTTTGGCATAGTTCCAAATACCAAATCCCAGAATGGCGATGAAACTCCAAAAGCATTGCCCGGATCTTTATAGTGGTGAATGCCATGATGCACCCACAGCACCTTCCAGAAGTTCTTAGGTGGCTGGAAGGCGTGTACCATATAATGTACCCATAAGTAGGAAGCATAGCCAATCAAAAATCCTGGTAGAAATGCGTAAACGCTAGCACCCATAATGAGCTTGAACAAGAAGTAAAATGCTGTAGCAAGCGCTAAACTCAATGGGATTGGCATTGCTAATCGATCTTTATCCTTTGGATAATCATGATGGACGCCATGTACTGTATAGGCAAATTTCTCTTGCTTTTCATTTTTTGGGTGCAGATGAAATACGAATCTATGCATCGCATATTCAACAAGCGTAAATGCCAAAAGACCTGCGAAAAATAACAAGGGAGCACTTAAAACTGTGAGGTGAGATTCTATGAATCCGTAGATCAATAAACCAGTAGAAATAATTGAAAACAAAGTTAACGGAATTGCAATGTGTGTTCTCGTCAGCTTTTCCATGAACTTGTTCTTGAAAAGTGCCTTCGTCCCCTTTATGTGTGGTTTATTCTTTAATTCCATTGCTTTCTTTAATTGTGACAAAATTATTAAAAAGAAACCCTAATTTTTCACAAACTTTCTGATAAAGACTTTTTATGTTTTTCTAAAACTGTATTGTAAAATGCTTCGTATTTTGGTAAAATATTATTGACATCAAATTCCTTGGCTCTCGCCAATGCTCCGTTCTTGAACTTCTCAAGATTGTTGTTATCCAAAACATGTATTGCTCGCTTCACCATTGTATCAATATCCCCTACATCGCAGACATAACCAGATTTACCCTCTTGATTTAATTCCGGAATTCCTCCAGCATTGGAAGATATCACGGGTACTTCACAGGCCATTGCCTCAAGTGCTGCCAAGCCAAAACTTTCTTTTTCTGATGGCATCAGGAACAAATCTGCAACCGACAGTACTTCTTCTACCGCCTCTAGCTTACCAAGGAAACGAATATCTTCTGTGCAAATTTCTCGAGCCATATCTTCCATCCTTTTTCTCTCAGGTCCATCACCTATTAAAAGGAGTTTTGATGGTACAACTTTTCGAACCTCACAAAATACTTTTAGAACATCATCGACTCTTTTGACTTTTCTAAAGTTGGACGTATGTACTAACAACTTCTCCCTATTAGGACATATTGCTTTTTTGAAATGCTCTTTGGGCTGTTTCTTAAACCTGCTTAGGTCAATAAAATTAGGGATTACTTCAATTGGCACTGTTATATCAAAATGCTCAAGTGTATCGTTTTTCAAGTCTTCTGATACGGCTGTTACGCCATCAGACTTATTGATTGAAAAAGTAACAACAGGTTCATTCGTAGCATCTTTTCCTACGATTGTGATGTCCGTACCATGCAAGGTGGTGATGAATGGCACTTCATTTCCTTTTGTTTTTAATATCTGCTTTGCCATATATGCTGCTGATGCATGCGGGACAGCATAATGCACATGTAAAAGATCCAATTTCTCGTTTATCACAACGTCCACCATTTTACTAGCTAGTGCTAATTCATATGGTGCATATTGAAAAAGTGGATAGGACTTTACACTTACTTCATGATAATACAGGTTTGGATTAAAGAAGTCCAGTCTGGTGGGTTGTGAATAAGTGATAAAATGTATTTCATGGCCCTTCTTGGCAAGCGCCTTTCCGAGTTCTGTAGCTACAACGCCACTTCCACCATATGTAGGATAACATACTATTCCAACCTTCATGCTAATAGGTAAATTTCTTCAAGTGGATTTAACCGCCACTTAGCTAAATAAGTTTCGTTAATTTAATTTTTTGAGGGATTGATAAATCACATCATGAATCTGAGTCCTGGTATTCAATTCACCAAGTCGCCAGTTATTTGCATCTGGATAGATTCGATTGGAGAGGAAAATGTAGATCAAATCTTGCTCTGGATCAGCCCAAACCATCGTTCCTGTAAATCCTGTATGACCGAAACTCTGGTCGCTTGCATAGGAGGATGCAGAATCTTTTTCGCCATCCTTCTTGTCCCAACCAAGACCCCTTCTGTTATCATCAAAATAACGGACATTCAACTGAGATAGCGTTTCTTTAGAGATGTATTGATGCCCGCCAATATAGCCGTCATTCAAAAACATGTACATCATTTTTGCCAGGTCTCTTGCTGTAGAAAACAATCCTGCATGCCCAGCAACTCCACCAAAAACAAGTGCATTGCGATCATGCACTTCCCCCCAAACCTGGTAATTTCTATACCTGTTATCATATTCGGTGGGTGCAATGTCTTTAGGTGAAATCCCATTTTTTATTGGTGAAAATGATGTGCGACTTAATTCCATCGGACGATAGAATTTTTCACTTAAATATTGATCAAATGGCTGATCTGAAACTTCTTCAACTAATAAGTGAAGAATCATAAATCCCAGGTCACTGTAATTATAGTTTTGAGGATTTTTAATAAGCTCAGATCTTACGATGAAGCTTTTTAGAGAATCCAACATACTTGGGTGTGGTTCAAGTCCATATGTCCGAATATCTCTCGCTTCATCTTCAGGTGTTTGATAATAGAATGCATCTAATCTATCTCCAGTCATCATCATGCTCCAAAAAGGCACATATGAACGCAATCCTCCATTATGAGCAAGTAATTGTCTAATGGTAATTTTTCCTTTATTTGATCCTTTAAAAGCTGCCAAATGCTGACTCAATGAATCATCAAGATCAATCTTTCCATCATCAATTAAAGAGGCTATGGCTGGAAGTGTAGCCATTACTTTTGTGACGGAGGCGATATCGTAAACCGTATTTCTAGAGACTTCTAAAAGGCTATCATAGGTATAATAGCCATATGATTTCTCTAAGACAATTTGACCGTTTTTTACTACAGCTAATTGAATTCCAGGGGTAGCATATTTTTTTATTGCTATCATTGCTAATGAATCAATACCTAGGTGTGGTTTCACGTGAAATCCAACCTGCTCAGGGTCTGTAAATCCGAGTAAGACAGAACGATCTACTTGCCGCATGCTTTTTAAGCTACTTCGTCCACTTACATTCATTGCTCCAAATAGCATCTGCGCTATTAAAATATCAGAATGATCTGGTTCAATTTGAGGGAAAATAAGTGCAGAATTATGATGATTCAATTCTTTGGTAATAAGTATATCATCGCTTTGAACTTTCCTATCACCCTCCCTAAGATCTACAATGCATGGAATGCCTGGCACCCGATAGTCGAGTACTTCAACATACTGTCGTAATCTCATTTTCAAAGGAAGATCTAGCCCTAGGTAGGTAATTACATCTGTTTTAATTGGAAAAATATGCCCTGGATCATGTGCAAGTGTCCCGGAAGAGAAAATTGCTTTTGTAAGTGAATTTGGTAAATCATACGCTGGCAGGAATTCTGTCCTTTTTGATTGCTTCAAATCCCTATAAAATGATTCTTGGGATTCTCTGGAAACCTTATCACTCCATTTTGAGATTTTTCGAGTATTTGCATCTTGACTTGCTACCCAAATCGTAGGTTTGATACCTGAAGCTGACTCATAATCTTTTCTATTATCAGGTACTGAATATGACAATATTGATTTATGAATAAAGTAAAATGGGGAGTGTTGGTTTATTTCCAGGATCACCTCTTTTTCAAAATCAGTATGATCTAAAGTATCCGGTAGGACCATGTGGCTGATCCCATACGTTCTCCCAAAACTTTCTAGAAATCGATAGTATTCTTTTCGCGTATTCTTGTCAGATACAGCAGCTAATGTGGCTAGGGATGGTAACTTTTTGTCGTCTAAAGGGAGTGGATCAAATTGCTGATCCAACTGAAGTGCTACAAAATAATTGTCATCTTCCAGAAACTGAGAAACATAATTAGACCATTTTCCAAAGTAAATGGTTGATTGTTTTTTATGCCGAATCGATTTATAAAAAGTGTCACCATCAATCCACACCTCCTCCTTTGCTTCATTTTCAGATGCGATAACACAAAAGTTTAAACCCATTAACAATATGAAGAGGCGGTTTTTCATAAATCAATCTTTACTTCTATCATAATTTTAAACAAATTATCGGTGGTTCGAACGTTATTTATTGTCAATCATCAGGATTAAATTTGAACAATTTTTCATTCTTGTCGTGTTCTTTTTACACAACATTTCGATCAATAAATATACCCAATGCGATTTCCTTCTCTTTTTCGTCTTCCAAGACACCAACAATTTCGGATCCAACCACGGTATTACGATCCTGTTAAAGAAGAAATCCGTGAGAGAACCGAACGAATTAAAGAACAAATGGAGGGCAGTGATACGGGAGAATATCATTCGACCAAAATCAATTTCAAACGAAAAACCAAATCAGCGCCTGCCACTTCTATGCTTCAGTTGGGAATTGCCGCTCTATTAGGATTGATGGTCTTAGGGTGGCTCCAGTTTGGCAATGAAGTATTCTACTACATTTTATGGATTATCCTGCCTGTATATCTCCTGTACAGACTTAAAACATTGAAAAGAAAAAGATGAGTGATGTTATTCACTTGCTACCGGATAGCATTGCAAACCAAATTGCAGCAGGTGAAGTAGTACAGCGACCTGCTTCTGTAGTAAAAGAAATGCTTGAAAATAGCGTAGACGCTGGTGCTACTAATATTAAGCTTATTGTTAAAGAAGCAGGAAAATCGTTGATACAGGTTGTTGACGATGGATTTGGGATGAGTGGCACTGATGCCAGAATGAGTTTTGAGCGACATGCAACATCTAAAATCAAAACTTCAGATGACTTATTCAAAATAAAAACGCTGGGCTTTCGAGGAGAAGCGATGGCTTCTATAGCGGCAGTAGCACAAGTTGAGCTTAAAACCAGACAAGAAGATGATGAATTGGGGTCTCAACTTATTATTGAGTCATCAGAAGTGAAAAGCCAGGAACCAATCGCATATTCAAAAGGTACCTCTATTTGTGTGAAAAATTTGTTTTACAATGTGCCTGCAAGAAGGAATTTTCTAAAATCAAACCCGGTGGAGCTCCGCCACATCAACGATGAGTTTCAGAGAGTGGCATTGGCAAACCCTGATATTTCATTCTCAATGGTTCAAAATGATCTTGAGACATACAAACTTGACGCTGGAAAATTAAGCAAACGCATTGTTCAGCTTTTTGGTAAAAACTACCAACAACAGCTGGTACCATGTGCAGAGGAGACAGACTTAGTGAAAATTACCGGATATATTGGTAAGCCAGAGAACGCAAAAAAGACAAGGGGTGAACAGTTTTTCTTTATAAATAATCGCTTCATAAAGAATAGCTATCTCAATCATGCGGTCGTTCGGGCCTATCAAGGATTACTAAAGGAAGACTATTTTCCATTTTATGTTCTTTTTATTGAAATTGATCCTATTCATGTGGACATCAATGTTCACCCGACAAAAACAGAGGTGAAATTTGATGATGATCGCATGTTGTATGGTGTTATCAATTCAGCTGTTCGCCAGGGGCTTGCTTCTTTTAATGTTACGCCTTCTCTTGATTTTTCTGCTGATGTGAGTTTTGAACACCTCAATATTCAACGGGAAAGTCAAAATATTTCCAATAAAAAAGATCGAGATTATAGTTCCTTTAAGTCACTAGAAAGTAATCAGCAGCGTCTGGACAAATTGAATGAGTTGTATGCTTCAGCATCACAAGAGGAAATAGCCACCATAGAGGAGGCAGAAAAAGAGCGGGTGGTGCAGACTACTTTTAGTAGTTCTATCAATCAAAACGTAGAAGCTGAGGAAAAAAAGCCAACTTATCACCTTCACGGACGTTATTTGCTTCGACAGGTCAAAAGTGGCATGGTAGTACTTGATAAGGTTTCTGCATTAGAAAGAATCCTTTTTGAGCAATATCAAAAAGCAATGAACAGTGGAAGTGGCACTTCACAATCGTGTATGTTTCCACAAGAAATCAGCTTGAATCCATCAGATTTTTCATTAGTCTCTGAACTCAAACAAGAAATCAATCAACTTGGATTTGAATTTGAACAAATTGGTGAAAGCCGAATTGTTATTCAGGGGATTCCTGCTGAGCTTGCGCCTTGCAACGAAAAGGAGGTATTTGAAGGTCTAATAGAGCAATATAAATTTAACGCTCAAAAATTAGATCTCCCTAAAAATGAAAGCCTTGCCCGTGCACTCGCTAAGCGAACAGCGGGCAGCAGGTGCAGCAAGTTGAAGGAAGAGGAAATGGATCAATTGATGGACAGACTTTTTGCCTGTGCTCAACCAAACTTTACACCGGATGGTAACCCAACCTATGTTTTGGTTAGTTTAGAGCAAATAAATGAATGGTTTAGAAAAAGTTAGAATATATAAAACGTGTTTAGAAGACTCACTCCTGTTGCAAAAAATATCTTAATCATCAATGTAGCAATATTGCTTCTTTCATCGATGATGAGGCTACCACTCAATGACTGGTTTGGTCTAAGAGTGATCTACTCGACTGAATTTGCCCCTTATCAATTCCTAACATACATGTGGCTTCATGGTGGCATGTGGCATTTGTTTGGCAACATGATCGCAGTGCTGGTATTTGCACCCATGCTTGAGATGGTTTGGGGATCTAAGAGGTTTTTAATCTTTTATCTCGTATGCGGAATTGGCGCTGGGATACTTTATGGTGCAGCTGATGCAATTGAAAAGTTGCCATTAAAAAATGCTGCTGAAGCCTACATGGCAAATCCGAGCCCTGAATCCTTTGAGAACTTTGTGATTAATAATAAATCATATATCAATGTTGCAAGGGCCGGTGAATTGATTGATTCATACTATGAGAGTTCCGCTTATGAAGCTAATACTGTAGCAGCGGTAAGAAGTATATATGATGGTGTAGTTACTAATGGAACCATGGTTGGTGCATCAGGTGCAGTGTTTGGAATTTTGTTTGCATTTGCATTCTTATTCCCTAACACTGAACTCTTTTTGCTTTTCCCACCCATACCCATCAAAGCAAAATATCTGGTTTTCTTTTACGCCATGTATGAGCTCTATGCAGAATTCAATAGGATGCCAGGAGATAATGTGGCTCACCTTGCCCATTTGAGTGGAATGCTAATTGCTTTTGTTTTGTTGAAATTCTGGAAAAATGATACCAAGAAATTTTACTAAGAAATGAACGGAGGAATAAAAGAAGAATTTAGCAAAGCCTGGAGTAAGCCAAATAATGCAGTTGTTCAGATCATTCTGATCAACCTGATTGTGTTTGCCTCAGCTCGAATCTTCAAAGTATTTTTTGATATCAGCAATGCGACCGATACGTTTTTCTGGGTTTTCAGAAAATTACAGCTTCCGGCAGATTTAGGAACGCTAATTCTTCAGCCATGGAGTTTAGTTACCTACTTTTTTACCCACTATGATTTCTTCCATATACTTTTCAATATGCTTTTCATGTTTTGGTTTGGACGAATCATTCAGGAATTTTTGAATAGCAAACGTGTGATATCTCTGTATGTATTGGGTGGTTTAGCTGGAGGTTTGCTGTACATTTTTATTTACAATTTTGTGCCTTTTTATGCAGACAGAGTAACAGAATCTCTAATGCTAGGCGCCTCTGCAGGTGTTTTTGCGATTGTGGTGGGAGCGGCAGTTTTCATGCCCAATTATACGTTCTTTTTGATATTCATCGGACCTGTTAAAATCAAATATATTGCCATATTCTATGTGTTTATGTCTTTCATTGGGTCGACTGGTTCGAATGCAGGTGGAGAAATTGCTCACTTGGGAGGAGCACTGATTGGGTGGCTCTACATCTCTCAACTCAATAAAGGCTCAGATATGGGTAGCTGGGTTATTTCATTTATCCAGTTTGTGAAAAGCATGTTTAAACCTCAGCCTAAAATCAAAGTCACCCATCGGTCAGGAAGTAGAAGGCCGACACAAAAGGCAAGCTCCCGTACTTCTGAAACCAGCAAGACTCCTCAAGCTGAAATTGATGCTATCCTTGACAAGATTTCGGATAAGGGTTATGAAAGCCTTACAAAAGATGAGAAGCAAAAGCTTTTTAACGCTAGCAAGAAATAGCACGGAATTTGTAGCGTATAAGGAAAAACCACTTTCGCTATGAAGAAAATTCTAACTCTAATTATTACAGTTTCCTTAATCTCCTGCAATGATGACGAACCAATATCAGATAATTTATTGGATCAAATGAATACTGTATATCAGGAAATTGAGGCATTGATTGATGTTTCTTGTTCTGGATCAGATCAGTGTGTTGCTACTCCAATAGGGGTTAAACCATGTGGAGGGCCTACGAAATTCATCGTTCATTCTAATAATACAGATGAAAATCAGCTTGGAATACTGGTTGAAAAATACAATTCGCTTAATGCTCAGTATAATGAGATCAATAATTTAGGATCGGATTGCTCCATTGAAACCCCACCAACTATCGAGTGTGTATCAGGGGAATGCCAGGGCGTTGAGGATAAAGCCTACTGAAGACGCTGAAAGAAGAGCATTTCTTGAGGCTTTCCTTTGTTCTTTTCACTGATGGTATAGAAATCCCCTTTGTACCAACAGATTGCCTCACCTTGAGGCTCTGGTAAGTAATCAATCGAAATCGGATTCTAATTTAATATCCGATCTAAAGCTCGTTCGTTTGACTTCTCCCAGTAGTATATCGCACTGTAGTGTTTGAGTAAGATTTCTCCATCTTCGTTCATATCAGCTGCAGTGAAAAGTTTTGATGGAACAGTGCCTTTAGACTTAATGTTAATCGGCTTTTGGTTGGGCACAAAAGGAAAGGAATAAACCATTGCATTTTCTTCCCTCTTAGTTACTAAAACGAACTCATCAAAATTAGTATCATACAATAATGCCTCTGCATCTCTTGCTCCTTCTTCATACCTAAAATTCATGGTTTTAAGCTCAGTCTCTGGTATTTCAACTTTTGCTTTGCCTGTGTATTTTGGTTCTTTCAAGCAAATCAATTGAACATTTTCGTAAATAGCTCTATTATCTCCCGTTTCCGCTACATAGATCAAAGACTCACTCCCTTTATTTACGGTCACAATCTCCTCCCAATCTCTATTTTCAACTCCGTTTAACCTGACCTCCATTACGATTAATCCATTTGGGCCTATTAGGTATAGGATCGCTTCACTTCCACTGTCATTATGCGTCCAGAAATATCCAGGATTCAAGTAAGATTCTTCAAGGCCAGAAGCCTCAATTAATCGATCATCTGTAATGGTCGCAGAGACTTTTTGAGATGAAAATAACTGTATGAATGAGCTACTAGAAAAGAGAAAGAATGCTATTACTAGCAGGGCTGGACTTATGTTCCGCATCCGTTTTAAATTGAAGCATGCAATGATAATGATTTCTGAGCGGACACATTCAGCTCCTCAGTAAAAATTAAGCCACCTTCGATTTATTTGCAAGTTGTCCACAAGCTGCATCTATATCTTTTCCTCTGCTTCTTCTCACACTTGTATGAATCCCCCCCTTGATTAAATGATTTGCGAAACGGTCAATCGTATCAGGATCTGCTTTCGTGAAAGATGCCTCGGAGATTGGATTGTATTCAATAATATTTACTCGTACGCCCGGGACTTTTCTCGCATACTTTAGCAATTTATCTGCATCTTCAATTGAGTCATTGAAATCGTAGAAAAGGATGTACTCAAAAGTGATTCTATTGCCCGTTTTATCATAAAAATAATTGAGTGCCTTCAACAATACATCTAGTGTATTGGTCTCATTAATCGGCATAATGCTATCTCTTTTTTTATCATCTGCTGCATGAAGTGATAGTGCCAGATTGAATTTCACCTCATCATCAGCAAGTTTTTGAATCATTTTAGCAATACCTGCTGTAGATACAGTTATACGCTTCGGAGACATATTCAACCCTTCTTCAGATGTAATCCGGTCAATGCCTTCCATCATCCCTTTATAATTGAGCAACGGTTCTCCCATTCCCATAAAGACAATATTAGAAAGCGGCTTTTGATAGTGTTCTTCAGCTTGATCACGAATAGCTACGACCTGATCGTATATTTCTCCACCGTCCAGGTTTCTCTCTCTTTTCATGTATCCGGTAGCGCAAAACTTGCAACTCAATGAGCACCCAACCTGAGAAGAGACACAGGCTGTCATTCGATCATCAGCCGGAATGAGTACCCCCTCAATTAAATGTTTGTCATGCAATCTAAATGCAGATTTTATGGTCCCATCGTTTGACAGTTGAGAGTTGTCAATTGTTATATGGTTGATCACAAACTCTTTGTTCAGCTTATCACGTAAGGGCTTGGAAAGGTTAGACATTTCATCAAAAGTTTTAGCAGACTTAGACCAAAGCCACTCCCATACCTGCTTAGCACGAAATTTCTTCTCTCCATTTGATTCAAACCAGGCAATCAAGTTTTCCAACGACTCTTTCCGAATATCCTTCATTCTGCAAAGGTATGAATATGATTTAGCTTCTTATTACTATTTTCGTCATGTGACCCCAATAGATACTTTGAATAAGGCGATTGGCAAGGCTGTTTCATGGCTGACGCTAATTCTCGTACTTGTCATTGTTGTTGATGTAATTCTTCGATATACCTTAAGTATCACTTCAGCGGCATCATTTGAAATGGAATGGCACCTTTTTGCTGCAATATTCTTAATAGGTGCGGCTTATACGCTCAGTGAAGACAAGCATATTCGAGTTGATGTCTTCTATCACCGGTTTTCACCCAAATCTAAGGCGTGGGTAAATTTAATTGGCACATTTTTCTTGCTTCTTCCTTTCTCTTTTGTTGCTTTTTGGGAGTCGTTATCCTTTGTTCAATCTTCATTTCTGCTCAATGAAACCAGTCCACAACCAGGAGGATTGCCTGCAAGGTGGATCATCAAATCCACCATCCCTCTCGGGTTTTTGCTACTAGGCCTTCAGGGAATTTCATTAATGATTAATTCGGTAACTATCATAATCAATGGACAACAAGAGAAAGCATAATACAGAAGAAGAAGTGACTCCAAGGTGGTTGAAAACCATCCAACTCAATAGTTGGGAGGCAGAGCTTCTAATATCTGCATTGGTTTTGTATGCCTTGTTTCAGGTTCCTGATTACCTTGAGCAGACTTCCCTTCAAACGTTCGACAGAGGAAGTCGGATACATAAACTATTTGGCTTACTCGAAAACGCGATCCAACTACTTAGCTATGGATACATCTTACATATTTTGGTTCGGGGTATTTGGGTCGCTTCAGTAGGACTCAGTTATGTATTTCCCAGAGGTGTAAATCAGGAGTCACTGAATTTTAAAGGTAATTTCAAAAAAGAGCTGACTAAGAATGGCTCTTTGGTGAAAATGGTGCTACGCCTTGAAGAACTCTCCTCCATTATTTATGGTATTTCTTTCATCTTTTTTGGCACACTGGTGGGCTTTGGGGCTTTACTTTTTTCATTTCTATTCTTCATTGAATTCATGTTACCGTACATGAATTCCAATACCTACTTAGCTGTTCCACTATTCTTTTTTATCCTCTTCTACTTCCTACTATGCATCATCGTATTCATAGATTTTCTAACGAATGGTTATTTCAGGAGGAAAAATTGGTCTGCAGATTGGTTTTATTATGTGGCTTACTTTTTTCGCATTGTCACTTTATCATTCTTATACAGGAGATCACTTTTAGTTCTTATCTCAAATATTAAAGGATGGAAATCATATCTGATTCCTTTTATTGTTTTGGGTGTGACAGGTGGCTTCATGTATTTAAAAGATTCAGTGAGCGACAATAAACGTGATAACTACTATATCAGCAATGCTGATGGCGACTATAATGCTGCCAATTATGAAAACACAAGAAATACGAACGATCACCTAGTAACAACCATCCAGTCTGATATAATTCAAGGAAATACATTAAAGGTTTTCCTAAGAGACATAGGTTCTTTTGAGGCATTGTATAGTTTGGAGGGGAAATTGAACAAAACTAAATGGGATTTTCTATCCTCTGATTCAATCAGCCGGTTTTTTAATAATAGACTTTCTGTTTCCATCGATGATCAAAAAGTAGAAGATTTAAGATGGTTCAAAACTCAGCATCCAAGAAATTATGAATTTGGATACACCACGTTTATCGATCTGACTAAATATGACCGTGGTGCTCATTTTTTACGAGTAGGAATAGATACCACAGACATGATAACCGCTGCAAAAAATGTGGTCGAAAGGGAAAATTATTCTTTGCAAACAATCAGCAACATCTACTTTATCTATGATAATGAATGATTGAGTATTTACCACTTATATTATTTGGTGCAATATTTCTGCTTATCCTATTAGGCTACCCTGTTGCATTTACGCTTGGTGGACTTTCCATACTTGTTGGCCTTATCGTATTTGACATGGATTTTTTTTACCTCCTCTCCTTGAGAATTTATGGAACCATGCAAAATTTCGTTTTGCTTGCTGTCCCTCTATTCATCTTCATGGGGATGATGCTTGAAAAATCAGGCATAGCAGAACGACTTCTATACACAATGAGCATGCTATTTGGTCAAATAAGAGGTGGATTGGCAATTGCTGTCGTGGTTGTTGGTGCCATGCTTGCTGCATCTACAGGAATTGTTGGTGCTACAGTAGTCACAATGGGGTTGATAAGTCTACCCACAATGCTAAAAAATGGATATGGCCCTAGGATTAGTACAGGTGTAATAGCATCATCAGGAACTTTGGGACAAATAATACCTCCTTCCGTGGTATTGGTTCTTTTGGGGAGTGTTCTTAATGTATCTGTTGGAGACCTTTTTCTTGCTGCAGTGGTACCAGGGATATGCCTCGTAATTATTTATTTGCTTTACATCATTATTTATGGACAAATATTTCCTGAAAGGGTTCCTAAAGTATCAAAAGAACAATTAAAAGAGTTTCGTTCGGATGGGTTTACTCTTGAAGTACTCAAGTCATTCTTATTTCCTTTTATTCTTATCCTCATAGTACTAGGCTCAATTTTCGCCGGAATAGCTTCTCCGACTGAGGCCGCTGGTGTTGGTGCCTTTGGTGCGCTTATACTAGCTGTTGTAAACAAAAAGTTTAGTTTGAAAATACTTAAAGGAGTGATGAGAGAAACCACCATGATTACCTCAATGGTGTTTATGATTCTGGTTGGTGCAACTGCATTTTCATTGGTTTTTAGAGGATTGGAAGGTGATAAATTCCTTCTTCAACTTATTGAAAATGCCAATTTGGATGCTACCTCATTTTTAATCCTTGTGATGATCATCGTGTTCATTTCAGGGTTCTTTATCGACTTTATTGAGATTGTCTTCATTTTTGTCCCTGTTGTTGCACCGATATTTATAACATTAGGTGTAGATCTTATTTGGATTGGAATATTATTAGCCGTCAACCTTCAAACCTCATTCCTAACACCCCCTTTTGGCTTTGCTCTTTTTTATCTTAAGGGCGTGGCACCTTCTGAAGTGAAAACCAGCCATATCTATCAAGGCATCATTCCCTTTGTAATTATACAACTAATCTTTTTAACTTTTTTGATCCTATTTCCGTCGATTATTGGTTAAGAAAGATGTATCATAAAATATTATTTTAGTAATTTGAAGGTTGAAAATAATAGCCTTAGTCAACCAAAATTTCCCCATCAATCAGTATTCCATAAAATCAATTTAATATGAAAGTCTTTAAGCTTTTGGGTCTCATGGCCCTGGTTCCCTATTTGGCTTCTGCTCAAGAGGTCCAAATAACCAATATTCAGATGAAGGGGCCGGATATGATCATCTCTTACAACCTAATAGATGAGCGAATCGATCGAAGTTATTCCATGCATTTATACACCTCGTTAGACAACTTTATCCAGCCCGTAGAAAAAGTTTCAGGTGATGTGGGTGTGGATATTTCTGTGGGTGCTAACAAAACAATAACCTGGAATATCAAAGAGGAATTAGCAGATTTCAGTGATGGATTAAAAGTTGAAATCAAGGGTCAAATATATGTGCCATTCATTGAATTGGATGGGGTAGAAAAAGGAATGATAGTGAAAAGGGGCAAAATTTCAGATATACGATGGACCGGGGGTCGAGGAGATAACATCTTAAATGTTGACTTGTATCAGGGAGATAAACTTGTAAGAGGTCTTGGAGAACTGCCCAATACAGGAAATGCCATGCTAAAGATTCCAAATAATGTGCCTCCAGGTAAAAACTATCGGTATAAAATAAGTGATGAGAGAAACAGAGATGAAGTGGTATTCTCTCCGACTTTTGAAGTGAAACGGAAATTTCCACTACTTATCAAAATGGGTTCAGGTATTGCCATTGGTGTTTTCGGATACTATTTGGTAAAAAGCTTAATCCCTGTCAATGAACCAGACATAGCAGGACCCCCAGATTTACCAGAAAGATAATGAGAAGAAGTATGAAGAAGAATTTATTATTATTTGCTTTAATGAGCATGTCATTCTTGACCTGGTCACAAATTCCCACTTATAAATGGGTATCTGGATCTCAAACGTCAAGGGCTCGTAGCTCTCTTATTTTAAGTGGTCCAGGACCAAGAAATGGTGCGTCTACCTTTCAGGATAGTCAAGGTAACTATTGGGTTTTTGGCGGGTTTGGTAGTGACTTAACAGAAACTGAAGGATACTATGATGACTTGTGGAAATATGACCAAACCACATCTACGTGGGTATGGGAAAGTGGAAAGATGGTAACTGATAAGGAAGTACCGTCTTACAACAACTCATTATCATTTGATGGTATTAATGATATGGTAGTGTTAGATGACAATCCTGTAGATTATTTTGGCTCATTTACAGTAGAACTTTGGTTTAAAACAGATCAAAATGGTACGCTCATATCTTTCTCCCCATTTGTTGTTACTAATAATGCGGGCTGGAATATTGCGATCCAAAATGACAATCAAATTCGAATAAATAAATTTTATGACCAGGAAATTGGAACATTCAATACCAATACTTTAACTGATAATCAATGGCACCATGTAGCGCTTGCTAAAGTACCGGAAGATGAAAACTTCATCAGCAGTTCACTTTCTCAAAGGGAAGCATTCTTTGTTTATGTAGATGGTGAAAGTATTGGTTCAGAAGAGTTTGGATTTAGTGATGATCAAGACCCTGACGATAATCATACAACAATTATTGGTGCAACAACCACCGATTATGATACCGTCTTTTTTAAAGGTCAAATTGATGAAGTTCGTTTCTGGGATAGAGTGCTAAGTGCTGGTGAAATCAAATCTCTTCATACAATTCAATTGTCAGGAAACGAAAACGGTCTGGTTTCCTACTATCCATTTAATCAAGGTGTCGCCAATAGCGCAAGTAATAATGATAATGTATTATTTGATATTCAGAGTGATATAGATGGAAACTTAAGTCAAGACATCTATCGCCCTGGAGTATTTATTGGCGAGATGACTGATGTGCGCGTATGGAGCACAGCTTTAAGTGAAAATGAGATAAAAAATTACGCCAAAACAACCGTGGTTGGATCTGAAACTAACCTCGATTTAGCCTATGACTTTAATGTTGGAACAGCCGGTGGAGATAATACAACAGAAACAGAGCTCCCTGATTTAACTGGAACAAATAATGGATTTTATAACAACTTTGATCTTCAAGGCGAGATATCTAATTTATCTGAAGATACCCTTACCGTAACTCCTTCAATTGTACTCTCTGAGAATAATGCAAGAGCAGTGGTCAGCGCAGACTTGAATGGTGATACATATCCTGATGTTGTTACAGCCAACTATAACCCTCAATCTATTAATGTATTTATTAATGATCTGAGTGGAGATTTAAACACTCCAACGCAGCATGATGTAGGTTCGTATGCGAAGGAATTAGCTGCAGGAGATTTAAACGGAGATACTTATGATGATCTTGCCGTGGCTGCTTTTGGCGTTACTACCGGAGATGAGCGAGTAAGATTATTCTTCAGCGACGGATTGGGAGGATTTTCCTCCACAACAGATTTAAGTTTTCCTCTTGGTTCCGAGCCAAGTGAGGTGCGGATAGCTGATGTAAACAATGATACTTTTCAGGATATTGTAGTCCTTTTAGTAGGTGAAGATCGAATTGAAATCCATTACGGAGATGGATTAGGTGCCTTTCCTACTTCCTATTCATTTGACCTTATTGGAGATCATTATAATGAGGGACTTTTAATCGAGGATTTTACAAACGATGGCTATTTAGATATTGCTACTACAGTGCTCCTTGATGGCTGTAATGAAATCGGTTTTCATGAAAATGACCAAACTGGAGAGTTTTCGGCTGGAACATTCTTCCCTCTTGTAGGTTGCCTTGGCATTCGTGAAATGTTGAGTACAGACTTCAACAATGACGGACACAAGGATATTATTTTTTATGATGGAAATACTATTGGTTCCATTTTCGGAAACGGAGATGGCACTTTTGGTGAACTGGATCAAGTTTTCCAAGAGTTCATAGATTATTATGTTTCTGGTTTTACATTGTCGGATGTTAATGGTGATGATGTTGACGACATAATCATTAATACGGACAATCAACTTATAATATTCCAGGGTAGTAATGATGGTACGTTTGTTGAATCGTCCAAATTGAACATCAATTATGCTTCTGATGACATCATAACTACAGATATAGATAAAAATGGAATTGCTGATTTTGTTGTCTGTCATGACTGGGACCGAATCACTCTGATTAAGAGAGAGACGGATTACTTCAATCGAGCATCAAATTCGCGAACAATCAATTTTGATGGTGAGGATGATCATTTGGTCATTCCTAATCTTAAGATCTTTGATAATAATTTCACTTGGGAGGGTTGGATTAAAACAGAGGATAATGGCCCCTTGTTCTCATTCGCTAATCAAGATGAAACTTTAAGTTGGGGACCTGGAATGTTCTCTTTAGCTATTAAGTACAATAGGCTGGCTTTCATGGTGGAAGGATTTCCTGATATTCAAAGTCACGAAGAGTACAACCTTACAAATGGTGAATGGCACCACGTGGCTATTGTTGTTGAGCTATATACTGGAGTTGGTGAAAATGATGGTGTTCGTTTCTTCATAGATGGAATTGATGTTGGCGTTTTTTTTGATTATGATTTTCATGCAGCAATTGATAACGCCAACGGCTCATTTTATGCAAAACTTGGGTATGCATCAAACTACTTCAAGAATCAGCTTGATCAAATAGGAATTGCTCCTGAATCTAATTGGGTTGAGGGTGTTGAATTTCCGGAGAATAATATTGGCAGAGCATATGCTGCCGAATGGTCTGATGAAAACAATCTATATGTTTTTGGAGGACGAGGAGTAGACGGCATTTACAATACCCTTCGCTCTAGGTCAATTAAGATTATTGAGTGTCCTTCTGTTTCAGGTTCCAGCTATACCTATTTCACAACCAACTCTACTTTTGGACCAGAAGAAACTAACGGTAGCGGCACTATTTCCGGTTCACCCGAAAGTGGTTACTCTTTTAATGATGCTTCATTTGGTTTATATGACCTTTATTATGATGTAGGAGATGTCACAGGACCACTCTTAGAAAATTTTTGTACCAATCCCACATTCAATGGGACAGACCAATTCAACTTTGATTTTTCACTTGAATCGCCAATTACAAGAAGCGCAGACAGTACTGCTATCACTTTTACCTGGTTAAGTACTTTGGGCGTGGGTGGAACCACCACAATAACTCTGGATGAAGGCCACTGGCCTAAAATCGTAACTGCAAGTAAAAATTGGGAGATTTTAAGTGGGTCAGAGACACCTAATGACCCTGGAAATTATGGAACACTCAATGTCCAAGATCCTACTAATTCGCCTCCTGCCAGATATGCGATGAATGGAGCGGTTGATTCTGATGGCTATGTTTGGATTTTTGGAGGTGCTGCTAATATCGCACCAACAGAGTGGTATAATGACCTATGGAGATATGATCCTGCAACAAATGAATGGATGTGGGTGAGTGGATCATCTACAACAAATTCTTCGGCAACATATGGATCGATTGGTGTTGGATCTACAGGCAACATCCCCGGTCCGCGATCCAACCATAATATTTGGACTGATAGTGATGGTTATATCTGGATATTCGGTGGCTATGGATTCGATTCAGATGGATCAATTGGCCACTTAAATGACCTTTGGAAGTTTGATCCTCAGACACTTGAATGGACATGGGTAAATGGTGATGACCTGGTTGACGCAGGAGGTGTATATGGCACTTTGGATGTTTATAATGATGCCAATATTCCTGGCGCACGCTCAGCAGGACTTCAGTGGGTTGATTCTGATGGAATTGTCTGGTTATTTGGCGGAGATGGTTTTGACAAGTTTGGTATTGCTAATAATTACCTCAATGATTTGTGGAGTTATAACCCTTCTTTAAATCAATGGGCATGGCACTCAGGGTCTGATTTTGCTGGTAGCACAGGTAGCTACAATGAAACAGGATTGGCATCAAAAGATTATGTACCAGGAGCAAGGTGGCATAGTGGAGGTTGGGTCGATCAAAACAATGATCTATGGCTTTTTGGAGGTTATAAGTACAATCAATTAAGCACCGGCTACTACAATGATTTCTGGAAATACGAACCAGAATCAAAAGAATGGACATGGATTAGTGGTTATGGTACCACTGCTAAAAGAAACCAATTTGGAGTCTATGATGAGGAAGAGACTGGATCAAAGCCACATCCTGGATCAAGACATGGAGGACTTGCATGGAGTGACTATGAAGGTAATTTTTGGTTGTTAGGAGGCGCAGAAGTTGGTGGAACAGGAAATGGATTTTACAATGACCTATGGAAGTATGAACCCAAAAAAGATGCATGGACATATATCAAAGGAAGTACTGATTTAATCCTGAACGATGGAGTGTATGGTTCTAAGGGAATAGCAAGCGAACTCAATGATCCGAAGAGTCGCTGGCACGGAGCTTCATGGACTGCTCAAGATGGCAAACTTTGGTTCTTCGGCGGAATCAATCACAACCCAGAAATTGGCAATATCGCCTGGTTAAATGATCTATGGTACTTCGATCCATCAACAGAAGCGTATACATGGATTGGAGGAAGCACAACCATAGATGTCGCAGGGGTTTACGGTGAAAAAGGAGATCCAAGTATTAGTCATATCCCTGGAGCAAGAAGCTCTTCTGCTTATTGGTCGGATGAAGAAGGTAATTTTTGGCTTTTTGGAGGATATGAAAGCTTTGAATATAACAATGATCTTTGGAAATTCAATCCTAACACATTGGAGTGGACCTGGGTGAATGGAAACAACTTCCAAAATTCACCAAGTATTTATGGTGAATTAGGGGTGCCAGACCCAAATAATTCGATTGGAGCAAGAAGGTACACAGATGGAAGAATTGATCAAGAAGGTAACGTCTGGGTGTTTGGAGGAGATGGTCATGATGGCCAATCTCAAAGAGGCCTTTTAAATGACTTGTGGAAATACGACCCAAGTACCAATATTTGGACTTGGATGGGGGGTAATACTACCAGGAATTCTCTTGGAAACTACGGGACTAAGTACGTTGCTCATCCTGATAATTTACCTCCTCCAAGATACAGTCACTCCTCCTGGATTGATGATTCAGGGAACCTTTGGATTTTTGGAGGGTATGGAGATATTGATGGTGATGGTCCAATCGCTCGTGGGAACATGAATGACCTTTGGAAATATGATGTAAAAACTAATCTTTGGACGTGGATGGGTGGTTCAGATCAAATTGGTGATGCAGGTTCATTTGGTGCTCAGGGAAATTTTTACGAAACAAGTGTAATACCTGCTAAGGCAAGAGCCCTGTCCTTTGCAACCACTGATAAGAGCTTTTGGATTTTTGGCGGAAGAAATGGACCTAGTTTCAACGATTTTTGGGAAATTAAATTCACACCAGGTCTGCCATTTGTAGAATCCCCTCAAAATATTAGACAGGATGGGTTTTCATTTATGAGTGATGAAGCTTGGACTAGAGAATATCAGGTACAAGTTGACCTTAATGATGATTTTAGTGATCCATTATATGATGGGACTTCAAGTAACCCTGAATCGATCATTGATGCTCTGGATCCTGGAACTTATTATTACTATAGAGTAAATGCAATTAACGAAATAGGCAATTCAGGATTTACTGACCCATTATCAATTCTGACATTACCTGCCACACCAACCTTCTACTCATTAGATTCTGCAATTAATGATCTGACTTCTACTCAAGTATCGATTGATTGGGAGGTGACAGATGGTATTTTAGACGGATACTACTTAGATGTCTCACAAGATCCAACATTTAGCGATGCAACCTTAATTCACGAGGATTTTGATAACAAAATGATTGAAGTTTCTCAAAATCAGGCAATAATCGACTTGAACCCTGGCACCAAATACTATGCGCGTTTACAATCATACAATGCGTCAGGTGTTTCACCTTACTCTCAAGTAGTTCCATTTTTAACTAGACCTGAAGCTCCTTCCTTTGATCCTGAATTGGTGGTTTCGGAAGTAACCCAATCTTCAGCTTTAGTAACATGGAATGAAGTACCTGAAATTCTTACTGGATATCGGATTACTGTTTCTACTTTAGATGATGGCCTATCTGATCCAAATGGTTATTTGCCGTTATACTCAAATTTAAATATTGCCAAAACCAAGACGTCCTTGAGCGTTACCGGGCTTAACCAAGGAACTAATTACTATGCATATCTGGTTGCGATCAATGAATCAGGTTCATCTGAATTATCAGGAAAGATTAATATTCTTACAACTCCTGCATCCCCGGTTTTCAACCTCGAAACGGCTATTAATTCCATTACACAAAATGAAATCACTTTCAACTGGGAGTCTCCGGACGGGTTTTTTAATGGATACTATTTAGAAGTAAGTACCGACCCAAGTTTTGTTAATACCAACCTTATGTTAGCTGGATATGGTAAAGGAGGAATTCCATTCGAGTTGATCCAATCTGAGCTTACAACAACTGTTGGCGGTTTATTACCTGGGCAAACATATTTTGCAAGAATAAGAGCCTTTAATGACGCTGGCATTTCACCTAACTCAAATACATTGGCCTTCACCACAGTGCCAAAAGCACCAATTTTAGGACAGGTAAACAACATTTCTCAAACAGAAGCATCTATAAACTGGCAATCAACTGTGGGTACTGATGTATACTTGATGGACTTGAACACTTCTTCTGCATTTTCAGAGGATTCAGCAGTTTTTTTCAACTTCCCCTTAGCAGTTGCTTTTCAGGTCCTGGATGAATTAACACCTGGCACAAGGTATTATCTGAGGGTTCAATCTAGCAATGCAAGCGGAAATAGTGGGGATATGGATCCGCCTGACTATGGTCAAGGTAATTTCATTACTATCCCTGGCACGCCAGATTTAAGTGATGTTATATATGATCAAAATCAAGTAATAATTAACTGGCCGGATATTGAAGGTGCAGCTACTTATGAAATAGATGCATCGAATAACTTCTTCTTATCTTTTCTAACAGGTTTTGAAGCTCAGAGTACAACTGAGTCGGAAATCGTAATCGACGGACTAGATGCTGGAGAAGAGTATCAAGTACGAGTAAGAGCAGTAAATGAATCTGGAAATTCACCAAATGCCCAAATTCTTGATTTGCTAACCCTTCCTGGCACACCTACTGCACGAGATGCATCCAATTCTTCTTCAAGAGTATTTACAGCCAACTGGGACGCAGCAAGTGGTGCTGATCATTACATACTCGAAGTGTCTGTTGATGACTTTCAATCATTCCATTACAATGAGCAATTATCAGCAGCTAATCCAATTAAGGTTGAAAACCTTACGGCTGGCGAAACTTATAAGTATCGAGTGAAGGCGGGTAACGCTTCAGGTGAATCACCTTATTCGGAGGAGATAACCGTGGTAGCACAGAATACTGCACAATCTTTAAGTATCTCATCCTTGGAATTTAATGATGAGTTTGGAGAACAGTCTACTTCTGCATTGGTTACTATCACATTTTCTGGAGGTGCCGCTGAACCAATCGTCACGCTACGCCACAAGGAGACCTTAAGCACAAGATGGTCAGATTGGCTTCCTATGGAGAGAGTTTCTGCCTCTGAATTTACCTTCACAATACTTCCGAATATGCTCGACGAAATTGGGGTCGTATTTGATATACAAGCAGATGATGAAGTGACACTCATTGAATCAAATAATAATACCATCAAGCGCACCTTTACAGAAACGGAAAGTGAGACCTTACCTGAACTAGAGTTGGGGCAATGGAGCATAATAAGCATTCCGTACATTCTGGAAGACAATCTGGTACAATCCATCTTCAACGAACTGGGTGACCTGCAATACAAAAAAAGATGGAGGTTAATGACCTATTTAGATGGCCAATATCAAGATCAAGGTGTTGGGTTTACTCGAATAGATCTTGGAAAAGGATACTGGTTTAACTCGCTTAATGAAGTATCCATCAGCGTAGGTGCCGGCCAAACTAATAGTACCATACCTTTTGAGATGTCACTGATTCAAGGTTGGAATCAAATTGGAAATCCATATAATGTGACTATCGACTGGGACGAAGTATTAGACGAGAATAATTTACCAGTTAGCATTAGCAGGCTTATTATTTATGACCCATCCGACAAAGAATTTAAAGAGAGCAGAACGCTTGCACCATTTAGTGGCGCTTTTGTTTTTGCTGATTTAGATGCTGTTGTGGACGTCAGTCCTATAGCTGGATTGACCAATGCTCGTATTGAACAGTATGAATACGCGAGTGCTTTTGAGGGACAAAACTGGATTAAAAGTTTAACCCTCAACTGGAATGGAAAAAGTAAAGAAATTGCAGCGATAGGTATGCACAATCAGGCTGATCATGAAAAGGATCCATTCGATAAGCTAATAGTACCGCGATTTGAAGAATATCTAGAAATGTACTCTTTAGTTGATAGTTACTTTTATCCTAAATTCAGCCATGATATAAAACCTCATTCGTCGGAGCATGTATGGGTCTATGATCTGGAGTCTAACCATGTTTCGGGTTTGACTGAGCTCTCCTGGAATCCGGAAATCAACAATGCAGGCTATCTGTGGCTGGTTGATGAAACCAATGGTAAAATCATCGAAATGACCAATGTTGGATCTTATTCATTTGGAATGAATAGTAGTCATAAGTTCTCAATTCATTACTCTGAAGATCCTGGATATGTGGTTATCCCTACTAGATTAGGTCTGGGGGATATTTATCCAAACCCAGTAAACAACACAGCACAAATTACTTTGCTTCTTCCAAAACATAATGAAGTTTATGATTTGAGCATTAACTTGTATAATCTAAATGGTCAGCTGATTAAGACCCTAGCATCAGGTAAGTATGAACCTGGTATTCACGTTTTTGAGCTTGATATAGAAGAAATTAATCTCAAAGATGGTATGTATTTCTATGGTGTGACTTTCCAAAACATGGATTTCACAACAAATCAGAAGAAAATTATCATTAAGAGATAAAATAATATTATCATGAAAGCATTCATTAGCACATTCCTTTGCTCGCTGGCAATTTTTGCTAACGGGCAAATTGTATCGTCCAGATCCAATGAAGTCCAAATAGACCTACAAAGTGATCTATATGGTTCATTCGCTCAAATCGAATGGATATCTCCACGCTTGGAATACACGAATTCTGAAGAGAAGAAGCTAGAAATCAAAGCGAACATTACTTCTACCAACGCACTTGAAAGTGTGGTCCTCAATTTTAAAAGAAAAAAAGAAGGAGAACCGGTGGCCTCAAGAACAGCATATATCGAGGATGAGCACAGTACCAATTTCGACTTGACACTGCGAATGCTAGACGGTGATAATTGGATTGAGATTGTCGCAAAAACAACAACTGGAAGCATAACAAGGGAGTACAGAAATATTAAAGTAGGTATGGATGCCATTGGAGATGCCGTAATGGCTGATCGACAAGACTATGCACTTCTATTCGGCATTAACAAATATGACAACTGGTCAGATCTTGTTAACCCAGTATTTGATGTTGAGGCTATTGGCAAAGAACTGGAAGAACGATATGGTTTTAAGGTAGAAATTATAACTGATGCCAATCAGGACATGGTGATGACTAAATTGAGGGAGTATGCTCAGATCAATTACAAGCCTCAGGATCAATTACTCATCTTCTTTGCGGGTCATGGTCAGTATGATGATGTCTTTGGTGAAGGATTTTTGGTGGCCACTAATTCTTTAAGAAACGATGTGAGCAAAAACTCATACATCTCTCACAATAGGATTAGAAGTAATATTAATAACATACCGTGCGAGCATATTTTCTTAACCATGGATGTTTGTTTTGGTGGAACGTTTGACCCTTTGCTTGCATCGTCAAGATCTGCTGCGTATGAGGAAACAAACGATAGAGAGTATTTGGTCAGAAAGCTGTCTAAAAAAACGAGAAAATATCTGACATCAGGAAGTAAAGAATATGTTTCTGATGGAGTAGCAGGAAGTCACTCTCCTTTTGCAAGGAATTTCATTGAAGCATTGAAATCAAATGGTGGAGAAGATCGTATTTTGATTTTAGCAGAGATCAACGCATACATGGAACGACTGAAATCCACTCCGCGTTTTGGTGCCTTTGGGCATGATGAAAACGGCAGTGATTTTGTGTTTATAGCGAGGTAATTAAGCTTCATAGTGGGTTCTTGTAGGAATCCTTGATAGTATTCTGAAGGTTGGTTAATTTGGTTTAGATATCCACCTATCTGAAGCTTGTGCGAAAAACTATCATTATTACTTTCCTTGTGTCAAGCCAAAGATGTAGCAATTAATAATGCAAAGAAGCAGTATTTGGCTACTGCTAAGGGAAAAGCTCGTCACCCATTTTATAGGGGAGGGTTCGTCTTAATTGGAGATGGTAGTCCTGTTGAAAATGCTAATTTATTTGTTTATTTATTCCCTTCCATTCTTGGAATTGTATTAATTCTTACGGTTTATAGAAGAAAAAGAGCGTTTAACATATTCAAAAAAGCTTAATAAATCTGGCAAAAGAACACAGATTATTTGATTCAAACGCATCACTTTATTTAGTAGTTACTATATTGATTAGATGAATTTTTTCGCCAAAACCAGTGTATTTCTAATTGCATTTATACTTTACAACAAAATTCTTGCACAGCAGCCGGGTAAGGATTGGTACAACAAAGCTGACAGTTTGTATAAAGCTGGAAATATTACCGCCGCACTGAAAGAACTTGAAACTTCAGCTTCCTTTTTTGAATCAATAGATACTGCATCTTTTGTTCGGGCTAAAGTAAAACAAGGACAAATTCTGGTTACTCTAAAAGACAGTCAAAAGGCCTTATCAATCTTTGATGAAATTGAGAATTTAGCGGAATCTGGTGATGTGAAAGTCTATATCAATTTGCTAACTCAGAAGGGGTTTGCGCTAGCAAATCTGAGAAAAACGACTGATGCTAAACAAACATTGGAAAGCGCCAGAGATCTAATTAAAACTGACTCGTTGAATCACTATGCTTTGTCTTACATTGATGCTCAACTTCTGTCTTTTGCGCTTCAAAGTGGAAGAACTGACTTAGCAAAACTTCATCTGGAAAACACAATATTTCATGCTGAAAAATCCGAAAATGATGAAGCTATGCGAAATTCATTCAATAAAGCCGCAATGTTTCACTGGCGGATGGGAAACTATAATGAGTCATTAAATTTTTTACAAAAAGAAGAACTAATTGTTGCGAAAAAGTTTGGATCAGGATCTCCACAGATGGCTAATCTTTTAAGAAATATGGCGATAGTGGCCAGCAGTGGTTATGAATTGGAAAAGGCCATATTTTTAATCCACCGGGCACTAAATTTACTTGAAAGAGATAGAGACACTAGAACCTACTTTTTATCGCATTCAAGTTTATCAAACTATCACAATCAGCTTGGAGAATACCAAAAAGCATTGGCATATTCGGATACAGCACTTGCTGTAGCAAAAGAATATGAAATGGATGATGTCTTTCTCATTGAAACCATTGTCTACAAGATGACTAGCTTAAGAAAGCTAAATGCGTTTGATGAACTCAGATCAATCGTTGATCAACTGCTGAGTATACAGCAAAGCAACGACCTGCCAATTTTAAAGGAGGCAAATATTTATCGATCAGTTAGTAGAGCGTTCCTGAAAATGGAGGACTATGAATTAAGTGAAAAGTATGTTCATCAGGCAATTGAATTGGTTGAGGATGCTTATGGAGCTAAAACCAGATATTTAAATGACCTGCTAGTAGAACTTGCCGATATAAAAAAGAAGCAAGGTAAATATGAAGAAGCCATGGCTGTGTTGAACAAAGTCTTTATCAATGTAAGCGGTGATTCATCGATCAACACAGAGAATTTTTCATTCATAAAACTTGCCGAAAATTATGCAGCTGCATTACTGCAAAAGGCTGATGTTCTCTACCAAAAATCGAATCAGGTAAATCTTGAGTTATTAACTCAGACAATGGAGACGCTTAAAAGTGCTTCGGATTTTATAAATGCAAAAAGAAAAAACATAAGCGGCGAATCGTTCGGATCGAGCATTAGGGAGGGAATTAAGGAGCAAGCTATTGAGTGCCTATACTCTTTGTACTTTTTAACTCAAGAACAAAAGTATTTAAAAATGGCGCTGGGCTATTCAGAAATGGCGAGATCCGATCAATTAAGGGTGTGGTTGATGGAAGCTGAAAAGTTTGGGGATGTTGGATTGGAGCAGATTAGCTATGAAGAAAGAAAGTCAATCAAAGAGGATATTGCTATGTATGAGCAACTTTTGAACCGGACAGGTAGGTCAGACAGCTCTCGCTTAGTTCAATTGAATGATACGCTCCGTATTCTTAGAAATCGGTACGATGAAATCAATCTTTCAATTAAAGAACAGAATGCAAAATTCTATTCTACTATCTACGATGACCCTTTTTTAGATCTGATAAACAAATACGATTTTCTTTCAAAATCAGAGGAAACAACAATTATTTTCAATAAGTCACTAGATAATTGGTATGTAATAATGCTGGGTGAAAAGAATGATTTTATAAAAATTGATGGCCCCACGCCTGACTTGGAAGATTTCCGATCCTCACTCACCAATCCTAATGATGATTCCTATGAATGGAAATCAAAAGAACTTTATAGGTTTTTTCTAGAACCTGTACTTTCAAATGTATCCGGGAAAAAACTCAATTTCTTGACCGACAAAGGCCTTTCATTTATCCCATTAGAGCTTCTAATTAATCAAAATGATAAATATCTGCTAGAAGAAAACGAAATCCGGTATTCATACTCATTAAATTCTCAGGTCGTTCAGCAAAGTTCAGTTTCATTCAACCTATTGGCCATTGCCCCGGATTTCTCTGCCAATCAGGATATGATAGATCCAATAAGAAAGAAGCTTTCCAGCATTCCAGGAGCAGACAAAGAAGTAAACGAAATATCTTCATTATTTAGCAGCACCACACTGATCGGAGCAGAGGCCAGCGAGATCAATTTTAAAAAAAGAGCAAAAGATTATGGAATCGTACATTTAGCTACTCATGCGATAATCGACGACAATAATCCACAAAATTCACGATTGGTTTTTCAGAATTCTTCTGAAGAATCCCCAGAAGCTGACGGTTTTCTTCACGCTTACGAAATATATAACCTAAATCTGAAAGCTCAATTAGTAACTCTTAGTGCCTGCAATACGGGCTTTGGTAAAATCAAAAAAGGGGAAGGTGTAATGAGTCTGTCACGTGCCTTTGCATATGCAGGCGTACCGGCTACTGTGGTTAGTCTATGGCCTGCATCTGACAAGTCCACGCCAGAGCTAATGAAGTACTTCTATCAAAACTTAAAAGCTAGACAAACCAAAGATGTGGCACTTAACAATGCCCGAAAACAATACTTAGCTACTGCTAAAGGTAAAGCCAGGCACCCTTTTTACTGGGGTGGGTTTGTTCTAATTGGAGACAATAGTCCTTTGGAAGAGGATACTAACTTGCTTGTTTATATAATTCCTTCAATTCTTGTGTTCGTAATGATACTTACTGTTTATCGGAGAAAACAGAGTCGCAGCTCCTAACTAAAAGTGATCCATTGATAGTATTCTCTGGCTTGCTTAAATTAGGTAGATGAAAAATCGCCTATTAGCTCTATTATCAATCTTCTTTTTCGTTTTGTTCAAGTCTTTCGGGCAAATCCAGGAACTAAATGTTGCGAATAATTTTGTGCTACAGGCCGTTGAAGCAGAGCTAAACGTCAATTATAATTCAAGCATTGAATTAAGGAATAACGCTGCTAAAATATTTAGGGAAATAGGTGATAATGAAAAGTACCTAAATCAGCAATTTGAGATATCTAAGCTATTAATGATTAGCGGTAAGTATGACAAATCTTTGCAATTGGCTCAGAATGGTATGAATCAAAGCATAGAGCTTAGACTTAAAGATCATGAAGATTTTTTCAGGCAAATAGTTGGTCAATGTTACTTATCCCTTACCAGGTTGCAAAACTCTATTGAGCCCCTTGAACAATCATTGAATTATCGTAAAGTCAGATATCGATCTGATAACCTCATTTATGCTGAGGCTTTAAACAGCGTTGCGCGATTGAATTTGGCACTAGAAGAGAACCAAAAAGCGTATCAATATCTTGAAGAAGGACTTAGAATCATTCAATCTGAAGGGGATTCTAGCATTCGAACAAACATACGTCTCTTACACTCTTTAAGCACTTTTTATCAAAATGTTGCTCTCTATAAAAATATGCTTGAAGTAAACGAACAAGCCCTTGAAATGTGCAAAAAGTATTTAGGAGAAAATCATCCTCTCACAGCACAATCCTATTACAATCTAGCTTCATGCAATGTTTGGTTGCGTGAGCCAGGAAAAAGCGAATCAAACAATTTTAAATCCATTCAAATAAGAGAATTACTTTTTGGACCAGATTATCCAATTCTAGCAGCTAATCACAATGTCCTCGCATCCAATTATTACAATCAAAATGAACTTAATAAAAGCCTTGAGAGCGCTGAAGAGGCTTATCGGATTGCTTCACTCAATTTTGGTGAAAAGCACTCAAAAACATTGTGGGCAATGACATATATTGGAAAAGTCTTAAATGAGACTGGTAAACCAAAAGAAGGGCTTGAGCTGGCTCAAAAAGTTCTTGACATTAAAAAAGAGATTTATCCTGAAAATCATGGCGAAATAGCCAGTGCATATAGATCAGTTGCTGTTTCATACAATTTTCTAGCGGATTATGTTAATGCTAAAAAGTATTATGAGTTATATATTGAGATCGCTGAAAAAAAAGAAATTCGAGGAGCATCATTGGCTCAAATTTATTTTCAACTTGCTCAATTCAATACACGATTAGGGCTTTTTTGGCAAGGGATATCCGATGCAAATAATTCATTCAAAGCTAATAACCCTCTAGTTGATTCAGTTGAGAAATATGGCTGGCCTCTAGTAGAAGGATACGAGACCTTTCGTGAATATTACTGGGCGGGTGCATTTAAGATTTATTGTTTGTATTCGCTTGCAGACAAAATACCTGATTCATCAGATTTATATTACAAAGCTGCTTTGCAGGGTGCTTACTTTCTAGACTCTCTTGTGCTAAACGAGTTAAGAAAGGTTACTTACTCTGAGGATAAATTCCTTTCATCTTCAAATTCTCATCGCGCAATGGAACTTGGCTTTTGGTCAGCTATGTACCTGTATAACAAGACCAAAGATCCAATTTATCAAGAGAAGATGTTGTACTTTAACGAAAGGTCTAAAGCAAATGCACTTTTAATCCAATCTCAGAGTAGAAATGCAAAATCTTTCGCTGGAGTACCTAATGAGCTAATAGAGGAGCAAAAACAGGTTTTTAAAAACATTGAGCTTAAGAAATCTGAATATTTATCATTGATTTCAAATGATTTTGCTGACCGTCAACAAATCTATGACATACAGAATGCCATCTATGAGGAAGAGAATAAGCTGATTGAATTAACCTCCAGAATTAAAAATAACCATCCTCAATATTATTCAGTAATCCATGAAACAACTCCCGTAACTCTTACAGCAGTTCAAAATTATTTGAAGCAGAAAAAGAAGAAAACAGCCATTTTAGAATATTTAATTACTACCGGCAATGCCTACTATACGCTCATACTAGATGATACTGTGAAAAATATCAATGTCAGATATGAACAAAGAATATCGATGCAAAGCAAGGTGATGGATTTTCGGAAAAGTGTTCTGAATGTTGAAGACACCACTTTCTCTGCCCATTCAAATCACCTATATCAACTTTTGTTTGACTCCATTAGACATATTTTGAATGACAAGAATGTTCAATCAATAACCATTGTGCCTGACGGGGCACTTTTTTACCTTCCTTTCGAAATACTACCAGCTAATGAGGATCAGTACCTTATGGAGGTTTTTGATATCAGTTATGCCAATTCAATTACACTCCTTCTTAAAGAGAAAAAAACTTCTGGTTCCAAAGAAGTAATAAGTTTTGCTCCGGAATTTACAAGCAGTACTATAGCATCCAATGATGTTGTAAGGGGTGAATTAGCCAAGCTACCCGGTGCATTAGAAGAAGTAAATACACTTTCAGAAATTTTGAATAACAAACAATACCTGAAGCAAGAAGCCACCGAGACAAATTTTAAGAAAAATGCGCATGACTATGGTATCATTCACTTAGCTACTCATGCAATTGTTGATGAGGACAGTCCAGAAAGTGCAAAACTTGTTTTTAATCTAGAAAATGATTCCTTAAACGACGGGAATCTCTATCCTCATGAGATTTATAATCTTAACCTGAATGCACAACTTGTAACATTAAGCGCATGCAACACTGGATTTGGAGCTATCAAAAAAGGCGAAGGTGTAATGTCCCTATCTCGAGCTTTTGCCTATGCAGGAGTACCCGCAACTGTTGTTAGCCTATGGCCTGCATCTGATAAGTCAACCCCAGAGTTAATGAAGTATTTTTATCAAAATCTTAATGAAGGTCAGACTAAAGATGTGGCACTTAATAATGCAAGGAAACAGTACCTTGCTAACGCTCAAGGCAAAGCGCGACATCCCTTTTATTGGGGTGGATTTGTTTTAATTGGAGATAATAGTCCTATTGAAGAAGATACAAATTTGCTTGTGTATGTCATCCCATCAGCACTGATTATGGCCATGATCTTAACTGTTTTTAGACGTAAGAAAAAATCTGCTTAAAGTTTTGACAACAGTTCTGCCGATATAGAAGCAAACTCTGACTCACCTTTACTCAATTCTTCAAGTAATGAGATTGCAGACGCTTCGTTTTCAAGTTTTAGATGAATTAGAGCAGTATACCAAGATGCCGCCGTATTGTAATTTTCATCCTTGATACTAATTACCTGATCGAGATCTTTAAGCGCCAATTCATAATTTGTCATTTGAATGTGTGAGATGCCTCTAAAAAAATAATCGGCTGATGACATGGATTCAAGCTTATTAAAAGCTTGAATCGCGCCACTGAAATCACCTTGATCATAAGCCAAATAGGCTCTTTCGCGATTAGAAGGGTCTTCCTCTCCTCTTACAGTAGTTACTTCATAGTTTGGATAGGTTTCGTAATACTGATCAAATAGTGTCGTTTGATCTTTGGTGAAATAGAGTACAAGTGAGGCTACCAGAAACAATGAGGCTGCAATACTGATATATGCTGGATTGATTCTTCGGACCCTATTTCTACGTTTTTCAAAGCCTGCCACTTTTTCTTTTAACTCATTCCTGAAACCACTCTCCAGACCTGCCCGGATTCCAAGTTCAGAAGCCAGCTCTTCTCTGTCTTCAGATGACAACCCCTCCTCGAAAGCCTTTTGATCAGCCTCCGTCATCTTTCCCTGCAAATATTTTTCTCTTAGCTCATCCATTAGCTAATGGTTTTTTTACCTCTGACCTGATTTTTTCCAGGCATCTTTTCTTGGTAGTGCGAGATACTCCTTCGTTCTTATGTCCCATGATACTCGCTATCTCACTCATTGATCTTTTTTCATAATAAAACAGTCTCAAAATCTCCTTACAGCCCTCTCCTATTGAATTAAACAATTCGGCTGTTTGTCGTTTGGCCTCCTCAAATATGACTGCTGCATCACTATCTTCAGCCAGAAAACGATAATGCTCCTGAAGGCCATCTCCGTGCTTCTCTTTTCTTGCTGCTTCGTCAAATTGTTGTCTCACTTTGTTTTTCCCAATACTGAAGAGGTACGTCTTTAGGCTACTTTCAATTTCAGTCAAACTGCCATTCATGATTTTTTCAAAAAAGATCGTCATCGTATCCTGGTAATGATCCAGCGCGTCATCCTCTGATATCCCAAACTTCCCCTGGCTCCAGTTTACAAACTCCTTTCGGTATTTGAAATACACATCTTCCATCACTCGCTGGTCTCCCTTCCGAATGCTTGTCAAGACATCTCCTATACTTTTTCTAAAACTGACTTTCACTGATTAGTCGTCAAAACATGATTTTGTGAACACACCATCAAATAAAAATAAAAAAACATGAAATGATCCGAAGGACGATTCCATAACACATATAAAAACAGAAAAAATTATGAAATGATGTTCACATTTTAAGAATGACATGACTAAGGGTACAAACCAAATCACAATAGTCATGACAAATGTCTTAGTAAAAAAAACATTACTACTCGCCTTTATGCTCACAATGATGGCAATGGCAAGTGCGCAATCCATTTCATATATTGAAGATTTTAATCTATCTAATCTTCAATCCTTCAATGGAACACAACTTAACATAGGTGCTCAAGAGGGGATACCTGAAGGAATCACATTTAGTCCAAATGGATTGAAAATGTTTGTTGCAGGTCAAAGTGGGGATGAAATCAATCAATACAGTCTTTCTTCCCCTTTCAACACAAATAGTGGGGTGACTCATGATGGGTTTTACAGTGTTGCTGCTCAATACACAAGTCCTCGAGTATACGGTGTTGCCTTCAGCAATGATGGACTAAAAATGTTTGTTACAGGTACATCGGGCAGTGAGCTTACGCAATACAACCTTACCACCCCCTTCTCCATTACTTCCGGCGTTACTTACAATACCAGTTACAATCTGCCCACCTCCGGAGATCCTGGTTTCATTACTTTTAAAAATGATGGAACAAAAATGTATGTTCGTAATGGTACAGGAATAGGGCAGTTTTCATTATCTGCTGCTTTTGATATTACGTCTACAATTACCCTCGAAGGGACTTACACACCAAGTACATATGCGCCTGAAGAAGCGGTATTTACAGCCGATGGATTGACGATGTTGGTCATCGAACCTTCAGGGGATATTCATCAATACGATCTTACAACACCTTATGAAATCACTTCAGGAGTGATTGATAATTCAATAACATTTGATGTGTCCGGTGAGGAAACACATCCGTCTGGATTAGCTATCAGCAGCGATAATTCTAGTGTATTTGTGTTGGGAAATGCCTCTGGTAATCAGAAAATTAGTCAATATGAAATGTCTATTCAAGGTTTTTCCGAAAGTGCTGCCAATGATGGTACAGTAGATGGTTCCATATCAATCAAAATTTATGGAGATACTTTTACAAATCAAGGTGGTTCTTTATCTGAAGGTGTCGATTTCAATATCGCTAACCTCCCGTCTGGGCTAACACCTTCCATCAGTGTGGCAGCAGATGGATCAAGTGCTACTTTGACATTCTCAGGAAATGCATCCCATCATCAGGCTGCTGACGATATATCTTTTCTGGAAATTGTTTTCGAAAACTCTGCTTTTACAGGCAATGATGCTTCAGTCATTTATAACTCTGACGGTAGTGCAACACCAGGAATCTCTTTTGAAAACAACAAAATAATAAGTTATGGAAACCAATTCAACTTATCGAATGGAGCAACTTATGACCTATCCTATCCCGTATCTTCCCGCCAGCCATTGCCAAGAGATGTTGTATTTAGTAGTGATGGACTCAAAATGTTCACAATTGGAGCCGATGGGGGTGCAGAAATAAATCAATTTACGCTTGCATCTCCTTTCAATATTGGATCTACCATTACATTCAATGGTAACCTGAATGTTTCTGCTCAAGAATCAATACCTACAGGGTTTCAATTTAGCAACGACGGAATGAAGTTATTCATCGTTGGTGGAGAAATCAATGAATATGATTTGAGTAGTCCCTTCACCATTACCTCTGGAGTAACGCATAGTGGCGGGTATTCCATTCCATCTGGAGTCCAAGCTATCTCGTTTAGTAGCAGCGGAAAAACTTTGTTTTTGCTTACCAACACAGTAAATGACTATGTCTATCAATATTCCTTGTCATCCGCGTACAACATAATAAACATCGGAAGTCCAGATGTAACTTATAGTGTAGGAAGTCAAGAAATACACCCCGCTGGTTTGGCATTTAATACCGCTGGAACTCAAATGTTTGTTGTAGGAGCTGGGTCGGACGCACTTCATCAATATAGTCTTAATGATCCATTTAATATGGTCAGCGGAGTTACATATGATGGCGTCTTTTACGATTTAAGTAGTGAAGTAGCTAGTCCAAGTGGAATCACATTCAATGCAGAAGGGAATTATTTCTTCGTGTCAGACTTTTCGGGTCAACAAGACATCAGTCAATACAAATTATCTTCGGATGGCTTTAAAGAATCATCAAATAATAATGGAGCTGTTGATGGCTTTTTAACCATTCAGATTTCAGGGGAAACATTTTCCAATAGCTCAGGGTCATTGACACATGGGGTAGACTACTCTGTTACTAATCTGCCTTCAGGATTAACGCCAGACTTACAAATTAATAGTAATGGTACTATTGCTAAACTGGTTTTCACAGGCAATGCTTCGAGCCACCAAAATGTTGATGATCTCACAGTGCTTGATTTAACATTTGAAAACTCCTCATTTGCAAGTAATAATGCAAGTGATATACAAGGCCTGAATGACCTCACTGAGGTTGGGATTGATTTCAGAGATAACAACCCATCTATATTTTATGGAGATGGTTTCAATATTAACAGCGCTTCATACACCTATAACTCAATGGACATCTCATCTATCGAGAGTCAAGCTACTGCCATTCGTCTTAATAACGACGGAACAAAGCTTTTCTTAATAGGCAGGACAACAAATGCTATCCACCAGTATAGTCTTTCAGCCCCATACGTAATCGACGAAAACATGACCAGTGATGGTGCTCCATATGATGTATCCGGCGTTTTATCTGACCTCTATGGATTGAGTTTTAACAATGATGGAACTAAAATGTACATCGTATCAAACAGCACTGACGATGTTCATCAGTTCTCACTTATCACCCCGTTTGATATTACCGGAACTGTTAGCTATGAAGGATCATATATTATTAGTGAAGATGGTTTTCCAGTTAGTGTATCATTTAACTCTGATGGTAGCAGGATGTTCGTCATTGGAACAAATGCTGATAAAATACTACAATACAGCCTGTCCACTCCTTTTGACGTAACAGGTACTGTAAGTTTTGAGGGAGATTTTAGTGTGCTTAGTGAAGAACAATCACCTCGTAGAATTCAATTTGCTGCTGGTGGAACCAGGATGCTGATTATTGGTAGTCTTGGTGATGAAGTCAATCAATATGATCTGTCAGTTCCCTACGAAATCACCTACGGAGCGACATTTGACACTAACTTTTCTATGGGTTCAGAGGACTTTGGTCCGATAGACTTTGTGTTCAGTCAGGATGGCTCAGTCATGTATATGCTCGGTATTGGTTATGACAACATTTATGAATACAACATTGAGAAAGGCGGGTTTTCAGAGGTAAACAGCAATGATGGAAGTGTAGAGGGCAATTTCAATGTATATCTGTTAGACGAAACTTTCACGAATGTTAGTGGAACACTGAGTCCGGGAACGGATTATTCGATCAGCAACCTACCAGCTGGCTTGACACCCGAGTTGACGATTTCTGCTGATGGGCTATCTGCCTCTTTATCACTAAATGGCAATGCTCTAGATCACCAGAATGTTGACGATTTGACAGAAATTGTAATCACATTTGAAAATTCTGCATTCACCGGAGGTGATGCATCTCAAGTGGAAAATTCATCTTCCATTAATACTGGTCTTGGAATAGACTTCAGAAATAACAACCCCACAGTCTACTATGGTGATGCATTAAGCCTGGCCGACATGAGCTACTCCGGAAACTCGTTCAACATCGCGGCACAAGATGGTTATGCAACTGGGATTGCATTTAACAATGACGGAACCAGAATGTATATATCGGGATATAACAATGGATTTGTTTACGAGTATAGCCTGACCGAGGGATTTGATTTTTCCAGTACTGTGGCTTACACTGGAAATTCACTAGATATTTCTTTAAACGCTCAATATCCGGAGGACATCTATTTTTCATCAGAGGGGAACCGACTTTTCCTACTTTCCACTAACAATTATGAAGTGGTACAATACAATCTGACTACTCCATTTGATCTTTCAACTGCGTCTTTTAGCACTACCCTGAACATTGCTGAACAAGATGACAGTCCGTATGGTCTTACATTTAGCTTAGATGGAAGTAAAATGTACATGATTGGGACCAATAACTATAATATTTATCAGTATAGTCTATTAACACCTTATGAGATTTCTTCAGCATCATACGATGGTAGTCCATTTTATGTGGAAAATGATCAAGATAGCCCGACCGGTATACATATTTCTGCAAATGGAAGAAAAATGATTGTTGTAGGTGATAACGGAAGCGCAATTAGCTATTCTTTGAATGTACCATTTGATTTGACTTTTGGAGCAACGCTTGACGGAACGGTATTTGATCTATCCAGCGAAGATTCTTCTCCCAGTGGTGTGACATCAACACCAAATGGTGACAAGTTGTTTGTCATTGGATATGGCATTGGTCAGGTAAGTGAATACACCATCGATGTTGGAGGATTCACTGAGGCTTTGGCCAATGACGGTACAGTAGAAGGTTCGATAAATATATACATCGCAGACGATACGTTTACTAATGCCGGTGGTTCCTTAACTCATGGAGTTGATTATACCATAAATAATCTTCCAGAAGGCCTAAATCCATCATTAAGCATAGCAAGTGAAGGCTACTCGGCTCAAATGACTTTATCAGGATCATCAACAATACATGGTGATAATGAAGATATAGATGGCTTAAATTTCACTTTTAATAATACTGCTTTCACGAACTATGCAGCAAGTCAAGTAGGTAATGTCAACAATCATTCAAGTATTATTGGGCTTGATTATTTGCCATATACAGATAATGATATCCTTTCATTTACTTTTAGTGAAGTCGAAGGGTCTGCAACAGTTAACAACACCGCTCATACTGTGGTGGCTGAAGCAGTTGCTGGGACCGATGTTTCTGCAATTACACCAACAATTGGGCTTTCTCAAAACGCAACAATCTCACCTGATACTGGGATTGAACAAGACTTCACTTCAGCTGTAACCTATACAGTAACAGCTGAAGACGGTACTACGCAGGATTGGGAAATTACAATAACAGAAGCATTAGCTGCTCCGACAGATATTGTACTATCCAATTCAAGCATAGATGAAAATTTATCAACTAATTCACTGGTAGGAACATTCTCTACTGATGATGCTAGTTTCAATGACTCGTATACTTATTTGTTTATTTCTGGAGAAGGAGATGAAGACAATGGATCATTTGGAATAACCATTGACGAATTGACATTAACTCCTTCTGCAGATTTTGAAACAAAAGACTCATACAGCATTCGCGTAAGAACGGATGATGGCAATGGTGGTCTGTTTGAAAAATCATTTGTAATCTCTATCAATGACGTAAATGAAAGTCCTACAGATATGGCATTAGATAATAATACCATCGATGAAAGTAATCCTGTGGGAACTGTTGTTGGATCATTGAGTACAACAGATGAGGATCTTGGTCAAATACATACTTATTCATTCGTTGCGGGTAGCGGTGATACCGACAATACCTCTTTCAGTATATCTGGATCAGAACTGATTTCAGCAGAGGAATTTGACTTTGAAACCAAGAATTCCTACTCCATTCGAATTCGAACAAGTGATGGACAAGGAGGAACATTTGATAAAATTTTCACAATCTCAATCAATGACCTGCCGGCTCAGATTACGTCAATTACTCTTAGTAATCAGTCAGTTAATGAAAATGAATTGAGTGGTGCATTGGTAGGGGATTTTTCCACTTCAGGCGAAGACTTGTCCGGATCATACAGTTATAGTCTCGTAGCTGGATCTGGAGATAACGATAATGGTTCATTTAGTATCTCAGGTGATCAGCTTCTAACCTCAGAAAGTTTCAATTTCGAGAATAAGAACAGCTACAGTGTTCTCGTAATGTCTAATGATGGAAGTCTAACGGAAACACAAGTCTTTTCAATCAGTGTAAATGATATTAATGATGCTCCGACTAATATCACATTATCTGGTAACACGATTGCAGAAAACAATCAAATAAATGATGTAATAGGTAGCTTCAACTCGACTGATGAGGATTCAGAAAACACTTTTACATACAGCTTAGTAAATGGGGCTGGCGACACAGACAATGCTTCATTTGATATTGTTGGAAATGAGCTGCAGGCAGCAGAAGCTTTTGATTTTGAAACTAAGAACAGCTACTCAGTTCGAATTGAAACAAACGATGGAAATGCAGGCACTTTCAGTAAGTCATTCACGATAGCGGTTGCAAATCAAAATGAAAGCATACTGGTAGCAAACCCAATTGCCGATCAGGATTTGGATGAAGGGTTTGCATCCATAGAAATTGAAATAAGCGGAGTTTTCACAGATCAGGATGGGGATGACTTGACCTATGAAGTGTCAAGTTCTGATGAAACGATCGTTACAGTAAGTAATTCAGGTGCAATTTTAACAATAACAGAAGTTGGTAATTTCGGACCTTCCACTGTGACAGTTACTGCAGATGATGGATCAGGTATTACCACTTCAGATGAGTTTATTGTCACAGTCAGTAATGTGAATGATGCCCCGATTGTAGCAAATGCCGTTTCTGATCAGAATGTGAATGAAGGATTTAGTAGCCTTGAAATAGACTTTTCCAACACATTCACAGATGAGGATGGGGATGACCTGACTCTGAGTGTTTCCTCAAGCGATGAGACCGTATCTACGGCAAGTATCAGTGGTACTATCCTTACCTTAACTGAGGTAGGTATCGGATCTACCACAATAACTGTCACAACTAATGATGGTAATGGAGGTTCTGTTTCTGATGAATTCATCCTATCCATCAATAATGTGAATGACGCTCCTGTAGTAGTGAATGCAATTGCTGATCAAACACTGGATGAAGGATTCGCAAGCATCGAACTAGACCTTTCAGCTACTTTCTCTGATGAAGATGGGGATGACTTGACTCTGAGTGTTGCCTCAAGTGATGAGACAGTATCAACGGCAAGTCTCAGTGGTACTATCCTTACCTTAACTGAAGTAGGTATCGGATCTACCACAATAACTGTCACAGCTAATGATGGGAATGGAGGTTCTGTTTCTAATGAGTTCATCCTATCTGTCAATAATGTGAATGGCGCTCCTGTAGTAGTGAATGCAATTGCTGATCAAACACTGGATGAAGGATTCGAAAGCATCGAACTAGACCTTTCAGCTACTTTCTCTGATGAAGATGGGGATGACTTGACTTTAAGTGTTGCCTCAAGTGATAAGACAGTATCAACGGCAAGTCTCATCGGTACTATCCTTACCCTAACTGAAGTTGGTATCGGATCAGCAACAATAACTATCACAGCAAATGATGGGAATGGAGGTTCTGCTTCTGATGAGTTTATTCTTACAGTAAATGAGTTACTTAATGATGCGCCAGTAGTCGTAAACCCACTTGATGATCAAACCGAAGAAGAAGGATTCGGTGCTGCTCAAATTAACTACGCTGATGTATTTGAAGATCCGGATGGAGATGTACTTACTATATCTGTAAGTAGCAGTGATGAAACAGTAGTAACTGTTGAAGTAATCACAAATGATCAAATTCAGATCAATGAAGTAGGTGTTGGAACAGCTACCATCACATTAACAGCTGATGATGGAAACGGGGGGTTGGTTTCAGATGAATTCATTGTCACTGTAAATGAGGCACTCAGTAATGAAACGGATATTATAGAGTTTTCCGAACCAACACAAACTGAGCCTGCTGTGATAGATGCAGTTAATCATACAGTTTCTATTACAATTCAGCCTACATCTGACTTAATAGAATACAATCCTACAATACTTGTTTCAGAGGGAGCAACCTATGAGCTGATGAATGCATTCAATGGATTAGATGATCTTATTTATACAGTTACCGCAGAAGATGGATTAACAACACAGGATTGGATTGTCACGGTCATCGTTGATTTTAGTTCTACTAATGGTCTTGAAGATGAAATTGATCTACAGATCTATCCGAATCCAACAACTGATTTTCTGAAAGTCAACACAAGTGAAACCATAACTGCTGAAGTTACTAATCTGGAAGGCAGACCGGTTATTTCCCGAGTTTCAGGAACAAGCTTAAAGTTGGACGTAACCTCTTTAAGTTCAGGAGTTTACCTGCTTGTAATTACAAAAGATCAAAAAACCTCAGTAAAAAGGTTTATTAAGGCAAACTAAGGCAGCATTAGCTATGGCTAGCTATTGCGATGGGTCGGCTCCAGGAGTCGGCCCTTTTTTATTCACGATCCAGAAAATGGACTTCCTGAATTTTGTTTTCTGCCACTTTGTACATGACAATTGCATAGATTTTTCGATCACCAAAAGTCACTTCCTCGTGCTCAATCACAGTACTTCCAACTGATATTCTATTCAACAGATTACAGTTTAAATTGGGCGTCCGCTCGAACATTCCAGCATATTGAGACCGCATGGTTTCCTTTCCTTTATACAGCAAATCTCCAGATCCATCAAAAACTTCGACTGAATCAGAATACGGTATTAAAAAAGCCTCAATATCTTGTGCGTTGTACGCTTCAAGTTGCTCATTGGCAAGTTCTTCAGGCGTTTGTGCGAATAAGAAGGTGGCACATATACTTGTAAGGATTGTTAAAATTGATTTTTTCATTTTACATTATTCGTTCATAAAATACTCGTTCACTTACATTCATCCACACACTCACATCCTTTCTAAATTTTTCAAATGCCTCGTACACCTTTTTACTTGGTGCGTCCTCCTCAATCAATTCATTCAAAGCCTCTTTGGTATAACCCTTAAGAGCCTCCAAGACTTCTACAGGAAATGGAGCAACAGTAACATCTGTTTCATTAATGATCTTTTGTAAATACTGCCCATTCCGTGCATCAAATTCTGCCCCCATCCACCTATTTGTACGATAACAAGCAGTACGGATGATCTCCTGAAGGTCAGTAGGAAGTGCCTCAAATTTTGGCTTATTGATCATCATTTCCAGAGCTGGCCCTGGCTCATGCCAGCCGGGGTAATAGTAGTATTTTGCAACATTATAAAATCCCATTAAATAGTCATGAAATGGCCCAATCCACTCAGTGGCATCAATAACACCTCTCTCGAGATTGGTATAAATCTCTCCACCTGAGACCAAAACTGGTGTTCCACCTGCCTTTTCCAAGACTTTAGCTCCCAATCCGGGAATACGCATTTTTAGCCCCTTGAGATCATCAATCGATTTGATTTCTTTTTTAAACCACCCTGCCATCTGAACACCAGTATTACCACATAGAATGGGTTGAATATTAAATGGTTCATACAATTCCTCCCAAAGCTGTGCACCACCGCCTGATATTATCCAGCTACCCATCTGCTGTGCATTCATTCCAAATGGAACTGCAGCAAAAAACTGAGCCGCAGGAACTTTCCCTGCCCAATAATAAGCCGCCCCATGATTCATTTCTACCGCTCCATTGCTTACCGCATCGAAACCTTCCAAAGCAGGAATTAATTCACCTCCTCCATACACCGTGATTTCCATTCTTCCACCTGACATTTGTTTGACCCAATCAGCCAATAGCTTGCACCCCTCTCCTACCACAGGGAAGTTGGGAGGCCAGGTTGTGGTCATCTTCCATCTGTATGTATTGTTGAAATTGATATATGGCCCTTGATTCTTTTCTTCAGATTTTACACAAGAAGCTAAGGTGGTGGCTCCTGCCGCAGCGAGTGCTGATTTTGACAAGAAATGTCTACGTTTCATAGTTATCCCCTTTTTGAGAACGGGAATCTACAAAAATTTTTACTCCACAATCTGAATTGATGAATATTGAATCTCGACAAAGTCTGCTATTTACTCGATACGAAGATTGAATTATACAATTATTTAATCAGTAATTGAGTTATCTTTAATAAGCCAAAAATTTTATCACTATGAAAAACTTACTGCAACTTGCATTTGCCTCACTTTTGATTTTGAGCTGTCAATCAAATGATGATATCCAAATGGATATTCCGAACACAGAAAACAGCATGGTTATTACCGGCATTAATGAATCAATTTCATATGAATTCAAAAATGCCAATGGAAGAACTGAAAGCAGCGTGCCACAAGATGTCAATATGATACAAATATTGATACTTGATGGTAACGATGATGTGGTTTATGAACAATATCACTACAACGCTAACGCTTACAATTATTATTACTATGATAGTGCTGCACATGGAGGTGATGATTACACCTTTGAAAATACCATTCCTGACACACTATACATTCCACCTTTACCTGATGGAAGCTATACAGTATTAGCATCTACGGCCTATGCAGAGAGATATAATTATTATGAAGACAATGAGAGCTATCCATTTATCGAATCTTACCAAATATCTGATGGGCCGATATATGTTGCTAAAGCATCAGCCGAAGTAACACAAGACACTGATCATCTGGTGGTTCTTGACATGAACAATATTTCATCAAGAATTGATTTAAATGTAACTGCTACCAATTCCTCCGAATGGAGCCTTGAAATTCAGCTAGAATCAACCAATGGTAATTATTATTCATTCAAAGATGAAGCATTAGTTCCGAGAGGAAATGATCATTATGATTACGCGTATATGTGGACGGATTCCTATTGGAAGCAGCAATCTTTCTATATGCTACCAAGAGACCTTAAGAATATCCATTTGATGATTTATGAATATCAAAGTGGTTTATACATGACCATGCAGACGGAAATTGATCCAAAATTATCTTTAGGTACTGGAGATGTATTCACATTAAATATAAACTTAGATGAAATCATTGCAGGAGGTGGATCGGCTGCATTTTCATGGGAAAATATTGATTGGAATGATGTTGGAAATGTCACTATACCATAAGAAAGAGATTTGATTTGATAGAAAAGCTCACATTCGAAATAATGTGAGCTTTTTTAGTTGCGCTCATAATGTTCCATAATCGCAAGGAAGGTTTTTTTACCTACTATTCCTATATTTTTTTCTTCAAAATATCCCGGGGTAAAGTTGTTCAATGAAGATTGAAATTTCTCTACAGCATCTCGTGTACTCTCTACATTTCCATCGACAGACCCTCGATAATACTCAATCCCTTTGAGTAGATCCTGGATCAATGAGCAAGCCTCCTGATTTGCATTGCTCACCCGTACATTTATATTTCCTCCATTCGCTAGCATGAGTTTTTTCAGTCTAAAAAGCTTATGCATGTAATGCTGACTATTTTTTCTGTATTGCTCTGTTGTGCTTACAAGATTCCTAACCACTTCTTTAAACTGATTTTTATCCAAACTATCATCGAAATAATTACTGGAAATATCTTGCAATGAGGAAAAAGAAAGCGAATTAGTAAGTGAGGTTCTCAATCGTTCATTCTCAGTCTTGCAGTTAGCTAATTCTTGGCCGTTTTGACCTGGGCTGGGATCTGAATTAGCTGAACTTGACTTAATAGATAACAATGTCCCACCGAGTGTGGTGGCTCCTGTTATGACTGCTACTACAATTGCCTGCTTATAATTAAACCTGGCTACTGTGACGTTAGGATCTTCATTTGCCATGTTGGAGAGTTTGGAAATGAAGTTAGTAATATTCCATTAATTGGAAAATAAATAATACTAGTCCTTCAATTCCTCTTTTCCATCCGCATGTAGAGCAAATCGGCCTTTTTCTCTGGGATGAACGAACTCATTCTTTGGCCATGGCCATCCTCCAAACTGTGTTCTTTGGTACTCCCTAATTGTTTCATAAATCTCCTCTTGGTTATTCATGACAAAAGGCCCCTGTTGTACTACTGGTTCACCTATAGGTTTTCCTTGAAGAAGCAATAAATAACCTTCATTACCTCCATTTTTTAAAACAACATTTTGGTCAGGTACAAGATCAGCTCCTTGTTGCTCTCTGAGCATATTATCTTGAATGCTAATACTTTCTCCTTTGTAGAAATAGATGGAACGATTTACCTCATTAGAGGCAATTGGAAGTTCTAACTCACCATGTGCGTCCATTTTGATAAGCCAGATAGCCACTCCATTTGCAGGATCTGCTGCCCAGGAATCGGGTGTAGTATCCAATGATTTTGTGTCTTTAAAATCTCCTGCAACAATCGTGATTTCAGCATCCTCTTCCTTGTGAACTGGGATATCTTCTGCCCACAGCATTTTGTAGTGTGGTTCAACGAACTTGCTCCTCTTAGGTAGATTCAACCAAATTTGAAAAAGCAGTAAAGGATTTGCCTTATCAGAATGTACCAGTGGAAACATCTCTGAATGAAGCACCCCTTTTCCAGCGGTCATCCATTGAACATCGCCATGACCAAATCTCCCAGTTGCTCCCATAGAATCTGAATGATCGACCAACCCTTCAGGGACGACTGTTATTGTCTCAAAACCACGATGGGGATGTTGGGGGAATCCAGGAACATTTTGTCCGTGATACATCCTCCAACCATCTTTTATGGTGAAATCCTGACCAATCATTCTGCCCTTTAATTCATCAGAATCGGGACCTAGTTGATCAGTGCCGTGTGGAAAAAGATCCCGATGATATACACAAAATAAAAATGGATCTTGAGTTTGCCATGGGAAACCGAGCGGATAAATTGACTTGACCGAAGATTGAGACATAACTTGTGATTTCTCAATTCAACCAAAATTAATAAGCGATTGTTCCTAGTCGATAGGAAGTGGGAATGATACGGTAAAACTTGTACCTTTTCCTGGTTCACTCTCTACCTCTACCGTTCCTTTATTAAGCTTTACGAAATCATAAACTAATTGCAATCCAAGGCCCAGTCCTTTTTCTCCAGATGTGCCTTTGGTAGAAAGCTTCTCGTTTAGTTTAAATAGGTGTTCTAGCTTTTCTTTTGACATCCCAACTCCATTATCGATAACCTTTATAATTCCTACATTGTTGGAATTGTCTGCTTCCGCCACAATACGAACCTGCCCTTTATTTGGAGTAAACTTGATCGCATTATTTATCAGATTCCTTAAAATTGTAGAAGCAGTATTTCGATCTACAAACAGCTTAAAATCATCATTTAAATCACAGATCAGTTCAATATTTTTTGAATTGGACATTTCGAGAAACATATCCTTCATGTCATCGAGCAAAAACCGAACACTCAAGGCCTCAGGCATGTGTGGAAAATGACCTTTCTGTTGTAATGCCCAGGTAAGTAGATTATCAAGAAGTTTAGTAAGACGGCCAATGGAATGCTCCATCTTATCAAGCATATCTTCGGTTTGAGCCTTCGTGCCTTCTTTCATATAAATTTTAGAAACCGTAACCAATCCAGAAAGCGTATTTACTGGTCCCCTGAGATCGTGAGAAATGATTGAGAAAAATTTATCCTTAGTGGAATTCAAAAGTTGTAATGAATTCTTTTGCTCTTCCAGCTTCTTGTTTAATCTATTCTTTGTCTTCAGATAAGAATAAATGATGAGGATCAGGCAAATAAACACGATCATAAGTATGCCACCGATAATCATGATGATACGATTGCTCCTCCTTTGCTCCAGCAATAAATCTACTTCAGATTGCTTTCGTCCAACTTCAAATTCTGTTCTGAGATTAGCAAGACGTTGAGTCGTTTCTAGGTTTTGAATACTATCCTTATAAGCATGATATTTTGTTTGAAAATCCACAGCTTTTTCAAAATCACCAGTAGCGAGATAGCTGAGGTAAAGGTTTTTAGAAGCATCCCGCGCTTGCTCTTTTAATTCTTCTTCTAATGCGAAATTATAACTTTTGAGAGCATAGGTAATCGCTTCATTATAAGCTTTCTCTTCAATAAAAATATTGCTCAGCTGATTAAAATAATCGGCCATGCCATATGTGTCCCCGAGAGGCTCTAGTATTTCAATAGCTTCAAAAAGATCTCTTTTAGCTTGTTCTATCCCACCATTTTTCCAATAAACAAGCGCTCTATTGCCAATGATGTAACCTATTCCAAGCTCAAAACCAATATCTTTTAAAAGAGGCTCTGCTTCATTGTAATAAGCCATAGCTGAATCATACTTACCAATTAGGTAATAATCATATCCTATATTAAGTAATGTAAGTGCAAGTTTTTGCTTGCTATTGGTACCTCTTAAAAGGTTGACAGTTTTTGATCCATATAGGAGCGCATTTTCCGAATCCCCATTTTGGGTATAGCATGTAGAGATCTCCCCATATACCTCTGCTAAAAAAGGAATGAACTCATCCTTGCCAAATGCTTGTTCCGCGCACTTGAATTGGTATTCAAGGGCCTTATCTAGATCGCCCATTAGTCGATAGGCAATTCCAATATTGGTATAAGCTTTGAGCTGATATTCTAAATTATCAGCAATTTTTGCTAACTCTAAAAGTTCATTGGCATAATTGATTACATCATCGGGAGCGCTGGAATAGCTCGAAAGCCAATAGTAAGCATAAAGCTCCTCGGTTCCTTCTAATGTACCAGACTCAATTAAAACTTTGAGACTATCGGCTTTTGTTTGATTTTGAGCTGTGGTAGTGAATAGAACAACGAAAAAAGAAATAAGAAGCCCTATTTGTCTTATCGCACGCATTATTTATTAGTTTGAAGGTTCTCCAGTCTCGTCTGCTCCTTCACCCTTAATTCTTATTTTAGGATCCAATCTTATAACCGTCCCGCTATTTCCATTAAATTGATAGACAATATCATATTTAAGATATTCAGTTTTTTTGTCTATGTCCTGAGGAATCAGGATTGACCAAAGTCTATCCTGATAAATTTCATCTGCATCTTTCTCAAGATAATCTTCTGATATATCATCAAAATCAATTTCATCAAGATCTTCTAAGCCCATTCCTCCATACCAAAATACATACTCTCCAGGAGACGCTTCTGCTGTGACCGTTTCTTCAGTCACCTCTTTATATTTCATCTCACCATCTACATAAGTTTGATAGTACAACTTCTCACCTTCATATCGTAAGACTGTGATTGATACTCTATCACTATCTAACCGTCCTTTGGTTGTTGACAAATATTCATCAACTAAGGCAATTGCTGTATTTAAATCATCGTCCACTTCATGTGTACTCTGAGTCATTAAATCGTCCTTTTGACAGGCAAAAAGAATAAAGGAAAAAGCAATAAGGTAGATGGCTAGATTACGCAAAGTAATTCTCATATTTTGAAATGGGTTAATTTAAGTGGTGACAAAAATGAATTTGTAAATTAGAATAAAAATTATCAGATGATAATACATCTATTAGCTTTTCGGTGAATATGCTGTTTTTCCCTATGAGGTTATAAATCCATCAGATTATCAGCGGTTGATTAAAGTTTACACTTCACCGAATGAAGTCCTATTCCGCTCCCTTAATGCGAATTTTTGGATCTAACCTCACCGGCGCTCCGTCATTACCTGTATAATCATAAAGGATGTCGTATTTATACATGGAAAGATCTCCATCATCGGGAACTTGTATTTTCCACATTTTATCTTCATTAATCTCCTCGGGAAATTCGTCTAGATCGTTTTGAGAAGTGGGGTCAAATTCTATCCCATCTAGGTCACTAAGTCCTCCTCCAGAATACCAAAAAATAAATTCGCCTGGTTCAACAATTGCCGTGATTGACATCTCATTTAAAATCTGATATCCTCTAATAGTGTCGGTATTGGTATTGAAATACAATTCATCCTTATGGTACCTCAATACAGTAATGGATTTTTCTGTATCATCAGCCCTGCCATAAATGGAATTTAAATATTCATCTGCCAATTGAATTGCAATAATCATATCAGGATCTTTCTCTGTGATCCTTTCCTCGATTTTAAATTCGTCCTGGCACCCAGTAATACCCAACAATAAGCAAATGCTTAAAGCATGAGTTATTTTATAAAAATAGTTCATGAGGGGGGTGGTTATTGTTTACAAGATAAGCAAAAGGTATTTCAAATTATCAATTGATAATTGATTACGTGAATTAATTCGTTTAATCGCATGAAATCGACTATCAACCAATCATTTTCAAATTGTCGTGATTAGGTGTCATTATTAATACTTTAGTACAATGAATCGACTGGCCATATTCTGTGGATCTAAATTGGGAAACAACTCTGCTTACGAAAATGCAACAAAGCAACTGGTTCAAGAATTGGTGAAGCAAGGCATTGAAATTGTATATGGTGGAGGGGATGTCGGTCTCATGGGAGTAGTAGCTGAAACAGCCATAAAAAATGATGGTGTCATTACAGGGGTAATCCCAGACAAACTTTATGAAATGGAAGTAGCTCACACAGGAATAACAAAGCTGTATCGGGTTAAAGACATGCATGAAAGAAAAGCACTAATGGCAGATCTTTCAGATGGATTTATTGCTCTCCCTGGTGGTGTTGGCACTCTCGAAGAAATGACTGAAGTGATGACATGGGCACAAATAGGTTATCATTCAAAACCATGTGCATTTTTGAATACCAATGGATACTACAATCACTTCATCTCCTTTTTTGACCATATGGAAAAAGAGGGGTTTTTATACAAATCCATTCATGCTCAAGCGATCGTTGAAGAAAAAGTATCTGAATTATTGAAAAAGTTAATTCGGAACTAAGATTTACCCTTTATCTACCTTAACTTTTTTAAATCCAAGAAACGCAAGTATCAATGCGATTGCAACCAAAAGGAGTCGTGTGATCTTTTTCATAACAGTGGTGTTTTTAAATGATATGGTAAAGATCGTTAGTTATTTGGCTGATAATCAATCCCCTAAATGGGGTAATCTTTCAATTTTGGCTCGTGTTCACCGATGCAATGTGTCGATCCATCGAAACTAAAAATGATTCTTTAAGAATCGATTAGCATTTTCAAAGCAAATTCCTCTGGCAGCATCTTTCACTTTTTGGTCTGAGTGTAAAAAATAATCTGCTCCTTGTATTGATTTAAGCTTCTTAATTAAATCATTTTCAAAATCATCAAATAAGAGTGAATTACTATAATCCTGAGTTGGATCAATATACCCTTCAAAATCTGTTCCAAGTGAAAAATAGTCCCAGCAGTTAGATTTCTGATCATCAGATAATTCATTACTGTTTAAAATGGCATCTATCATAGCTATCAGGTTCCTCCAGATCAAATCAATGCTATTCACTTTGTCTTTCTTATCTCCAAGTATTCTCTGGTCAAAGCATACACCTATCAAACCGTCTGTCTTTACAGTCCACTCAATGTCCTCATTGCACACATTAATATTCCATGGATAAAACCCGTCTCTTAACTTATGATCACTTTCCTGATCGGCATACATGATGGTTTCTTCAAGAGTTTGCCATCCACTATAGGCAACATGACTTAAGATTACTGGTATTTTGTCTCCTTTCTGTAAACAAGGGTCAACAATATTTTCATAATACCAACGCCTTGATTTAGCAGATGTATGTTTTAAGTCAGGAAGAATCCTCCTTCCCATGGATGCATCAACTGATAGCGCATCATTCAACCCTAATAAGAGTTTTAGAACTTTCTCTCCTTTAGGATTTACAGACTCATTCATGCCATCTGTTTGATCTGACAAAATCCTCAATGAATTGGGGATACTGTGTGCATGACCGAACAAAAAGTTGTTGAAATGATGAGCTATTGTGATAAAAAATATGGCTTTTGGCCAGCTTTTTAAAGCCATCACACGTTCTTCCACAAGATCTAAATCCGTATCAGTTCCCAGAGCATGCATTCCCTCAATGGTTAAAACCATGGCAATCTTATTGGCTAAGAGCGTTTCCTCAACCTGTTGATAATTGTCACAGACAACATAAGTGCCGGTAGCATTAAGCGACTCAGGATATTTCTTTCTTAGTTTTTTTACACGTTTATAAAGCTTTCTGATTCCTGAAATATGAATTTTATTGGTTGTTTCCTGCTCACTTTTACTTAAAAGAAAATCTCTCTCCTTCTGCAATTCCTCATAATAATCGTAATCTTCAGAAATAAAATATTTAATTCTTCGAATAGGCATCCGCATCAAGAGTGACTGTAGAAATGCGCGTGCAATTTTTAAAATAGTAGGAGCTCCCGTAATCACTGCAAATAATCCCTGAATCCAGGTTAATGGATTCAAGAAACCTAAAGCACTGGTTGATAGAATATCTAAAATTCGAATGAGCTTATTTTGATCGATTTCGCCCCCTTGATAAAATCCTTTTTCGAAAGGGTATAGTGAAGCAAAAACTAGCTTTGTTTCTCCATTCCAAAGCTTTACAGGATCACATTGCGAATAGCTAAATGCACGTTTTCCTTTTTCTTGCTTTTTGAAATTACTCAGAATAATATTCCATGGATTATACTTGGCAGGTTTTTGCTCATTTTTCGTATGTCTCATCCAATGAAATGCCCGTGAATGTGGATGGCAATGCAGATCAGCGTACTTCTTCATCATACTTGAGAAAGGTGAACCATAAAGATCTTCATATTTATTAGTAATCTCAATACCGCAAAGCGGGTATGTTTTCTACCCAAAAATTTGCTTCGATTTCTTCTTTACAAGGTATCCGAAAGTGATCATGACAGGAGGGTATAGCATATAAATAAACCCTGCAATACCAAAGTTTAACGCTCCATACCCAAAAGGATGGAAAAAAGCGATGATTGTTGAGATAAATGGAATCGTGCTCATCAATAGATTTTGGTATAAGCTAACCTTGGTAGCAAAAAGCTCATACTCGTTAAGTTCTAACGCTTCTCTTTTTTTAAATGCTTCACGATAAAGCCATGTTAAGGCCATAAAAATCAATGTTGCTCCAGCACCATAGGCTGTCATTAATAGCGTCATATTTGAACTATTCATTTCTCCACCAAAATTGTCCATGAAATTATCCGGCATGCCAAAAATCAATCCTGAATAGAGTTCAACAAGAAAGCGCGCGAGGAATTTCAAAGGATATACGTAGATCAGAAGTAAGAATATTAATAGAGTATTTACACTGACTGTTTTTGTATTTTGAAGGCCATATCTGAGAAAAAAGACATAGTGCTGAAACCAGATCACAACTATCAGCACAATACAAATAAATGATGGTAAAATATCCTGAATTGATTTCCTAAGTCCATCAAATGTTTCCGGTACAGTAGAAGAAAGAACTACCAATGTGAATGCTACAGCAAACACCGCATCACTGAAGGTTTCTATTCTTGTCTGGTTTAAGCCTCGATATTTAAAGTTAGGATCCAGGCCTACAAGTTGATCTTTTAGGTTTCTCATCAAGCAATATTTAGGTACTCAATGATAACCATTCATATACAAAATAATCCCTTGATAGAAAATAAAAAGGCGATACAATACCCTAGCGTTTTGTATTAATTGAAAACCAACTCTCTACTACTTATGAAATACACAAAGAAATTCATTGGAATGATGGCCCTATCACTTATTAGTTTAGTGGGTCTAGCACAGCTTAGCACACCACCAGGAGGTGGCAGTCAACGATCTTTTGTAAAGCAACACATTGGTGGTGTCGGAAAGGTAGCTATTGAGTACAGTAGCCCTGGTGCCAGAGGACGAACCATCTATGGAGGAGTTGTTCCCTACGGATTTAACAACTTAGGTTTTGGGCTTAGCTCAGCTGATAATCCATCTCCATGGAGAGCTGGAGCAGATCAGAACACTACATTTTACTTCTCTCACGATGTATTGATAGAAGGAAAAGAACTAAAAGCAGGAAAATATGGATTCTTTGTGGCACCAGCTCAGGATGGTCCATGGACGGTTATTTTCTCAAAAGACAACAATCATTGGGGAAGCTTTTTCTATAAACCAGAAAATGATGCACTTCGTATGGAATTAGAAGCTGAGGATTCAGAGCCTCGAGAATGGTTGACTTATGACTTCATTGATCGACAAGCAACTTCTGCTACCGTTGCACTTATTTGGGGTGACAAGAAATTACCAATTAAAATAGAACTAAAAGATCCGGTTAAAGCACACTTGGAGGTGCTTGCCGCTGAGCTAAATAATCAGCCTGGATTTACGGCAGCAAACTTTAGTGCTGCGGCAAGATACGCCTCTGGGGCAGGAGAACATGAGCAGGCCATAGCATGGGCAGATCAAGCCATCAACGCACCATTTTTTGGTCAAAGGAACTGGGCAACTATGTCAGCTAAAGGTGCTGTATTAAATGCAGCTGGTAAAGCAGATGAAGCCTCTGAAGTAATGGATGAAGCAATCAAACTTCCGGGAGCCAATCCAGGGGCTATTCATCAATATGGAAGACAATTAATAGGAGCTGGCAAAAATGAGAAAGCGCTTGAAGTTTTTAAGTACAATCACAAATCAAATAACGGTGCTTGGCCAACAAATTATGGTCTTGCTCGGGGATATTCGGCAGTTGGTAACTATGAACAAGCCCTAAAATATTTAGAACTCGCAAAGGCTAATATCCCAGCTGGAGACACATTAAATGGTCCTATCATAGATCAAAATATTGAAAAACTTAAGAAGGGTGAGGATATCAATTAATCCATCACCAACATGACCGGAAAACCTATCTTCTGATAGGTTTTCTTTTTTACATCAAAAACAACATCCAAACTTCTTGCGTAGAAGATATTCTGACCAAAACATATTTCTCATGCGAAAACTAATGTTAACCTTTTCTTTAAGCTTTTTTGTCCTTGCACTCTCTGCTTCAGATCCGGGCATGAAAAAAGGCACTCCCGATATTGTATCGCTTTCAGTATTGGAGTTTAATGAAAATGGAATCCTATTTATTGGTGACTCTAAAGGGGCGGCCATTTATGCTGTTGATTTAAATGACAACAAAAAGAGTTCAAATCAAGAACAGCTCAACATCCTTGACCTAGAGGATAAGTTAGCCGGTATGCTTGGCACAACTGCAGGTAACATCATGATTCATGATCTCGCAGTTAATCCAATTTCCCAAAATGCTTACATAAGTGTTTCAAGAGGTCGAGCTAAGTGGACTTCCAGGTGGGAAAGTCCGAATGACTTAGAAGATGCCAGTATTCTGCTTAAAATTTCTCCTAAAGGTGATATTTCAGAAGTTAGCCTTGAAAACATTGAGTTTAGTAGTGTTTCTCTTCCTAATCCAGTAGACCCTAATGTCGAGCATCGTTGGAAAACGGGTGCGAAACTTCGATCAGATGCTATCACAGATATCGCCTTTGATGACAACAAGGTTTACATCACCGGACTTTCGAATGAAGAATTCAGATCAGCCATGTGGACCGCTCAATATCCATTTACAAGTGATTTGAATGCCAACACGTTAGAAATATTTCACGGAGCTCATGGTAAATGGGAGACGGCTTCTCCTGTCAGAGCGTTTTTACCCTATGAGATTAACAATCAAAAACAGCTGTTAGCTGCCTATCTATGTACTCCATTGGTGACAATAGATGCTTCCAACTTAACTGATGGCAAACATGTGAAAGGAAGAACTGTCGCAGAATTTGGATCAGGTAATTTCCCAATAGACATGGTTCTTTACCAGAACAATGGTAAAGACTACATTTTGATGTCGAATAGCGCCTTGCCGCTCTTATTGTTTGATCCTAAAGATGTAGCCGAATATAAAGGAGAAATCACCGAGGAAGTAAAAGGATACCTCGCTGGTGTAAAGTATACACCCAGGTCTGGTGGTGGCATCCAACAGATGGCTGACTTTAATGAAAAGTATATACTTGCTACTCAGCGTTTACCAAATGGTAAACTAGCATTAACTTCGTTAAGTAAAGATCGGCTGATACCTTGATGAGAAGAAATAACAAACTATTTAAAGGAGGCCTACTAGGTCTCTTTTGTTTTTTAACAACAACTGTAATTTTTAGTCAGAGTTTTTTCACTGCTAAGACACTTGCAGATTCTGATTCTTACGGAACCATTACTACTAGATTAGTGCCGGAAGATGTCGTTGATCTAATCAATCAACAAGATTTTAGCTTTAATGAATGGTCATCATTTTTTTATGTACAAACGAGTCCTGGAGGTCCCGCAGTTTTAGGCAACTATAGCATAGCGGATAACCATCTTTCATTTAAACCAAAGTTTCTTCCGGATCCAAAGATCAATTATCTGGTAACTTTCTCATATCCAAAACTTAGTCAATTACTTTCTGAAGAAATTGAGGAAGTGAGTGAATATACAGATGTGGCTTCTTTTGAGCCTCCCGAAACCTCACAACCAGAGGTCATTTCTTTTATTCCTGAACTAGATGAAGTGCCTGCCAATTTGTTGCGATTCTACGTCTATTTTTCAGCTCCTATGAGTCTCCTTCAGAATCCATATGATTTTATAACTATAGAGGATAGCAACGGAAAGACTCTTGTAGATCCTTTTGTAATCATTCCAGAAGGACTTTGGAATATCAACCATACACGACTCACATTATTACTTCACCCAGGTAGGGTTAAGCAGGGAGTAGGTCCTAATATGACATTGGGTGATGTATTAAGAGCTGGAAATAGCTATACGCTGAAAATTGATGATGAGTGGCTAGGAGCTAGTGGAGCAAAACTTAAATCAAGTTTTGCTCAAACCATAAATGCTTCCAATCCACTGCGAGGAGCAATGAATATAAATAGCTGGGCATTGCAGTCACAGAAAAGTAATATTGGAATCCTCACTATTGTCACTGATCATCCATTGGATCAACCTCTTGCAAAGCGAATGCTATTCATTAGAGGAGCCAGTGGCCAAATACTCCCATCAAGAGTCGAGTTTGACAATCCTGAAAAGCTCAAGATATATTGGAAACTTGATGATTCAGAAGAATTAGAGTTACTCATCGACCCCAGACTTGAGGATGTATGTGGAAATACACCACATTATGCATTCGATCTTGAAGGAACTGAGAGAACCATCTCTCAGGAAGAACTTAAAATCAAATTCAGAGTAGAATAGGCACAAAAAAAGGGAGCACCTTGGTACTCCCATAGCCGATCCCAATATGCTGGTTGGATCGAACTGCGATCCGGAATTAACCGAATCTAATCACCGCCTAATTTACTCGCCTGTAAATGTAGATAGTAAATATAATCAGATATTTCTTTTTTCAATCTTTTAATTCCGTTTTTTATCAGCCCACCAAAGCAAGATTTGCAAACATAGAGTCGAGGGGTTGCGTTAACTTGCTTTTTTAATATGCTAAAGAATATTGTTGGTTTTATAATGATGTCGCAATTAATCCTGTTTGGAACGGTAGACAGGATCCAAAAAGCCATAGAAAAAAAAGAGTACGATAAGGCTATAGACTTGATTATGAAAGGCTTGGAAAAAGAACCGTTAAATGCCGGCATAAGCTATTATCAATCAAAAATTCTCTTCGATCCCGCATTCAAATACTACAATATTGATTCTGCACGGATCATCATTAATGAGGCCAAAAAGAAATTTGAAGAATCAGATCAATCTCTTCAAGAAGAACTAGATGAGGACGGGATTACTAAAGAAAAAATCAACAAACTAGCAGATCAAATAAGAGATAAAATTTTTCAACAAACACTGGATAGTTTATCAATTACATCTGCCCGCCGATTCCGATCAATTTATCCAAAATCTATCTATGATGAAATCTTATCCTTCAAGGTTGATAGCATACAGTATCAAAAGACAAAGTCCATCGGATCTAAGGAATCCTTCATTGCTTTCATTGAAAATAATCCAGCTTCTGTTTTCAAACCTGAGGCTGATTCCATATTGGATCATCTTCGTTTCAATGATCTCATAAAAAGTAAAAGCCTTTCAGATTATATCACTTTTCTAGAAAGTTTTCCTCTGACTAGATATCGAGGCAAAGTAGAAGAGTACATATTAAAAGTTACAACTGCATCAGGAAGAGAATCAGATTTAAAAAGTTTTCTGCTTTTTTCGAAAGTAAGTTCATTAAAGAAAAAAGTCGCCGACGTACTCTACTATAAAACTTCTTCGAAAGATTATTCTTTTCATCCTAACACTGATTCGATCAATCAAATTTCAGAAAATGCCGATATAAAACTCTTCCCAGTAGTAGAAAACAACCTCATTGGTTTTTATGACTCTAATGGCAAATCAAGGGTACTCCCTAATTTCATTAATATCCCATATGATTATAAATGTGAACTCATCAAAGACGATTGGATATTTGTCACCGACAGTGAGGATGGAAAAATTATCACTAAGAATGGCAGAGAATTAATCCCGAATGTAATTGGATATGAATCCATAAGGAATGACATAGCACTTGTTCAAATTGATGATGAAAAATGGCTCTATCATAAAAGTGGTTTTAAGATTCTCAACAGTCCTGTTCAAGAAGCTGAAACACTGAGTAATGATTGGATTAGAATTCGCCAAAATAACAAATGGGGATTGGCTACTCTATTGGGGTTGGAAATAACGGAAAGTAGGTATGATGACATCTATACGCTAGGTAACTTTTACGTGTTTGAAAGAGGTCGAAAATTTGCGGTCTATACTGAAAAGAAAATTTTAAAGGAAATTGAAAACAAAGGACTTTCATTAGAATTCAAGTTTGATGACATAGAGCTTGTCAATAACTATTCTCTTATTGGTTTTAGAGGTAAAAGAGAATGCATGTTGGATTCCACCTTGAACTTTTTGATTCCATGGGGTACATATGAGATATATCCAGATGAGTCAGGTTGGTATTTGAGATCTGATAAAGGCTATCGACTTTATAACCCATCGGAAGCTGATATCATGGATCAACACCATCCTTATCTAGAATCGAACGATGGCTGGCTGGCACTCAAAACCACAGAGGATTGGATGCTTCTCCCACGAATAAAAGGAATCTTACCTTCGAGAGGTTACGACTCTATCAAGTTAGTGAATGAGAATGCTGCCGTACTTATCAAAGATGATAAAAGAGAGATGTTGTTCGCATCAGGCAAGAAAATAAGCCTGACTAATGAAAGGGTTTTGACCTTTCCAAGAAGGAATGATTTCATAAAGCTTCAAGATGAAACCCTTATGAAACTTTTTTCTAAAAATGGTGAAGAAATAATCACCAAAAATTATGAAGAGATTTCGTTTCTGACTGATACCTTAATCAAAGTGCAAATTCGTGGTAAAGAGGGACTCATTAACACAAAAGGGGATTGGATTCTAAATCCAGTCTTCGATAATCTGGACGAAAAAGATGGACTGGTTCTGACACTCATTGATGGAAAAATTGGATGCTATGATCCAAAAATCAATGAACTAATTGAAGCTGAATATGAAGCAAGACTAACAAGAATAAAAGATTATTATTTGGCAAAAAAAGCTGATAAATATGGGATTATTGATATCACTGAAAGTGAGGTTCTTTCTTTCAATTATGATGAAGTTACTCTTTGGAATGATAGCACTTACCTTGTTAATAAGGATCAAAAGTATTGGATAGTAAATGAAGTAGAAGAATCTCTTTCCGATTATATTGAAAATGTAAAATTGATGGTTCAAAACAATGACCACAAGATGTTTAAGTACATCCAAAACGGAAAATACGGATTAATAAGTAATAAGAGTGGTATCCTATTAGATCCTGAATTCACAGATATTTTCAATATTGGAACGCCTGAACATCCGCTTTTCTTCGCAGACCAACATTTAGATAAAGCTGGTTTTCATGTAGTGAGCTATGTGGATCAATTTGGCGAATTGGTGATCTCTAAGGCTTACACGAAAGATGAATTTGAAAAAATCTTATGCGATGATTGATTGATGGACTTTCATTACCTGCTTGATTAACGATGAATCCTCGCCATTATCAATAACAAAATCCGCCAGGGGAATTTTATCATCATCACTCATTTGCTTTTGAATAATAGCCTTAATGTCACTTTCTGTTCGATGTGAGTCTCTTTTAATTACTCTTTTAATTCTGAGATCTTCAGGGGCTGTTATCAAAATATTCTTATCGAGTAATTTGTAAGAACCCGTTTCAAATAATAATGCAGCTTCTTTTAATAAAAATGGTGAATCTGACTGTTGCTTTTTCCAGACGCTTACATCTCTGCCCACTGCAGGGTGCACCAGATTATTAAGTCTTTCTAGTAATGATTGATCATTAAAGGCTCTTTTGGCAATATACTTTCTGTCCAATTTTCCATCACTATATGCCTCATCTCCAAACATGGATTTAATTTCGGAAATCAACTCCTGATCAGATTCCATCAGCGCTTTGGCTCTCTCATCCGCGTAATACGTTTTAGCACCAAGTACCTCAAATATTTTACATACGGTAGTTTTTCCTGAACCAATTCCACCTGTAATCCCTATGAATAACTGCTTACCTGGCATAAGTAATTGCTAGTGAGTCGGGTACGGCTTCCACCTCAATGACATGTTCGGGATGGAAGACCACAATTGCTGGTGCTGTGGAATCAGCTCTGTCGATCAAATTGTAATCAACGACGACCTTAAAATCATCTGTAAAGTAGTCTTCCCTGAGCTCTTGCTGCACAATAAACCGAACAGTAACATTAGGGTCTGTTACATAGACAGAAGAATCTGTAGGAAAGTTCTGAAGTTCCACACTGGTTATTATCTCAAGCAAGTCAAATCGATCAACCTCAAATTTGACGTTTACTGTAGGTGGGGCAGACTTAATATCAAATGTCTCAGGCAAACCAAGTTTAACGAATCTATCAAAATTCTTGTCGATACTCTCTGCTTCAAGCTTAATCGTAAAAACCTGGTCAATTGTATCAATAAAACTGGATGGACCATGAATGGTCGCCGTATCTGGAGTTAAAACTATTGGTGTGATGATCCGATAATCTTCATCCATGCTTATCCCCACAGAGTCAATCTTTAAGTCTACTCTTTTAGAAATCTTACGATCAATGTTAACAAAAAGCGTATCTGTAAATAGAAAGTTGACTCGATACTCATTTAACTGTTCAGAAATTATTGGCAAAATTGTCGGTCGGGTAAGATACCTGATGGCTGCAGGGTTATCTAACTCAAACACTACCGGATCTGTAAACCAAAATGTCTCTCGAAATAAATCCCAGCCTCCACCGGAAACATCTATATCGATAAACTCTGGAAGAGGTTCAACCGCAATCAGACTATCTGCATTATACACAAACTTAATTGGGTGGTTGATTCTGTAATTGTAATCTTTCCCTAAGGCACTAAAAAACCAAAAGGTAGTGGCTCCCAAAAATGAGAGCAACACTACCTTCCAGTTACTTAATATTTTAGGGATCATAACCTAAATCACTTTTTATCTTTTTTCTCAGGCTTATCGTTCAAGCGCTTGCTAGCCTCAAGTGAAATAGAAGCTTTTTCAACTAGCAATTTTGTTCCTCTGTCTACATCGACTAAAACTGTAGTATCCGATACTTCCATTATTTTTCCATGGATGCCACCAACTGTAACTACCATGTCTCCTTTTTTGACCTCCTGAAGATACCGTTTAGTTTCTTTTTGCTTGCGCTGTTGTGGGCGAATAAAAAAGAAATAAAAAATCGCAATCATACCAATGATTGGTAAAAAAGAGGTGAAGTCACTGCCTCCTGCCTGTAGTAATACTGTATGCATTTTGTTGTTTATTAAATAAAAAACCCCTGACTGTAAACGTCAGGGGGCAATGTTAATAAAATTTGATGTGGTAATCAGCGACTTACTCGCCTTCCTTCACAACATTCGCTTTGATTTGAACTCTTTGAGTAGCAGGCCATGTGTTAGCTGTTAAAGTAACAGTTTTGTTCTGAACGCCAGGCTTATTCTTGCTATTAAATCTTACTTTGATTTCGCCAGTCTCTCCCACAGCAATAGGCTGTCTCGGCCACTCAGGAACTGTACAACCACAGGTTGCTTTTGCATCTGAAATAATCAAAGGAGCCTCACCATCATTCACAAAGGTGAATATATGCTCAACAACATCACCATCTTTGATGGTACCAAAATCATGAAGTTTTTCTTCAAACGCGATTATAGGAAGTGGTCCTTCTGGCTTTTCAGTCGGAGCTGCTGCTGCCGGAGTATTGTTATTCACCGCTATAGGCTGAGCTGTTGGATTTGCTCTTGCAACACCACCTTTACCTTCCAAAGCCGCTACTTTACCTTCCAGCTTTGTAATTCTTGATTCAAGTTCACTGTTTCCGCAGCTTGCTAAACTTGCAGCTACGATCACTCCTAATAAGATTTTTGTTATTTTCATTTTTCTAATTGTTTAAAATCACATACCTGATTGAATCTCAGAAAATATATGATCCCACATGGGAAACTTTACTGATCAAATACAAATCTACGAAAGATATGGTTTCAAAATTCTTAATGAAATGTTAAAGGACCTGTTAATCCTTCTTCATTTGGCTAATTAAGCCATTAACATCGTCTAGTAATCTTTCGGCTTTGTCTTTTGCATCCTTTACAATCTTCTCACCTTGATTTTTGGCATCATTACCAAAAACTTCTTTGCCCTCCGCTACTTCATTGACAAAACCTTCCAGCTGCTTCTTCAGCTTGTCGAGTTGGAAAGTGAGCTTATCTCGCGTGTTAGTGCCTTTGTCTGGTGCATAAAGAATGCCCAGAACACCTCCTGTAATCACCCCTAGAAGAAATGCAAAAAAAGAACCACCTGATCTGCTCATTATTATAGAATTTATTTGTTATCGATAAGGCCTCTACCGCTCTTACGAATTTTACCACTCGAAGTTAGCTCGTTTGATAGTACATCCAAAACACCGTTTACAAATTGTTTACTTTTTGGGGTGCTATACATCTTCGAAATCTCTATCGCCTCATTAATTGTTACTTTAATTGGTATACTTGGAGAATTCATCATTTCAACCAACGCCAGTTTCAGAATCACTCGATCCGTCAATGCAATCCTATCCACATCCCAATTCATTGTTTTACTTTGAATGACTTCTTCAAGAAACTCATTCTGATTGATGACATCCATGAATAGACGCTCAAGAAATTTGAAATCCTCCTCACCATTTTTAGTTAACTCGGCAAGTTGCAAATCTTCACCATCCTGAATTGACTTGATAGTCTTTACAACCATACTTTTAATTATTGGCTGATTTTCAGCCCAGTGCAGATGATTGCTTTCTAAATACGATGAAATGGCTTCATTCTTAAATACAACTCGCTTAAACAGTTCCAAAACAATATCATTGTCTGGTAAATCTTCTTGCTTTTCTCCTCCAAAAAAATGAGCCAAGGCTTCAGAAGTCCTGATTTGATCGCGATACCATGATTTTAAGTCTTGCTGTTCTGTGTCCCAGCTTATACTAGATCGAGCTGCTTCTTTCTGTAAGGATTCAGATTCCTTAAGAAGCTGGACGATTGCATTGCCAATGAATGGGTATTGCTTTTTTTCTTTCGCAATAAATGCCTTGTCTTCTTTCTCGCTATCGAGCTTTTCTCTTTGCTCAATTTCAATAGGGAGAAGTAGAAGCTTAATATATGTATCCTGAAGCCTTTCAGCTTCTTTCATCATATCGTTTTTACGAACTCTGGCCTCTTTATGTATTTGATTTTCAAAATCAGAAAGAGCATTGTTGACATTAGCAACAACCTCTGCCTCAGCATCCTCCGGTTTTTCTACCCTGCCGGCAAGGAGGTTTTGATTAAACAGTTTAACAGCTTGTTTTTTTCTTGCTTCAAAAAGAGCTTTATCAGCAAAATCATGCTTTGCAGGATCCAATGCATGCATTTCTTCCAGTTCATTTCTCTTTACCTCTTTCAAGGATTCCACTGCGGTGAAATATCCATATAACGCCTGCATGGCTTTTACTCTAAGTATTCGTCTATTTAGCATGTTAAATGGCCTATGAGCCTAAAATCTCCTTATTTCAAATGTTACCAGTCGTCCGCTTTCGGATACTGAAGATGTGGGATTATTCCTTATTCTCCAAGTTTCACTTTTCCCACTGTCTCAATTCGCTCTAAAGCGAGTTCCAATGCAGCTTCGTGAGATCCGATTTTATTGTTTTCTGAGTGGTTTAATACTTCCAAACATACATTATAAATATGCTCAGTAGAGGCAATCACTCTGTCTTTATTGTAATTACCTAAATACTCGTGATAGACATTGGCAATTCCACCGGAGTTGATAAGAAAATCCGGACAGTAAATAATGCCATGATCATTAAGCATTGAGCTGTGTTTCTCTTCATTGGCCAACTGATTGTTAGCTGCTCCTGCTACCACCGCACATTTAAGATCTGCAATTGTTTCATCGTTCAATGTTGCTCCCATGGCACATGGTGCATAGATGTCCATCTCCATTTGGAAAACCTTTTTTGGATCCACAACAGAGACAGATGAATGCTTGTCAGTAATTGCCTTGATTTTATCTTCAAAAATATCTGCTATGAAAACATTGGCATTTTCTTTTATTAGGTGATCTACCAAGTATTTTCCAACTTGGCCTGCACCCTGTACTAAAATGTTCTTACCTCCAAGAGAATCTAAACCGTAAGCTTTCTTTGCTCCGGCTTTCATTCCCATATACACACCGTAGGCAGTCATAGGACTGGGATCACCAGATCCTCCCATATATTCAGGCTTGCCAACTACATACGGTGTTTCCATGCTCATATATTCAATGTCTCGCATGGTAATATTCATGTCTTCAGCAGTATAGTATTTACCATTCAGACTATTTATAAACTTCCCGAATCGTCTCATCAATGGCTCGTTCTTTATCTTGCGAGCATCACCAATAATTACCGCTTTTCCTCCGCCAATATTCAATCCAGCTAGTGCAGATTTAAATGTCATTCCACGAGAAAGTCTCAATACATCATTTAATGCTTCTTCATCAGTAGCATAATTCCACATACGGGTACCGCCCATAGAGGGGCCTAGAACGGTATTGTGAATTGCAATGATTGCTTTTAGTCCGGTTGCCTCGTCTCTGCAAAAAACCACTTGCTCATGATCCAGGCCAGCCATTTGATCAAACACGCTGTTCGATTTTACTTCGGGTTGTGTATCTATCATTGTAATGAACTTTAATCTAATTTTAAACCTTCTTTCTCGGGTGCTGTTGCACTTATTGGGAAAAAGGGGATGCAAAAATATCTATTTTAACTAAAACACGTTGGCTATCAGGCCTTTATAAAATTCTGTGAAAGACTTAGGATACCTAAATAAATACCTGCTTAAATACAAGTTTTACCTAATTTTCGGTGCTTTATTTATCATAATTGCAAATTTCTTTGCGATTGTACCTGCCGTTATAGTTAGGTATGCTTTCGATATTCTGGGTCGTAGCTACGGAATCTTCTCATCTTTTGAAGGATTTGAACTTCAGGACAATACAATTGGTATTATCGGTTCCAGCATCGTTATCCTTGCAATACTCATTCTTGCATCCGCCTTACTTAGAGGTATATTTTTATTCTTTATGCGGCAAACCATTATTGTGATGTCCAGGCATATTGAGTATGATTTGAAGAATGAAATCTTTGAACATTACCAAACGCTCCCTCTGAGTTTCTACAGAAGAAATAACACAGGGGATCTTATGGCTCGGATCTCTGAAGATGTCAGTAAGGTGAGGATGTATATAGGGCCAGCAATTATGTATGGGATTAATCTATTTACCCTTTTCGCCATGGTAATTCCTTACATGATTTCAATAAATCCTACGCTCACTCTATACTCATTATTACCTCTTCCTGTCCTTTCAATAAGTATCTATTTTGTGAGTAATATCATTAACAAGCGATCGACAGAAATACAAGAGAGCCTATCTGGTCTTTCAACTTATGTGCAGGAGGCCTTCTCAGGAATCAGAGTAATCAAAGCATTTGTCAGGGAAGAAGAGGTTGCCAAAAACTTTGAAACAGAAAGTATAGACTACCGAGACAAGTCTTTAAAATTATCATTCGTGCAGGCACTATTTATGCCATTGATCATGGCACTCATAGGTTTGAGTGTGATACTAACTGTGTGGGTAGGATCGATACAAGTATTTAACGGTGAAGTAAGTACAGGAAACATAGCTGAGTTTATCATCTATGTTAATATGTTAACCTGGCCAGTTACTGCTCTTGGTTGGATTACTTCCATTATTCAGCGTGCAGCAGCATCCCAGCGCAGAATCAATGAGTTTTTAAACACTAAAACCGACATTGTTTCTGAAAAAGACATTAACAGGGAAATTGATGGACACATTGTATTTGATGATGTGAGCTTTACTTATCCCGATTCCGGAATTCAGGCATTGAAAAATGTGTCATTTGAGGTCAAACCTGGTGAGTCAATAGCCATTGTAGGAACAACAGGATCTGGTAAGAGTACTATCGCTAATATGGTATGTAGACTTTATGATATTGATGGAGGCAAGATTGAAATAGACAACATTGGTGTAAAGGATTACAGCCTTTCTTCTCTTAGAAGTCAGATCGGATATGTACCACAAGATGTATTCTTATTTTCCGATACTATCGAGAATAATATCTCTTTTGGAAATCGGAAGATGAATAAAGCTGAGATAGAAAAAGCTGCTGAAGATGCCGACTTACTTAGCAACATTAAGGATTTTAAAAATGGCTTCCAGACAAAGCTTGGTGAACGTGGCATTACACTTTCAGGTGGTCAAAAACAACGTGTATCAATTGCAAGAGCCATTGCAAGAGAACCAAAAATTTTAATCCTTGATGATGCGTTATCAGCAGTAGATACTAAGACTGAAAATGCCATTTTAAATGCGATGCAACGCATTATGCAAGGGAGAACCTCAATCATAATCTCTCACAGAGTTTCGTCTGCCAAACTCGCTGACAAGGTAGTGATGCTGGATGATGGTACAGTGGTGGAACAAGGAACACACGATGAATTGCTATCAAAAGAGGGTGCGTACAAAGAACTTCACGATAAGCAACTCGCCGGTGAAGGGGAGCCCGCTAGTTAATAAAGGCTATCAGTAAACCCAATATCGAGATCATAGCACAAAGAGGAATAATCAATTGGGAATCTAGTTTACCAAATTGAGTGCTTTTGACTTTCTTGAAAACTCCAATGAATTTAGCGTCTCCGATGCATCGTAATAAAAAAAGGGATGGAATTATCCATGAAATAATTGTATCGATGGTGTCATTGGGAGTTAATTGTGAACCTTGAAATTTGGAAAAATAATAGATTGAGAACAGTATTAATCCCACACCAACAATCAAACTGTCTCGTCTTTTTGGATTTAGTACTTTTTCACCGTTTTCATTGGTAGGAAGAGATGCATCAAAACCCCACTTCATTCCTAAAGCCCAGGCAAAATGTAAGGTCGCCAACAAGGAAAAAATGATAGTGAGCACAAGGGATGATATAGTTATTACCTCGCCCAATATTCTACACTTAAGCTTTGATCCTGAAAGTACAATTGAAACCAAAACGGCAGAAGCACTTCTCCTTCCTCTATGGCCTTTATTTCCATTAGTTCATCCATCTCTTCAGGAGTAGGTTGAACCAACCAGTGTTGAGTCACGAATGTCTTGAATATCTTATCCGTTTTAAACTCTTTATACGTATATCCAGCCGGCAACTTTAACATATCGTTGATTTCGTCAGTTGAGGCTCCTATGAAATAATGCAGTGAGTCGCTACCTATTCTATCGTTCTTGAAAAAGACGACCGTCAGCATTCCTTTTAAAATTCCTGAATCAATAGCTGTGCGTGTCTCTTTTATTCGAGCATCAAAATCGTTGAAGCTATACTTCTCAAAGTACTCTTTGCCAATGACCGTACGCTCTTTGCCCTCCATGACAAAAATCTCCACCGGATCAAAACCACCCAATGTATAGTAGGTGCTCCATGCAATGATCACAATACAAATGACAATGATCGCTAGATAAAATTGCTTGGCGTACTTCATGGCTTCAAAGATAGACGTGATTCAGACAGCTTTGGCAACTTCTTTATACTGCATCTGGTGAAGGTTAGCATAATACCCTTCTTTCATCATTAGTTTCTCATGATCTCCTCGCTCCACAATTTTTCCTTTATCCAAAACCAAAATTTGATTCGCGTTTTGAATGGTAGATAATCTATGTGCAATTACAATAGATGTTCTTCCATGCATCATCTTCTGAATGGCTGATTGAATCAGCTCTTCTGTTTCGGTATCAACAGATGATGTTGCTTCATCTAAAACAATAATCTTAGGATCATAAACCATGGCTCTCACAAAAGAGATCAACTGTCGCTGACCTACCGATAATGTAGCTCCTCGTTCCTGAACATTGTAATCTAGTCCTCCGGTAAGTTTTTCAATGAATGGTAGTGCGCCCACCATCTCTGCCGCTTTAAGTACTTTCTCTCTGGAAATTTCCGGGTTACGAAGCGTGATGTTATTGTAAATTGAATCGGAGAATAGGAACACGTCTTGCAAAACGACGGCAATGTGATTCCTGAGATTTTTAAGGTCATACTGTCTAACATCTGTTCCGTCTACCAGAATATTGCCTTTGCTTATTTCATAAAACCTACTCAGTAGATTAATTACAGAGGATTTTCCAGCACCTGTAGCTCCTACGAGAGCTATGGTTTCTCCGGATTTTACTTCAAACGATATGTCCTTCAAAACATAATCTTCCTCAACATATGCAAACCAAACTTCATCAAAGGTTACATCCCCTTTTACATGCTCTGGGTCAAACGTTCCATTGTCCTGAATGTGATCATGGTTGTCCAGTAAGTCTAGAATTCGATTGGACGAAACAATACCCATTTGTAGTGTGTTGAAGCGATCCGCGATCATTCGTATCGGTCGGAAGAACATTTGCAGATACAGAATAAATGCAATGAGCATCCCAAACTCCATATTGCCCTGTATCATCTGACCTCCACCATACCACACGATTAAACCTATGCCGGCAGCCTGAATTACTTCAGCCACAGGAAAATATGTAGCATAATAAAGAACAGATCGAATGTTGGCTTTTCGGTGTTCTTTGTTGATTTCTTTGAATTTCTCAAACTCCCTTTTTTCACTGTTGAATATCTGCACAATATTCATCCCGGTAATATGCTCTTGCACAAAAGAATTAAGATTGGATACTGCTGCCCGCACTTCGTTGAATGCCACTTTGACTTTTTCCTTAAAGACGTAGGTAGCAAATAGAAGTATGGGTAGAAGAGATAAACTCACAAGTGTCAATGACCAATCCATCCAGAACATGAATCCTAGAATCACTAGTAATTGCATCACATCGGCAATGATCCCAGCTATTCCAGTGCTGAAGACTTCCGCCAACGTTTCTATATCAGAAATATTTCTTGTCACTAATCTCCCAATTGGAGTCTTATCAAAGAATGTCAGCTTTAGGCTTTGAATGTGTCGGTAGAGCTTGATCCGTATGTCCTTGATAATATTTTGCCCCAACCATCCGGAATAATAGGTGTGTAAGTATTGTACTATAGCCTGGAATATCAACAATCCAATTAACAGCATGATCATGTTGACTAGCCCCGGATAATCCCCATTTGCAACATTATTATCAATGGCCATTTGGATGAGCATTGGGCGAAGAGGGCCTGCTACGCTTAAGGCAATTGTTAAGAAAACCAGGAAGTAAAAAACCCCGATGTAGGGTTTAGCAAAGGCGAATAGCCTTTTCAGAACCGTCAGGTCAACAATATTTCCGCTTGCTTTTTCTTTTTCCAATCGTTTCTAATCTAAATAAATATCTGATGGGTAAATCACCTCCTGCAAGTACAAACCCTCCGGTGGCACTGCTCTACCTGCCTTTCCTCTATCATTACTCTCAAGTATCAACTGCAAATCATCAATCGAAGTTTTACCTAGCCCCACATTTAGTAAGGTTCCTACCATCGCTCGAACCATACCTCGTAAAAATCGATTAGCTGAAACTTCAAACAAGTGATTAGTCTCTGTCTGCATCCATTTTGCCTGAAAGATGTCACATTTAAAGTGATTCACCTCGGTATGAACCTTACTAAAGCACTCAAAGTTCTTCCACGCCTTAATTATATCACATGCTTCATTGATCAACGTGGTATCCAATTCAGGTTTGAAGTAATAGGATAACCCAAGTTTGAATGGATCTTTTGCTTGATGAATGTGATAGTGATATTTTCTGGATGTTGCCTCAAAACGGGCATTGACGTCATCTTTAACTTTTCTAATGCCCTTGACAGCTATGCCTTCACCTAAGAAAGAATTGAGTTTGTAGGTCAGTTGGTTTGTATCAATTGAATTCTCTGTATCAAAGTGAGCGATTTGTTGTGAGGCATGAACTCCTGTATCGGTGCGTCCACTTCCCAAAACATATGTCTCATTTTTTAAAATGGTGGACAAAGCCTTCTCTATTTCCTCCTGCACAGTCACACCATTGGGCTGTATTTGCCAGCCATTGTAGTTAGTGCCCTTGTAGCTTATGTCCATGAAATATCTCACGCGACAAAATTGGGGGATTCCTTCCATTTAGATACCAAAAGACCTCATATTTGCACTCCGTTCTGAAAAAAACAACTGTTATGCTTCAACGAGTACAGACCATATTCATGACAATCGCTGCTATTGCAATGATTCTGATGTTATTTTTCCCTATCTGGGAAAAATCTGACAGCAATTTCGAAGCAGAGAAACGAGAATATGCAATTATGGATGCATTTAAACTTCGTTACGAGCAGCATATTGCAGAATCTGGAGAAGTGCAATTACTTGGAACTCAAGATACTTTTTGGATTTCAGCGGGAGCCCTGCTGGCAGCTCTAGTGATGCTTTTCTCAATCACTCGGTATAAAAATCGCATGACTCAGGTTAAGCTCAATGCTCTTTTCTCTTTGATCACTGCAGGCGTTTTGGTTGGTACCTACGTATATATCAATAAAGCGAACCAATTATTTGATCCTCAAGTTCAGGGAACGTTTTTAATTGGATTCTATCTTCCAATTGTAGGAATGCTTAATAATTTCCTTGCTAATCGCTTTATCCGGAAGGATGAAGCGTTGGTAAGAAGCGCAGATCGAATCAGATAAGCTTAAGCTGTTTCCGGCTGGTAAAGTTGTGCAAGCTTATCTACTGCATAATCTACCTCCTCGATCGTATTGTATTTGCTAAAGGAGAATCGAATGGCTCCTCTGTTTTGATCTCTATCTAACTCAGCCAATACATGGGATCCAATGCTTGAACCACTGCTACATGCACTTCCTCCTGATGCAGAAATGCCTTCAATATCCAAATTGAATAGCAGCATGTCGTTATCATCATTTGGAGGTAAACACACATTCAGAACGGTGTAAAGACTTTTATCAAGCTCATCAGACACTCCATTAAAAGCAATACCATCAATGGTCGCTTTTAATTTTTCTATCATGTGGGTTTTTAGCCCTTCAATGTGCTTGCGGTGACCATCCATGTCAGCATATGCGATTTCCATTGCTTTTGCCAGACCTACAATTCCATATACATTCTCAGTTCCCCCTCGCATGTTACGTTCCTGAGCACCCCCATGAATGAATGGGTGGATTTTGTTTTCGTGATTGATATACAAAAAACCCACACCTTTTGGTCCGTGAAATTTATGCGCCGACCCAACTGCAAAGTCTAATTTGAGCTTAGACATGTCATGTGCGTAATGCGCCATGCTCTGTACAGTATCAGAATGGAAGCATGCTTGATATTCTTCACACAAGTCTCCTACTCTTTCCAGGTCCAGCAGGTTTCCAATTTCATTATTCGCATGCATTAAGGTTACCAATGTGTTTGGATTGCTTTTAAGCAAACTTTCCAGGTGATCATAGTTGACCTGTCCTTTTTCATCTAAATCCACATAGCTGACTTTCAGACCTCTCTTCTCCAAAGACTCTACTGTGTGAAGAACTGCATGGTGTTCGATCTTACTTGTGACAATGTGTTTTATGCCTTTCTCACTTACCGTACACCTGATAGCAGTATTGTCTGCTTCTGTTCCGCCGGAAGTAAAGAAAATTTCTGCAGGAGCAGCATTTAGCAGGTCAGCGACTTTTTTTCTGGAGCGTTCGATACCTGTTCGTACCTGTCTTCCATGCGAGTGGATAGAAGAAGGATTACCAAAATGTTCAAGCATGTAAGGCTTCATTGCCTCAAATACATCCAGATCAATTGCTGTAGTAGCAGCATTATCAAAATATACTTTCATATCACGTAGGTTTTATGCGGAAATGACTTCCTTAATGTCCATCATCAGTTTTTTCGCCAAATGCTCAGCGGTATTCTGACTTTCGGACTCTGCAAAAATACGAATAATCGGCTCAGTATTCGACTTTCGTAGTTGCACCCACTCTTTGTCAAACTCAATTTTTACACCGTCTATTGTGTTGATTGGTTGACCTTTATATCGCTCTTTGATTGATTCAAGAACACCATCCACATTAATTTCTGGTGTGAGCTCAATTTTATTTTTAGATATATAATAGTTTGGATACTTAGCTCTAAGCATTGAACAGCTTTTTCCAAAATTCGCAAGGTGAGTCAGGAACAATGCGATTCCCGCCAGAGCATCTCTTCCATAATGCAGATCAGGAACGATCACGCCCCCATTTCCTTCTCCACCAATCACTGCATTGGTTTCTTTCATTTTAGCCACGACATGTACTTCACCGACTGCAGAAGCATTGTATTCACATCCATGTTTCTCAGTAACATCTTTTAATGCCCTTGTTGACGAAAGGTTACTAACTGTATTCCCTTTCTTCTTTGATAGTACATAATCAGCAACAGCAACCAATGTATACTCCTCACCAAATGGCTCACCATTCTCACACATCAATGCCAATCGGTCTACATCCGGATCAACAACAACACCTAAATCGTAATTGCCTTTTTCCAACTCATTACTTATCTGCTGAAGGTTTTCAGGGAGTGGCTCAGGATTGTGAGGGAAATTTCCTGTTGGATCACAGAAAAGCTCCTTCACCTCAACGCCCATTTGCCTTAATAATGGCACTATAGAAACACCACCAGTACTGTTAACTGCATCTACTACCACCTTGAAGCCTGCCTTTTTGATTGCTTCTACATCCACTAAAGGATGCTTCAATACCTGCTCAATGTGATAATCAATGTAAAAATCATTAGTTGTCAGTTTGCCAAACTTTCCTGACTGAGCAAACTCAATATCGGGCGATTCAGAATAGTCTAGAACCTTTTTTCCTTCCTCAGCGGAAATGAATTCACCTCTGTCATTAAGCAGTTTCAAAGCATTCCATCCTGCCGGGTTGTGACTTGCAGTGAGAATGATTCCTCCTTGAGCTTTTTCGGCCATTACCGCCATTTCGACAGTGGGTGTAGTACTTAAACCAAGATCCACAACATTTATTCCTTGATTGATCAGCGTATTAGCAACCAATTGAGTAAATGATGCTCCGGAAGGACGAGCGTCTCTCCCAATAACCACTTTCGGCGATTTATGAGTCTCTTTGAGCCAGGCGCCATAGCCGGCTGCAAATTTGACAACATCTAAGGGTGATAAATTGTCTCCGGCTTTTCCTCCTATCGTTCCTCGCAGGCCGGATATTGATTTAATTAATGTCAAAGCGTTCTAATTTTTAAGCGGTGCGCAAAGATAGAAATGTAGATAGAAGTAAAAAGAGATTATTATGATTGATCTATTATAAAGATTTTTTAAATCGATGGTAAAGTCTAGAATCACCCTCTCAATTCCCTAAAAGGACGATTTTAACAGTTCCATTCAGGGATGGGGTAGCTTTGAGTTTCAAAAGAAAAATCTTTTCATGCTTAATCATTTCAGAATTTGGCCAGTACCTTGTCCACTTCTGAATCCGGGGTTCCACAATCCTCTCCCGGTTTTACAGTTTTCCCACAAAATCCGCATGAAGCTCCTTCTTTGTTAAGATAAGGGTTTTGAGAAGCACATGTGCCTTTAAATTCTCCGTCTTTTTTTAGCAAAATGCGGATGGACAACCCTACAAAAAACAATGCGAAAATCCCGATTCCTAATAATACTACCTGCATTCGTTCCGATTTTGATACAAAATTAGCCAATTTGCAGCTGTAGAAATAACACCCTAATAGAAGCGATGATTCATATTTTCTTCGAATTAATTCATTTCGAAGGAAATCCCCCTTCGAAGGGGGTTAGGGGGATGTCTTAATCACATGTCTATGAACAAACCACTTTCACCACCAGACCCAAACAGAAAAGCGAAGCTCGAAGCATTTGATCGTTTGCTCACCATCATGGATGAGCTTAGAGAGAACTGCCCTTGGGATAAAAAACAGACGATGGAATCTCTTCGTCACCTAACAATAGAGGAAACTTATGAACTTTCTGATGCCATTGTAGAAAATGACATGGATGAAGTGAAAAAGGAGCTGGGAGACTTGATGCTACATATGGTTTTTTATGCTCGGATAGGGAGAGAAAAAAAAGCTTTTGATGTAGATAATGTTCTGAATTCGGTCTGTGACAAATTGATCAATCGACACCCACATATTTATGGAGATGTGAATGCCGAAGATGAAGAAACAGTAAAAGCCAATTGGGAGAAGATTAAACTAAAAGAAAAGGGCAACAAGTCTGTATTGGGCGGTGTACCAAAATCGCTTCCAGCCCTGGTAAAAGCGATGCGTATTCAGGAGAAAGCACGAGGTGTTGGGTTTGACTGGGACAATCAGGATCAGGTGTGGGAGAAGGTGCATGAGGAGATGAGTGAATTTCAGCAGGAAACTGATAAGGAAAAACAAGCCGGAGAATTTGGCGACCTACTATTCTCTTTGATCAACTATGCACGCTTTGTAGACATCAACCCTGAAGAAGCCCTGGAGCGCACCAACAAGAAGTTCATTAAACGCTTTCAGTACCTGGAATCAGAATCAAAAAAGGATGGAAAGTCTTTGGGAGAAATGACTTTGGAAGAGATGGATGCTTATTGGGAAAAAGCGAAGGGGATTTGAGAATTTGAGATTGATTCGATTGGCAAAATATTAAACTTCAAGAATGGAAATTTTACTAAAACTTAAACATTGGCAAGTTTTTATTTTGCTTTTTGTCGTAATTGGGTTGTCTAACTTTACTTTATACAATACTGAGTTGGTATCTCAGCTTTTAAACTCCTTTGGAGTACTTATATATTTCTTCTGGAACTTAGGCCTTGGACTTATTCTTTCACAAATTGCTCCTAATAAAGTAGTGGTAAAAAGACACCTGTTTATTCTAAATGCAGCTGTGCTTCTTATTTCTTTAATTGTTGTTCAATTTGTTTTTGAAGGAGAATTTGAGTCAAATGGTTTTTTAGGATTCTTTTGGTCAGTTTATGTGATTTATGCGATAATTCAATTCTTTTCTTATCCAGCTAAAATTTTGAAATCAATCGAATTAAACAAGGAAGCAAGATTTATCAATTATTTAGGATATTTCGTTCTATTCATTTTTTGGCCATTTGGCATTTGGGCAATACAGCCAAAGTTGAATAATCTTCAAATCACCAAATCGAATCAATCGTAAAAATCATTCCTCAAACGCCCATTCAATCTTTTCTTTCATGTCCTTAACCACAATGCCTTCTGCTTTCAGCTCAGCTCTCAGCTTATCCACTCGTTCAAAGTCTCGGTTAAACTTCGCATCCTTGTATTCCCCTAGAATGGTATCAATTAATGATTTATAGTCAACATCAGCTTCTACTTTCAAGCCTAGCACATCCTCAGCAAAACCTAGGAAAGTTTCTTTCATTCGTTTGAACGTTTCCTCTCCTACTTCTCCAAACTTAAGTTGACCTGTATGAAGAGAATTGATCTTCTTCACAAGGTTGAATAAGTGTCCAATGGTCAATGCCGTGTTGAAGTCATCATTCATTGCGTAGTAGCAGTTGTCACACATTTTGTTGATCTGCTCTACTTGCTTCTCATTCAGCTCTCTATCATCTTTCATCCATTTCATCTCTTGGATGAGGCGCATGCCATTTGCTAATCGGACATATCCTTTTCTTGAAGCCTCAAGCGCTTCGTTGGAAAAGTCTAACGTACTCGCATAATGTGATTGCATCATAAAGAAACGAACAGTCATTGGGCTATAGCCGCGCTCCAACAGTTCATGTTCACCGGCCATTAGCTCACGAGGTAAAAATGAGTTACCTAAAGACTTGCTCATTTTTTGACCATTTACAGTCAACATATTGGTATGCAGCCAGTATTTAGCTCCTCCCTTACCGTGTGTTCCAGCATTTTGGGCAATCTCACATTCATGATGTGGAAATTGCAAATCCATGCCTCCACCATGAATATCAAATTCTTCACCAAGGTATTTGGTGCTCATTACCGAGCACTCCAGATGCCAACCCGGAAACCCATCACTCCATTCGGTTTTCCATCGCATGATATGCTCAGGAGCAGCTTTTTTCCACAAAGCAAAGTCCAATGGACTCTTTTTGTCGCTTCCTCCATCTAAATCACGTGTTTCACTCAGAAGGTCTTCAATTTTGCGGCCTGAAAGCTGCCCATATGACTGATTATTGGCATTATGAAATTTCTCTACGTCGAAATATACCGAGCCATTGGACTCATATGCATATCCATTTTCAATGAGTCTTCTGGTCATCTCAATCTGCTCCATTAGGTGTCCAATCGCAGATGGTTCGATATCCGGCGGAATAGCATTGAACAATTTCATTACATCATGAAAATCGTTGGCATACATCTGCACAATCTCCATCGGCTCTAACTGATCCAGCTTTGCTTTTTTAGAGATTTTATCCTCTCCAGTGTCCGATAAATGCCCCACGTCCGTGATATTTCGGACATATCTAACTTTATACCCAATAAATTTCAAGTAACGATATATAACATCGAAACTCAGAAATGTTCTCACATTTCCAAGGTGCACATTACTATAGACGGTCGGTCCACAAACATACATTCCAACATGAGGTGGATGAAGTGGTTGGAACTCTTCTTTCTTCCTTGTAAGTGAATTGTAAACTTTTAGCTTTCCGATCATTGTCCTAGTTTGTCTGGCAAAGAAAGGCATTTACCGAAAAAATTACATCCAGGTTGCTCAATCCTTTTTAACTCCAAAAAAATCTTGTTTTCATTCAATATGTGATTTATGATTTGATATTTATCGTCGTAGCTTAGTGGTACGATTTCTATCTACCATGAAAAACATACTCGCCTGTATATTATTTTCATTGGTTGTCGGATTAGCTTCTGCCCAAAATATAAACGGGCTAATTGCCAAAGCAGAGGAAAATCTTGATAAAAACCATTGGGAGCAAGCACTCAACGATTTCAAATACATTGTTGACAATTATGTTGATGACCTTACATACCATGAAAGGGCCAACATTTACAACAATCTTGGTTATTTGAATCTACAACTGCTTGATCCATTTGAAGCGGAAAGTAACCTAAACTTATCCATTCTGTATCATGAGGAAGCGGGGATACCAAATCAAAAAGATTATGCGGATGCCTTGTTGAATATGGGTACGCTCTACCTCGAGCAGGTAGAATATGATCTTTCAAGAAGATATATTCAAAAATCATTAGATATCCTTGATCAATTACCGGGAGATAAGTCTGAATACTGGATAGCAAGATCCAAGCTAGGTTTTTTGTATGAAGAGGCAGGGTCCTATACGCTAGCCTTAAGTATATATAACAATTGCTATGACCAATTGGTGGCATCTGGCAATGATCTTTCTCCTGATTTCGCTGAAATATCAATGCATAAGGGAAGGATATTGATGCTAACAGGTGAGCCTATTGAGGGTGAAAAATTCATTAACCTAAGCTCAACCATCTACAACTCTTTAGGTTCAACCTATGCAGTCGAACAAGCAGAGTCTTTGGAACATTTAGCTTTATTCTTTGAGCGAATGGGGAGGTATGGTGAAGCAGAAAAAACGCTTTTAGAAGTTTTAAGATTAAAAAGAAGCATTCCAGATGAGGCTGATATTCTAATTATTGAAACTTTAAATGACTTGGGGATACTCTATCACCAACTTGGTAACTATGACAAGGCGAAGGAGATGTTTTCTGAAGTTGTTAATGAAAGTGAAGAAAACATGGGTACTGATCACCCATTTTATGCCACTGCTAAAAATAACCTAGGTACTTTGGCATTAGCTGAAGGCAATGTTTCTGTAGCTCGTGACATGTTTGTAGATGCCTTAGCAACTTATAAAGCAAAATTCGGAAGTACACACCCTCTATATGCAAATACACTAAATAATCTTGCAAGAGTCGAACGAGTATTGGGTAATGTCTCAATGGCTGAAAACTACTACAAGGAAGTACTCAAAATCGATGAAAGGATTTATGGTAAAGACCATCCAGACTATGCAACAACATTGATCAATCTAGGTGTGCTTTACAGTGCTACCAACCGAGAAAATGAAGCAGAACAATATTACAGAGAGGCAGTAGACATTCGTGAGAGAGTGCTTGGAGTTAACCATCCCGCTTACGGAAGTGCGTTGGAATATATGGGTATGCACAGTCTGGCGGTTGATGATAAGGTGGTTGCAGAAAGCTTTTTTCGAAAAGCAGTTCAAATACAGATTGATCAAATTGGCACACTCTTTCCCATAATGACAGAACAGGAAAGGCAATCCTTTTTCCAAAACATTAAGACTAACATTGACAGGTATAATTACATCGCATTTGAACTACTTGAAAGTAAGCCTGAGCTAATCAAAACAATCTTTGATTTTCAAATAAAAACAAAGGCCATCCTGTTTAGCACTTCTGATAAAGTGAGAGAGACGGTTTTTGAAAGTACTGATGAACTACTGAAAGAAAAGTATAGAAGATGGCAATCAGATAAGCGATTGTTGGCCAGTTACTATCAGATGGGTTTGCAAGAATTGGAGCAACAAAACGTGAATTTAAGTTTTGAAGAGTCCAAGGTTGAAAATCAAGAAAAAGAGTTAATGCAGTTGATGGAAAATTTTGCAGGAGCTTTGCAAAAGGTAGATCAAAATTGGCAAACGATTCAAAACTACGTAGGGCCTGGAGAAGCTATCATTGAAATAATTCGAGTCAGAGAATTCAAGTCACTTACGAAATCCGAAGGCACGCTTTTCGGATTTACTGACTACACTCAATACCTAGCTATTATATTCATGCAAGGTGAAAGTGGGCCCAGCTATGTTGTATTAGGCGATGATTTTATGACAGAAGATCAACATTACGCCAGATATAAGAATGCAATGATGTTTAATGTCGAGCAAGAAGAAACCTACAAAGTTTTTTGGGAGCCAATAGACAAAATAATTGAAGGGGTAACTTCTGTTAAAGTTTCTCCTGATGGGATCTTTTATAAGATCAATCCAAACACATTGGTAACGCCAGAGGGCAATAACGTAATAGATAAATACTATGTAACCTATTTGACAAGCACTAAAGATTTATTTCGACCGGATGCTCAAATATTTAATAAGAAATCATACCTGTTTGGGAATCCAGCATTTAATCCGGATAGAGTTGAGGATAAGCTAAATTTAGCCCCACTGCCAGGATCAGAATCTGAAATTAGTCAAATTGCAGGCATCCTTAATGATGGATGGAGCGTTAAAACCTATTTACAAAATGACGCCAACGAGTTGAGAATTAGATCGGCATATAATCCTACTGTATTACATATCGCAACTCATGGATTTTTTGGTGATAAGTATAACTTTATCGCATCCAATAGTCCTATTAACAGCCCTTTATTTAAATCGGGCATCTACTTATCAGGGGCTTCCGTTACCTTCTCAAGGTATATTAATGGAATACCCACGTTACCTGAAAATGATGGAATTCTAACTGCATACGAAGCAATGAATTTGGATTTAAGCAGAACAAAACTTGTAGTACTGTCAGCATGTGAATCAGGGTTAGGCGATATAGAAAATGGCGAAGGTGTATATGGGCTACAAAGAGCCTTTATGGTAGCAGGCGCTAGAAATATTATCACAAGCCTTTCAAAGGTAGATGATACAGCCACCAGTGAAATGATGGTGCTTTTTTATGAAAAATATAATGAAACTAATGAGGTGAGTGCATCATTAAGGCATGCTCAGCTTAAATTAAGAGAAAAATATGATGACCCTAAAGTTTGGGGTGCGTTTATACTAACAGGAAATGGGTAATAAAAAATTTGAAGTTATGAGAAAGATATTCTTTCTATTAGCAATCGTTTCAGTTTTTGCTGGTGTTTCGCAAAACAATGCAAGACGAGCAACACTTGTAACAAAAGTAGCAGATGACTATTTTAAAAATGGTCAATATATGAATGCAATTCGGCATTATCAGGCTGCATTAGAAGAAAATCCGGCTAACATTAAAGCTCAGTATCAATTAGCTGAGAGCTATAGAATGGTTCAAGATTACGAGAGTGCGGTGTACTATTATGAATCAATCGGGAAAGACCAAGATCTCAGATTTCCTTTGGCAGGTTATTATTATGCGTTAATGCAGAAACTTAAAGGCAGATATGATCCTGCGTTAAAAGCCTTCAAGGAATTCAGAGAATTTCTTGTAGATAATGATCTGCACGAATCCGAAGCATACAGATACTACTACAAACAAGCTAAAATTGAAATCGATGGTTGTCAACTTGCAGTCAATCAGATTACCCTTGTACATCCAGACCACCAATTCCAACCATTATCTGCGCCTCTTAATTCGGAATTCAACGATTACGCTGCATTTAGCGTTGGTTCAGATGGCATTGTGTGTCTTACTTCAGCCAGAAGTACTGGTAAGGGAAGCTTAGTAGACAATCAATTTGGTGAGTCATTTGCTGACCTTTTTAGATTTGAAAATATCAATGGAGAGTGGCAGGAATATGATCAAGACGATCGGTTCGAAAAAGTCATAAATACCAAATATGGTGATGGATCAGGGTCATTTAACCGAGACCGAACCAAGTTTTATTATACTAATTGTGATGAAGACCTGGAGGTATGTCACATCTACCTATCTAAACTTGAAGCTGGGAGATGGAGCGAGCCTAAGCCTCTAAACCTTAACATCAATGAGTATGAGACAAGCTCAAAACATCCGAATTTAACCCCTGGTGGTGATACACTATTCTTCGTCTCTGATCGTGAAGGTGGATTCGGTCAATTAGATATTTATATGAGCATCAATTCTGGTGAGGAGAATTGGGGTCCACCCATTAATTTAGGTCCACAAATCAATACTCCATTTAATGAAGTTTCACCTTTCTATGATCCAGGAGAACGTGTGGTGTTTTTCGCATCAGACGGCCATAGAGGATTTGGTGGTTATGACATCTACATTGCACGTGGTACTAAATTTGAATCTGCAGAAATATATAATGCTGGAATTCCTTTTAACTCTTATAAAGATGATATCTTTTTCTTTCTTGGAAATGATAGAGGCTACCTCTCATCAAATAGAGAAGATGAAAATGCGGTTGGAAAATTTGACATTTATGGATTTAGTATCAAATCTAAGAGTGAAATCATCTCTGAGGTCTCTAATGAAGGGACGATAGCTGGAAGGAATTCACTCTTCACGGATGACTACAATTTTGATAGTAATGAGACCGAAATTATCAATCAAATCATATCAAGAATGCTTTCATCATCTGTTTCTGATGTGGAACTCATTTTGACACAAAGACAACTTGAAGTTTACAATTCACTTAGTGCAGATGATAAAGAGAGAATTCAGAAAATTGTAAATGCAAGAGTGCGGAAAATGACCAGCAATATGATTCGGTCTATCCGTACAGAAGATGATTACTATTATCAGCAGCTAAGCACTGATAAGCGAAGAAAGGTGGACAATATAGTTTCATCTTATCTGGAGCAACAAGGAATGGGTAATAGTGTCAATCTAAGAAATGATGTGTTTAGCTTTTACAGTGAAGTAAGTAGTGATGAGCGCGAGAAAATAGATATTTTAATTTCTGATAGACTTAAAAACGCACAAGATTTTCAACCCGCTACGCCAACATACAATTCATTCGATCCTAAAGAACAGAAAAGTCTGGATGGTATTGCTATAAAGTATCTCACTCAAAAAAGAAACCTGGAAAGCATTGCATTAGATATGTCTGAAAAGGTATTTATGAGAGATAATAAGGATGCGAAAGATGATGTAAATAATGCAGTTAGGGAACGATTGATTGGATTAAGTAATGAAGAGAAATATCGATTAGTAAAAGAGGATAGAGATTTCTATGAAACGTTAGATGAAGACGAAAAAGGTAAGCTTAAATCCATAGCGCAAACATTTATGCTCTCCGATCTTTCGAACTTTGATCAAAATATTAAAAACTCTGACCTAGAAGTATTTGAGAATAAAAATTCAAAAGATCAGGAGCGCTTGAACAAGTTGCTTTTGAAGCAAATCTCTAACCTAGCAAACTCTAGTATTTATTTGACTGAGACAACCTTTTCTCAATCTGAGCTTCAAGCGGCTCTCAGTGAAACGTCTGAAGAGACTGTAGATAAGCTGCTTGAGATGCGCCCAGGATTAACTGAATTCCAGAAAAAGGCTGTTGAACGATTTGTGAAAACTGCTTATGATTCCTATTTGAGTGAAGCAAAACCTATTTTCTTTGATAGCACGCCAACAGTTGTAACTACTCCGGGCGCTGGAGCTGGAGACCCATCCGCAAGATTATCGGAGGCTGATATCAATCAGTATGAAATGTTAAGTGAGAGCAAAAAACGAGTAATTGACAATGTAATAGGACTAGATTACATTGTTTCAGAATATACGGATCGAACCGTTCGATTGAGTGACGAACATAAGCTCACGAAAATTACCGGTCAAGAGAAAGTGCACATTGCTGCACTTTCAAAGAAAATTTCTGGCAAGGAAATCAAACAAGCCGAACAAACTTACATTCGAAATGCATTTGTTTATTATAACAACCTGTCTCAAGATAGAAAAGCATTTATTAGCAGAGTAGTGTTAGATAAAGGGCTTCCAACAAGAAACAGCAGGTATGTTTTGCCTGAATCTGATGCACGTGCAAGAGGATCACTCTCTGCTGATGAGCAAAGTCTACTCGAAAGAATTAAAAAATTCAGATTTAACACAGACCGAATACTAACAGAAAACTTAGCCCTTGACGCAAAAGATGTGGACGAGGCTCCCGTGGATTTGATCGCTCTTGCTAGTAGTGTTCCAAAAAGTGGTGATCAGGGTGCCGAAAAGATTATGGGTGCTGAAGATATTTTAGCCTCCGAAGAATTGGATGAAATAAAGATTGCACTTCCAATTAACAAAATAGAAGGATACGATGAAATCACTATAACTGGTAAATTAGTTAGAGCAAATTCAGGTACACCATTATCTTCCTACCCAATCAAATTGATTGAGTTTGATAATACCAAAACTGTTATAGAGGGTTATACTAATAATTCTGGAGAATTTGAGTTTAAAGTATCCCCAGAGAAATATGACCTTACATTTAAGAAAGCAAGCGAGGCAGAATCAGTAGTATTAGAGGATTTTAATGTAGAAGGAAGAAGAGAAAAAGTAGCGGGGATCTATACCAATGCAACTCGAGCATTCTTTAATGTAAATTCATCAGAACTCAGACCTGAAGTAAAGATTCTATTGGATGAGGTAATTGCTTCTTTCGGTAAATCTGGAGAAAAATTGGAAATTGAATCACATACAGATGATACTGGAGCAGCAGAATATAATCTTGTTTTAAGTAAGAACAGAGGCTACTCGGCACGAGATTATCTCATTAGTAAAGGGATAGATCAGTCTAAGATATCCGTAATCTGGCATGGATCAGAAAAGCCTATTGCAGATAACAATAACCCTTATGGCCGTCAACTGAATAGAAGAATTGACATAAGATTAATCGGTAAACGAAAAGAATCATTCGGAAATTTCTATTTGATCAGGCCTGGAGCGACTACAGCTAAAATCGCTAGCACAATGGGAGTATCCATAGAACATATAAAAGAGTTAAACGGTTTAGGTGGCAGTGATTTAGAAGCTTATCAGCCGATAAGACTTAAAAAGGATGGTGAAATAGAAGCTGATTTTAATCTTGTTGTTCCGGCGGATATTAAGAGCGGGAGTGATTTTGTTTATACCGTCCAACCTGGAGATAATCTAGAGATCGTCGCAAAAAAATTCAATGTGCCTGAAGAATTGATCATGGAACAAAATGGTCTTGGTTCAACAGAGTTAGAGCCAGGAACTAGGTTGATTATTTATCCTAAAAACTGATTTAGTATTACAGAAATATCAGAATAGTGGGTTGGAAGCTTTTCTAAAACCAAGATTCTTAGATAAAGAATATTGGATGGAAATTTCCATTGAATTTTGTGCAAGATCTATGCCTTTCTCAGGAACGAATAAAGTACTGTTCATGTCATAACTGACTCTGACAGTCAATGCATTAGCTTTTATTCCTCCCATAAAGATGAACGAATCTCTGAATCGATACCAAACTCCAGCTAAAAGTTGAGTTCCTCTTGCTCGATAACGATCTGTATTAGGTACATAAGCAACATTTAGGCCTGCATTAAATTGCTGATTTTGCCTAATATATAGATAAAGTAAACTTGGGGTTACGTAAAGTTTATTCAGTTTAAATTCGATACCACCATTATACTTCAATAACATAGGTTCAAGATTTTCAGTATCAGACGTAAAAGAAGTATTCGGACGATTCAGGTTTGTTGCTGAGAAACCAACAAAAGCGCTATAGTCATGCAATAGGTAATTTCTTTCTGGGTTATAGTAATACATGATGCCTCCATTCACAACCAAGTTTTGTTGCTGCTCATCAAATTCTGTAACGGGAACAGGTAACGAATCGTCAAAACCGTAAAAGGCATTATACTGAGAACCCCATGCTAGTTTGCTAAAATTAAGACTCCTCATCTCGTAACCTACTTGTGCTCCAATGGAAATAATATATGAGTCAAGCAATCCCAGCTTCAGGTTATGAGAATAATTTAGAAATACTGAATTTCGCTGGTATATCCCCTCAAAACCACTCTTTTCATTAAAGGCCATCAACCCCACACCACCTATTGACTGTTCAAATTGACCATTTGGCTTTAATGGGAAAATAAATGAAACCTGTGTTAACTCATTAAGGACCTCAACGCTCTGCAGCTGACGTTTGTGATTCATGTGTAATGAAGGGTCGTTATAAATACCACTAAAGGCAGGGTTTAAGTACAATGAAGCAGCATAATACTGAGAAAATTGCGCATCTTGTCCATTTGCTAAGAAAACTGAGGTAAAAAACAATATGGTTATTATCTTTTTCATTTTACTAGATAAAACGCTCCTTTTTCCTGTATGGGCAATCCAGTATTAAACTGAAACCTAACCGTATAATAATACACACCAGCTGGCTCTTCTTCTCCAGTTTTCTGATTGACACCATCCCAGCCGAGTGAGTTTGCCTCTACAAATGACTCTGTGGAATAAACAACAATTCCATATCGATTATATATCTGTAAACTAAAACCATCTTCTACAATTTGTTCTCCGAATATCTTAAATGTCTGATTTTTGAAATCGGATGCATTAGGTGAAAATGCTTCAGGAATATAATAAAGCCCTTCGCTTGGGATGCGTGGCGCCAAAGCCACCGCGAAGTAGTGATCTAAGTTTGGATTTGGGTTAAATCTTTTTTCGCTAAAGATTGTCCCAAATGTTAGCGAATCTGAATCCAGTAACTGATCGACACCTAAAGATTGAAATTCCTCTGCAGGATTATTCGAATAACCTACAACAGGAGCGTTTACTCTATGCCGAATATTGTTGGTTATTCGAAGATCAGATAAATCATGGCCATTAAACTCAAGACGAACTAAGGCGCCATCTGGATTTCCACTAAGTACTTTAATATTCCATAGTCCTAGATGTGAAACTCCTAAAAGGCTGTCACCAGGAATTGGATCTACAGGATTCTCACGATCAAATCTTGCTGAAATTTCAGTATCAGCACCAGTAACATCCAGCAAATGAATTGGGTTATAATAGCTGTCATCTCCGAGAGGAAAAATCTTTTCACCAATTCCTTTATGTATCAATGTGCCTTCAAAGTAAGAGAATTCGGATCCACCGACTACTCTGGCATTTCCTTCCAGAACAAACTTGGTATTATCACCAATTATAATGTTCCCGAATTTTAGCTCCAATCTATTTATAACTGTGTATTCTGAGCCAGAAAAATTTACATCTCCTTCTTGATTAATGATTAATTCATCGACTCTCAGTTGGGGTGGAGAGACATTTTGATTTGCTCCTCCCAAAAATTGTAACTTCCCGGTAAGACCATTAAAGTTGTTGTTTATGGTCCAGTTTCCATATAATGATAGAGTACCATTATTCTGTAAAACCCCTTCATTTTCAAGATCACCGCCAACCTCTAGATTTGCACCTTCGGATATATGCATTAGTGCACTGCCTTGAATATGTAGCTGTGCTGTACTGTACTGACAGATCAGAAAGAAAAGCGATATGATTAATAATTTCTTCATTATTAGTTATCTGATCTATATAATTCAACCCAAGTAGTCCCATCCCAAATCAACGATATTGTATCTCCAGTTGAATTTGCTGTCCAGTTACCTGACAGATTTACATTCCCAGAGTCATTAAGTGTTATACCGCCGGTATACGTACCAATTGCAAGAACTAACATTTGTCCCTGCTTATTACCATTACCTATTGTAAATGTAGTCGCACCAGCATGTGTGTCATTTATAGTCCTAAAGGACCTATTTTCAATAACAACATTGAAACCTGTTGAAGCTACTGTAGCACTAAAATTAGTTAACGCCAGTCCTCCGTCAACAGTCGCTGATGTATTTGATGTGTTTGCGGCTGCTCCGCTCAAAGTTATAGCTGAGTTTACTGTATTGTTACCAACTGAAATATTTCTTGCTCCACCGGTACCAATGTTGATTGGTTGTGCAATGGCATCATTACCAATATTAATCTCACCCGCAGCAGAATTTATTTCCACATTACCAGCGGTTGAAGCATCAATTGTCACACCGACTGTATTTGTCGAGGTTATGGCAACACCATCATCACCTTCAAGTGTCAATAACCCTGCTGTAGTTGTAAGATTAGAAGCACCTTGCCCATCTATTTGAACACCATTTGCCCCAGCATTAATATCAACTCGAGCAGCATTTAATTCTGTCTCTGTTGTATTTGTCAAGGTTGTGTTACCCACTGTTATGGTTCGTGCAGCAGCTCCTGTTCCAATATTTACAGGCTGAGCTACTGCATCATCCCCAATATTTATTGCTCCTGCAGCTGAATTTATATCAATAGACCCTGCTGTATTTGCGTCAATAGTTATTCCTCCTGATGTTGATGAAGTAATTGCTATACCATCCTGACCAGTTATAGCAATATCTCCATTGCCTGCACCACTATTGGTTGCTGACAAGGTAAGCGTCTCTAATGATGCAGAATTCGCTCCAACAGTCAAATTAGAGGCAGCTTCTGAATCCATTTGAATTCCATTAACACCTGCATTAATATCAACCCTTGCGGCATTAAGCTCCGTTTCTACAGTGTTCGTTAAGGTCGTGTTTCCTACTGTTATGGTTCGGCCCCCTGTGCTTGTTCCAATATTAATAGCTCCAGCATCACTTCCATTCGTTCCAATTCCAATTGCGCCCCCGCCATCTATATTTACAGTCCCGGTACTTGACCCAGCATCTATGTCAATTCCACCACCGATATTATCTGCATTTATATCAATTGCGGTAGCCGCTGCTTGAGATGAAGTCAAAACAATCTGCTCAGTTCCTGTAACTGATAAAAGTCCATCGGTTGAGTTAGTTGTTATTGTGTTGCCTAAAGCATATGCAGCTTGAAGTGTTGATGGAGACACTCCCTCAACGGCATCCTCAAGCTCCTGCAAAGCCGACTTCACAGTTGCAGTATTATCTGTGATAGTTGATCCTGTGAAAACACCCAAATTGGTGCTATTTATTGCAACTCCACTTAAGCTTACTAAATCATCAACATCAGTTTGCACCGATGAGACATCACTGGTCAACGCAATCGTTCCATCTGCATTCGGTACTGTGATCGTTCTAGCTACCGTTGGATCTGTGATCGCCAAGGTCGTATAAACATCATCATCCGAGGTACCTTCAAAGTTGATTGCATTCGCTCCAAGTACCTCGCCGGTAATCGTAACCTGATCAGTAGCTGCATCTCCCAAGGTGACAGCCCCATTGAGGGTAGTGGCTTCCACCACGTCCAGTGAACCTAACACGTTGGTGGCTACTCCTGCTGCTGCCAAGTTAACGATCCCGTCGGCATTCAACGTCCCTGTGGTGGTGATGTTCTGCGCCCCAAAGTCAGGATCTATTTTAGTCCCCGCAATAGCAGCTGATGCGTTGATGTCTGCATTGACGATCTCTCCATCATTGATCTTACCAGAAGTCACCGCATTGTTGGCGATGGTCAGTGCTCCATTGGTTGCGATCGTCGCATCACCACTTAAGGTCTGCTCATCGTAAGAGTCCGTGCCATCGGCAACTAAGATTTTACCTGTGCCATAATCGGCAATGACCACATCGTTCAGATCAGCCAGGTCATCAGAGCCCGCAATGTCGGATAGCGTAGCAATCGTTTCATTCGTGCCAGCCAGATCAGGGACGATTAAACTAGCTGGTCCCACTGTTTGTGTGGTGAGCTGTAGCGTTACGTCATTGGCAGCATCATCAAGAACGATGTTTTCATTGAAGGTCGAAGTGCCGACCACAGTCACCGCATCTCCTGATGCATCGCCCAAGGTGACAGCCCCATTGAGGGTAGTGGCTTCCACCACGTCCAGTGAACCTAACACGTTGGTGGCTACTCCTGCTGCTGCCAAGTTAACGATCCCGTCGGCATTCAACGTTCCTGTGGTGGTGATGTTCTGCGCCCCAAAGTCAGGATCTATTTTAGTCCCCGCAATAGCAGCTGATGCGTTGATGTCTGCATTGACGATCTCTCCATCATTGATCTTACCAGAAGTCACCGCATTGTTGGCGATGGTCAGTGCTCCATTGGTTGCGATCGTCGCATCACCACTTAAGGTCTGCTCATCGTAAGAGTCCGTGCCATCGGCAACTAAGATTTTACCTGTGCCATAATCGGCAATGACCACATCGTTCAGATCAGCCAGGTCATCAGAGCCCGCAATGTCGGATAGCGTAGCAATCGTTTCATTCGTGCCAGCCAGATCAGGGACGATTAAACTAGCTGGTCCCACTGTTTGTGTGGTGAGCTGTAGCGTTACGTCATTGGCAGCATCATCAAGAACGATGTTTTCATTGAAGGTCGAAGTGCCGACCACAGTCACCGCATCTCCTGATGCATCGCCCAAGGTGACAGCCCCATTGAGGGTAGTGGCTTCCACCACGTCCAGTGAACCTAACACGTTGGTGGCTACTCCTGCTGCTGCCAAGTTAACGATCCCGTCGGCATTCAACGTCCCTGTGGTGGTGATGTTCTGCGCCCCAAAGTCAGGATCTATTTTAGTCCCCGCAATAGCAGCTGATGCGTTGATGTCTGCATTGACGATCTCTCCATCATTGATCTTACCAGAAGTCACCGCATTGTTGGCGATGGTCAGTGCTCCATTGGTTGCGATCGTCGCATCACCACTTAAGGTCTGCTCATCGTAAGAGTCCGTGCCATCGGCAACTAAGATTTTACCTGTGCCATAATCGGCAATGACCACATCGTTCAGATCAGCCAGGTCATCAGAGCCCGCAATGTCGGATAGCGTAGCAATCGTTTCATTCGTGCCAGCCAGATCAGGGACGATTAAACTAGCTGGTCCCACTGTTTGTGTGGTGAGCTGTAGCGTTACGTCATTGGCAGCATCATCAAGAACGATGTTTTCATTGAAGGTCGAAGTGCCGACCACAGTCACCGCATCTCCTGATGCATCGCCCAAGGTGACAGCCCCATTGAGGGTAGTGGCTTCCACCACGTCCAGTGAACCTCGTACGTTGGTGGCTATGCCTGCGCCAGCTAAGTCTGTTTGCTGCGCTACATCAAGGGTGCCTAACACGTTGGTGGCTACTCCTGCTGCTGCCAAGTTAACGATCCCGTCGGCATTCAACGTCCCTGTGGTGGTGATGTTCTGCGCCCCAAAGTCAGGATCTATTTTAGTCCCCGCAATAGCAGCTGATGCGTTGATGTCTGCATTGACGATCTCTCCATCATTGATCTTACCAGAAGTCACCGCATTGTTGGCGATGGTCAGTGCTCCATTGGTTGCGATCGTCGCATCACCACTTAAGGTCTGCTCATCGTAAGAGTCCGTGCCATCGGCAACTAAGATTTTACCTGTGCCATAATCGGCAATGACCACATCGTTCAGATCAGCCAGGTCATCAGAGCCCGCAATGTCGGATAGCGTAGCAATCGTTTCATTCGTGCCAGCCAGATCAGGGACGATTAAACTAGCTGGTCCCACTGTTTGTGTGGTGAGCTGTAGCGTTACGTCATTGGCAGCATCATCAAGAACGATGTTTTCATTGAAGGTCGAAGTGCCGACCACAGTCACCGCATCTCCTGATGCATCGCCCAAGGTGACAGCCCCATTGAGGGTAGTGGCTTCCACCACGTCCAGTGAACCTCGTACGTTGGTGGCTATGCCTGCGCCAGCTAAGTCTGTTTGCTGCGCTACATCAAGGGTGCCTAACACGTTGGTGGCTACTCCTGCTGCTGCCAAGTTAACGATCCCGTCGGCATTCAACGTTCCTGTGGTGGTGATGTTCTGCGCCCCAAAGTCAGGATCTATTTTAGTCCCCGCAATAGCAGCTGATGCGTTGATGTCTGCATTGACGATCTCTCCATCATTGATCTTACCAGAAGTCACCGCATTGTTGGCGATGGTCAGTGCTCCATTGGTTGCGATCGTCGCATCACCACTTAAGGTCTGCTCATCGTAAGAGTCCGTGCCATCGGCAACTAAGATTTTACCTGTGCCATAATCGGCAATGACCACATCGTTCAGATCAGCCAGGTCATCAGAGCCCGCAATGTCGGATAGCGTAGCAATCGTTTCATTCGTGCCAGCCAGATCAGGGACGATTAAACTAGCTGGTCCCACTGTTTGTGTGGTGAGCTGTAGCGTTACGTCATTGGCAGCATCATCAAGAACGATGTTTTCATTGAAGGTCGAAGTGCCGACCACAGTCACCGCATCTCCTGATGCATCGCCCAAGGTGACAGCCCCATTGAGGGTAGTGGCTTCCACCACGTCCAGTGAACCTCGTACGTTGGTGGCTATGCCTGCGCCAGCTAAGTCTGTTTGCTGCGCTACATCAAGGGTGCCTAACACGTTGGTGGCTACTCCTGCTGCTGCCAAGTTAACGATCCCGTCGGCATTCAACGTCCCTGTGGTGGTGATGTTCTGCGCCCCAAAGTCAGGATCTATTTTAGTCCCCGCAATAGCAGCTGATGCGTTGATGTCTGCATTGACGATCTCTCCATCATTGATCTTACCAGAAGTCACCGCATTGTTGGCGATGGTCAGTGCTCCATTGGTTGCGATCGTCGCATCACCACTTAAGGTCTGCTCATCGTAAGAGTCCGTGCCATCGGCAACTAAGATTTTACCTGTGCCATAATCGGCAATGACCACATCGTTCAGATCAGCCAGGTCATCAGAGCCCGCAATGTCGGATAGCGTAGCAATCGTTTCATTCGTGCCAGCCAGATCAGGGACGATTAAACTAGCTGGTCCCACTGTTTGTGTGGTGAGCTGTAGCGTTACGTCATTGGCAGCATCATCAAGAACGATGTTTTCATTGAAGGTCGAAGTGCCGACCACAGTCACCGCATCTCCTGATGCATCGCCCAAGGTGACAGCCCCATTGAGGGTAGTGGCTTCCACCACGTCCAGTGAACCTCGTACGTTGGTGGCTATGCCTGCGCCAGCTAAGTCTGTTTGCTGCGCTACATCAAGGGTGCCTAACACGTTGGTGGCTACTCCTGCTGCTGCCAAGTTAACGATCCCGTCGGCATTCAACGTCCCTGTGGTGGTGATGTTCTGCGCCCCAAAGTCAGGATCTATTTTAGTCCCCGCAATAGCAGCTGATGCGTTGATGTCTGCATTGACGATCTCTCCATCATTGATCTTACCAGAAGTCACCGCATTGTTGGCGATGGTCAGTGCTCCATTGGTTGCGATCGTCGCATCACCACTTAAGGTCTGCTCATCGTAAGAGTCCGTGCCATCGGCAACTAAGATTTTACCTGTGCCATAATCGGCAATGACCACATCGTTCAGATCAGCCAGGTCATCAGAGCCCGCAATGTCGGATAGCGTAGCAATCGTTTCATTCGTGCCAGCCAGATCAGGGACGATTAAACTAGCTGGTCCCACTGTTTGTGTGGTGAGCTGTAGCGTTACGTCATTGGCAGCATCATCAAGAACGATGTTTTCATTGAAGGTCGAAGTGCCGACCACAGTCACCGCATCTCCTGATGCATCGCCCAAGGTGACAGCCCCATTGAGGGTAGTGGCTTCCACCACGTCCAGTGAACCTCGTACGTTGGTGGCTATGCCTGCGCCAGCTAAGTCTGTTTGCTGCGCTACATCAAGGGTGCCTAACACGTTGGTGGCTACTCCTGCTGCTGCCAAGTTAACGATCCCGTCGGCATTCAACGTTCCTGTGGTGGTGATGTTCTGCGCCCCAAAGTCAGGATCTATTTTAGTCCCCGCAATAGCAGCTGATGCGTTGATGTCTGCATTGACGATCTCTCCATCATTGATCTTACCAGAAGTCACCGCATTGTTGGCGATGGTCAGTGCTCCATTGGTTGCGATCGTCGCATCACCACTTAAGGTCTGCTCATCGTAAGAGTCCGTGCCATCGGCAACTAAGATTTTACCTGTGCCATAATCGGCAATGACCACATCGTTCAGATCAGCCAGGTCATCAGAGCCCGCAATGTCGGATAGCGTAGCAATCGTTTCATTCGTGCCAGCCAGATCAGGGACGATTAAACTAGCTGGTCCCACTGTTTGTGTGGTGAGCTGTAGCGTTACGTCATTGGCAGCATCATCAAGAACGATGTTTTCATTGAAGGTCGAAGTGCCGACCACAGTCACCGCATCTCCTGATGCATCGCCCAAGGTGACAGCCCCATTGAGGGTAGTGGCTTCCACCACGTCCAGTGAACCTAACACGTTGGTGGCTACTCCTGCTGCTGCCAAGTTAACGATCCCGTCGGCATTCAACGTTCCTGTGGTGGTGATGTTCTGCGCCCCAAAGTCAGGATCTATTTTAGTCCCCGCAATAGCAGCTGATGCGTTGATGTCTGCATTGACGATCTCTCCATCATTGATCTTACCAGAAGTCACCGCATTGTTGGCGATGGTCAGTGCTCCATTGGTTGCGATCGTCGCATCACCACTTAAGGTCTGCTCATCGTAAGAGTCCGTGCCATCGGCAACTAAGATTTTACCTGTGCCATAATCGGCAATGACCACATCGTTCAGATCAGCCAGGTCATCAGAGCCCGCAATGTCGGATAGCGTAGCAATCGTTTCATTCGTGCCAGCCAGATCAGGGACGATTAAACTAGCTGGTCCCACTGTTTGTGTGGTGAGCTGTAGCGTTACGTCATTGGCAGCATCATCAAGAACAATGTTTTCATTGAAGGTCGAAGTGCCGACCACAGTCACCGCATCTCCTGATGCATCGCCCAAGGTGACAGCCCCATTGAGGGTAGTGGCTTCCACCACGTCCAGTGAACCTCGTACGTTGGTGGCTATGCCTGCGCCAGCTAAGTCTGTTTGCTGCGCTACATCAAGGGTGCCTAACACGTTGGTGGCTACTCCTGCTGCTGCCAAGTTAACGATCCCGTCGGCATTCAACGTTCCTGTGGTGGTGATGTTCTGCGCCCCAAAGTCAGGATCTATTTTAGTCCCCGCAATAGCAGCTGATGCGTTGATGTCTGCATTGACGATCTCTCCATCATTGATCTTACCAGAAGTCACCGCATTGTTGGCGATGGTCAGTGCTCCATTGGTTGCGATCGTCGCATCACCACTTAAGGTCTGCTCATCGTAAGAGTCCGTGCCATCGGCAACTAAGATTTTACCTGTGCCATAATCGGCAATGACCACATCGTTCAGATCAGCCAGGTCATCAGAGCCCGCAATGTCGGATAGCGTAGCAATCGTTTCATTCGTGCCAGCCAGATCAGGGACGATTAAACTAGCTGGTCCCACTGTTTGTGTGGTGAGCTGTAGCGTTACGTCATTGGCAGCATCATCAAGAACGATGTTTTCATTGAAGGTCGAAGTGCCGACCACAGTCACCGCATCTCCTGATGCATCGCCCAAGGTGACAGCCCCATTGAGGGTAGTGGCTTCCACCACGTCCAGTGAACCTCGTACGTTGGTGGCTATGCCTGCGCCAGCTAAGTCTGTTTGCTGCGCTACATCAAGGGTGCCTAACACGTTGGTGGCTACTCCTGCTGCTGCCAAGTTAACGATCCCGTCGGCATTCAACGTTCCTGTGGTGGTGATGTTCTGCGCCCCAAAGTCAGGATCTATTTTAGTCCCCGCAATAGCAGCTGATGCGTTGATGTCTGCATTGACGATCTCTCCATCATTGATCTTACCAGAAGTCACCGCATTGTTGGCGATGGTCAGTGCTCCATTGGTTGCGATCGTCGCATCACCACTTAAGGTCTGCTCATCGTAAGAGTCCGTGCCATCGGCAACTAAGATTTTACCTGTGCCATAATCGGCAATGACCACATCGTTCAGATCAGCCAGGTCATCAGAGCCCGCAATGTCGGATAGCGTAGCAATCGTTTCATTCGTGCCAGCCAGATCAGGGACGATTAAACTAGCTGGTCCCACTGTTTGTGTGGTGAGCTGTAGCGTTACGTCATTGGCAGCATCATCAAGAACGATGTTTTCATTGAAGGTCGAAGTGCCGACCACAGTCACCGCATCTCCTGATGCATCGCCCAAGGTGACAGCCCCATTGAGGGTAGTGGCTTCCACCACGTCCAGTGAACCTCGTACGTTGGTGGCTATGCCTGCGCCAGCTAAGTCTGTTTGCTGCGCTACATCAAGGGTGCCTAACACGTTGGTGGCTACTCCTGCTGCTGCCAAGTTAACGATCCCGTCGGCATTCAACGTCCCTGTGGTGGTGATGTTCTGCGCCCCAAAGTCAGGATCTATTTTAGTCCCCGCAATAGCAGCTGATGCGTTGATGTCTGCATTGACGATCTCTCCATCATTGATCTTACCAGAAGTCACCGCATTGTTGGCGATGGTCAGTGCTCCATTGGTTGCGATCGTCGCATCACCACTTAAGGTCTGCTCATCGTAAGAGTCCGTGCCATCGGCAACTAAGATTTTACCTGTGCCATAATCGGCAATGACCACATCGTTCAGATCAGCCAGGTCATCAGAGCCCGCAATGTCGGATAGCGTAGCAATCGTTTCATTCGTGCCAGCCAGATCAGGGACGATTAAACTAGCTGGTCCCACTGTTTGTGTGGTGAGCTGTAGCGTTACGTCATTGGCAGCATCATCAAGAACGATGTTTTCATTGAAGGTCGAAGTGCCGACCACAGTCACCGCATCTCCTGATGCATCGCCCAAGGTGACAGCCCCATTGAGGGTAGTGGCTTCCACCACGTCCAGTGAACCTCGTACGTTGGTGGCTATGCCTGCGCCAGCTAAGTCTGTTTGCTGCGCTACATCAAGGGTGCCTAACACGTTGGTGGCTACTCCTGCTGCTGCCAAGTTAACGATCCCGTCGGCATTCAACGTTCCTGTGGTGGTGATGTTCTGCGCCCCAAAGTCAGGATCTATTTTAGTCCCCGCAATAGCAGCTGATGCGTTGATGTCTGCATTGACGATCTCTCCATCATTGATCTTACCAGAAGTCACCGCATTGTTGGCGATGGTCAGTGCTCCATTGGTTGCGATCGTCGCATCACCACTTAAGGTCTGCTCATCGTAAGAGTCCGTGCCATCGGCAACTAAGATTTTACCTGTGCCATAATCGGCAATGACCACATCGTTCAGATCAGCCAGGTCATCAGAGCCCGCAATGTCGGATAGCGTAGCAATCGTTTCATTCGTGCCAGCCAGATCAGGGACGATTAAACTAGCTGGTCCCACTGTTTGTGTGGTGAGCTGTAGCGTTACGTCATTGGCAGCATCATCAAGAACGATGTTTTCATTGAAGGTCGAAGTGCCGACCACAGTCACCGCATCTCCTGATGCATCGCCCAAGGTGACAGCCCCATTGAGGGTAGTGGCTTCCACCACGTCCAGTGAACCTCGTACGTTGGTGGCTATGCCTGCGCCAGCTAAGTCTGTTTGCTGCGCTACATCAAGGGTGCCTAACACGTTGGTGGCTACTCCTGCTGCTGCCAAGTTAACGATCCCGTCGGCATTCAACGTCCCTGTGGTGGTGATGTTCTGCGCCCCAAAGTCAGGATCTATTTTAGTCCCCGCAATAGCAGCTGATGCGTTGATGTCTGCATTGACGATCTCTCCATCATTGATCTTACCAGAAGTCACCGCATTGTTGGCGATGGTCAGTGCTCCATTGGTTGCGATCGTCGCATCACCACTTAAGGTCTGCTCATCGTAAGAGTCCGTGCCATCGGCAACTAAGATTTTACCTGTGCCATAATCGGCAATGACCACATCGTTCAGATCAGCCAGGTCATCAGAGCCCGCAATGTCGGATAGCGTAGCAATCGTTTCATTCGTGCCAGCCAGATCAGGGACGATTAAACTAGCTGGTCCCACTGTTTGTGTGGTGAGCTGTAGCGTTACGTCATTGGCAGCATCATCAAGAACGATGTTTTCATTGAAGGTCGAAGTGCCGACCACAGTCACCGCATCTCCTGATGCATCGCCCAAGGTGACAGCCCCATTGAGGGTAGTGGCTTCCACCACGTCCAGTGAACCTCGTACGTTGGTGGCTATGCCTGCGCCAGCTAAGTCTGTTTGCTGCGCTACATCAAGGGTGCCTAACACGTTGGTGGCTACTCCTGCTGCTGCCAAGTTAACGATCCCGTCGGCATTCAACGTCCCTGTGGTGGTGATGTTCTGCGCCCCAAAGTCAGGATCTATTTTAGTCCCCGCAATAGCAGCTGATGCGTTGATGTCTGCATTGACGATCTCTCCATCATTGATCTTACCAGAAGTCACCGCATTGTTGGCGATGGTCAGTGCTCCATTGGTTGCGATCGTCGCATCACCACTTAAGGTCTGCTCATCGTAAGAGTCCGTGCCATCGGCAACTAAGATTTTACCTGTGCCATAATCGGCAATGACCACATCGTTCAGATCAGCCAGGTCATCAGAGCCCGCAATGTCGGATAGCGTAGCAATCGTTTCATTCGTGCCAGCCAGATCAGGGACGATTAAACTAGCTGGTCCCACTGTTTGTGTGGTGAGCTGTAGCGTTACGTCATTGGCAGCATCATCAAGAACGATGTTTTCATTGAAGGTCGAAGTGCCGACCACAGTCACCGCATCTCCTGATGCATCGCCCAAGGTGACAGCCCCATTGAGGGTAGTGGCTTCCACCACGTCCAGTGAACCTCGTACGTTGGTGGCTATGCCTGCGCCAGCTAAGTCTGTTTGCTGCGCTACATCAAGGGTGCCTAACACGTTGGTGGCTACTCCTGCTGCTGCCAAGTTAACGATCCCGTCGGCATTCAACGTTCCTGTGGTGGTGATGTTCTGCGCCCCAAAGTCAGGATCTATTTTAGTCCCCGCAATAGCAGCTGATGCGTTGATGTCTGCATTGACGATCTCTCCATCATTGATCTTACCAGAAGTCACCGCATTGTTGGCGATGGTCAGTGCTCCATTGGTTGCGATCGTCGCATCACCACTTAAGGTCTGCTCATCGTAAGAGTCCGTGCCATCGGCAACTAAGATTTTACCTGTGCCATAATCGGCAATGACCACATCGTTCAGATCAGCCAGGTCATCAGAGCCCGCAATGTCGGATAGCGTAGCAATCGTTTCATTCGTGCCAGCCAGATCAGGGACGATTAAACTAGCTGGTCCCACTGTTTGTGTGGTGAGCTGTAGCGTTACGTCATTGGCAGCATCATCAAGAACGATGTTTTCATTGAAGGTCGAAGTGCCGACCACAGTCACCGCATCTCCTGATGCATCGCCCAAGGTGACAGCCCCATTGAGGGTAGTGGCTTCCACCACGTCCAGTGAACCTCGTACGTTGGTGGCTATGCCTGCGCCAGCTAAGTCTGTTTGCTGCGCTACATCAAGGGTGCCTAACACGTTGGTGGCTACTCCTGCTGCTGCCAAGTTAACGATCCCGTCGGCATTCAACGTCCCTGTGGTGGTGATGTTCTGCGCCCCAAAGTCAGGATCTATTTTAGTCCCCGCAATAGCAGCTGATGCGTTGATGTCTGCATTGACGATCTCTCCATCATTGATCTTACCAGAAGTCACCGCATTGTTGGCGATGGTCAGTGCTCCATTGGTTGCGATCGTCGCATCACCACTTAAGGTCTGCTCATCGTAAGAGTCCGTGCCATCGGCAACTAAGATTTTACCTGTGCCATAATCGGCAATGACCACATCGTTCAGATCAGCCAGGTCATCAGAGCCCGCAATGTCGGATAGCGTAGCAATCGTTTCATTCGTGCCAGCCAGATCAGGGACGATTAAACTAGCTGGTCCCACTGTTTGTGTGGTGAGCTGTAGCGTTACGTCATTGGCAGCATCATCAAGAACGATGTTTTCATTGAAGGTCGAAGTGCCGACCACAGTCACCGCATCTCCTGATGCATCGCCCAAGGTGACAGCCCCATTGAGGGTAGTGGCTTCCACCACGTCCAGTGAACCTCGTACGTTGGTGGCTATGCCTGCGCCAGCTAAGTCTGTTTGCTGCGCTACATCAAGGGTGCCTAACACGTTGGTGGCTACTCCTGCTGCTGCCAAGTTAACGATCCCGTCGGCATTCAACGTTCCTGTGGTGGTGATGTTCTGCGCCCCAAAGTCAGGATCTATTTTAGTCCCCGCAATAGCAGCTGATGCGTTGATGTCTGCATTGACGATCTCTCCATCATTGATCTTACCAGAAGTCACCGCATTGTTGGCGATGGTCAGTGCTCCATTGGTTGCGATCGTCGCATCACCACTTAAGGTCTGCTCATCGTAAGAGTCCGTGCCATCGGCAACTAAGATTTTACCTGTGCCATAATCGGCAATGACCACATCGTTCAGATCAGCCAGGTCATCAGAGCCCGCAATGTCGGATAGCGTAGCAATCGTTTCATTCGTGCCAGCCAGATCAGGGACGATTAAACTAGCTGGTCCCACTGTTTGTGTGGTGAGCTGTAGCGTTACGTCATTGGCAGCATCATCAAGAACGATGTTTTCATTGAAGGTCGAAGTGCCGACCACAGTCACCGCATCTCCTGATGCATCGCCCAAGGTGACAGCCCCATTGAGGGTAGTGGCTTCCACCACGTCCAGTGAACCTCGTACGTTGGTGGCTATGCCTGCGCCAGCTAAGTCTGTTTGCTGCGCTACATCAAGGGTGCCTAACACGTTGGTGGCTACTCCTGCTGCTGCCAAGTTAACGATCCCGTCGGCATTCAACGTTCCTGTGGTGGTGATGTTCTGCGCCCCAAAGTCAGGATCTATTTTAGTCCCCGCAATAGCAGCTGATGCGTTGATGTCTGCATTGACGATCTCTCCATCATTGATCTTACCAGAAGTCACCGCATTGTTGGCGATGGTCAGTGCTCCATTGGTTGCGATCGTCGCATCACCACTTAAGGTCTGCTCATCGTAAGAGTCCGTGCCATCGGCAACTAAGATTTTACCTGTGCCATAATCGGCAATGACCACATCGTTCAGATCAGCCAGGTCATCAGAGCCCGCAATGTCGGATAGCGTAGCAATCGTTTCATTCGTGCCAGCCAGATCAGGGACGATTAAACTAGCTGGTCCCACTGTTTGTGTGGTGAGCTGTAGCGTTACGTCATTGGCAGCATCATCAAGAACAATGTTTTCATTGAAGGTCGAAGTGCCGACCACAGTCACCGCATCTCCTGATGCATCGCCCAAGGTGACAGCCCCATTGAGGGTAGTGGCTTCCACCACGTCCAGTGAACCTAACACGTTGGTGGCTACTCCTGCTGCTGCCAAGTTAACGATCCCGTCGGCATTCAACGTTCCTGTGGTGGTGATGTTCTGCGCCCCAAAGTCAGGATCTATTTTAG